>NZ_JBAKFF010000001.1:1266666-1900000 GCF_040838345.1 Spiribacter sp. 1M189 | reverse complement strand
GTGTTGGCCGGCAGGGCTGCGCATTCTACCGCTGCGCCGCCTTGGGTCAAGCCCCGATTTTCCGGGGCCTAAATCGGTAGGCGTACCCACCGTGGGCCGCGCCTTATAGTCGTCTGCGCTGGCCCGTCAACATCGCGTTTGGAGCGTTTTGCTGACCCCGCCGAAGCGAGAAGGAGAAGTCTACACCTTCCCGCCGGACTGTCAACAATCTGTCATGGTTTTTTTCGCACGGTGACCCGGGCGAACCGTCGCTTGCCCACCTGCAATACGTACTCGGCCCCGGCAGCGAGCACGGCATCCCGCGATTCGACGCGCTCACCATCAATCCGCACCGCCCGCTGCTTGAGCATGCGCAGGGCCTCAGAGGTGCTCGGGACCAGCCCGATCTCCTTTAATACGGGGACCAGGGCGAGGCCGGTGTCATCGGCATCGAGGGCATGCTCGGGCATCTCGCTGGGCATCGCGCCTTGACGGAAACGCGCCACGAACTCTTCGTGCGCCTGCCGCGCCGCCGCCGCGTCGTGAAAACGCGTGACCAGCTCGTCGGCGAGCTGGAACTTGGCATCCCGGGGGTTGAGCCCCTCGTCCACCTGACGGCGCAGCGCCGCCACCTCATCGAGGGGCCGGAAGCTGAGCAACTCGAAGTAACGCCACATGAGTTCATCGGAGATGGACATGAGCTTGCCGTACATCTCGGCGGCCGGCTCGCGGATACCCACATAGTTGCCGAGCGACTTCGACATCTTCTGCACGCCGTCCAGGCCTTCGAGTACCGGCGTGGTGATCAGTACCTGGGGCGGCTGGCCGTATTCGCGCTGCAGCTCGCGGCCCACCAGCAGGTTGAACTTCTGGTCGGTACCGCCCAGTTCCACATCGGCCTTGAGCGCCACCGAGTCGTACCCCTGCACCAACGGGTAGAGGAACTCGTGGATGGCGATGGACTGGTTGCCCTGATAGCGCTTGTGGAAGTCATCTCGCTCGAGCATGCGCGCCACCGTGTAATGGGAGGCGAGCTGGATCATGTCGGTGGCGGTCATCCGCCCCATCCAGCTCGAGTTGAACGCAATCTCGGTGCGGTCGGGGTCGAGAATGCGGAAGATCTGCTCGCGATAGGTCTCGGCGTTGCGGGCCACGTCATCCGGCGTCAGCGGTTTTCGCGTCGCGCTGCGACCGCTGGGGTCGCCGATCATGCCGGTGAAGTCCCCGATCAGGAACACCACCTGATGGCCGAGCTCCTGGAACTGGCGGAGCTTGTTGATGAGCACCGTGTGCCCCAGGTGCAGATCCGGCGCTGTCGGGTCGAAGCCCGCCTTGACCCGCAATGGTCGTCCGCCGGCGAGTCGTTCGCGCAGCTCGTCCTCACGGATGATCTCATCGGCCCCGCGCCATAGCGCCGCCAGTGCGGAGTCCACACTGCTCATGCCCGTCTCCTGCCCCTTGTCCATTAAACGTTCCGACCACGGGAGTTTAACGCAATCCCGGACGGAGCGCCGGCATGCCGCGGTTGCAGATTGACCCGCCCAGCGGGCGAGGCTATGGTTCGATCGCATGATCAGACGGGTTCAAAAGATGAATGCAACATCGCGTGCACGCCGGTTTTTTCCGGGCGGTAAAGCGGGACGCAACGCGTTGCTGCTGGCGGGTGTCGGGCTGATCGCCGGGGCCCTGCTCTGGCCGAACTCCGACGCGACCCTGGACAGCACCAGGACCAGCGGGGCGCGGCAGCTGGCACTGCCGGCGGCGCCCGGGGTCCCGACAAGCGATGCGACCCTCGGCGACGTGGCCATATCCGCCGGGCTGGATGCCGATGCCCTGCGCCAGGCGGCGCTCGGGGCTGACGAGGCGCCGACGCTGGCACCGCGCCAGGTTCCTCAGCCGGAACCGGCGCCATCGCCACAGGCGGCGACGGATGACGGCCCCGTGGCAACGGGCCCGGCGCAACCGGCAACCGAGCCGGCGGCCGAGTGGAAAGTGGAGACTGTGCGGAGCGGGGATAACCTGGCCGCCGTCTTCAAGCGTGCCGGCCTGACGCCACGCGACGTCCACGAGGTGGTCAACGCCGATCAACCGGCGAATCAGCTCACGCGCATCTTCCCCGGTGACGAGATCTATCTGCAGGTCACCCCCGATGGCGAACTATTGGGTCTGCGCTATGCCATGGACGAGACCCGCACGCTGCATCTTGAGCGGGGCGGCGATGGCGGACTGTCCACCCGGATCGAGACCATCACCCTCGAGCGCCGGGTGGCGGAGGCCGAGGGGCGGATCGAGAGCTCACTTTATAATGCGGGCCTCGAGGCCGGTCTCGACGATCGCCTGATTATGGAGCTCGCGGGCATCTTCGGCTGGGATATCGACTTTGCCCTCGACCTGCGGCGCAACGATAACTTCGTGGTGGTTTACGAGGAGCTGTATCGCGACGGCCGCAAGGTGCGCAACGGCAATATCCTTGCCGCCGAGTTTGTCAACCGCGGCGAGCGTTTCCGGGCCCTGCGCTACGAGACCGCCGAGGGCGAGAGCAACTACTACACGCCCGATGGCCGCAGCATGCGCAAGGCCTTCCTGCGAACGCCCACCGATTTCACGCGCGTGAGCTCGGAGTTCAACCCCAACCGCGTGCATCCGGTCTATGGCACCAAGCGCCCGCATCGTGGCACCGATTACGCGGCACCACCGGGGACACCGATCAAGGCCGCGGGTGACGGCAAGATCATCGAGCGCGGCCGCAAGGGTGGCTACGGCAACACCGTCGTGCTCAAGCATGGCACCCGTTACACCACACTTTATGCCCACATGCGCGGCTTTGCCCGTGGCCACTCGGTGGGCGACCGGGTCAAACAGGGTGAGATCATCGGCTATGTGGGCAGCACGGGCCTGTCCACGGGCCCGCATCTGCACTATGAATTCCGCGTCGATGGCGTGCACCGCAATCCGCGGACCGTCGATCTGCCCGAGGCGGAGCCCATCGCCGAGCGCTATCGCGCGGATTTCGACCAAAGCACTGAAGGCCTGATCGCCCAGCTGGACAGCCTGACCCGCACGCGGGTCGCCCGGGCAGGCGAGTAGGCCGTCGGCCCATGCGGCTGATTGGCCTGATGTCCGGCACCAGTCTGGACGGGGTGGATGCGGCGCTGGTCGATTTCGACGCCGGCGGTCGACCCAGCCTTGCCGGTCTTCATCAACACCCGTACTCGGCATCGCTGGCCCAACGGCTTCGGGCACTCACCGGCGAGACCCCATTGCAGGCCGTCCTGGCGGTGGATGCGGAACTGGCGGGCGTCTATGCCGCGGCGGTGGAGGCGCTGCTGTCGCAAACGGGGGCCGAGGCCGGCGGGGTTGATGCCATCGCCCTGCATGGCCAGACCATCTGGCATGCCCCGCAGGCCGAGCCGCCGGTGACCTGCCAGATCGGCGATCCCAGCCGATTGGCCCAGGCCACGGGAATCACCGTGGTGGCGGATTTTCGCCAGCGCGACCTCGCGGCCGGGGGTGAGGGTGCACCGCTCGCCCCACTGTTCCACTCGGCGATGTTCGCCGCCGACCATGCCCGCTGCGTGGTCAACATCGGCGGCATCAGCAATGTCACGGTGCTGGGGCCCGGCGGAGAGATCCTGCGCGGCTTTGATACCGGGCCGGGAAATACTCTGCTGGATGGCTGGATCCGCCGGCATCGCGGTGAGCCCTTCGACACCGCGGGCCAGTGGGCGGCCTCCGGCCGGGTGGACGGCGATCTCCTGGCCGCTTTACTGGCCAATCCGTATTTCCGACGGCCACCGCCCAAGAGCACCGGCGTGGAACAATTCAATATGGACTGGCTGGATGACGCGCTGGAGGGCGATCGGCCGGCCGCCGATGTGCAGGCGACGCTGTCAGCCCTCACGGCCTGCAGCATCGCGGAGGCCATTCAGACCTGGGGCGGCGACCCGGCGGATCTGGTGCTCACCGGAGGTGGCGCACTGAATAACGACCTCTGCCGGCGGCTTGCCGACGAACTCCCCGGCCTTGCCGTGTGCCAGAGCGACTCGGCAGGCTTCCCCGCCACCGCCGTCGAACCGGTGGGTTTTGCCTGGCTCGGCCGCGCCGCCCTGCTGGGCGAGGCGGTCGATACCGGCTTGGTGACCGGCGCCTCGCGCCCGGTCACGCTGGGGGGCATCTACCCCGGCTGAGCCGCCTCAGACGCCGAAGGACGACCCGCAGCCGCAGGTGGTGCTGGCATTGGGGTTGCGGATCACGAACTGCGCCCCCTCGATACCCTCGACGTAGTCGATCTCGGCACCCTCCAGATAGGCGCTGCTCATGGGATCCACCAGCAGGGTGACGCCGGCATTCTCGACCACGGCGTCGCCGGGCTCCTCGTTCTCATCGAACATGAACCCGTACTGAAAGCCGGAGCAGCCCCCGCCGGTGATATAGACACGCAGCTTGAGCGCCTGGTTCTGCTCCTCTTCGAGCAACTGACGAACCTTGGTGGCGGCGCTGTCGGTGAAAATCAGCAGGTCTTCCTGCTCGGCCACTTCGCTCATTGTCCTTACCTCCGGCCATCGAGCCTTGTTGCGAATCATTCTCCTGCCCGGCCGACGGACCGTCAATCACCCTTAAGGCAGAACCGGTATGCCCTGCAGTCCCATCGCCTCGGGCAGATCGAACATGAGGTTCATGTTCTGCACCGCCTGGCCCGCGGCCCCCTTCACCAGGTTGTCCTCCACCGCCAGCACCAGTGCCATGTCGCCGCCCTCCGGTCGGTGCACGGCAATACGCACCATATTGCTGCCGCGGACCGTCCGCGTCTCCGGATGACTGCCCGGCGGCAGGACATCGACGAAGGGCTCGTCGGCGAAGCGCTCCTCATAGAGCGCCTGCAGGTCAGCGGCCGGATCGTGCAACCGGGCATAGAGCGTGGCATGGATGCCGCGCACCATGGGTACCAGGTGGGGAACGAAGGTCAGCCCCACCTCGCCCCCGGCCGCCTCGACCAGCCCCTGGCGGATCTCCGGCAGGTGCCGGTGCCCGCTGGCGCCGTAGGCGTGGAAGTTTTCACCGGCCTCGCAGAGCAGCGTGTGCTGGCGAGGCTGGCGCCCCGCACCACTGGCGCCGGACTTGGCATCGGCGACGATATTGGCCGTATCCACGGCGCCCGCCTCGAGCAAGGGGATCAGGCCGAGCTGCACGGCCGTGGGGTAGCAACCGGGATTGGCCACCAGGCGAGCCCCCCGGATCGCTTCACGATACCGCTCGGGCAGGCCGTAAACGGCCTCCGCGGCCAGGTCGGGGCACTGATGCGTCATGCCGTACCACTGCGACCAGACCTCGAGATCGCGGATGCGAAAATCCGCCCCCAGGTCGATGACCCGGGCCCCGCGCTCGATCAGCTCCGGGGCCATTTCCATGGCCGTGCCGTTGGGCGTGGCGAAGAAGACGACATCACAGGCGCCCAGCGCCGCGGGGTCGGGCTCGCTGAAAGCGAGATCCAGATGACCACGGAGGTTCGGGTAGATGGCGCTGACCGGCTGCCCGGCCTGGGCACGCGAGGTAATCACCTCGAGCGTGACCTGCGGATGGCCGGCCAGCAGCCTGAGCAGTTCGACGCCGGTATAGCCGGTGCCGCCCACAATCCCGGCGGTAATCATCATTGCGCTCCTCTGAGCTGGATCAACAGACCCGGTATGATGCCAGACAATGAGCAAGCAACGGGTCACTGACGGCGAGCGAGGCACGCCCCGCTGGCGCCGGCTGATCGAGACCGAGAAGCTGCGGCTGTCCACCGGCCGCGCCCCGGTGGTGATGGCGGTGCTCGGCATGCTCACCGGGCTGGTGGCCGGCGCCGTGGTCATTGCCTTCCGTCTGCTCTACGAATCCGGCCAGCTCGCCCTGCTGCCAGGCGGCCTGGAGGATTTCGAAGGCCTGCCCGGCTGGCAGCGCGTCGTCCTGGCGGTGGCGGGCGCGGGCATCATCGGCCTTTACATGCAGCATTTCGCGCGTCGCGACCCGCGCACCGGCATTGGGTTCGTGATTGAGCGCACGGCCTACCACGAGGCCATGCTGCCGCTGCGCAATGCCATCCACCAGTTCATCACCGGCAGCCTGGCGATCGCCAGCGGGCAGTCCGTCGGCCGTGAGGGGCCAAGTGTGCACATGGGCGCCACCGCGGGCAGTCAGCTCGGCCAGTGGCTGGGGCTGCCGCACAACAGTCTACGCACGCTGGTCGCCTGTGGAACCGCCGCGGCCATCGGCGCGTCGTTCAATACGCCGCTGGCGGGGGTCGCCTTCGCCATGGAGGTGGTAGTGATGGAGTACACCATCGCCGGCTTCCTGCCGGTGATGATCGCGGCGGTCACCGCCACCGCCATGGCGCACCTGGTGTTCGGCAGCGACATCGCCTTCTCCATCCCCGCGCTGACCATTCAGGGTATCCATGAACTGCCCCTGGTGATCCTGCTCGGGCTGCTACTGGGTGGACTCGCCGCCGCCTTTATCCGCAGTCTGCATTTCACCTCCGGCCTGCTCCATGGCTGGCCACCGGTGTTGCGCACCATGCTGGGCGGTCTCGTTGTCGGCGTACTGGCGCTTTTCGTGCCGCAGATCATGGGCATTGGCTACGACACCGTGGCCGCTGCACTGGCCGGCGAGATTGGCGCCGGACTGCTCCTCGCGATTGTCGCCGCGAAGTTGGTTGGCACCGCGGCGGTGCTGGGGCTTGGCGTGCCGGGTGGATTGGTGGGGCCAACGCTGATCATGGGGGCCACCGCCGGCGGCGCCGTGGGCATGCTGGCTGAATCGCTGATCAGCCCGGCCTTCGGCGGGCCGGCCCTGTACGCCCTGCTGGGCATGGGCGCGATGATGGGCGCCACCCTGCGCGCACCCCTCGCCGCCCTGACGGCGATGCTGGAGCTCACCGGCAATCCCGGCATCATCATGCCGGGGATGCTCGCCATCGCCGCCGGCACGCTGAGCGCCCGGGAACTGTTTCGTACCGACTCCGTCTATCATCTGGCGATGGGCGAACGCGGCCTGGACCCGCGCCGCAATCCCATGCTCCAGGCGGCCAGCCGGCTGGGCATTCTACAGCTGGTGGACCAGGACTTCCGCCGGCTGCCGGCACGGTCCGATGACGCCGAGCTGGATGCCCTCCTGGACGACCCGCCGCGCTGGATACTGGATGGGGATGACGACCTGCCCAGCCTCGTGTGTGGCTCGGAAGCGGTGCTTGCCAATCGCGCCGCCGGTCGGCCCGCGATGGCAGGGGCCGCCCGACTCACGCCCATCGATGAACGCGCCAGTCTGCGCGAGGCCATCGAGCGGCTCCGGGCCAGTGACGGAGACATCCTGCTCGTTATCCGCACGGAGGCAACCGGGCCGGAGCGTTGCGCCGGCGTGGTCAGCCGCGAGGCGATCCAGTCGGCCTATCTGAGCTGAACGGCGGGCGGCGGCAGTTGGTACAATATGGGCATTGGTACGAGGAGGCATTCTGCCATGCGCAAGGAATGGTTGGCCGGGCTGATTGCTCTGGTGATCGTCGGCCTCGTGGGCTATGTCTGGCTCGCGCCGCCGGCCCGTGAGCCGGCCCCGAATGTCGATCTGAAGATGCTCGACGGCGGACAGGAAGAACTGGCCCGCTATCGCGGCGAGCCGGTCATGCTGGTGTTCTGGGCGACCACCTGCCCGACCTGCATCGACGAAATGCCGGAGTTCATCGCGCTGCACGAAGACATGGCCGATGAAGGGCTGAATATCGTCGGCGTTGCCATGGCCTATGACCCACCGGAGCGGGTTGCGGCTCTGGTCGAACGCAAGCAACTGCCCTACGAGATTGCGCTTGATGAGGGCGGCGAGATCGCCACGGCCTTCAACGAGGTCCGCCTCACCCCCACCACGGTGCTCATCGATCCGGACGGCGGGGTGGTCTGGCAGCGGATCGGCCACCTCGATTTCCCGGCGGTGCGTGAGGACATTCAGTCCATGCTGCCGGAGGATCAGTCGGCATGACCGCGCTCTGGGTCAAGTCCTTCCATATCATCAGTGTGGTCACCTGGTTCGCGGCGCTGTTCTATCTGCCCAGGCTATTCGTCTATCACGCCATGGCGGAGGACGAACCCAGTCGCGAGCGATTCAAGGTCATGGAGCGCAAGCTCTACCGCGGCATCATGAACCCCAGCGCGGTCGTGGCCGTGGGCCTGGGCATTACGCTGCTCGTACTGCAGCCGTTCTGGCTCTCCCAGGGCTGGTTGCATGTGAAGATCCTGCTGGTGGCGGGTCTGGTGGTCTACCACCTCTACTGCGGCCGGTTACTGCGGGCGTTTGCCCAAGACCGCAACACCCACAGCCACGTCTGGTACCGCTGGTTCAACGAGATGCCGGTCCTGGTGCTGATCGCGGTGGTCCTGCTGGTGGAGCTCAAGCCGTGGGCCTGAATCCGGCCTCACATGACGGGATTGTGGCAGCCATGGCCTTTCGTGATAGTCTAATTCGTACTAATAGTGTCCAGAATAGGTCAGCGAAATGAGTTCGGCTCCCGTTTCGCGTCGGCACGACGCCTACATTCGTGATCTGCTGCAGAACGCCGGTCTGCGCGCGACCAAGCAGCGCATGGGGCTTGCCGGGCTGATCTTCGGGCAGGGCGAGCGCCATCTGACTGCAGAGGAGCTCTACGCCGAGGCCATCGAGGCCGGCATGCGCCTGTCGCAGACCACGGTCTACAACACGCTGCACCAGTTCACCGAAGCCGGGCTGCTGCGCGAGATCCTCGCCGATGCGCGACGGATCTATTTCGACACCAAGGTCGACCCGCATCACCACTTCCTCGATGAGGAAACCGGCGAGATGGAGGACATTCCCCACGACAGCGTGGCCGTGGATGGCCTGCCGACCCCGCCACCGGGCAAGACCATCGAGGGCGTGGACGTCATCGTCCGGGTGCGGCGCCCGAGCTGAGGCGGCGTCACGCCGCGCCTTAGTACCGACCCGCTCGAATCAGCCCGCCGAGGCCGTGGCGGTCCATCGCGGCATTGATCAGCCGCCGGACCGCACCCGGTGTCTCGCAGGCCAGGCACTCGGCAAGCAGATCCCGGGACTCCGCCATCGAGATGGTGCGCAGCACCCATTTCACCCTGAGCAGGCGGCCGCTGCTCATCGACAGGCCCTCCATCCCCATGGCCAGCAGAAGCGGTGCAATGGCCGGTTCGCCCGCCATGCTGCCGCAGACCGACACCGGCTTGCCCAGGCGCTGCGCCATCTCGGCGACATCGGCCACGGCCCGAAGAACCGCCGGATGAAGCTCGTCGTAGAGCGAGGCCACGCGGCTGTTGTTGCGGTCCACGGCCAGTAGATACTGGGCGAGGTCATTGCTGCCGATGGACAGAAAGTCGAGCCGGCGGGCCAGACTCTCCGCCTGGTAGACCGCCGCGGGCACCTCGACCATGGCGCCCACCAGCGGCGCCCGCGTCTCCACGCCCTCCTCGGCCAGCTCCTCGCGGGCGCGCTGTACCAGCGCCGCCGCCTGCTCGGCCTCCTCGACGCGGGTCACCATGGGAAACATCAGCCGCAGATTGTCGAGCCCCACCGAGGCCCGCAGCATGGCCCGCAACTGGGTAAGAAAGATCTCGGGGTGATCCAGCGTCATGCGCAGACCACGCCAGCCGAGGAACGGGTTTTCGTCGCGGGTCGGGAAATAGGGCAGCGGCTTGTCGCCGCCGACATCCAATGTGCGCAGGGTGACCGGCAGGGGCGCGAAGGCCTCCAGCACCTCGCGGTAGAGTCGCGCCTGCTCCTCCTCGCCCGGGAAGCGGTCGCTGATCATGAATGGGAACTCGGTGCGGTGCAGCCCGACGCCCGCGCAGCCGATTTCCAGCGCGCGCTCGATCTCCGCGGCGAGCCCGGTATTCACGTACAGATTAATGACGGCGCCGTCGGGGGTCTCGGCGGGCTCGCCGGCGATTTCCGCGAGCTCCGCGGTGAGTTCGGCCTCTTCCCGGGCCAGGCGTTCATATTCATCGCGCAGGCCCGGCGCCGGATCCACCTCGACCCGGCCGCGGTAGCCATCGATGATCAGCGCCCGGCCGTGGAGGCTGTGCACCGGCAGCTCGCGCACACCCATGACGGCGGGCACGCCCAGCGCCCGGGCCAGGATGGCGATATGCGAGTTGGCCGAGCCACCGGCACTGACCACGCCGGCGAGCTGTTCCGGCGGGATTTCCACGAGCTGCGAGGCACTCACCTCTTCGCCCACCAGAATGGTCTGCGCCGGCAATGGACGACCCCGCTCCTCCAGCGCCAGCAGCCGGGTCAGCAGGCGTCGGCCAAGGTCGCGCAGGTCACTGCCGCGCTCGCGCAGGTAGGCATCCTCCATGGCCTCGAAGCGGCGGGCATGCTCGGTAATGGTCATTCTCAGCGCGAAGGGCGCCCAGTGACCCTCACGGATATGCGCATGGACACGCTCGACGAGGCTGTCGCCATCGAGCATCTGCAGATAGACGTCGAACAGCCGCTGCTCGGCCTCGGGCAGCTGACCTTCCATACGACCGGCCAGCTCGCGCAGATCGGTGCGAACGGCTTCCAGGGCATCACTGAACTCGCCGATCTCGGCGTCGATATCATCGACACGGCGATCGGGGATGGCATCCAGACTGGCACCCGCGGCAATGACATAGCCCTGGCCGATGCCAACGCCGCTTGAGCCGCCGATCCCGGTCAGTGCCAGAGCCTCGTCACGGGGTTCGCCATCCATATGCGCCAGCTCGCCCCGCACCCGGGCATGGGCCATGACCCCGGCGAGCTGCGCGGCCATGGTGACCAGGAAGGCCACCTCGGCATCGTTGAAACGATCCCTGGCCTGGCGCTGGACCACCAGCACACCCAGGCGCGACTGGTAGTGAATGATGGGCACGCCCAGGAACGAGTGGAAATGTTCCTCACCGGTCTCCGGGAAATACCGGAAGCGGGGATGGCGGTCGGCATTCTCGAGGTTGATCGACTCCTCGCGCTCGGCCACCAGCCCGACCAGCCCCTCGGTGATCGGCAGCCGAACGTGGCCCACCGCGGCCGGATTGAGCCCGTGCGTAGCCATCAGACGAAGATGATGGGCATCGGCCTCGAGCAGATAGACCGAGCAGACATCGGCGCCGGTGGCATCGGCCACCCGATCGACGATGATCTCCAGGGCCTCACGGAAATCGCTCGCCGCATTGACGGTCTGGACAATGCGATGGAGCGTTTCCAGCATGGCGCCTACCCCCCTTGCCCGGGCTGGCGGATGACCGGTGGCCGGCCCGGCCCCGGGTTGGCCGGCCGCATCGGGGCGCCCTCGGGGAAGAGCAATGGCGCCAGCTGCTCGAGCGCCCGCAGATAGACGTCGCGCTTGAAGGAGACGACCTCCTCGAGGGGGTGCCAGTAATGCACCCAGTTCCAGGCATCGAACTCCGGCTGTCCCGTGGCATCGAGCCGCACCCGGTCCTCGTGGGCCAGCAGCCGCAAAAGGAACCAGACCTGTTTCTGGCCAATGCAGGTGGGCCGCTGGCGGCGCCGGATCAGATGCGAAGGCAGCCGGTAGCGCAGCCAGCCGCGGGTGGCGCCCAGCACCGCCACGTCCGAGGGTCGTAGCCCCACCTCCTCGTTGAGCTCGCGGTAGAGCGCCGCCTCCGGGCTCTCGTTACGCTGAATCCCGCCCTGGGGGAACTGCCAGGCGTCCTGACCGATGCGGCGCGCCCACAGCAGCTGGCCGGCATCGTTTGCCAGGATGATCCCGACGTTGGGACGGAACCCTTTCGAATCAATCACCTAGTCCACCAAAATCAATCATTTATTGTGTGTCATTCTTCCACATAGGAGAATCATCCGGCAATCAAGACACCCGGGAGACACCGTGCAGCTCGCCATTTTCGACCTCGACAACACCCTGCTGGGTGGAGACAGTGACTACCTCTGGGGACAGCATCTGATGGAAAAAGGCGCCGTCTCCCGCACCCGGTTCGAGGAAGATAATCAGCGTTTCATGCGCGACTATGAGGCCGGGCGGCTGGACATCGACACCTTCCTGCGGTTTGCCCTCAAGCCCCTGGCCGACACACCCTACGACACACTCTGCGAGTGGCGGCGGGAGTTCATCGACGCCCATATCCGCCCGCGCATCCTGCCGGCCGCCCGGGCGCTGGTGGATGATCACCGCGACCGTGGCCACGGGCTGATGATCATTACCGCCACCAATCGCTTCATTACCGAACCGATCGCGGAGCTGTTCAACATCCCTGTCCTGCTCGCCACCGAGCCCGAGTTCAGCAACGGCGCCTTCACCGGCCGCCACCGCGGCGTCCCGACCTTCCGCGAAGGCAAGATCACCGCGCTGCAGCAGTGGCTCGACGACGAAGGCCGCATGATGGAGGCGATGCATTTCTACAGCGACTCGCAGAACGACCTGCCGCTGCTGGCCCATGTCGACCATCCGGTGGCGGTGGACCCGGATCCGGCGCTGGAGGCCGCGGCCCGGGAGCGGGGATGGCCGGTTATGACACTGCGGGACGGCGAGGCGCCGCGGGTACTGAGTTAGCGGGGTGCTTTATCGTCTCCCTACCTGTCCACCGGGCTCACGCGAGACGCGGGGCGCTTCATGCGGTGGATAACACACAGACGGGCGTCTCAAGATCGCCCAGCGGACAGGTAGGGAGCCGATAAGCCCAGGATTTGGTGGTTATTGCCGATAAATCGAGGATCGCTGCCCGATTGATGGCTTGGTGCTCCCGTCTCATTGTGCCGGGCGACCTCGGGCGCGTTTCGGTGGATTATCCACCGCGTGAAACGCCTCAAGCCATGACACACCACCAGATCCTGGGCTTGCCGTCTCCGCCCCTTTCACCGGACGATCTTGAGACGCCCGTCCGTGTGATATCCACCGCGTTCCCAGCCTCGCGTCTCGCGTGAGTCCGGGGAAAGGGGCGGAGACGGCATAGCACCCCGCCGACGATCTTGAGACGTCCCTCGGCTATAATGGAAGGTATCCACCGAACCGAGGAGACCGCCATGCCCCGCTACCGCGAACCGCTCACCCGCCTCGTTGCCGTCGGCCTGCTGATCGCCGGGATCGGAACGGCGAGTGCCGAGATCATGGTGCATGACGCCTGGTCGCGGGCGACGCCGCCCGGGCATCCGACCGGGGCCGTTTACTTCGAGCTCGTCAACGACGGCCGGCTGGGTGATGCGCTGGTGGGGGTGAGCACCGAGCGGGCGCCGCGCTCGGAGCTGCATCGGACCATCGAGGACGGCGGCAACAGCCGCATGGTGCACACGCCGCGTGTCTCGATCCCGGCGGAGGGCCGCGTAACGTTTGAGCCCGGCGGGCGGCACGTCATGCTCATGGGGCTGGAGCAGGCCCTTGCCGAGGGTGAAACCTATGAGATCGTCCTTGAGCTTGAGGACGGCGGGGAATTGCCGGTGGAGGTCGAGGTGTTACCGCCGACCGCCATGGGCGGCAGCGGCCACCAGGATGACCATGGCAACATGAGCCATTAGGACCAGCATAGGGGCACGGCCCGGGAACCAGGCCGAGGACCCGCGGGGCTCAATGCCCCGTCAGATGACCCGCGAGAACCGTCGCTCGGCGCGGGCCTCGGCCAGATAGGCATCGAACGGCATGGCGACGTTGCGCAGGAAGAAGCGGCCGTGCTCGGTGACGCGGAGCGACTCGCGGCCAATCTCCACCAGGCCGTCTTCCACCAGCGGCGTGAGCTCGGCGAGGGCCTCGCCGAAGTACTGGCGGAAGACAATGCCGTGGCGCTCCTCGACGGCGCCGAAGTCGACACCGCCCTGGCACATCACCGCCTGGATGACATCGCGGCGCAGGCGATCATCGGCGGAGAGTTCCACGCCACGCCAGACCGGCAGGCGGCCCGCGGCCACCGCCTCGGCGTGCCCCTCGGGATCGCGCTTGTTCTGGCTGTAGGCATCACCGATCTGGCCGATGGATGAGGCACCCAGGCCGATCAGGTCGAGGTCGGGGCGTGTCGCATACCCCTGGAAATTGCGGTGCAGCGTGCCGTCGTTGGCGGCCTGGGCCAGCTCGTCATCGGGCAGCGCGAAGTGATCCATGCCGATGTACTGGTAACCATCGCCGGAGAGCCGTTCCATGGCCTCGATGAGCAGGGTGAGCTTGCTTTCCGCCGGCGGCAGGCTGTCGTCGGGGATCTGCCGCTGGATGCGGAACATCTGCGGCATGTGCGCGTAGTTGTAGAGCGCGATGCGGTCGGGCCGGATGTCCATGACCGCATCCAGCGTGCGCGACAGGCGCTCGGGGGTCTGCCGTGGCAGGCCGTACATCAGATCGAGATTGATGGAGCGAAAGCCCTGGCGACGGGCTTCGTCGGCCACATCGGCGGTGTCCTGGATGCCCTGGATGCGGTTGATGGCCTTCTGCACATCGGCATCGAAATCCTGCACCCCCAGACTCAGACGATTGAAACCGAGCTCCGCCAGGCTGCGCACCCGGTCGCGGTCCACGGTGCGCGGATCCACCTCGATGGAGAACTCGCGGGTCTCGGGATCGGCCAGCGGGAAGCGCTCGGCGATGGCGTTGATCAGCTTCGCCAGGTCTTCATCGGTAAAGTAGGTGGGCGTGCCGCCGCCCAGATGGAGCTGCTCCACGGGCCGATCGTCGTCGAACAGCGCGGCCTGCAGGTCGAGCTCCTGGATCAGGCGCTCAAGATAGCGCTCGGCACGCCGGTAATTGGCGGTGATGACCTTGTTGCAGGCACAGTAGAAGCAGACCGTCCTGCAGAACGGCACATGCACGTACAGTGACAGCGGCCGTGGCATGGGGTCTTCGTTGCTCCAGGCCACCCGCTGGCGATATCGCCGGGCATCGAACGCCTCGGTAAACTGGGCGGCCGTGGGATAGGACGTGTAGCGTGGGCCGGTGACGTCGTAGCGACGCAGCAGTTCCCGGTCGAGCAGCAGGTTGTCGGCCATGTCAGCCAACCTCCGTTATCAGTGAATGCTGGGACGATAGCCCGCATTGCGCCGGGACTGGTTGACTTGGATCAGGCGTATCATCAGGACAGGAGAAAAACCTGTTGAACCGGGATCGCAAGCCGAAGGCAACATCACCGGAGACCCCGTCCCGCGGGCTACGCGCCACCCTGGTGCGCCGTGCCTGGCTGGCGCTGGCGCTGTTTTTCATCGGCCTTGGCAGTGTCGGGGTCGTGCTGCCGTTGCTGCCCACCACGCCGTTTCTGCTGCTCGCGGCGATGTGTGCCTCACGCAGCTCGCCGGCCCTGCATGCCTGGCTCTACAGCCATCGGCGGTTCGGCCCGCTGCTGCGGGACTGGCGCGACCATCGGGCGATCCGGCCGCGGGCCAAGATCACCGCCCTGGTGGTCATTGCCCTCAGCTGGACCTGGATGTGGGTGAGTGTCGAGCCACTCTATGCGCGACTGGCAGCGACGGGGCTCATGGCCTTCGGGGTGGTGTTTCTGGCCACCCGCCCCCACGGCCCGCGCCGGGATGATTCAGGCGCTGGTGAAGGCAGCGACCAGGAATAGCCCCACGGTGCAGGCGAAGGCGCCGGTCCAGACAAGACTGCGCAGCGTCGGGCGGTCGACGACATAGGCAAAGCCATAGCCCAGGCGCAGCAGGACGAAGGCCACCGCGAGCGCATTCACCCAGGGCTGACTGGCAGCCGTCATCTCGGCGATGATCACGCCGGCGGCGAACGGCGGGAACGCCTCGAAGGTGTTGAGCTGGGCCCAGTGGGCCCGCTGCCGCCAGCCTTCCAGCCCGGCGAGCCAGGCCCGCGGCCGGGCGTTGTCGAAGCGACCCTGGGATTTCGCCATGCCGGCGAACACGAACGGGATGAAGGCGGCGATCAGCACGCACCACAGGGCAGGCGTCATGGTCTGTGGCATGGGCATTACTCCCCGAGCAGGGCCCGCACGGCCCGATAGCCGATGTCCGGGCGCATGAACCGCCCCTCCCAATTGATGCCTTCGGCGAGGTCATAGGCCGCCTTCTGCGCGGCGATGATGTCATCACCCAGGGCACAGGCGCAGAGCACCCGTCCGCCCGCGGTGAGGACGCGATCCTCGTCGTCCAGCACCGTGCCGGCATGGAAGACCTTGCGGTCGGATGACTCGGTCGCCGGCAGTCCATGGATGACATGACCGCGCTCATACTGCCCCGGATAACCCCCCGCGGCCAGCACCACCCCCAGGCAGGACCGAGGATCCCAGTCGACGGTCTGCTCGGCGAGCCGGCCGTCGAGGGTGGCCTCGAACAGGTCCACCGGGTCGGACTGCAGACGCATGAGGATGGGCTGGGTCTCGGGGTCGCCCAGGCGCACATTGAATTCGAGCACCCGCGGCTCGCCATGGCCGTCGATCATCAGGCCGGCGTACAGAAAGCCCCTGAAGCCCCGGCCCTCGGCCACGAGCCCCCGCACGGTGGGCCGGATCACGGCCTCGAGAATGCGCTCGTGGACGGCATCGGTGACCACCGGTGCCGGTGAATAGGCCCCCATGCCGCCGGTATTCGGCCCCTCGTCACCGGCATCCCGCGCCTTGTGGTCCTGGGAGCTGGCCAGCGGCAGGATGGTCTCGCCGTCCACCAGGGCGATGAAGCTCGCCTCCTCGCCGGTGAGGAAATCCTCCACCACGATGCGCTCGCTGGCGGCACCGAAGGCACCGCCGAGCATCTCCTCGGCCGCGATCAGGGCGTCATCAAGGGTATGGGCGATGGTCACGCCCTTGCCGGCGGCAAGGCCGTCGGCCTTGATCACCAGCGGCGCCCCGCGCTCACGGATATAGGCGCGGGCGGCATCCAGGTCGTCAAAACTCTGGTAGTCGGCGCTGGGGATGGCGTGGCGGGCGAAGAAGTCTTTGGCGAAGGCCTTGGAGGCCTCCAGCTCGGCCGCCGCGCGGTGCGGACCCAGGCAGGCCAGGCCGGCGGCCTCGAAGGCATCGACGATGCCGGCGGCCAGCGGCGCCTCGGGCCCGACCACCGTCATCGCCACCTCAAGCTGACGGGCCACGTCGCAGAGGCCGTTGATGTCTTCGGCGCCCACGTTGACGTTGTGCACGCCGGGTTCATGGGCGGTGCCGGCATTGCCCGGGGCCACGTAAATGTTCTCCGCCCGCGGCGATCGGGCCAGACGCCAGGCCAGCGCGTGTTCGCGGCCGCCGTTGCCGACTACCAGAATGTTCATTGCATTCGCTCCTCGATCAGTGGCGGAAATGCCGCATGCCGGTGAACAGCATGGCGATGCCGTGTTCGTCGGCGGCGGCGATCACCTCGTCATCGCGCATCGAGCCACCCGGCTGGATGATGGCGCGAACGCCGGCCGCCGCCGCCTGATCGATGCCGTCGCGGAAGGGGAAGAAGGCATCCGAGGCCAGCACCGCGCCCTGCAGCGAGAGACCGGCATCCTCGGCCTTGCGCACGCCGATGCGGGCGCTGTCGACGCGGCTCATCTGCCCGGCACCGATGCCGAGGGTCCGGCCATCGCGGCCGTAGACGATGGCATTGGACTTGACGAACTTGGCGACCCGCCAGACGAAGTCGAGGTCCGACTGCAGCGCCCCGTCCACCGCCTGGCGTGTCACGCAGCGCAGGCCCTGATCGCCGGTGAGCGCGGCATCCTGGTCCTGGACCAGCAGACCGCCTCCGATGGGCTGGAGCCGCCAGCCCGCCGGGGTCACCGGTCCGTCGGCGATCTCCAGGACCCGGACGTTGGCCTTGCGGCCGATGACGGCGAGCGCCGCGTCGCTCACCGCCGGCGCCAGAATGACCTCGACGAACTGCCGCTCGATGACGGCGCGCGCGGTGGCTTCGTCGAGCGGCCGGTTGAAGGCGATGATGCCGCCGAAGGCCGAGGTGGGGTCGGTGGCGAAGGCGGCGTCGTAGGCCGCCTGCAGGTCGTCCGCCACGGCAACACCGCAGGGGTTGGCATGCTTGACGATCACGCAGGCCGGCGCATCGAAGGCCCCGGCGCAGCTCCAGGCGGCATCGGCGTCCGCCAGGTTGTTGTAGGAAAGCGCCTTGCCCTGGCGTTGATCGTAGTGCGCGAAACTGCCCGCGGCGGCCTGCGGATCGCGATAGAACGCCGCCGCCTGATGCGGATTTTCGCCATAGCGCAGATCGGCGGCCTTCTCCCAGGTGGCATTGAACTGTCCCGGGAAACCGGTGGACCCGCCGTCGACGGTGCGCGCCGAGAGATAGTTGCTGATGGCGCCATCGTAGCGGGCGACATGATCAAAGGCCGCCACGGCCAGTTCGAAGCGCTGCCCGTCATCGAGCCCGCCGGTTGCGGCGACCGCGGCGAGCACCCGGTCATACTGGGCCGGATCGGTCACCACCCCGACACCGGCGTGGTTCTTGGCGGCGGCCCGCAGCATCGCCGGGCCGCCGATGTCGATGTTCTCGATGGCATCGGCGAGATCGCAGTCCGGACGCGCCACGGTCTGTTCGAAGGGATAGAGGTTGACCACCAGCAGGTCGATGGGCGGGATGTCCTGCGCGTCCATCACCGCCTCGTCCTCACCGCGCCGGCCCAGCAGGCCACCGTGGATGCGCGGGTGGAGCGTCTTCACCCGGCCGGCCATGATCTCGGGGAAACCGGTGTACTCGCCCACCTCGATCACCGGCACGCCGGCATCGCGCAGCAGGCGGGCGGTCCCACCGGTGGAGAGAATTTCAACGCCGTGGTCGGCGAGGGCGCGGGCCAGGGGCGCCACGCCGGTCTTGTCGGAAACACTGATCAGGGCCCGGCGGACGGGCATGGTGCGGGCCGCTGCCGCCATGAGATGACTCCGTGCTGTTCAGTCCTCGAGGCCGTACTGGCGCAGTTTCTTGCGCAGCGTTCCCCGGTTGATGCCGAGCGCTTCCGCCGCCCGGGTCTGGTTGCCGGCGCATTCGCGCATGACCACTTCGAGCAGCGGCGCTTCGGCCTGCTCGATGACCATGCGGTGGAGATCATGACAGCTGTGTCCGTCAAGCTGCTCGAAGTAGGCGCTCACCGTCTCGTGCACGCAGGCACGGATGGGGCCGACGCCTGAACAGTCCTGGGCGGAGTCGTCTGCCATGAGTTCAGTCCTTCGGAGTAAAGCCGGGGATCATAACCACAACGCCGGAGCCATTAAAGCGCCCGGCGCTCGCCATCGAGGCGTACCCAGCCATCCCGGGCCACGGCTGACGCGAATCGGCAGGCGGGCTGGTAGGCGGTGCGCACGGCGTCGGCCTGCTCGGCCAGGATCCCCGCCAGGGTCAGACGCCCGCCCGTCCGCAGGGCGCCAATGAGCGTCGGCGCGAGTGACTGCAGCACGCCGGCCAGAATATTCGCCAGCACCCGGTCGGCCTCAGGCAGGGGCGCACCCGGCTCAAGCACCTCGAGCCGGTCGGCCACGCCGTTGCGCTCGGCATTGTCGCGGGTGGCGGTGCCAGCCTGGGGATCGTTGTCCACCGCCACCACCCGCTCGGCGCCCAGCAGCAGAGCGGCCACGGCCAGCACGCCCGAGCCGCAGCCATAGTCGATGACCGTCTCGCCCACCGGTGGCTCGGCGGCCAGCGCCTCAAGGCAGAGCGCGGTACTGGGATGGGTGCCGGTGCCAAAGGCAAGGCCGGGGTCCAGGCGGATGTTGACCGCCTCCGGGTCGGGCGGCGTCATACCCCAGGGGACGACCCAGAGCCCTGCGCCGAATGACTGGGGCTGGAAGTGGTCCAGCCAGGCCCGCTCCCAGGGCTGATCCGCCAGTTCCGATTCCTGCCAGTCCGCCGGCAGGGCCCCGAGGGCGGTGGTCACCGCCTCGCGGATGACGGCGGGGTCGGCATCGGCGGCGAACAGCGCCTCGATCCGCACCCGGTCCCAGAGCCGGGTCTCGCCCGGCGGCGGCTCCAGCACGGCGGTGCTGCCGGCCGCCTCGCCCCAGGTCACCGCCTCGGCCCCGCTGGCCTCGAGGGCGGCCTCGGCCAGTCCGGCCCGGTCTGCCGCCAGCTCGAAGGCCACCTGATGCCAGGCCATGCTCAGCGGTTTTCGCCGGGCTGCCAGAGCACGTCGCCGCCGGCCTCCCGATTGGCGTCCCGGGCCAGCACGAACAGATAGTCCGACAGCCGGTTGAGATAGCGCAGGACTTCCTCGTTGATGGGCGTGGTCGCCGCCAGCGCCGCGGTATCCCGCTCCGCCCGCCGGGCCACCGTGCGGGCATGGTGCAGATGCGCGGCTGCCGGACTGCCCGCCGGCAGCACGAAGGAGCGCAGGGTCTCGAGGCCGGCATTGACCCGATCGATCTCCGCCTCGAGCCAGTCCACCTGGCCTCCCGCCACGCGCAGTGGCTCGAAGGGCGGGTCGTCCTGCTCCGGCGTGCAGAGATCGGCGCCGACGTCGAAGAGGTCGTTCTGAATGCGCGCCAGCGCCTGGTCGAGCTCGCCGGCGGCGTGCAGCCGGCAGATGCCGAGCAGGGCGTTGAGCTCGTCGACGGTGCCGTAGGCCGTGACCCGGGGATCGGTCTTGGCCACGCGGCTGCCATCGCCGAGGCCCGTCTGACCGGTATCCCCGGTGCGGGTATAGATGCGGGTCAGCTTGACCATGCCGGTCAGCCGCCGAAGCGCTTGACGGAGTCGTTGATCTCGGCCACCGCGGCGTCGTAGCCCTTCCAGCCATTGACCTTGACCCACTTGCCGGGCTCGAGGTCCTTGTAGCGCTCGAAGAAGTGGCTGATCTGCTCAAGCAGCAGGGCCGGCAGATCCTCGGGCGCCTTGACGTGGTCGTAGATCGGCGTGAGCTTGCTGATCGGCACGCAGAGCAGCTTGGCATCCTCGCCCCCCTCGTCGGTCATCTCCAGCATGCCCACCGGCCGGCAGCGGATGACCGAACCCACGGCCAGCGGGAAGGGCGTCACCACCAGCGCATCCAGGGGATCGCCGTCGCCGCAGAGGGTGTCCGGTATATAGCCATAGTTGGCGGGATAGTGCATGGCCGTTCCCATGAACCGGTCCACCATGATGGCCCCGGAGTCCTTGTCGACCTCGTACTTGATGGGATCGGCGTTGGCCGGGATCTCGATGATGATGTTGAGGTCGTCGGGCAGCTTCTTGCCCGCGTCGATGCCCTGATACGCCATGCGCTTGCTCCTGGTCGGATAGGTTGAAAACTCGCTGGATTATACGCAGCCGCCCGGGTCGGGTCAGGTCCCGAAGGCCGGCAGCCGCTTGGCGACGCGCTGACCGCGCAGACGGGCATAATCGGGCAGCCCGTCGCGGTAGGGCGGATAGTCCTCGCCGGCGATGAGCGGGCGCAGATAGCGCAGCGCCGCCTCGGTGACGAAAAAGCCGCTGTCGTCGATGTACTCGGCGGGCATCTTCGCCTCGCGGTTGGCCACCGCCTCCAGCGCCACCTCGCCGATGTGCCAGCGATAGGGGCTGTCCGACCCGCGCACGATGGTGGGCATCACGGCATTGCGCCCGGCGAGCGCGAGTTCCACCGCGGCCCGACCCAGCGCATGGGCCTGCTCGACGTCGGTGGCCGAGGCGATATGCCGGGCCGCCCGCTGCAGATAGTCGGCGATGGCGTAATGGTACTTGTAGCCGAGGTGATTCTTGATCATGGCGGCCACCACCGGGGCGACGCCACCGAGCTGGACATGACCGAAGGCGTCACGCGTGCCCTGATCCGAGAGGAAGCGGCCGTCGGCGGTCTTCACGCCCTCGGAGACCACCACCACACAGTAGCCGAACGCTTCCACGCTCTGGCGGACGCGATCGAGGAACCGCTGCTCGTCCAGCGGCACCTCGGGCAGCAGAATGACATGGGGCGGATCCCCGTCCCGCTCGCGGGCCAGCGCCGAGGCCGCCGCGATCCAGCCGGCGTGACGGCCCATGGTCTCGAGGATGAACACGCGGGTGGAGGTCTCGGCCATGGAGGCCACGTCCAGGCCCGCCTCGCGGGTGGCCACGGCGATGTACTTGGCCACCGACCCAAAGCCGGGGCAGGTGTCGGTCACGGGCAGATCGTTGTCGACGGTCTTGGGCACGCCGATGCAGGTGACCGGGTAGCCCATCGCCTCACCCAGCTGCGAGACCTTGTGGGCCGTATCCTGCGAGTCGCCACCGCCGTTGTAGAAGAAATAACCGATGTCGTGGGCACGGAACACCTCGATGAGGCGCTCGTACTCGGCGCGGTTCTCCTCCAGCCCCTTGAGCTTGTAGCGCGCCGAGCCAAAGGCACCGGCGGGGGTGTGTCGCAGCGCCGCGATGGTCTCGGCGGACTCGGCTGTGGTGTCGATCAGCTCCTCGTGCAGGGCACCGAGGATGCCGTTGGCGCCGGCATAGACCGTGCCGATGTCGGCCGGATGCTCACGCGTGGCCTCGATCACGCCGGCGGCGCTGGCGTTGATGACCGCGGTGACGCCGCCGGACTGGGCGTAGAAGGCGTTTTTCGCTGGCATGGTGACTCCCCTTCCCCGTACTCGCGCGAGAGTCTATCAAGCCCCGACGGCGGCGGCCTCATGCAGATAGTCCCGCGACAGCGGCACGGCGGTCTGATCCGCCGCCAGCTGGAAGTGAAAGACCACCAGGCCACGATAGTGGAACGCCATTTCACTGGCGGCGAGGTAGAACTCCCACATCCGGCAGAAGCGCTCGCCCTTCTCGGCGGCCACCTGCTCGCGGACCGCCTGGAAGCGCTCGAACCAGGCGGCCAGGGTGTAGGCGTAGTGCAGGCGCAGGACCTCGAGATCAGTGGTGGCGAGGCGCTGTCGCTCCACCGCCGCACTGACCTCGGACAGCGATGGGATGTAGCCGCCGGGGAAGATGTAGCGGCGGATCCAGGGGTTGGTCACGCCGGGCCGCCCGAGGCGGCCGATGGTGTGCAGAAGGACGACGCCGTCGGGGGTCAGATGATCGTGCAGGGCGCGGAAAAAGGTGTCGTAGTAGCTGGCGCCGACGTGCTCGAACATGCCCACACTGACGATCCGGTCGAAGCGCTCGGGCACATCGCGATAGTCCTGGATGCGGATGTCCACGCGATCTTCCAGGCCCCGCTCGCGGACGCGGTCGCGAGCCACCCGGGCCTGCTCCTCGGACAGCGTCAGGCCGATCACGCGCGCATCGGCCTGCTCAGCGAGTTCGATGGCGAGTCCGCCCCAGCCGCAGCCGATGTCCAGCACCTGCTGACCCGGCTCGAGGCAGAGCTTGCGGCGGATGAGCGCACGCTTTGCCGCCTGAGCGTTCTCCAGGTCCTCGACGCCGTCCGGCCAGTAGGCGCAGGAGTACTGCATGTCGGTATCGAGGAAGCGCCGGAACAGCGATTCGTCGAGATCGTAGTGATGCGCCACGTTGCGGCGGCTTGCCGCACGGCGGTTCCACTGCTGCAGCGGGCGAACCGCGGCCTGGGCGAGACGTCTGGCGCTACCGGGCTCGGGGTCGTCGAAGTTGCCCATGAGCACCGCCAGCAGGGCGCGCAGTTCGGTGGTGCTCCAGCCCTCTTCCATGTAGGTCTGACCCAGCATGAAGTCGGGATCACTGAGCACACGCCGCTCGACCCGGCGGTCATGAATGGTGATGTCCGCTTCGGGCTGCCCCGACCCGAAATGCCGGGTCTCCCCCGCGGGGCGCTCGACTGTCAGACTCCCCCACTCAATGCCATTGTGCAAAAACCGATCCAGCATCCAATCCCTCCCTCGCGACGCCGGTCCATTTACTCGGTACCATGAATGCAACCCCAGACGGGCTAATGGATTCAACCCCGCGTCGTATTTTGTCAGCTGGTGGACCACCGATCGCGATGTCGAAAAGCAACCCCGTACAACGTCTGATCGCAATCGCCCTGCTGCGGGCCGGTCCCGAGGACCTGCCCTGCTCCGCGGGCCTGATGGGCATTGCCATCGCCGTGACGGCCGCCATTAATGTGCCCGTCATCCAGCGCTTTACGCCGCAGGCGGAGCCACTCCTGCAGATCGCCCTGCTGGCGGGCTACAACCTCGCCTTCCTGGCGCTGGCGCTGTGGCTGCGGGGCCACGCGGCGCGCTTCATCCAGAGCGCGACGGCGCTGTTTGGAACGGATGCGGTCATCTCGCTGGTGGCGCTGCCGGTGCTGCTGTTCGTGGGCAGTCCCGAGCAGGCGAGCCCCATCGGTGCCCTGAGCTTTCTGCTGCTGCTCATCTGGAACATCGCGGTGGTCAATCACATCCTGCGCTCGGCTCTTAACCTGGGCGGTCTGCTGAGCCTGGCGATCACGCTGGCCTACATCTTCGGCGGGAGCGCCTTCGTGCGCGCCGCCAGCGGCGTATGAGTCATCTCCACATCCTGGGTATCGGCGGCACCTTCATGGCTGGTCTGGCCGTTCTGGCCCGCCAGGCCGGGTATCGTGTCACCGGCCAGGATGGCCCCCTCTACCCGCCCATGAGTACGGTCCTGGCGGAGGCCGGGATCACGGTCCATACGGGCTATGAGACGCTGACCGAGGCGGAGTCGGCGGAGACGGTGGTCATCGGTAACGCCCTCTCCCGCGGCAATCCGGCGGTGGAAGCCACCCTGAATCGCGGGCTCGATTACACCTCCGGCCCGGACTGGCTGGCACGCCATATCCTGCGCGATCGCTGGGTGATCGCGGTGGCCGGCACCCACGGCAAGACCACGACGGCGAGCCTGGTGGCCTGGCTGCTCGATGCCGCCGGCCTGGCGCCGGGATTCCTGATCGGCGGGCTGCCGGGGAACTTCGAAAGCTCCGCGCGTCTCGGCCGCTCACCGTTTTTCGTCATCGAGGCCGATGAGTACGACACGGCCTTTTTCGACAAGCGCTCGAAATTCGTCCATTTCCGTCCGCGAACGCTGGTGCTGAACAATCTTGAGTACGATCATGCCGACATCTTCCCCGATCTGGCGGCGATCGAGCGGCAGTTTCACCATCTGGTCCGCACCGTGCCCGGCAACGGCGGGATTGTGGTGAACGCCGATGACCGCGCGCTGGGCCGCGTGCTGGCGCAGGGCTGCTGGAGCGAGCGGATCGACTTCGGCGAGCAGACGGCGGCGGCTTATCGTCTGCAGGGGGATGGCGGCGACTGGCAACTGAACGGACAGCGCTTCGAGCCGCCCCTGCCGGGCCGGCACAACGCCATGAATACCGCGGCGGCGCTGCTCGCCGCCCGGCATGCCGGCGTCCCGCTCGATCAGTCAGTCGCCGCGCTGACAGAATTCCGGGGGGTACGCCGTCGCCTGGAATGGCGGGGCGAGGCGAATGGCATCACGGTGCTGGATGACTTCGCCCATCATCCCACGGCGATCGCGGCCACGCTCGACGCCCTGGGGGCGGAACACACACGGGGGCGGCTGCTGGCGGTGATCGAGCCCCGCTCGAATACCATGAAACAGGGCGTTCATGCCGATCGCCTGGCGACGGCGCTGGCGGCGGCAGATCGCGCGTTTGTCCTCGCCGACCCAGCCCTGGCCTGGGATGTGGGCGCGGCACTGGCACCGCTGGCGGGCCGCGCCACCACGGCCGTCAACATCGACGGCCTGATCGAGCATATTGCCGCCACCGCCAGCCCGGGCGATACGGTGGTGGTCATGAGCAACGGTGCCTTCGGCGGGATTCATGATCGCCTGCTGGAAGCCTTCAGGACGCAAGGAGCAGGCGCATGAGAACACAACCGATCACTCTGGCCATTACCGGGGCCTCCGGCGGGATCTATGGATTGCGCCTGCTGGAGTGCCTGATCGCCGCCGACAGGCCGGTCTACCTGCTCATCTCCGAGGCCGGGCGACTGGTGCTGAAAATGGAGCATGACCTGGCCCTGCCCGGACGCCCGACCGACCTGGCGGCCGCACTGACCGAGCGTCTGGGGGCTGCCGACGGACAGCTCCAGGTGTTCGGACCCAAGGCCTGGACGGCCCCCGTGGCCTCGGGCTCCGGCGCGCCGCGGCAGATGGTGGTCTGCCCCTGCACCACGGGCACATTGGGGCGTATCGCCGCGGGCAGTAGCGAGGCACTGATCGAGCGGGCCGCCGATGTTGTGCTGAAGGAGCGGGGCCAGCTGATCCTGGTGCCCCGCGAGACACCCCTCTCCGAAATCCACCTCGAGAACATGCTGCGTCTCACCCGCGTGGGCGCGGTCATGCTGCCCGCCAACCCGGGCTTCTATCACCGGCCTTCCGACATCTCCGGCGTGGTGGACTTCGTCGTTGCCCGTGTGCTCGACCGGCTGGGCATTGATCAGGGATTGGTGCCGCCCTGGGGACTGGCCGCAGACGCATCCGACGACGAGCGATAGCGGGGCACCGGCCCCGGTAACCGGACCAGGCCGGCGCGCTGGCTGGCTGGTCCCAGCAGTGCCGCGAGCTCATCCGGGGACGGTTCATGGCGTCGCAGTCGCGGCAGCAGGACGCCCGGGCGAATATCATCGCGCTCCAGGGTCAGGAGCCAGATCGGCCCATCGGGTGTCACTGCCGCGCGCCAGGCGCGAAGCACCCAGCGCCGGCGCGGATCATCGCCCACCCGGATCAGCACCACATCCGGCCGGCGCCCATCATGCCAACGGGGTAACACCGGCAGCCGGGCCGCCGAGGGCCGCGGGCTGATCCAGCGCAGTGCCGTCTGCCAGCGCCACGGCGGGGCCGGCTGCCATTCCGGCTCGAAACCGGCCGGGACCTGTTCTCCGGCCTGCCACTGCGCCACGAAGGCATCGGCCGGCCCCCTGAGACCCAGGCGTTGCGTGGCAAGGGGACTGTCAGTGGCGACAACGGCCGGCAGGCCACTGCCCACAGGCTCCGGATAGGTATCGATGGGATCCGGCCAGTTCAGCATCTGCGCAATGCCAGCGGTTGCCACCAGAATACCCGCCGATAGCACGACGGACTCATCGCGACGCCGCACCGGTGAACGAACGCCGCCGGCCACCGCGGGCAGGGCGCCCAGCACGATCCCCAGCGCCAGCCCGCCGATGACATCCAACGGCCAGTGCACGCCGAGCAGAAGCCGCGTCGCGGCCACCAGCGCAATCAGCAGGCCGCCCGGTAGCAGGAGCAGCCAGCGAAGCACGCGTGCCCGCGGTGGCAGCACCGTGAGCCAGACCGTCACCAGTGCGGCAATGCCGGCGGCGTGGGCGCTGGGAAAGGCGGCCGCGAACTCTGCCGTGGCCGTCAGGCCATTGGGCCGTGGCGTGCCCAGCAGCGCCTTGAGCACATAAGCCACCAGCACCGCACTGGCCACGCCGAGCACGGCGAAACCGGCCCGGCGAACTTCCCCCGCGCGCCACAGCGCCGCGACCAGCGTCAGTGTGGCCAGGCTGACTGGCAAAAGCCCGCCGGCCTGGGTAATGATCCAGGCGAACCGCCGCGGCAGATCGCCGCGCTGAGCCTCGGCCAGCGCCAGCAGCCCCCGCTCCCAGCCCTGCGGGCCGGGCGTCCACAGGGCCTCGGCCAACGTCCCCAGAAACACGACAAACGCCAGCCACCAGAGCCACCCCTGCCGATGACGCAACGCCCGCAGGGCAGCATGCAAGGGGCGCAGCCACTCGCCCCACTGACCCGGCGGCGGATGGCGGCCCACGGCTCGGGCCAGGCGGTGGCCGGCAAGGCGCAGTGGCCGGTCGATGCGAGGAATCAGCCAGCGCAGCAGGAAGAATCCGCCGAAGGCGAGCACCAGCCAGGCCATGAGCCGGCCCATGACCTCCATGGCAAGCACCAGCGAAGCGCCGAAAACCACCCCCGGGAGGAGGTAGGCCGGGGCCCAGGCCAG
Source organism: Spiribacter sp. 1M189 (assembly GCF_040838345.1). NCBI lineage: Bacteria > Pseudomonadati > Pseudomonadota > Gammaproteobacteria > Chromatiales > Ectothiorhodospiraceae > Spiribacter > Spiribacter insolitus. The sequence goes on along the minus strand of NZ_JBAKFF010000001.1, from coordinate 1,872,303 downwards.
TGCCGAGCTGACATTGGCCACGAGGAACCGGCCCGGCGGCATGCCCAGCATGCCCACCACGGCGGGGATGACCGGCCGCACCGGACCCACGAAGCGTCCGATGACCACGCTTTTGCCACCATGGCGATGAAACAGCCCCTCCGCCCTGGCCAGGGCGCCCGGGTAGCGCCGGACCACGGGAAAATCCCGCAGTTGGTCACGAAAATGCCGGCCCAGCCAGTAGCTCAGGCTGTCGCCGGCGACGGCCCCGACGACGGCCCAGGCGAGCATGGGAAGGATGTCGATATTGCTGCCGCCGACGGCGGCGCCAGCAAGGAACATGAGAAAGGCGCCGGGGACCAGCAGCCCCACCAGCGCCAGTGATTCAGCGAAGGCGATCAGCCCGATGAACGCCCCGGCCCAGGCCGGATTGGCCGTCAGCCAGGTAAAGACCGGCTCAAGGGCCGTTTCGAGCCCGCTCACAGATCAGCGAACACCCGCTCGGCCGCATCCAGTGTATGGCTGAGCGCCGCCTCGTCATGGGCGGTGGACACAAAACCCGCCTCGAAGGCAGACGGGGCGAGGTAGACGCCGGCCTCGAGCATGCCGTGGAAGAAGCGCACGAAACGCTCGGCATCGCAGTTGGCGACATCCTCGAAACCGATGACTCGGTCACTGTCGGTGAAGAACACCCCGAACATGGTGCCGGCCTGGTGCGTGAGCAGCGGTATGCCGGCCTGATCCGCACGCTCGCGCAGGCCGGCCAGCAGACGGCCGGTCCAGGCCTCGGCACTGGCGTGCACATCCGGACGGGCCAGGTTGCGCAGCGTGGCGAGGCCGCTGGCCATGGCGAGCGGATTGCCGGACAGGGTGCCGGCCTGATAGACCGGTCCGGTCGGTGCCAGCATGTCCATGACCTCGGCACGTCCACCCAGGGCGCCCACCGGCAGGCCGCCGCCGATCACCTTGCCAAGGCAGGTGAGGTCGGGCTGGACGCCATACCAGGCCTGGGCGCCGCCGAGGGCCGCCCGAAAGCCGCTCATGACCTCGTCGAACACCAGCAACGCACCGCTGTCATCGCAGATCTCGCGCAGGCCCTGCAGGAATGACGGCAGGGCGGGGATGCAGTTCATGTTGCCGGCCACCGGCTCGACCAGCACCGCGGCGATGGAATCACCGTACTCGGCACACAGCTCCCGGACCCCGTCGATGTCATTGAAGGGCGCGGTCAGCGTGGTCTCGGTCACCGAGGCGGGGACGCCCGGGGAGCCAGGGATACCCAGGGTGAGCACGCCGGAGCCGGCCTCGACCAGCAGCGCATCGACATGGCCGTGGTAGTTGCCGCGGAACTTGAGCACCCGGTCGCGGCCGGTATAGCCCCGCGCCAGTCGCACGGCACTCATGCACGCCTCGGTGCCGGAGTTGACCATGCGGATGCGCTCGATGCCGGGCATGAGCTCGCGCACCAGCACCGCCAGCTCGGTCTCGAGCTCGGTGGGGGCGCCGAAGCTGGTGCCGCTGGCGGCGGTATCGCAGATGGCGCGCACGACCTCCGGATGGGCATGGCCGATGGCCAGCGGGCCGTAGGAGAGGACATAGTCGACGTATTGCTTGCCATCGACGTCCTCGATCCAGGCGCCCTCGCCGCGGCGCATGAACACCGGCGTCCCACCCACGGAACGGAACGCCCGCACCGCGGAGTTGACGCCCCCCACCAGGTGCTGCTGGGCCTCGGCAAAAAGCTGCTCGGATCGATTCGACATGGTTATTGCTTTCCCCTGGTCTGGATTCAGTCCGGCGCCGGGCCAAAGCCGCGCGCCACCAGCTCCGCGGTCGCCTGCTCGATATCCGGTGCGGCAAAGACCGCATCCACCACTGCCGCGGCATCGGCGCCGGCCGCGGTCACCGTGGCAATATTGTCGGCGTTGATGCCGCCGATGGCCACCAGCGGCCGATCGGTAAAACGTCGTGCCTCGCCAAAGAGCGCCAGCGGGGCACGCACCGCATTCGGCTTGGTGGCCGAGGGATAGACACTGCCAAAGGCCAGATAATCCGCCCCGGCGGCGGCCGCCTGGCGCGCGCGATCAAGCTCGTTGTAGCAGGACACGCCGATGAGCGCCTCCGGCCCCAGTGCTGCCCGCGCCGCGGCCAGGTCATTGTCGTCACGGCCAAGATGGACGCCATCCGCCGCAACCGCGACCGCCAGCCCCACGTCATCGTTGACGATGAACGTCGCCCCCCGCTCGCGACACAGACTGGCGATGGTCTTCGCCTCCGCATGCCGCCGATGGGCGTCATCGGACTTGTCGCGATACTGCACCACCCGGGCGCCACCGCGCAGCGCCGCATCAACCGCGGACTCCAGCGCGACCGGCCGCGGCCAGCGGGCATCGGTGATGACGTAGAGCCCGGCGATGGCCCGCGCCATGATCAGATTTCGATCATCTCAAAGTCGGACTTGCCTGCCCCGCACTCCGGGCAGACAAAGTCATCCGGGATATCCTCCCAGCGGGTGCCGGGAGCGATGCCCTCGTCGGGCAGACCGTCTTCCTCTTCATAAATCCAGCCGCAGACTACACACATCCAGGAGCGATACTCCATCGCCTATGCCTCCGTCGTCGAGTGAAAATCCAGCGTTACCCTAAAGGCTGTGTCGGGGGCTGGAAAGCCCGCGACATCAAGCGCCGCTCACGCGCACCACACCGGTGTCGATACCGCCGTCGGCGCGCAGGTCGAGCCAGCGGAACGCGGGCGGTCCGCGATCGATGGCAAACCCCTCTGCGCCGGCGAGAAACTGGGCCGCGGTGGCCGGCGTGGCAAGGGTGCGGCAGCCATTGGCATGACCATCAAATGCCATGTGGACATGACCACAGACCACGGCCCGAACGCGATAATCCCCGGCCAGCCGCTGGAACAGCGCCCCGGGGTTGTCGAGGCCGATGGCATCCAGCCAGGCGGTGCCCACCGGGAATGGCGGGTGATGCAGTGCCACCAGACAATACGCGGTCGAGCAGTCCGCCAGCGCCCTATCCAGAGCGGCGAGCTCCGCCACGTCCAGATGCCCGGGCACCTCGCCGGTCTGCAGTGAATCGAGGCCGATGAGGGTCCAGTCACCGATCCGCAGTGTACGCGCAGCGCTGACTGGCCCGTCGGCAAACGCGGCCTGCAGCCCAGCGCGGTCATCGTGGTTGCCGGGCATGACAAGACCGGGCAGATCCAGCGATATCAATGCCTGCCGCAGTCGTTGGTAAGCCTCATCACTGCCATCATGGACCAGGTCGCCGGTGTGCAATAGGCCGTCGGCGCTGACCGCCCAGGGGGCCATGGCGCGCAGCGTGGCCTGAAAGCGTGCCTCGGGCAGGATGCCCGCCTGTTCCGTCGCCGGATCGGCGAACAGATGCGTATCGGTTATCTGCAGCAGGCGGGGACCGTTGGGCGGGATGACGCTCATGTGCCGCCGCGCCCCTGGATCCAGAGCTGGCTGAACCAGTAATAACGGCCGCTGCCATCCGGCGCAGTGCAGTTGTAGCGACTTCGGCCAAGCGGCAGATCGGTGTCGCCGCGCACCGCGAACCGCACCCCCTCCTCCAGCCATTCCGGCAGCAGACGCTCGCCCTGGTAGTAACAGGCCAGCTGCGCGGAGGTCTGCTCCGGCAGGGGGTCAAGCGTCAGGGTCAGACGAGGTGCCTGTACAGACGCCCGGACCGGGTCCAATGGCTGCTGGTCCACCACCGGGAGCGCCCGCGAGTTCACTTTCAGCGCAAACCCCTCGAGCCCGGCAAAGCGCTCATTCATGGGATAACGGGGCAAGGCGAGCGAATTGGAGTGGATACCGATGGCACCCGACTGCTGCCCGAAGGCGACAAACCCCATCTCCGCGGCCAGATCCATGAGCTCGAGGCTGTACTCGCCATAGGGATAGGCCAGCAGCGGCGGCGACTGATAGAGGGCATCCCCCAACTCCTCGGCGAGACGCTGCTGTGCCGCTGTCAGATCGTCCTCAATGCGGGCGCGCCACTGCGGCCGCGTCTCATCGTCATCACGGACGAATAGCGGGGCGTGAGAACGGGAATGGTTGCCGAAACGCGCGCCATCGGACGCCATTTCGCGCAGCTGATCCCAGTCGAGATAACCGTCATAGCCGGCATTTACGCCCTCGGTGGCGACGAAGACTGTATACGGCCAATCACGGGCGGCGAGCATCGGGTGGGCCACCTCACGCACACTGCGATAGGCATCATCGAAGGTAATGGCCACCGTACGATCAGGAAGCGGCTCGCGGGTCTGCAATGCCTCCACCACCCGCCCGAGCGGGACGATGTTGAAGTCGTTGTCGTCCAGATAATCCAGATGCGCCTGGAACTGCTCGCGGGTGACGCTGGTGCCGGGGTAATCCGGGTTACCCACGCGGTGGTACATAAGCACCGAGGCCAGGGTCTCCGGCGCAACGGACCCGGGTTCGGCCTGGGCCTCATCCTGCGCCCGGGCCATGGGTACAAGTGCCGCTGCCGCCAGCAGACCCGCCGTTACCGCCGCCAGCCAGCGGCCCCGGCGGTCAGAAGTCGACGTTGAAGCCTGCGTAGACGCCATCGTCGAAGTTCCGATCGCCACCCGATCCATCGTAGCTCAGCTCGATGCGGCGATAGCCGAGGTAGATATCGGCGTCCTCAAGGATGCGGAACTCGCCACGAACCGAGTATTCCCGATACCCATCGATGTCATGCACCGAGGTGGCCGACGGGGCATAGTAGGCCGCACCCGCCACACCGGCGCGATTGTAATCCGGCAGCGTCCAGCGCAGCTTGCCGCCGATGGCGAGCGCCGCCCCGTCGGCACTGCGATGATCATCGTTGATGTAGGGGATCTTGCCACCGATGCCCAGCACCAGGGTGTTGCGGCCCGGTTCGGGACGGTCGACCAGGTGCAGATCCGCTTCGACGATGTTGCCACCACTGTCGTGATGCATCAGTGCGGCCCCGGCCTCCAGGTCGTCGCGGGCCAGTGCCTTGCTATAACCCACCTGCGCGGCATCACCGCTGAAGTTGATATCCAGGGAATCGGCCGCCGCCGGCAGCGCAAGGCCGACGGCGACCAACCCACCGATCATTCGACTGCAGTATTTCATCGACCGAGACTCCTTAAGCCTTCGTCTTGACTTTTACTTAATGATACACGTCAAACGGCCCGGCGGCGCATGAACAATCCGGTTTTGATCTGGATCAAAGCGCTGGCGATCCGGTCGTTGGAAACTTAAGCGTCACCACAATTCCAACACTGGATCCATCATGCAAACACCTGCCGCGTACAACGATCGAGTCGTGCGTCAGTTCACCATCATGACGGTGGTCTGGGGCATCGTGGGCATGCTCGTGGGCGTGATCATCGCCGCTCAGCTACTCTGGCCCGCGCTCAACTTCGACGTCCCCTGGCTGACCTACAGCCGCCTGCGGCCGCTACACACCAATGCGGTGATCTTTGCGTTCGGCGGCTCAGCGCTGTTCGCCACGTCCTACTATGTCGTGCAGCGGACCTGTGGCGTCCGGCTTATGGGCGACCGGCTCGCGGCCTTCAGCTTCTGGGGCTGGCAGGTGGTGATCGTCGGCGCCATCTTCACGCTGCCGTTCGGCTATACGCAGAGCAAGGAGTACGCCGAGCTGATCTGGCCGCTGGATATCCTGATCACGCTGGTCTGGGTGGCCTACGCGGTGTCCTTCTTCGGCACCATCCTGCGGCGGCGGACCAAGCATATCTACGTCGCCAACTGGTTCTACGGAGCTTTCATCGTCGCCGTGGCCATGCTGCATATCGTCAACAGCCTGGCCATCCCGACTTCGCTCACCCAGTCCTACCCAGTGTACGCGGGCGCCGTGGATGCCATGGTGCAGTGGTGGTATGGCCACAACGCGGTGGGCTTTTTCCTGACCGCCGGCTTCCTGGGAATGATGTACTACTTCGTCCCCAAGCAGGCCGGTCGGCCGATTTACTCCTACCGCCTGTCGGTGGTGCACTTCTGGGCGCTGATCTCGATCTACATGTGGGCCGGCCCGCATCATCTGCATTGGACGGCCCTGCCGGAGTGGACCCAGTCGGTGGGGATGGTATTCTCGTTGATCCTGCTCGCGCCGTCCTGGGGCGGCATGATCAACGGCATCATGACCCTCTCCGGGGCCTGGCATAAGCTCCGGGATGACCCGATCATCCGCTTCCTGGTGGTGAGTCTGTCGTTCTACGGCATGTCCACCTTCGAGGGCCCGATGATGGCGATCCGGACGGTCAACGCCCTGTCGCACTACACCGACTGGACCATCGGCCATGTCCACTCCGGCGCGCTCGGCTGGGTGGCCTTCATCACCATCGGTTCGATCTACATGCTGGTGCCGCGGCTGTTCAACCGCGAGCAGATGTACAGCGTGCCGCTGATCAACGTCCACTTCTGGGTCTCCACCATCGGGGTGGTGCTCTACATCGCCTCCATGTGGATCGCCGGCGTCATGCAGGGGCTCATGTGGCGGGCGGTCAACGATGACGGCACGCTGACCTACAGCTTCATCGAGTCTCTTTCCGCGACCTATCCGTACTACGCGGTACGGCTGCTCGGCGGCCTGCTCTTCTTCGCCGGCATGCTGATCATGGCCTACAACGTCTGGCGCACGATTCGTCCGGTTGAGGCGGCTCGCCCGGCCACTGCCCCTGCGGCCAGCGCCTGAGGAGGATCGACATGTCGCATGAAGTCGTCGAGAAGAACGCCGGGCTGATGGCGGTGCTGATCTTCATCGTGATCAGCATCGGCGGACTGGTCGAGATCGTCCCGCTGTTTTTCTCGCAGCAGACCACCGAGCCGGCACCCGGCGTGGAACCCCTGCCGGCCATCGAGTTCGCCGGCCGGGACATCTATGTGGCCAACGGCTGCTACAACTGTCACTCCCAGCAGATCCGGCCTTTCCGGGCCGAGACCGAGCGCTACGGGGATTACTCCAAGGCCGGCGAGTTCGTCTATGACCGGCCCTTCCAGTGGGGCTCCAAGCGCACCGGCCCCGACCTGGCCCGGGTGGGCGGTATTTACACGGATGACTGGCACTACGTGCATCTGATCAATCCGCGTGACGTCGTGCCGCAGTCGAACATGCCGGGCTATCCCTGGTTCGCCGAGCGCACGGTGGATGCCGAGCAGGTGGCGAAGAGCATGGCAGCCCAGCGGGATTACCTGGGTGTGCCCTACAGCGACGAGGACATCGCCGCGGCCCGGGAACTGGAAGGCGTTACCGAGATGGAGGCCATCATCGCCTACCTGCAAGGGCTCGGCGTGAACGGAGGAACCAGCGATGGTTAGCGGAATTTTTACCGTGGTCCTGCTTGTGACCTTTCTGGGGATCGTCGCCTGGGCATTCAGCCGCAAGCGCCGCCAGTCATTCGACGAGGCCGCCCAGCTGCCGCTGGAGAACGACGAGCCGCTCCCGCCGAAGGACGATGACCACGACCGCCATGATGGCGACGAAGGAGGCCGGTCATGAGCCTGTTCTGGAGCGTGTTCATCATCGTCTTCGTGCTGGCCAATATCTTCGCCTGCTGGTGGCTGATCCGCTGGACGGCCAAGCCGCGGAAGGGCGAGGCGGCGGCCCACGAGACCACCGGCCATGTCTGGGATGAGGATCTGCGCGAGTACAACAACCCCATGCCGCGCTGGTGGCTGTGGCTGTTCTACATCACCATCGTGTTCAGCCTGATCTACCTGGTGCTCTTTCCGGGACTGGGCAACTTCCAGGGTCTGCTCGGCTGGAGCCAGTACAAGCAATACGACAAGGAAGTCGCCGAGGCCGAGGCGCGCTTTGCGCCGCTGTACGCCAGCTATGCCGAGATCCCCATCCCCGAACTGGCTGAGAATGGTGAGGCCATGGCGACGGCCGGGCGGCTTTTCGCCAACAACTGCGCCACCTGCCATGGCTCGGATGGGCGCGGGGCGCGGGGTTACCCGAACCTCGCCGATGTGGACTGGCAATGGGGTGGTGCGCCGGAGGATATCCGCCACACCCTGGTCAATGGCCGCCAGGCCGTGATGCCGGCCTTCGATGCGGCCCTGGATGAGACGGCACTCGAGGCCACCGCGGCGTATGTCTACAGCCTCAACGGCCGCGAGGCGCCGGAGCGGCTGGTCAGCCAGGGTCGGCAGCAATACCAGACGCTGTGCGTGGCATGCCATGGTGTTGAGGGCAAGGGCAATCCCATGCTGGGCGCGCCCAATCTCACTGATGAGACCTGGCTCTACGGCGGATCGCTGGAGACCATCGAACAGACCCTGATCAAGGGCCGTAATGGCCAGATGCCGGCCTTCGCCGAGACGCTGGGCGAGGACCGCATCCACCTGGTCGCCGCTTACGTCTACCGCCTGTCGGGCGGTGAGGAGGCGCGGGATGCGATCGCAGCCCGCTGATCCCGTCGAGCGGCCTTACCCGCCGCGCCGTGCCTGGCTGGTTGGCGCCTGCCTGTGGCCGGCCTTCCTGTCCGCCGGCCTCGCCACGATGCTCTTCTTCTCGGGCATCGACCCTGAGACCCTGCGCCTGCAGACGCTGCCGGACTGGGAGATCAGCCGCACCGCCGGTTACAGCATCGGATTCCTGATGTTCTGGGCCGTGGCCGGTTTCTCCAGCGCTGTCAGCGTGCTGCTGGCCCGTGCGCCGGCCCGTGCCCCCTCTCGCGATACCCGGAAGGCTTCATCATGAGTGCTCCGGTCCAGGATTCGATGTATGCCGCCCATGAGAAGATCCATCCGCGGGAGATCAAGGGCCGCTACCAGACCGTGCGCAAGATCATGGTGTTCCTGCTGCTGGGTCTTTTCTACGTGCTCCCCTGGGTGCGCATCGGCGGTGAGCCGGCGATCCTGTTCGATCTGCCCGCCCGGCAGTTCCACATCCTCGGGCTCACCTTCTGGCCGCAGGATTTCTTCTATCTGACGCTGCTGCTGGTGATCTGCGCGCTGGCCCTGTTCTTCGTGACCTCGCTCGCCGGTCGTGTGTGGTGCGGGTATGCCTGCCCGCAGACGGTCTGGACCGAAGTCTTCCTGTGGATGGAGCACTGGACGGAGGGCAAGCGCGCCAAGCGCATGAAACTCGACCGCGGCCCGTGGAATGCCGAGAAGATCCTGCGCAAGGGCAGCAAGCAGGTACTCTGGATCGTCTTTTCGCTATGGACCGGCTTTACCTTCGTGGGTTTTTTCAGCCCCATCGATGATCTGCTGATGCGGGCGGCGTCCTTCCAGCTTGGGCCATGGGAGACGTTCTGGAGCCTGTTCTACGGCTTTGCGACCTACTTCAACGCCGGCTTCATGCGCGAGCAGGTCTGCCTCTACATGTGCCCCTACGCCCGATTCCAGGGCGCGATGTTCGATCGCGAGACGCTGATCATCTCCTACGACGAGGCGCGTGGCGAGCCCCGCGGCGGCCGCAGGCGCGGTGTCGACCCGAAGGAGAAGGGCCTTGGCGACTGCATCGACTGCAATCTCTGCGTCCAGGTCTGCCCCACCGGGATCGATATTCGCGACGGGCTGCAGTATGAGTGCATCGCCTGCGGCGCCTGCATCGACGCCTGCGACAGCGTCATGGACAAAATGGATTATCCGCGGGGCCTGGTGCGCTACACCACGGAGAACGCCCTGGAGGGCAGACCCAGCCGGGTGATCCGGCCACGCACCATTCTGTACACAGTCCTGCTGCTCGCCCTGGTCACCGCCGGTGCGACGGGGCTCGCACTGCGCGAGCCGGTCCGCCTGGATATCCTCACCGACCGCAATACCCTGTATCGCGAGACGGGCAATGGCCTGATCGAGAACAGTTATAGCTTCAAGCTGACGAATATGAGCGGTGAGCCGCACACCTACGGCTTCAGCGTTGAGGGGCCGGCCGGCGTGCGCATCGAGACCGAGCCCCCGGAGGTTCGGCTGACCTCCGGCGAGACCCGCACCATCCCGGCACGGATCCAGCTCGACCCCGACGCCACTGAGAAGATCGGTGGGGTGGACGTGACGGTCACCGTGAAAAGCCTGGATGGCACTGACATCACCGGCTCCGAGACCACCCGCTTCCGGACACCGGTGGGCCGCTAGGCCCGCACCCGAGGTAACGCGACATGCAGACGAGCGTCGACAGCAAGCCCTGGTACCGGCAGTTCTGGGCCTGGTTCGTGATCATCCCGCCCCTGACGGCAGTGGTCGCCGGGACCAGCACCGTGGTCATCGCCAACCGCCATGCCGACAATCTGGTCACCGGCGATTTCGAGAAGGTCGGCCTGGGTTACCAGAGCACCAGCAAGGCCCGCGCCGAGGCGGCCCGCCTGGGGCTGAGCGCCGAGGTCAGCCTGCCCGAGGCGGACGGCACCGTGCGGTTGTGGCTGGGCGGTGCCCATGACTACCCGCAGCAGCTGGACGTCAGACTGGCCCACGCCACCCAGGGCGACCGCGACCAGCGCATCCAGCTGGTGCGCGTGGATGGCCAGCGCTATGAGGGGCGCCTGCCACAGGCCATCGACCAGCGGCATTACCTGATCATCACGGATCCGGCCGAGGTCTGGCGGCTTGAGGGCCGCATCGGCGCGGGCGCCACCGAGGCCCGGCTCGGCGCCGGTGCCGATGCGCCTTGAGCGGCTGCTATCACTGCGGAGAGCCCCTCCCGCCGGGTGACCCGCCGACGGTCACCATCAACGGCGAGACCCACTCGGTATGCTGCACGGGCTGTGCAGCGGTCGCCAGCCTGATCGCCGGTGCCGGCCTGGAGGATTTCTACCAGTACCGCACGGCCAGTGCCCCGCGGCCCGATCCGCAGCCCGACGACTGGAACGCCTGGGACAGCGATACCGCCCAGCGCGAGCTGGTGCGCATGCGACCGGACGGCAGTCGCGAGGTGGTTCTGCTCATCGAGGGACTGCGCTGTTCGGCCTGCGGCTGGCTGATCGAGCACCTGCTCGGCCGCCTTCCCGGCGTTATCGGAATCAGCGTCAACCCGGCCTCCGCCCGGGCGGTACTGACCTGGGATCCGGAGACCACGGCCCTCTCGGTGCTGCTTCGCGAGCTCGACCGGATTGGCTACCACCCGCATCCGCTGACACCGGGAGAGCGCGATTCCGCGGCCCTGCGCGAGCAGCGCGCCGCCATTCGCCGCCTGGCCGTGGCCGGCCTCGGCATGATGCAGGTGATGATGTACGCCGTCGGGCTCTACGCCGGTGCCATCCAGGCCGACATGGATCCGGCACTGGAGACCCTGCTGCGCTGGGTAAGCGCACTGGTGGCAACGCCGGTGGCCCTGTACGCGGGCTATCCGTTCTTTCAGGGCGCGCTGCGGGATCTACGCGCCCGGCGGCCGGGCATGGACGTGCCGGTGGCGCTGGCGGTGGGCAGCGCCTATACCGCCAGTGTCTGGCACGTGTTCAGCGGCAGTGGTGAGGTCTATTTCGATTCGGTGACCATGTTCGTGTTCTTTCTCACCGTCGCCCGCTTCCTTGAGCTGATGGCCCGCCAGCGGGCCGGGCGGGCCAGTACCGCGCTGGGCCGGCTACTGCCCGCCACGGCATTGCGCCTCGGCACCGACGGCGAGGAACGGGTTGCGCTGGCGGCCCTCGAGCCCGGTGATCAGCTGCGGGTGCGCCCCGGCGAGGCGATCCCCGCGGATGGCCGGATCCTGCGCGGGCGCAGTCATGTCGACGAATCGCTGCTGACCGGCGAGTCGGTCCCGCAGCCCCGATCCGTGGGCGACGAAGTGGTGGGGGGCAGCACCAACACCAGTAGCGCGCTGGATATTGAGGTCACCCGCACCGGGGGCGATACGGTGGTGGCCTCGGTGATGCGACTGCTGGAGCGGGCCCAGGCGGAACGTCCGCCGGTGGCGCGGTTGGCCGACCGGATTGCCCGGGTGTTCGTCACGGCGCTACTGGTCGCGGCCGCGGTCACCGGGGCGGTCTGGCTGCAGATCGCGCCGGAACGCGCCTTCGAGATTACCCTGGCCGTGCTGGTGGTGACCTGCCCCTGCGCCCTTTCGCTGGCGACGCCGGCGGCCCTGGTCAGCGCCACCTCGCGGCTGGCCAGGGAAGGGCTTTTGGTGGCCAGGGCGGATGCCATCGAGCGGCTGGCCGCGGTCGAACAGGTTGTCTTCGACAAGACGGGCACCCTCACCGTGGGACGGATCGCGCTGGGCGAGCGGGACATGCTGGGCGCGCTCTCCGAGGCGGATTGCCTGGCCGTTGCCGCGGCCATGGAGGCCGAGGCCGGCCACCCGCTGGCGCGGGCCTTTGATGGCATGCGACGCGACCCCTCGGTACAGGCCATCGAGAGTCATCCCGGCCTGGGCGTGGAGGCCGGGCGTGCCGGCCGCCGGCTGCGGCTCGGCCGCCCCGACTGGGTAGCAGCCCTCAGCGGCAAGCCGGTGCCGGCGCGCCGCAGCGACTCGGGCACAGAAGTCCTTTTGGGCGATACCGAAAGCCTGCTCGGCCGATTCGTGCTCACGGATCGCATCCGGCCCGATGCCGAAGCGGCAGTCACCGCGCTGCGACAGGCCGGCATTCGGATCAGCATTGCCAGCGGCGATGCCGAACCCTCTGTGGCGGCGGTGGCCGAACGGCTGGGCATCGAGGAATGGCGCTCGGGGCTGACGCCGGCGGACAAGCTGGAGTGGCTCAGCGCACAACGCCAACGCGGTGCCACCGCCATGGTGGGCGATGGCGTCAACGATGCGCCGGTGCTTGCCGGCGCCGATCTGGCTGTCGCCCTCGGGAGTGGTGCCGCCATCGCCCATGGCAGTGCCGATCTGCTCCTCGCCGGCGAACGACTCACCGCACTGGCACCGGGCATCGACCTGGCCCGGCGGACCCGCCGGGTGATCCGCGAGAACCTCACCTGGGCGGCGGGCTATAACGCCCTGGCCCTGCCGCTTGCCGCCATGGGCCAGATCCCACCCTGGGCGGCGGCCATCGGCATGTCCGCGAGCTCGGTACTGGTGGTACTCAACGCCCTCCGCCTGACCCGGGGCGGCCGCCCGCGGGGCGCATCGGCACCGGCTGGCTCGTTGGACACGGCCGGCGAGGCGACCCCATGAATATCCTCTTCATTCTCATCCCGCTGGGCGTGATGCTGCTGGGCTTCGCCGTTGCCGCGTTCATCTGGGCAGTCAGCAACGGCCAGTACGACGATCTGGACAGCCCCGCCTGGCGCATTCTGCTGGACGACGACCGCCGTCCACCCGAGCAGGGCAACAAGCCAAGCGACTTGCCGCCAGCGGACCCGGATAACCCGTCGAGAAAAGACGGAGAACCCGAGCAGTGAACATGGGCGGAACCGATCCGACACTGATCGCCGGCCTGGTCGCCGGCCTGGCCGGCAGCAGCCATTGCATCGGCATGTGTGGTGGCATTGCCGCCGCCCTCGGCAGCACCGCCGCGCCCGGTGGCCGCGGTGTCGCCTGCGTGCTCGGCTACAACCTGGGCCGGGTGGCGAGCTATGCCATCATCGGCGGCGTAGCCGGACTGCTGGGCGCGGGCATTGGCCAGGGCCTTGGCCCGGCGGCCCCGCTCCTGCGGCTGTTCGCCGCCGTGCTGGTGATCCTGGTGGGCATCCAGCTGACCCTCAATCGCAATCTGCTGGCGCCGCTGGAGCGGGCCGGACTGCGCCTCTGGCAGCACATCGCACCGCTCGCCCAGCGCTGCATGCCGGTGCACAACCCCGCGATGGCATTCGCTTTGGGCGGACTCTGGGGCTGGCTGCCCTGCGGCCTTGTCTATGCCATGGCGCTCACCGCCGCCGGCGTGGGTTCCGCGGGTGGCGGGGCGGCGTTCATGATCGCCTTCGGCCTCGGCACGATCCCGGCCATGGCGCTGGTCGGCGTTGCCGGCGGCCGGCTGTCGCGCTTCTTCCAGCACCAGGGGTTTCGGCGGGTCGCCGGCCTGGCGGTGCTGGCACTGGGTATCTGGACGGCGGTCTTCCCGGTGCGCGCCCTCATGCGGATGTGGTTGTAACGCCGCCGGGATGAGAGCATTGGCATCATGGAATTCCTCGACGCACTAAGCCAGCAGCTGGGGCCCGGGGCGGTCATTCACCCCGGTGAGGGAATGGCATCCTACCTGACGGAACGCCGCGGGCTTTTCGCCGATCGCCCGGTGCGTGCGGTGCTGCGCCCCGCGGATAGCGCGGGCGTTGCCGCAACGGTGCGAATGTGCGCCCAGCAGGGAGTTGCCATTGTGCCTCAGGGCGGTAATACCGGCCTGTGCGGGGGCGCCGCGGCCACCGATGGTGGCGAGGCCATCATCCTGTCGCTGGAGCGGCTCAACCGCATCCGCGCCGTGGATGCGGACAACTTCAGCCTGACCGCCGAGGCCGGATGTCGATTGAGCGCCGTCCAGGCCGCCGCCGCTGCCGTGGATCGACTCTTCCCGCTCAGCTACGCCGCGGAGGGCGACTGCCAGATCGGCGGCAACCTGGCCACCAATGCCGGCGGCATGAATGTGCTGCGCTACGGCAACGCCCGCGACCTGACCCTGGGCCTCGAGGTGGTCCTGGCCGACGGGCGGATCTGGAACGGCCTGCGCGCCCTGCGCAAGGACAACAGCGGGTACGACCTGAAGGATCTGTTCATCGGTGCGGAGGGCACACTGGGCATCATCACTGCCGCGACCCTCAAGCTCTTCCCGGCGATCCGTGAACGGGCCACCGCCATTGTGGGCCTCGAGAGCGCCGAGTCGGCCGTTGCGCTGTTCGGCATTCTGCGGGCCGAGAGCGGCGACACTGTCACCAGCTGCGAGCTCATGGGCCGCCAACCCCTGGCCTTTGCCATCGACTATGCCGAGGGTTGCGTTGAACCGCTGCCCGCGGCGTACCCCTGGTATCTGCTCATCGAACTGACCAGCAGCGGCCACGAGGTCCAGCTGGGGCGCCGGCTGGAGCGGGCCCTGTCCGCTGCCCCGGCGGGGATCGGCGACTACCGGATCGCCGATAACGCCGATGAGGCCGCGGCGTTCTGGCGCCTGCGCAACGGCATCCCCGGCGCCCAGAAGGGCGCTGGTGCCAGCGTCAAGAACGATATCTCGGTGCCAGTGGCGGACATGCCGGG
Source organism: Spiribacter sp. 1M189 (assembly GCF_040838345.1). Classification (NCBI taxonomy): domain Bacteria; kingdom Pseudomonadati; phylum Pseudomonadota; class Gammaproteobacteria; order Chromatiales; family Ectothiorhodospiraceae; genus Spiribacter; species Spiribacter insolitus. Next base: position 1,857,244 of record NZ_JBAKFF010000001.1, on the reverse strand, counting down.
CTTCATTGATGCCGCCGGCGCCGTCGTCCGCGATGCCTGCCCCGGCGTCCGCGTCTGCGCGTTCGGGCATATCGGTGATGGCAACATCCACTTCAACCTGACCCGACCCGAGACGATGGACGATGCGGACTTCCTCGCGGAATGGGATGAACTCACCCAACAGGTCCACGACGTGGTCATGACATACAACGGCTCGTTCGCCGCCGAGCACGGAGTGGGCCAGCTGAAGCCCGGCGAGGTTTCGCGGCTGAAGGACCCGGTGGAGCAGGATCTGATGCGGCGCCTGAAGTCCGCGCTGGATCCGGCGGGCCGCCTCAACCCCGGTAAGGTTGTGCCGCCGGCGGAGGACTAGGCCTCAGGCGTCGGACTGGCGGCGACGGAACAGCCTCGCGGCGTAGAAACTGCCGATCGCCGGGGCGAAAGTGAGCGCCGTTGTCAGCCAGATCACGGCGTTGCCCGGGTCGAGCAGCACGCCAATCGTCGCCGGACCGATCTTCATCCAGAGCGCACCGACACCGATCAGCACGATATTCAGGGCGACGGCCAGGAACACCCAGCCGAGCCGGCGAAAGAAACGCGGGAGATCACTCATGCCGATGCCTCCTCCAGCTCGGCGGCGACGGCATCACCGAGGGCAATGCGCCCGGCGTCGATGACCCGCGCCGTAATGCCGCCATGGCCACGCATGGCATTGTAGCCGCCCGGCCCCAGCGACGCCTCCATGAACGAGCAGGGATCGCAGACCCCGGTGCCCTCGAGCAGCACTTCCCCCACCCGGAACCGCTCGCCGCGCAGGGCGTATAGGTTGATGCCGCTGACCACGAGGTTACGACGGGTGATCGCCGGATCCAGATCGGACCGCCCCATCAGGGCCGCCACCACCGGCAGATGCTCGGCCTGGATGAGGGTGACCGCCCGCTTGCCACTGCGGCCGGCGTAGCGATCACCCACCAGCCCGGTCGCGTCGACCTCGGCCTGATCCGGCATCTCCAGTGCCACCCGGCGTGCCGGGCGGAGGCCGATCCACTCCAGGCGGCCGGCGCGCGGATACTGACTCATCAGCGTTTTGAGCGTGATCGTCATGCGGGCATCATACCGCGCGCGAACCGGCGCCGTGCAGTTTCGCGAGGTCAGCGGCCAGATCGATCGTCGTCCCGGCGGTGATCGGGCCGATGGGGGCAAGGTTGACACCGAGGATCGGCGCCTCGCGGCCGCGGGCTTGCTGATGCTCGATGATCTCGGCCCAGGCCTGGCGGATCTGGGCCAGCGAGCGCTCAGGCACCGCGTCCTCGATGGCGGTGAGCCACTGCTCCAGCGCATCGGACAGGCTGACGCCCAGCCAGAGCAGAAAGCGCAGGTTGCGAACGGACCTGACCGGACAGAAGGCGAGCAGGATTTCCGGCGGCGCACCGCCCTCCTCGGCCAGCGTATCGAGCATGCCGGTGAAGCCCTCGGGCTCGTAGAGGATCTGGGTGGTGAAAAAATCCGCGCCGGTCGCCACCTTGGCCGCTACGCGCTGCGCCTCGTCCTCGCGGGAGGGGATGCAGATATTACCGATTCGCAGCGCGGGAATGTCGGCGCGCTCGCGCAGGAGCTGGTTGGCCTCGGGCACCCCCGGCCCCGGGTAGCGCGCCGAGTGGCGCCCGCCGCCCACCAGCACGAACTGCCGGATGCCGTACGACTCCCAGGTCTCCCGGGCCCAGTCGACCAAAGCCTGTTCGCTCTGATGATGGACGACGACGTGGTTGATCATGCACTCCAGCCCGAGCCGGTCATGGATGATCCTCGCGAGGTCGCGGGGCGCCATGCGCGGCGCGAAGGGTTGGCGCCGCTCACCCTTGCTGCTGCGGGATGGCTCCTCGTGGATTTCGGGGATATTCACGGCATCGAGCGGCGTTCCCGCCTGGACAGCAGCGACCTTCTCCACCACGGCGTCCACCGCCGCCTCTCCCTTGTGCAGCTCCGGCGGAACGGCCTCCAGAACGGTTTTCACGGTTGTCTTTCCCTGATCAAAGCGACTCGCAAACGGCTCGGCAGTCTCCGGCGCCCCCTTGCCGGCGTCAAGTGCCCGGGCGCCCGCGGCGGGTCCGGGGATGTTAATCTTCTGACATCCCAAGCGAGGACTGAACCATGAAAAGACTCCAGCAGACCCTGTTGCTGATCGGATTGACGCTGCTGCTCGCCGCCTGTAGCCAGGGCACACAGAACCTTCGACTGGCGCCGCAACCGGCGGACACCGGCGAGGTGACCGGTGGCGGTCTGCCGGTCTCCCTGCAGGTGGTGGACATGCGCAGCGACCGCGATCTGGGCATGCTCGAGAACCCCGATGGCAGCATCGTGCGTCTGCTGCCGGCCGACGACATCAACTACGCCATCCAGCTGGCCGCCGCCGAGACACTGCGTGACTATGGCTTCGAACCCACGTTGTGGGATGGGCGTGCCGAGCCGCGGCTGGAGATCCGCATCCAGGTGCTCATGCACGATGTGACCGCCGGCGTGCCCTACAAGCTCGACACGGAAATCGCCCTCCAGGGTGTCGCCTGGATGAACGGCGAGCGGTTCACCGGCCGGGCACAGACCACTCTGACCCGGCAGCGCGCCCTGCCCCCGGGGGCCAAGGCCAATGCCGAGGCCATCGATACGGCCATCACCCGGGCCCTCGGCCAGCTCCTCAATGAGGAGATGGCCAACTTCCTGGCGGGACGCGGCTGAACGGAGTGGCATGAGCGAAGCGCGCGCGGCAAGGAGGCCCGGCCTGCCGAGCCCTGAGGCCGGTTGGGCCCTGTTCCTCGATTTCGACGGCACCCTCGTGGAGATCGCCGAGCACCCGGATGCCGTGACCGTTCCCGATGCGCTGCCGGCCCTCCTGCGGGCGCTCGTCGAGCGGCTGGATGGGGCCGTGGCGATTGTCTCCGGTCGTGACCTGGCCGGGCTCGATGCCCTGCTCGACGGTGCCCTGCCAGCCATGGCCGGCATCCATGGACTGGAGCGCCGCGATGGCCAGGGCCGATTGTATCGGCCCGTGGATCACAGCGAACGCTTCACCGAGGTGCGTGCCGCGCTGCATGAGTTCGTCGAGACGCATCCCGGCACCGCGATGGAGGACAAGGGTAATGCACTGACCCTGCATTACCGCGGGGCTCCGGCCGTGGCCGAGGAGGCGGCGGCGGTGATGCGGAACCAATGCGCAGCCCTCGGCGAAGAGTTCCGGCTTCAGCCCGGCAAGCAGGTTCTGGAGATCCGTCCTTCAAGCCACCACAAGGGCACCGTGGTCGAGGCCTTCATGGCCGAGATACCCTTCCGAGGACGTACACCGGTATTCATCGGCGATGACGTGACCGATGAAGACGCCTTTCAGGTCGTCAACACGCTGGGCGGCCATTCCATCCGCGTCGGCACCGACCGCCCGACCGCGGCGCAATACGAGATCGAGTCTGTCAACGAGGCACTGCAATGGCTGACCAGCCTGGCGAGGCAACTGACCCCTCCGAGCTGAACCTGGAACTGGGCGTGATCGGCAACTGCCAGATCGCGTCATTGATCGACTCGGGCGGATCGCTGGTCTGGTCCTGCCTGCCACGCTTCGACGCCCAGCCGGCCTTCTCGCGGCTCGTGGATACGGGCGACCGGGGGCACTTCAGTATTGAGCTGATCGACCACTGCGACACCCGCCAGTACTACCGGCACAACACCGCCATCCTCTGCACCGAGCTCAGCGACCTGCATGGCGCGGTCCTGCGGATCACCGACTTCTGCCCGCGGTTCCGGCAGTACGGCCGCTACTACCGGCCGGTCATGATCATTCGCCGTCTCGAGGTACTGCGCGGCAATCCGGTGATCCGCACCCGGCTGCGGCCCACCAGCGGCTGGGACGGTCAGCCACCGGCGACGACCCGCGGCAGCAACCATGTGCGTTTCATCCGCGAGGCGCAGGTGCTGCGCGTGACCACGGACGCGCCGCTGACCCATGTGCTGGAAGAAACGCCGTTCGTGGTGGATGGCACGATGACCTTCGTGCTGGGGCCGGACGAGAGCGTCAAGGAGTCCGTCGACGCCATGGGCCGACGCTTTCTCGAGAATACCGAGATCCACTGGCGGGAATGGGCGCGCTCACTGGCGATTCCCTTCGAATGGCAGCGCGAGGTGATCCGGGCGGCGATCACCCTCAAGCTCTCGGCCTATGAGGACACCGGGGCGGTGATCGCGGCCTTCACCACCTCCATCCCGGAGGCGGCCAACAGCGAGCGCAACTGGGACTACCGCTACTGCTGGCTGCGCGATGCCTATTTCACGGTGCATGCCCTCAACCGGCTGGGTGCCACGCGCACCATGGAGGGCTTCCTGCGATATATCATCAACCTGGTCGCCGCGAGTGGCGATCATCGTCTGCAGCCGCTCTATGGCATCGGCGGCGAACGGCGCATTGATGAGACCCAGGCCGATGCCTTCAGCGGCTACCGGGGGATGGGACCGGTCAGGGTCGGCAATGCCGCGTATCACCAGGATCAGCATGATGTCTATGGCACCGTGGTGCTGGCCGCGACCCAGGCGTTTTTCGACGAACGCCTCGAGCGGCCGGGTGATAAGGCGCTCTACCATCGCCTCTGCGCGCTGGGCGAGGAGGCCGCGCGGCTCTATGACCAGCCCGATGCCGGTATCTGGGAGTATCGGGGCCGGGCGCGGGTCCATACCTACTCGGCGATGATGTGCTGGGCGGCCTGCGACCGGCTGCGGCGAATCGCCGAACGGCTTGGTCTGGATGCGGATGCCTCCCGCTGGGAGGGCGAGGCCGAGCGCATGCACGAAACCATCTGCCGGGAGGCCTGGAGCGAGCGACACGGGGCCTTTGTCGAGACCTTCGGCGGTGACACGCTGGATGCGAGCCTGCTGTTGATGCATGAACTCGGCTTCATCGCCCCCGATGATTCCCGCTTCATCGGCACGGTCGAGGCCATCGAGCGCCAGCTGCGTCGCGGCGATCATCTGTTCCGTTACGCCGCCGAGGATGACTTCGGCCTGCCAGAGAACGCCTTCAACATCTGCACCTTCTGGTTCATCGATGCGCTGCACGCCATCGGCCGCGGCGAGGAGGCGCGGCGGCTTTTCTGCAACATGCTCGAACACCGCACGAAACTCGGCTTGCTGTCGGAGGATCTGAATACCGAGGATGGGGAACTGTGGGGCAATTTCCCGCAGACCTACAGCATGGTGGGGCTCATCAACTCAGCCATGCATCTGAGCCGCAGCTGGGAGGAGAGCCTTTGAGCCGACTGGTGGTGGTCTCCAATCGGGTCCCGACCCCTAAGGCCGGTCAGCCGCAGGCGGGCGGCCTGGCCGTGGCACTGTCCGATGCGCTGGCCCGGCGTGGCGGATTGTGGTTTGGCTGGAACGGGCAACTCAGCGCCGGCCCCGTCACCCGACCGCGACTGGTCCAGCACGACGGCATCGATTACGCCACCCTGCCACTGGCCAAGGACGACTACGACGACTTCTATCTTGGCTACGCCAATGCCGTGATCTGGCCGGTGTTCCACTTCAACCTGGGCGCCATGGACTACCAGCGCCGCTATTCCGAAGGCTATGCGCGGGTCAATGCGCTGTTCGCCGATGCGCTGGCACCGCTGCTCGAGCCCGACGATACCGTCTGGATCCATGACTATCACCTCATGCCCCTCGCCCGGGAGCTGCGCGAGCGGGGCGTGCGCAATCGGATCGGCTTTTTCCTGCACATCCCGTTCCCGGATTACGATGTCCTGCGGGCCATGCCGGGGCATCGCCGGCTGCTCGAGGATCTATGCCGGTTCGATCTCCTCGGCTTTCAGACCGAAAACGACCGGCACGCCTTCGAGGAGTCCGCGAGCCGCGCCATTGGCGCGCTGGTGTTCTCACCGGGGCGTCTTCGCCACCGCAGCCGACATTTTCGAACGGGCGTCTATCCGGTGGGTGTGGCCGTGGATGAGCTGGCGGATCTCAGCCGCCGTACCATGACCACGCCGCGGGTTCGCCGACTGCTGGACGGGCTGGGCGAGCGCGACCTGATGATCGGTGTCGACCGGCTGGACTACTCCAAGGGCCTGGAACAGCGCTTCCGCGCCTTCGAGGCACTGCTCGACGACTACCCGCACCGACGCGGCCATACCGTGCTGATGCAGATCGCCAGCCCGTCTCGGGGCGACATCGCCGAGTACGCCGAGCTGCGCCAGCGCCTGGAGGGGTTGAGCGGGCACATCAACGGTACCTATGCCGACCTGGACTGGGCCCCGATCCACTATCTCAACAAGACCTTCGCGCGGGGCTCCGTCGTGGGGCTGTACCGTGCGGCGCGGGTCGGGGTGGTGACGCCGCTGCGCGATGGCATGAATCTGGTGGCAAAGGAATTCGTGGCCAGCCAGGATCCCGACAACCCCGGCGTGCTGGTGCTCTCCGAGCTGGCCGGCGCGGCGGCCGAGCTCACCGACGCCGTGCAGGTCAACCCCTACGATATCGACGCCATTGCCGCCGGCCTCAACCAGGCACTGGCCATGCCGCTGCCCGAGCGGCGGCGGCGCCACCAGCGGATGATGACCACACTGCGGGAAAAGGATATCGGCGCCTGGGAGCAGCGATTCCTGAATGATCTTGGCGAACCCACGGGCTGAAGCCGTCGGCGGCACCATGATGCGGACCATCATGCATGTCGACATGGACGCGTTCTTTGCATCGGTGGAGCTCAAACGCCGTCCCGAGCTCAACGGCCAGCCGGTGATCGTGGGCGGGCGGGGCGACCCGACCCGGCGTGGCGTTGTCTCCACCGCCACCTACGAGGCGCGGGTGTTCGGCATTCACTCGGGTATGGCGCTGCGCACGGCGGCAAGGCTCTGCCCCGATGCGGTTTTCCTGCCGGTGGATTTTCCGGCCTATCGCGCGGCCTCCGATCGGGTGTTCGAACACCTGGCCGCGGTCACCGAGCGGCTGCAACCCGTGGGGCTGGACGAGGCCTATCTGGATATCAGCGACCGGCAAGAGGATGCACTCGACATCGGTCGGCGGCTGAAGGCCGACATCCTGGCCAGCACCGACCTGGTGGCCTCGGTGGGCATCGGTCCCAACCGGCTGCTGGCCAAGATCGCCTCCGATCTGGAAAAGCCCGACGGGCTGACCTGGCTGCGGACGTCGGATGTCCCCGGTCGCGTCTGGCCGCTGCCGGTGCGTACCCTGCATGGTGTTGGACCGCGGACGGGGGAACGCCTCGCCGCGCTGGGCGTGGAAACGGTGGGCGACCTGGCCGCCCTGCCAGCGGATCAGCTGCGGGGCGAATTCAGCGAACGCCACGCCCGGTCACTGCAGCGCGCCGCCCATGGCGAGGATGATCGACCGGTTCAGACCGAGCGGGTGCGCAAATCCATCGGCCGCGAGCGTACCTTCCAGCAGGACTGCCGCAGCAGCGGTCGACTGGCCTACGAGGCGCGCCAGATGCTGGATAGTGTCCATGCGCGGCTCACCGAACGCGGTCTCGCCGCCCGGACGGTGACCGTCAAGCTGCGCTACCGCGATTTCACTACCCATACCCGTTCCCGCAGCCTGTCGGTGCCCACCGACCGTCTCTCACCGCTGGCCGATGCGGTGCGCGAATGCCTGTTCGCCCATCGACTGCACCGTGCCGTGCGCTTGCTGGGGGTGCAGCTCTCGGGGCTGACCCCGGCCGCAGCGGCCGGAGCCTGATTCCGCCGCTCGTGCCACCCATGCTTTTCAGCCAAGGCGGGTAGTCTCGCGGGTCACAAGTCTGAAGCCTTCCTGCGTTACAATGTTGCTCTGCAACATACATCGACCAGGAGGGCTGCCCGATGACGGTCCGCAACCTCGACGCGCTGTTCAAGCCCCGTTCCATCGCCATCATTGGCGCCAGCCGGCGCGCCGGTTCGGTGGGTGCGGTGCTGGCCCGCAACCTGTTCAACGGCGGGTTCGACGGGCCCATCATGCCGGTCAACCCCAAGCATGAGGCCATCGAGGGCGTTCTCTGCTACCGCGACATCAGCGATCTGCCTGTCACGCCGGACCTGGCCGTTGTCTGCACGCCGCCGAAGACCGTGCCCGACATCGTCCGACAGCTGGCCGAGCGCGGCACCCGCGGCGTGATCGTGATCACCGCCGGCTTCGGTGAGGGCAATGACGAGGAAGGCATGGCACTCCGCCAGGCCACCCTGGACGCCGCGCGGCCCAATCTCACCCGCATCATCGGCCCCAACTGTCTGGGTCTGCTGGTCCCCGGTATGGGCCTCAACGCGAGCTTCGCCCACCTGGCACCACCCAAGGGACGGATCGCCTTCGTCACCCAGTCCGGCGCCATCGTCACCTCCGTGCTGGACTGGGCGGAACGTCGCGGCATCGGCTTCTCGCACATGATCTCGCTGGGTGACATGGCGGATGTCGACTTCGGCGACACCATTGACTACCTGGCCAACGACCCCAACACCCGCGCCATCCTGCTGTACGTCGAGGCCATCACCGATGCCCGCAAGTTCATGTCGGCGGCACGGGCCGCGGCCCGCATGAAGCCGGTGATCGTGGTCAAGGCCGGCCGCCACGCCGCCAGCGCCAAGGCGGCGGCCTCCCACACCGGGGCGCTGGCCGGCTCGGACGCCGTCTACGACGCGGCGTTCCGGCGCGCCGGCATGCTTCGGGTGGATACGCTTGGCGAGCTCTTTGCCGCGGTGGAAACCCTGGCCACGACAGAGCCGCCGGCGGGGGATCGCCTGGCGATCCTGACCAATGGCGGCGGGATTGGCGTACTGGCTACCGATGCGCTGATCGGCCAAGGGGGCCAACTGGCCGAGCTTCCCGAGGAGACCATCGAGTCACTGAACGCGGTGTTGCCGGCAACCTGGTCGCATGGCAATCCGGTGGACATCATCGGCGATGCGCCGGGCAAGCGCTATGCCGACTCGCTCTCCATCCTCGCCGATACCCAGGACGCCGACGCCATCCTGGTCCTGAACTGTCCCACCGCCGTCGCTGACAGCATGGACGCGGCCGAGGCGGTGATCGCCGAGCAGGGCCGCCAGCGCAGCGGCCGCGGCAACCGACCCACACTCCTGACCTGCTGGGTGGGCGAGCACACCGCCCAGAACGCCCGCCGGCGCTTCGCCGAAGCCGGCATTCCGAGTTACACCACACCCGAGGGCGCGGTGCGCGCCTTCATGCACATGGTCGCGTACCGCCGCAGCCAGGAGCAGCTGCTGGAAACGCCGCCGTCGGTGCCGGAGCTCTTCACGCCGGATTACGAGACCGCCAATCGGCTGGTGGAAAAGGCCGCGGCCGAGGGTCGAGAGATCCTCAGCGAGCCCGAGGCCAAGCAGCTGCTGGCGGCCTATGGCGTCGAAGTCGTACCCACGGAGGTGGCCGGCGACCCGGATAGCGCCGCGGAGGCGGCCGACCGCCTGGGCTATCCGTCGGCGATCAAGATCCTCTCCAAGGACATCACCCACAAGAGCGACGTGGGTGGTGTGGTGCTTGACCTGGAGAACGCCGACGCCGTCCGCCAGGCCGCCGAGGCCATGCAACGCCGTGTCTCGGAGACCTACCCCGACGCCGAACTCCAGGGCTTCAGCGTTCAGCCGATGGTCAAGCGGGCCGGTGCCTGGGAGCTCATTGCCGGCTTCACCGACGATGAACAGTTCGGACCGGTGGTGCTGTTCGGACAGGGCGGGACCGCCGTCGAGGTGATCAAGGACCAGTCACTGGCCCTGCCGCCGCTCAACCTCAAACTGGCCAGCGACATGATCTCCCGCACCCGGATCTACCGGCAGCTGCAGGGCTATCGCGATCGCCGGCCCGCCGACTTGGAAGCCATCGCGCTCACGCTCACGCGCATCGCCCAGATTGCGGCGGATCTCTCGCGGGTCAAGGAGCTCGATATCAACCCGCTGCTGGCGTCCGCCGACGGCGTGGTGGCGCTGGACGCCCGGGTACGGATCGGCGAGAACGGACAGGGCACCCGGCGCCTGGCGATCCGCCCCTATCCCCGCGACCTGGAAAAGACGGTGACCGCCGATGACGGCGAGCACTATCTGCTGCGGCCGATCCTGCCGGAGGACGAGCCGGCGCTGCACCGCGCTTTCGCCCATCTGACGCCGGAGCAGATCCGCCTGCGCTTCTTCGCGCCCATGAAGCAGCTCAGCCACATGGCCGCGGCGCGCTTCACGCAGATCGACTACAACCGCGAGATGGCACTGATCATCACCGACCCGGACAAGGTCCCCGGCGAAGCGGAGCTCTACGGCGCGGTGCATATCCATGCCGATCCGGACGGCGAGAAGGCCGAGTACTCGATCATCGTGCGCAACGACCTGACCCGGCAGGGTCTGGGCCGGTTGCTGATGGAGCATGTCATCGACTATGCCCGCCATCGCGGCATCCATGAGATCGACGGCGATGTGCTGCGGGAGAACCAGCCCATGCTCGCGCTCTGCCGCCAGCTGGGCTTTGAAGAGCATGTCGACCCGGAAGAGCGCGACATCATCCGGGTGACGCTGCCCCTGGACATGGACAGTGGCGGCGGCTGACCGCCGCCACCGGCCAGGAGACCGCTAGCGGTATTTCATGATCTCCATGAGCTCGTCGACGATGACGTCGGCGTCGCCGCGCTCGCGCGCACTGGTGACATGGTGGTGAAGGTGGCTTCGGAGGACCGCGTCCCCCACCTTGGAGAGCGCCCCGTCCACCGCCTTGAGCTGGCGCAGCACATCGACACAGTAGACATCGTCGCGCTCGAGCATGCGCACGATGCCTTCGACATGGCCGCGGATGGAGGCCAGCCGTTGCCGCGCGGCATCCCGGACCGCCGGGTCAAGAGCGAGCTGGCAGTGGTTGGTCGTTTCGGCCATGGTCAGCCTCCTGGCGGTGCGGCGCCGGACGGAACCGGCGCAGACGCAATGAGTTGGTGAGCACAAACAGGCTCGACAGGCTCATGGCCGCCGCAGCGGCCATCGGGTTGAGCAGCCAACCCGTGAAGGGGTAAAGCAGCCCCGCTGCCACCGGGATCAGAAGGACATTATAGCCGTAGGCCCAGACGAAGTTGCCCTGAATGGTGCGGTGGGTGCGTCGGGCCAGGTCCACTGCATCCAGCAGGCCGTTGAGGTCGGCGCGCATGAGCACGGCATCGCCCGCTTCGATGGCCACATCCGTGCCGGTGCCGATGGCGATACCCACGTCGGCACGGGCGAGGGCCGGTGCATCGTTGATGCCGTCGCCCACGAATGCCACCCGACGGCCTTCGGACTGCAGGCGCTGGACCTCGCGGGCCTTGCCATCCGGCAGAACGCCAGCCATGACCTCGTCGATGCCCAGACGCTCGGCGAGTGCATTGGCGGTGGCCGCCTGATCGCCGGTGACCATGGCCACCTTCAGCCCCCGATCGCGCAGGTCGGCGATGACCTGTGCACTCTCGGCCCGCGGCGGATCCGCCACGGCGGCCACGCCGATCAACTGGCCATCCACGGCGGCATACAACGGTGTTCTGGCCTGCGCCATGAGCCGCTCGGCACTGGGCTGGACGTTGCGGGTATCAACGCCGAGCCATTCCATGTAGTGGGCGGCGCCGATATGCACATACCGACCATCGACTCGGGCCTCGACGCCAAAGCCGGTGACCGCGTCGAAGTCCGTTGCCGTCGGGATCGACAGACCGCGCCGGCGGGCCGCATCGACGATGGCCTGGCCAAGCGGATGTTCACTGTGCGATTCGACCGCGGCCATCAGGGCCAGGGCCTCGTCCTCGCTGCCGCTCGCCACCTCCAGATCGGTCAGCCGCGGCTCGCCCAGCGTCAGGGTGCCGGTCTTGTCGAGCACGACCGTATCGGCCCGGGCCAGTGATTCCAGCGCGGCGCCACGGCGCAACAGCATGCCGTTCTCGGCGCCCTTGCCGGTCGCCACCATCACGGCGGTGGGCGTAGCCAGCCCCATGGCGCAGGGGCAGGCGATGAGCAGGACGCTGACCGTGGCCACGAACGCATAGGCGAGCACCGGGTCGGGCCCGATCGTCAGCCAGATCGCGCCGGTGGCAAGGGCCACCAGCAGGACGATGGGCACGAATACCCCGGCGATGCGATCGGCGAGCTGCTGGATGGGGGGTTTCTCGGCCTGCGCCTGTTCCACCATGTCGATGATCTGGGCCAGCACGGTCTCGGAACCCACCTCGGTGACCCTGGCGGTGAGCGACCCCTGACCGTTGACGGTACCGGCCACCAGCCGGTCGCCGATGTTCTTGGCCACCGGTACGGGCTCGCCGGTGATCATCGACTCGTCGACCCGCGATTGTCCTTCGCTGATCTCGCCATCCACCGGGATACGCTCTCCCGGGCGGACCAGGACGGTGTCGCCGGTGGCGACCTCATCAATCGGCACCTCGACGGTATCGCCATCGCGCACCACTCGGGCCGTATGGGACTGCATCCCCAGCAGGCGTCTGATGGCCATGGAGGTCCGACCGCGGGCGATCTGTTCGAGGTAGCGACCCACCAGAATCAGGGTGATGATGACGCCGGACGCCTCGAAATAGCTGCCCGCGGTTCCTTCGGGGAAGATCGCCGGCAGGGTCAGTGCCAGCAATGAGTAAACGTAGGCCGCGCCGGCCCCGATCATGACCAGACTGCTCATGGCGGGCGCGCGGTGACGCATTTCCGAAAAGCCCTTGATGAAGAAATCGCGGCCCGCCCAGAACACCACGGGGGTGGCGAGGAGCCACTCAATGGCGATCCAGCCCCGATCGGGCAGCCATTGCGTGAACCATTCATGGCCCGCGGGGATGTGGCGGCCCATGGCAATGATCACCAGCGGCAGCGTGAAGGCCGCGGCAATGGCCACCCGCTGACGCAGCCGCTGCTGCGTGTCATCGCCGGCGTCACTGGCGTCCGGGTCCGCCGGCGGATAACCGGCCTCTGTCAGCGCCTCGGCGGCCTCACGCAGGACGGTGGCCGGGTCGTGCCCGGAGTCGATCTCCAGGCGCGCCTTCGCCGTGGACAGATTGACACTGGCCGCGTTGACTCCGCGGACGTTCCCCAGCGCGGTCTCCGCCCGCCGGACGCAACTACCGCAGTTGAGGCCGGTTATTTCCAGATTGAACGTTCGTTCGGACATGGCAATCGATTCCCTGCCGTTGGCAATGGAATCACCATACCCCTCCCCACGGGGGGTCGGTCAAACCGTCTGTCCTGAAGGGCGGGAAAGAAAAAGGGGGCCCGAGGGCCCCCTAAAAGTTCCGGATGAGGAGATAAGTCCGGATTACATGCTTGCGCGCCAGCCGGCGACGAGCTCGTCGTAAGGCACGGTCTTGCCCTGCGGCTTCTCGTTATCCAGCGGGGGCTTGGGTGCGCCGGGCTGGTCGAACCAGTACTCGGCACTCCGCTCCTCGTTCATGCGCGGTCCGCAGCGATCCTGCACACCGGCACGCTCGAGGCGCTCCATGACGCGGTCCTGCTCCTGGGCCAGGTTGTCCATGGCGGCCTGCGGGGTCACCTCGCCGGTGACGGCTGCCGCGACGTTCGACCACCAGAGCTGGGCCAGACGCGGATAGTCAGGCACGTTGGTGCCGGTATCCGTCCACAGGGCACGGTCGGGGCTGCGGTAGAACTCGACGAGACCACCCAGCTCCGGCGCCCGCTCGGTCATCGACTCGGACATGATGTCGGACTGGCGGATCGGGGTCAGGCCCTCGTGGAGCTTCTTCAGCGACACGACCTTGGAGGTCACGAACTGCGCATACAGCCAGGCCGCCTTGCGACGATCCGGATCCGCATGCTCGAAGAAGGTCCAGGAACCGATGTCCTGATAACCGACCTTCATGCCCTCTTCCCAGTACGGGCCGTGAGGCGACGGCGCCATACGCCACTTAGGCGTGCCATCGGCGTTCACCACCGGAGTCCCCTCAGCGGCCATCGGCGCGGTGAAGGCGGTGTACCAGAAGATCTGCTGGGCGATATGACCCTGTGCCGGGACGGGACCCGCCTCGGAGAAGGTCATGCCGGCAGCCTCCGGCGGGGCGTAGGCGTCAAGCCAGTCGATGTACTTGGTCAGGGCGTAGACCGCAGCCGGGCCGTTCACGGCACCGCCACGGGTCACGTCGGAGCCCACCGGATGGCAGTCTTCGACACGGATACCCCACTCATCGACCGGATGACCGTTCGGCAGACCGGTGTCACCGGCACCCGCCATGGACAGCCAGGCGTCAGTGAAACGCCAGCCGAGGGACGGGTCCTTCTTGCCATAGTCCATGTGGCCGTAGACGGTCTGGCCGTCCAGCTCACCGACATGCTCGGTGAAGAACTCGGCGATGTCCTCGTAGGCCGACCAGTTGGTGGGCACACCGAGCTCGTAGCCGTAGATGTCCTCGAACTGGCTCTGCAGGTCCTCGCGCTGGAACCAGTCATAGCGGAACCAATAGAGGTTGGCGAACTGCTGATCGGGCAGCTGGTACATCTTGCCGTCAGGCGCCGTCACGGCGTCGAGGCCGATGAAATCGTCCAGATCCAGATAGGGCGAGGTCACGTCGGCGCCGTCACCGTCCATGTAATCGGACAACGGAATGACCTGGCCGTAGCGATAATGCGTACCGATCAGATCGGCATCGTTGACGTAGCCGTCGTAGATGCTCTCACCCGACTGCATCTCGGTCTGCAGGGCCTCGATGACGTCGCCCTCGCCGATGAGATCGTGGGTCAGGTTGATCCCCGTGATCTCGGAGAAGGCCGGGGCCAGCACACTGGCCTCGTACTCGTGGGTCGGGATGGTCTCGGAGACCACCGAGACATCCATGCCGCGGAACTCTTCGGCCGCGTCGATGAACCACTCGAGCTGCTCGAGCTGCTCTTCACGGGTCAGCGTCGACGGCTGGAACTCGTCGAGATACTGCTCGGCGACGGCCATCTGCGCATCAGTGGCGGCCTGGACACTGCCCAGACCTCCCACACCCAGCGCAGCGGCTACAGCGAGCGCAGTCCATGGCTGCATGGCGCTTTTATGCTGTTTCATGCGTTTCTCCTCCTGGAGGGGATCATTCTGATCCCGTTACCAAAGGGCAGCGGAACCGGCCCATCCGGCCCATGCCCATTTCATGCCAAGCGAGCACCGAGGTACCCGCAAGCCAGTCAGCCCCAACGCAGCATCACCACCGCATAGACGATGGAAATGCCTGAGGCAATCAAAAGACTCGCGTCCGTAAACGCCAGCCAGATGAGATGGATATAAGCCGCTCCCAGCAGGCTCATGAACAGCCGGTCGCCGCGCGTGGTCGGCACCGGCAGGAAGCCCTTCCGCTCGTAGGTCGGGATGACGAACTGCAGCACACCAAAGACCACCAGCATGACCGCGATCGAGGCGAAGAAGATCGCGACCGGCTGCGTCCAGGCCATCCACGCGAGGTTAAATCCAGCTTCTTGATTCATCGTGTCTTTACTCCGATCACACGCGGCCCAGCGCGAACCCGCGGGCGATGTGCTTGCGCACGAACCAGATCACCAGCGCCCCCGGCACCAGCGTCAGCACGCCGGCGGTGGCGAGCAGACCCCAGTCAAGGCCGGAGGCCCCCACGGTCCGCGTCATCGTGACGGCAATGGGCTTGGCCTCGGTGGAGGTGATGGTCCGGGCGATGAGCAGTTCCACCCACGAGAACATGAAGCAGAAGAACGCCGTCACGCCCACACCGGAGCGGATCAGGGGCAGGAAGATCGTGATGAAGAACCGCGGCCAGGAATACCCGTCGAGGTAGGCCGTCTCGTCGATCTCCTTCGGCACGCCGGACATGAACCCCTCGAGGATCCACACCGCGAGCGGCACGGTGAACAGCGTATGCGCCAGCGCCACGGCGATGTGCGTGTCGTACAGGCCGACGCTCTGGTAGAGCTCGAAGAACGGCAGCAGGAACACCGCCGGCGGCGCCATGATGTTGGTCAGCAGCCAGAAGAACAGATGCTTGTCACCCAGGAAGTTGTACCGGGAGAAGGCATAGGCCGCCGGCAGTGCCACCGTCAGCGAGATCACCACGTTCATCAGTACATAGAGCGTGGAGTTGATGTAGCCCGGGTACCACGTGGGATCGGTGAAGATCTTCACGTAGTTGGCCACCGTCAGATCGTTCGGCCACAGCGTGAACGTCGAGAGGATCTCCTGGTTGGTCTTCAGCGACATCATGATGAGCCAGTAGATCGGCAGCATCAGGAAGACCAGCCACAGGCCAAGGAAGATGTAACGTCGCTTGGAACCCACGGCTTAACCCTCCCGGTCCATATTGAGAATGGTCAGATAGAACACGTAGCTGAACAGCAGGATGATCAGGAAGTAGATCAGCGAGAATGCTGCCGCCGGTCCCAGATCGAACTGCCCCACAGCCATGGTGGTGAGCCGCTGACTCAGGAATGTGGTCGCGTTGCCCGGACCACCGCCGGTGAGCACGAACGGCTCGGCGTAGATCCGGAAGCTGAAGATGAAGCGCAGGAGAATGGCGATCAGCAGCACACCCTTGAGCTTGGGCAGCTCGATGTACCGGAACACGGCCCAGCGCGACGCCCCGTCAATGCGCGCCGCCTGGTAGAAAGCGTCGGGAATCGCCTGGAGTCCGGCGTAGCAGAGCAGGATCACCAGCGAGGTCCAGTGCCAGACGTCCATGACGAGCACGGTGACCCAGGCATCCACCGAGTCCCCGGTGTAGTTGTAGTCCAGGCCGATAGAATTCAGGAATACGCCGGCGAGCCCTACATCCGGGCGGGCAAAGACCTGCCAGATCGTGCCGACCACGTTCCACGGCACCAGCAGCGGCAGCGCCAGAAGCACCAGCGAGACGGACACCCATGGGCCCTTCTTGGGCAGACACAGCGCAAGACCGATGCCCAGCGGGATCTGGATGAGGAGCACCGCGGCGGAGAAGATGATCTGGCGGATCAGCGCGCCATGCAGCGCCGGATCCCGAAGCACCTCCTTGAACCACTCAGTGCCCACGAAGAAACGGGAGTCAGGACCGAAGATGTCCTGCATCGAGTAGTTGACCACGGTCATCAGCGGCATGATGGCGCTGAAGGCCACCACCAGCACCACTGGCAGCACCATCAGCCACGCCCATTGATATTCGCGCTTTTCCACGTTCTCTCCCCCTAGCCGACCAGCTTGTCGTCGGCGTACAGCAGTGCGTTCTCGGTGGGGAAAACCACCCGCAGACCGTCACTGCCAATCTTCTCGGACTCCTCCAGGCGCACATGAACCTGATGCTGGCCGAGGTGGCCGGTCACCAGTTCGTAGTCGCCCAGATCCTCAACCTTGTCCACCTTGACGGTGAGCGCCGACTCATCCGCTCCGGCCGGCCGGATCAACCCCGGACGGATACCGAGCTGCAGCAGACCACCCGCGTTGCGCGCGGCCTCCGCCATGGTGGGATCCACCGGGATATGCTCGCCGTCTACGACGGCATGGCTGCCGTCGACCTGGCAGTCGAAGAAGTTCATGCCGGGGCTGCCGATGAAGTAGCCCACGAAGGTGTGTTCCGGCCGCTCGAACAGTGCCTGGGGCGTACCGACCTGGAGAACCTGGCCAGCCAGCATGACCACCACCTTGTCAGCGAATGTCAGCGCCTCGGTCTGGTCATGCGTGACATAGACCAGCGTGAGGTTGAGCTGCTCATGCACCTCACGAAGCTTGCGCCGCAGCTGCCATTTCAGATGCGGATCGATCACCGTGAGCGGTTCATCGAACAGCACCGCCGCCACGTCCTCGCGGACCAGCCCGCGGCCCAGCGAGATCTTCTGTTTGGCATCGGCGGTGAGGTTGTTGGCACGCCGCTTGAGGACGTCTTCAAGGCCGAGCATGCCCGCGATGTGCTTCACCCGACGCTCGACATAGTCCTCACCATGCTTGCGGTTACGCAGCGGGAAGGCGAGATTGTCGAACACGCTCATGGTGTCGTAGATGACCGGGAACTGGAAAACCTGCCCGATGTTGCGCTGCTCGGGGGCCAGTGTGGTGACATCAAGATCACCAAACATCACCCGTCCCTCCGAAGGCTGCACCAGCCCCGAGATGATGTTCAGCAGCGTGGTCTTGCCGCAGCCCGACGGTCCCAGGAGTGCATAGGCGCCCCCGTCCTCCCAGACATGCTGCATGGGCTGCAAGGCGTAGTCGCCGCCGGGGGCGTACTGATGCGCCAGATTGTTGAGTTCTATTCGCGCCATTTTGTCATCCGCATTAACTATCCGGCGCGGCCGCCAGCTGGTCCGCGCTGTCGAAGGCGTATGCCCGGTTCAAATCCATGAAGAGCTCGAAGCGCTCGCCGGGGTGCACCTGATGGACGCCACGCTCCTCGATCACCCAGTCCCGGCCATTCACTTCGAGGTGCACGTACGTCACGGAACCGGCGATTTCGGCGACCTCGACGGTGCCATGAAGGCCAACACGCCCCTCCCCGGCATTCACGAACAGGTGATGCGGTCGGACGCCGAGTGTGTAATGCCCAGGGGCCAGGTCCTTCATGTGCGCCGGCAGCGGCGCGCTCAGCAACCCTTCAGCCTTGACCTGGCCGTCACCCACCGTCACCGGCATGAGATTCATGGGCGGGTCGGCAAACACCTGGGTCACCGTGGTACTGGCCGGGTGGCGATAGCACTGGGCCGTCACGCCGTTCTGGATGACACGGCCTTCGTGCAATACCGTCGTCTTGCCGCCCAGCACGAGGGCCTCTTCGGGCTCGGTGGTGGCATAGACCACCACCGTGTCGCGATCGGCGAACAAGGAGCGGAGCTCCGAGCGCAGCCCTTCACGCAGCTTGTAGTCCAGGTTGACCAGGGGCTCGTCCAGCAGCACCAGCTTGGCGTCGCGGACCAGCGCCCGGGCCATGGCACAACGCTGCTGCTGCCCCCCGGAGAGTTCCGACGGCAGGCGATCGATCAGGTGGTCAATGCCCAGACGCTCGGCTTCGGTGCGCACCAGGCGATCGATCTCCGACTTGGAGATCCCCGCCAGCTTGAGCGGCGAAGCAATGTTGTCGTAGACGCTCAGCGACGGGTAGTTGATGAACTGCTGGTAGACCATGCCCACCGACCGCTTACGGACCGGGACGCGGGTCACATCCTGACCATCCTCGACCACACGGCCGCGGTTCGGCGGCTCCAGGCCCGCCATGATCCGCATCATGGTGGTCTTGCCGGCCTCGGTCAGGCCCAGCAGCACATTGAACTCACCGCGCTCGAAGGTGAGGTTGATATCTTTCAGGTAAACCTCACCACCGACGGTGCGGTCGACCCCCTCAAGGATCAGACTCATTACGCAGTTGCCCTCTTCTTGTTCTGGCCGGTGAACCAGGCGTCCACCCGCTCCTGCTGCGAGGCATCAAGCATCAACCCGAGCTTGGTGCGACGCCAGATGGCGTCCTCGCAGGTCATTGCCCACTCCCGCTCGGCCAGGTAGCGCAGCTCGGCTTCGTAGAGATCGGCGCCGAAATGCTCACCGAGATCTTCCAGCGAAGCCGCATCGCCCAGCATTTCCTCAACGCAGGTGCCGTAGTTGCGGGCGAGGCGCCACGCCATATCCTCGGGCAGCCAGGGCCGAGACTTGCGCAGCGCGGCGAGATAGGCGTCGAAGTCACCATCGGGAATGTCGCCGCCCGGCAGCGCCGAACGACCCGTCCAGTCGGTGATGCTGGCATTCAGCAAGGGCGCAATGCGGTCGACCGCCTGACGCGCCAGCGTGCGGTAGGTGGTGATCTTGCCCCCGAATACCGAGAGGAGCGGGGCGGCCTTGTCGTCGAGCTCGAGGCTGTAGTCACGGCTCACGGCCGATACGTCTTCCTCTTCCGACTCGTCATAAAGGGCGCGGACGCCGGAGTATGTCCAGACCACGTCCTTCGGGGCGATGCCATGCTTGAAGTAGCGATTCACGGCATCGCATAGATACTGAATCTCGTCGTCGCTGGCCGTCGCCTCCGCCGGGTTGCCTTCATAGGCCACGTCGGTGGTACCGATGAGCGTGAAATGCTGCTCGTAGGGGATGGCGAAGATCACCCGACCGTCGTCGTTCTGGAAGAGGTAGGAGTCCTCATGGTCGAACATCTTCGGCACGACGATGTGGCTGCCCTTGACCAGATGGACGTCCTTCTCGGCCTTCTCATCCTCCTGGTGCATGGCGTTGCCAAGGAATTTGGCGACCCAGGGGCCCGCGGCGTTCACAATCGAACGAGAACGAACATCGTGCACTTCACCGCTGATCGTGTCGGTGAGTTGCACGCGCCATTCGTCACCGCTGCGCTCGGCCCCCGTGCAGCGGGTGCGTGGAAGCACCTTGCCGTCACGCGCTTCGACGTCCATGCAGTTGAGCACCACCAGGCGCGAATCCTGAACCCAGCAGTCGGAGTAGATGAAGCCCTTGCGGAGGCTGTCCTTGAGGGGCGCGCCGGCAAAGTGTGTCTGCAGGTTGATGCCCTTCGACCCCGGCAACTTCTTGCGGCCGCCGAGGTGGTCGTAGAGGAACAGGCCCATGCGGATCATCCAGGCCGGCCGCAGCTCCTTGACATGCGGCATGACGAAACGAAGCGGCCAGATGATATGAGGGGCGATACCCATGAGCACTTCGCGCTCTTTCAGTGCTTTCTGAACGAGCCGGAATTCGTAGTACTCGAGGTAGCGAAGTCCGCCGTGCACCAGCTTGGTACTGGCGGAGGAGGTGTAGTTGGCGAGGTCGCCCTGCTCGACGAGCAGGACCCGGAGACCGCGGCCCGCCGCGTCGCGGGCGATGCCCGCACCGTTAATGCCGCCACCGACGACGACGACATCGTAGAAGTCCGTCTGCTGACCCTCGGAAGACACGAGTGCCTCTCCTCCGTTTCGAATGACGGCGGCTATATTGCCGCTTCGTAATGTTCGATTTCAAACATACCAGCCCGATTTGGGGAGTCAAGCGAACATTTACGCGTCTTTCAGGGATCGGTCACAACCAGCCGGCCGCCGTTCTCGGACAGGATCCGACGGATGGAGGCGGGTGGCTCGGCATCGGTGTAGAGCTCGGTAATGCGGCTGAGATCACCCACCCGGACCAACGCGTTGCGCCCGAACTTGCTGTGGTCGGCGCCGAGCAGGATGGAGCGGGCGTTGCCCATGATCACCTGGAGCACCCGCACCTCGCGGTAGTCGAAATCCAGCAGCGTTCCATCCGCCTCGATGCCGGAGATTCCCATCACCGCATAATCAACCTTGAACTGATTCATGAAATCAATGGTTGCCTCACCGGTGATTCCACGATCGCGGTGACGTACGACACCACCGGCAACAATGACCTCGCAACCCGGGTTGTCCGCGAGGATGCTGGCGACATTGAGATTATTGGTGATCACCCGCAGCCCGCGGTGCTCGCGCAGCGCCGCCGCCACGGCCTCGGTGGTGGTCCCGAGGGTAATGTAGAGGGATGCCTGATTGGGGATGCGCGCCGCGATCGCTGCGCCGATCCGTTCCTTGGCCTCGGGATAGAGGATCTGACGCGCCTGATAGGCCACGTTCTCGACACTGGAGGGCAGCCCGGCCCCACCATGATACCGGCGTAGCAGGCCTGCCCCGCATAGGGAATTGATATCCCGCCGGATGGTCTGCGAGGTCACGGAGAAATGCTGCGCGAGCTCCTCAACGGAAACGAAGCCCTGCTCCTGGACCAGGCCGAGCATCGCCTGTTGCCGGCGATTCAGCTCCACGGCATCGTCGTCTACCGCGATCACCGCTCTCCCCCTTGTTTTCGCTTGTGAACATCAAGCTTGACATTTTTCGCTCGGATTCGATCATACCGTTTTGGAAAAACGGCGCAAATATTATGGAGGAGGGCAGCGGAATGGCTGAAAACAGCGGCATCCTGGCCATCGATCAGGGCACGACCAGTTCACGGGCGATTGTCTTCAACCTCGAAGGTCGAATCATTGCCACGGCCCAGGAGGAATTCACCCAGTATTATCCGCACAGCGGCTGGGTGGAGCATGATCCTCAGGATTTGTTGAACACCACCGTCGACACCTGCCGCCGCGCCCTGAAAGCCGCAAAGGCCGCCGGCGTTCATGCCCGCACCATCGGCATCACCAACCAGCGGGAAACCACCATCCTGTGGGATCGCGCCACGGGTGAGCCCATCCACAACGCCATTGTCTGGCAGGATCGCCGCACCGCCGAGCGCTGTGCCGCTCTGAAGTCGGCCGGCCACGAGCCACTGGTGGCCGAGCGCACCGGCCTGCTGCTCGACCCGTACTTCGCCGCCACCAAGATCGCCTGGATCCTGGAAAACGTGAAGGGCGCCCGGGAACGCGCCCGAAACGGCGAACTCGCTTTCGGCACCGTGGACACCTGGCTGCTGTGGAAACTGACCGGCGGCCGCAGCCATGCCACGGACGCCACCAACGCCAGCCGCACGCTACTCTTCGACATCCACCGTCAGGCCTGGGACGAGGACCTTCTGGCGCTGTTCGACATTCCCGCGGCCATCCTGCCCGAGGTGCTCGACAGTGCCGCCGACTTCGGGGTGACCGATCCGGAGGTTCTGGGCGCGGAACTGCCGATCGAGGGCATTGCCGGCGATCAGCACGCCGCCGTGGTCGGTCAGTGCTGCTTCCAGCCGGGCATGATCAAGAGCACCTACGGCACGGGCTGCTTCGCATTGATGAACACCGGCGACCAGGCGGTGCCATCCAGCAACCGGCTGCTCACCACGACGGCCTATCGAATCAATGGCCAGCCGACCTATGCCCTTGAGGGCGCCATCTTTATCGCTGGTGCCGCCATTCAGTGGCTGCGCGACGAGCTGGGTATCATCGCCCATGCCTCGCAGAGCGAGGGGCTCGCCAATGATGCCGAAGCAGAGGGGCTCTATCTGGTCCCGGCCTTCACGGGCCTGGGCGCGCCCTGGTGGGATCCGAACGCGCGCGGGGCCATTTTCGGACTCAACCGCAACACCGGTGTGGCCGAGTTCGTTCATGCCGCGCTGGATTCGGTCTGTCTGCAGACGGGTGATCTGCTCGAGGCCATGGCCGGCGACTCGGGTACGGCCCAGGAAACCCTGCGCGTGGATGGCGGCATGGTCGCCAACAACTGGCTGCTGCAGCGACTGGCCGACCTGACCGGGCTTGCCGTCGAGCGCCCGGAGATTATCGAAACCACCGCGCTGGGCGCCGCCTACCTGGCGGGGCTGCAGCACGGGCTGTACGATTCGCTGGAGAGTCTGGAATCGCAGTGGGCGCTCAATCGCCGCTTCGAGCCGGCCATCTCGCGCGGCACGCGCGAGCATGTCGTCGAGGGATGGCATGATGCGGTACGCCGGACGCTGACCACCGGCAAATGAAACGCTATCATGGCGTTTTGTGCGGAGGGGACCATGCAGTACCTGCACACGATGGTACGCATCAGCGATATCGACGAGTCACTCAAATTCTACTGTGGGCTGCTCGGCATGGAAGAGATCAGCCGGCGCGAGAGTGACAGGGGCCGGTTCACGCTGATCTTTCTTGCCGCCCCGGCGGATGTCGACCGGGCCCGCTCCGAGGAACGGGCTCCGATGCTGGAGCTCACCTACAACTGGGATCCGGAGGAGTACACCGGCGGTCGCAACTTCGGTCACCTGGCCTATCGCGTGAACGATATCTACGGCACCTGCCAGCGGCTGATGGATAACGGCGTGATCATCAACAGGCCGCCCCGCGATGGTCATATGGCCTTCGTGAAATCGCCTGATGGCATCTCCATCGAGCTGCTACAGCACGGCGATGCACTCCCATTGCAGGAGCCCTGGGCATCCATGCCCAACACGGGGAGCTGGTGATGGCAGCCGCCGCACAGCGCCCCATGGACGATCGACGGCGTGACCTGATCGGCCTGGGGGGCTGGACACTGCTGGTGGTCATTACCGCGATGGGCGGTATTCTCAGCCCGCCCGGCGAGTGGTACGCCGGCCTCCAAAAGCCGCCCCTCACGCCACCGGACCTGCTCTTTCCGGTGGCCTGGACAATCCTCTACGGATTGATGATCGCCGCCGCGTGGCAGGTCTGGCGACGTACAGGCCTGGTCGCCGGCCTGGCGGTGCTGCTGCCCTTCATTGCCCAGCTGGGTGCCAACGGGCTGTGGAGCATCCTGTTTTTCCAATGGCATCGCCCGGATCTGGCGCTGGTGGACCTGGTCGTGCTCTGGGTGCTGATCGCTCTGACCATGCTGCGCTTTCGGCGCGTGCACGCACCGGCTGCCTGGCTGCTGGCGCCCTACCTGATCTGGGTGAGCTACGCCGCCTACCTGAATATCGGGGTGATCCTGCTCAACGGGCCGGCGCCGCCGGCCTGATCCGTCAGCCCCTCAAGCGGATCATGCGCGTCATCCGCGCTCGATACGCTCCTGCCATTCTGCCTGGGTAAACTCCAGGCCCTCCCGCTCCCAGGGCGGGACCGGCGTGAAGACCTCCACAAGGAAGTCCACGAATGCCCGTACCTTGCGTGACAAGTGCCGGCGATGCGGGTAGAGAAGGAAGTAGGCCGAGCTCTCGTGAGGATACTGCGGCAGCACCGGGACCAGGTCGCCCCGACGGATGGCGGGCATGACCAGCCAGGTGGAAAGCCGGGCCAGGCCCACACCGGCGAGCGCCGCTTCATACAGCGCATCCGCCGTGTTCGCCCGAAAGTTACCACCGACATGCAGCACACGGTGACCCTGCTCAGCATCCTCGAAAGCCCAGTCGTTGAACTGCGAGACCTCATAGAGCGTCAGGCAGTTATGCTCCAGGAGCTCCTCCGGGGTCCGAGGCTTGCCATGGCGCTCGATATACTGTGGTGAGGCACAGATGATGCGGCGGTTGACGCACAGGCGCCGGGCAATCAGCGAGGGATCCTCCATCTGCTCCCGCCACTGAATCGCCACGTCGATGCCCTCCTCGATGAGATCGACCTGACGGTCAGTGAGCTCGAATTCGACATTGAGCTCGGGATACCGCTCCAGGAAATCCTGGATACGGGGGAGCACCTCTACCCGGCCGAAAGCCACCGTGGCCGCCACACGCAGGGTCCCGCGCGGATTCTCGTTGAGCGCGGTGACCGCTTCCTCGGCCTCTTCGATTTCCTGAATGATCCGCGAGCAGCGATCGTAGTAGGCGTGTCCAACCTCGGTGAGACTGACCCGGCGCGTGGTGCGATTGAAAAGCCGCACGCCGAGCCGGTCCTCGAGACGGCGGATCTGCTTGCTCACCGCCGAGGGGGTGAGATCGAGGTCTCTGGCGGCGGCGGAAAAGCTACCCTTGTCCACCGCCCGCACGAACATGTGCATTTCCGCCGCTCGATCCATGGCCTACCTTTTCCTCTACGTCATGAATTGTGTGCCAATTAGCCGGATTATCTCATCCTGGGCACAGAATACAATTCTCCCAACATCAAGACTGTTGGGAGGTCAGCATGAGCCCTCAGGAAGTCCACAGCATGAGCACCGATGCCGCCATTCGCCAGGCTGAGATCATCCGCAGCGCCTATATCGCCGGCGCCTGCAAATCGATGGTCCGGCGCATCCGGGCGCAGCTTGCCGACCGTCAGGCTGCCCGTCATGGCCTGCCCAGTCACCACTAGACCGGCATCAGGGCACGAAGAATCCATAGCACGGCCATACCGGCGACCAGCGTGGCAATCGTCCCGCGGGTCCACCAGGCCACAGCGCCCGCCACCGCCCCGGCGATCAGCCGGGGCGTATCCAGCGTTCCATCCGCCTGCCATTGCATGAGCCCAGGCAAAACCAGTGCAGCGAACACCGCCGGCGGCACATAATTGAGCGCACGCCGAACCAGATCGGGCATCCGCAGCCCGCGCCCAAACACCAGGAACGAACCACGCCAGGCGAACGTTCCCAGACCGATCAGGCCGATCACCCACCAGAGCGGATCAATCGCTGCCACGGCGCCCCTCCGAGACAACGCCCGCGGTGATGCCCGCCAGTGATGCCAGGGTCAGCCCGAGGCCAGCGGGCAGGCCGCTGCCCAGGACCGACAGGCTGCCGGCCACCACGGCGGCAATCATGCCGGGCCGGCTATTGATGGACATCATCAGCAGGGCCAGGAAGATCAGCGGCACAATAAACCCGAGCTCCCATTCCGGTGGCATGGCCGTCCCGGCCCAGTACCCGAATGCAGTGGATAACTGCCACACCACCCATAGCGGTATCCCCACCCCCAGGTAGAACCAGTGGGTGAACCGGCCGGAACCCTCCGTCATGACCCGTGAGATGGTCAGGGCATAGGCCTGGTCGGTGAGGATATAGGCCACCAGCGAACGCCAACCCGGCGGCAGATGCTGGAAATGAGGCGCGAGGTGGGCGCTGTACATCACCATGCGCAGGTTGATGATAAGCGCGGTGATCACCACCAGCGGGACGGCAGCGCCGGCATCGATCAGCTGGAGGCTGGCGAGTTGCGACGCGCCCGCAAAGACGATCATCGACATGCCCATGGTCAGGGCCGGGCCCAGGCCCGCATCGAGCCCGGCCACGCCGGCCGTCATACCGAACGGCATGATCGCGGCCACCATGGGAGCAACGGCCTTCAGACCGGCAGCCAGTGCCTGACGACGTGGCGACATCAACACCGCTCCCTCAGCGAGTCGGTGGCGCGGTTTCGCTGAAGGACCGCCGCTCCCGGAGCCGCTCCAACCAGGCGGCCACCGCTGGAAAACGGGACTGCCAATGCACCTCATCGGCAAAGCGAAATGTCACCCAGTCGAGGGCGACGGCACCAGCCAGATCGCCCAGATCGGGGTCGCTGGTGCGCTCCGAGGCGACCCTCCCGGCAACGCCCTCCACGGCGCGATGCAGGGCCTCGGCGCGACGGCGCGCCAGTGGCGTGCCGGGGTCACCATAGCGCCGCTCGGCAATCACGCCGGCACCACAGTCGAGGCAGCCCAGGGCCTCGCCCAGACGCGCATGCACCGGCTCCACGGCGTCCCGGGGAATCAGCCGCGGCTCCGGGAAGCGACGCTCCAGGAAGAGCACGATGAGGCTGGCCTCGGTCAGGACGTGCCCGCCGGTGGTCACCAGCGTGGGGACACGGCAGGCCGGATTGACGGCCAGCAACTCCGGCGGCGAGGCCCACGGATCGACAAAGCGATAGCTCACCCGCTCATCCAGCTGCTTCTCGGCAAGCGTGATGCGCACAAGACGTGCATACGGCGATGTAGGTGACGTATAGAGCTCCATATGACCCCCTCAGGCGGGTTTGAGACGGTGCCGCCAGCGCGTCATGGCCTGACGGGCGTTGTATCCCAGCATGAGCAGACAGGGTGTCAGGATGAGCGTGAGTACCGTCGCGAAACTCAGCCCCCCGGCAATGGTGGCCGAGAGCTGCGCCCACCACTGCGTGGAGGGGGCGTTGAACTCGATGCTGCGGTTGACAAGGTCGACGTTGAGCTTGAGCACCATGGGCATCAGGCCGAGCACGGTGGTGACCGAGGTCAGCAGCACCGGCCGCAGACGCTGCGCGGCGGTGCGCAGGATCGCCTCGGGGACCGGCATGCCCTCGTCGCGCAGGGCGTTGTAGGTATCGATGAGCACGATATTGTTGTTCACCACAATCCCGGCCAGCGCGATCATGCCGACGCCCCCCATCACGATACTGAACGGCCGCTGGGTGAGCATAAGCCCAAGGAGCACGCCGGCACTCGAGAGCACGATCGCGGAGAGGACCAGCAGCGTCTGATAGAGGCTGTTGAACTGTGTGACCAGAATGATGCCCATCAGGGCGATCGCCACCACGAACGCGGTGGACAGGAAGGACTGGGCCTCGCGCTGATCCTCATCCTCGCCCTTGAACTGAACCATCACGCCATCGGGCAACGGGTTTTCCGCGAGGGATGCCCGCAAGGCCTGGATCCGCTCATCCACCAGGCGCCCCGCCTCAACATCGGCATTAATGGTCAGCACCCGCTCGCCGTTGATGCGCTCCAGGGTGCCGGTCTTGGCAGCCGGGACAAACGCCGCGAAGTTGCTGATCGGCACCTGGCCATATCGCGTCGGCACCCGCAGCTGCCCGAGGCTGTCGAGGCTGCGGTCCTCCACCGGAAAGCGCACCCGGATGTCGACCTCGTCATCGGCGTCATCCGGCCGGTAATCCGCGATCTGGACGCCGTTGGTCACCAGCTGCACGGCGTTACCCACCAGCTGGACATCGGCGCCGTAGCGTGCCGCCTTTTCCCGGTCCACACGCAGTGACCACTCGATGCCGGGGAGCGGCCGGTTATCCTCCACATCGGCGAAGCCACCGAGCTCGTTCATACGGGTCCGCAGGGCCTCGACGCCCGCCTCAAGCCGCCCCGGGAGACCCGCCACCTGCAGCTCCACCGGCTTGGCCTGGCCCGGTCCCTGCTGCTGCTCGGTGATCTGCACCCGAATCCCCGGAATATCCGCCACGGCCGCACGGATATCCTCGATGATCTCCGCGGCGGGCCGGCGCTGCGTCCAGTCGACAAAATCGAGCTGCACGACGCCAATGGCATCGCGGGCCAGGGACTGGCCGCCGGTGCGGGTGGGATCGGCGAAGGTCCGCGCATAGGCGTAACCGACCTCATCGAAGCCGGCGAGCCGCGATTCCACCGCCCGTACCAGTTCATCCTTCTCGTGAACGGAGAGATCGCCGCGGGCCTGTACCTGGATGCGCGCATAGTCCGGTTCGGTGGACGGGAAGAACTCCACGCCCACGCCAAAGCGTCCATAGGCAATGTAGGTGGCCACCACCACCGCCAGCATGAGCAGCAGGACCGTCCCCGGCATGCGCAACGCGCGCCGCAGAAAGCGGACATAGCCACCGCTGAAGCCATCCAGCTCGCCGAGATCACCGCTCTCGGCGATGCGAATACGGCGGTGATGGCTACCCTGGGTGGTCTCGCTGCGGGCAAACCATCCGCCAAGCACCGGGATGAAGATAAGCGCCATGGCCAGCGAGGCGGCGAGCGTGACAATCACCGTAATGGGCAGATACTTCATGAACTGGCCAACGAGCCCGCCCCAGAACAACAGCGGCACGAACACCGCGAGGGTGGTCACGGTGGCAGCAATGATCGGCCAGCTCATGCGCTGGGCGCCGTAGCGATAGGCCTCCAGCGCCGACCAGCCCTCGGTCATGCGCCGCTCGGCCAGCTCCACCACGACGATGGCGGCATCCACTAGCATGCCCACCACCAGGATGAGACTGAACAACACCACGATGTTCATGGTGTAGCCCATGGCGTACACGGCAAGGATGCCGGCCAGAAAGGCCCCCGGAATCGCCAGGCCCACCAGCAGTGCCGGGCGCCAGCCCATGGCCGCCACCACCACGATCATGACGAGCACCACCGCGGTGAGGACATTGTTCTGGAGGTCCCGCAGCATGGTGCGGATATCCTCCGAGCGATCCTGGAGGTAGGTCACTTCCATGGCCTCGGGCCAGTCCGCCCGCATGCCTTCAACAATGCCCTGGACCTGGTCATTGACCTCGATGATGTTGGCGCCGACGCGCTTGGAGACCTCCAGCGTGATCGCCGGTTCGCCGTTGATGCGGGCGAATTCATCCGGGTCCTTGAACGTCCGCCGGACGCTGGCCACATCCTGGAAGGTCACCACGCGATCCTCAGCGACCTTCACCGGCAGACTGAGGACGTCGTCCATGTTCTCGATCACACCCGGGACCTTGATGGACAGACGCCCGGCGCCCGTGTCCAGGGCACCCGCGGCGATCAGGCGATTGTTGCGGCTGACCAGGTTGAAGAGATCGGCGTAGGAGACGTCGTAGGTCTGCATGACCCGGTCATCCACCGCCACCTCGAGCAGCTCCTCGCGATTGCCGCCGATATCAGCCTCCAGCACACCGGGCAGGGATTCGATCCGATCCTGCAGGTCCTCCGCCGCATTGATCAGGGCCCGCTCCGGCACAGGTCCGGACAAAGCGACCGTCAGCACGGGAAAGAGCGCGACATTGACCTCGTTGACACGGGGTTCTTCGGCTCCCTGGGGCAGCTCGGAGCGGGCGATATCCACGCCCTCGCGGACATCATCAAGCGCGCGGTCGGCATCGAAACCGGCGTCGAACTCCAGCAGCACCGAGGCGAAGCCCTCGGTCGCCGTGCCCTTGATTTCGTTGATGCCCTCGATGCTGGAGAGCTCGCGCTCCATGGGGCGCACCAGCAGGCGTTCCGCATCCTCCGGCGAGATGCCCTCATAGGCCATGGAGACGTAGATGACCGGGATATTGACGTCGGGCTCGGCCTCCTTGGGGATGTTCTGGTAGGCGATGACGCCCATGCCGATCACCAGCAGCAGGATCAGCGTCACTGACCGGCTGCGGCTGAACGCGGCGTTGATCAGCGCGCGCATATCGGTCAGCCCCCGCTGATGGCTGGCATACCGCCACCCCCGGGCGGTTCGGTGGCGAGACCCGGCGTACTGCCTGCCTCCACCGGATTGACCGTCTCACCGGCACGAACGAAGCCCTGGCCCACCGTAATCAGCCGGATCTGATCCGGCAGCCCGCTCACCCACACGCCATCGCGCTCAGCCCGAACGATATCCACCGGCCGGAAGGTCACGCGGTTCTCGCTATCCACCGTCTTGACGCCCACCTCGCCGGTGGCCTCCAGCGACAGCCAGGCCGGACTGAGGAAATGGGCCTTGACCGGATCGAGCGGAATGCGGATCGTGGCGCTGACGCCGGCGGGTAATCGATCGGGGTTGGGGGCACGGACCTCGACGCGGAAGGTCCGCGAGCCACTCTGCGCGGCATTACTGATATAGGTGATCTCGCCGCTCAGTTCATCGCCGGTGGCCAGCGAGATCTGCGCCTCGCGCCCTGTCTCCACCTTGCGGATATCCTGCTGAGCGACCTGTGCAACCGCGATCAGCGGATCGGTATCGACCAGCCGGGCGACCGACTCCCCTGCGCGCAGGTAATCACCCACCTGCACCGGCCGCGACTCCACCTCTCCGGCGATCGGCGATGCAATGCGGGTATCGCGGATCTCCTTCTCGATCTCAGCCAGACGGGCCCGCGCGGAGTGCAATGCGGCCCGGGCCTCCTGCACGGCGATGTCCGACTGAAAACCGTTGCCCTGAAGACGCTGGGCCGCCTCGAAATCGGCCTCGCGCTGGGCCACCCGGGCCCGAGCCTCCTCACGGCGGGCGTCACGATCACCCATGGCGAGTCGCACCAGCGTATCGCCGGCGGCCACCGTGCTGCCCTCCTGGACAAGCACCTCGGCGACCTGACCATCGGTCTCGGCCCGCAGGTCGACATCCTGATCGGCGCGTGTCTCGCCCTGGTTTTCCAGATACCGCTGCACCTGGCTCGCCTGGAAGCTCGCCACCTGCACGTCCATAATCGCCGCCCCGCTGGAGGCCGGCGCGGTCTGCGAGACGGACTGGTCAGTCCCGAGCTGGCCACTGAGCATCCACGCGGCCAGGACCAGCGCCACAGCGAGGGCGATCAAATAGGATTTAAGATTCACGACGCCTCCACTCGGGCGGCCTCCATAACGCGAACCGAAATGCTACAGGTAATCGACAGCGCGGGCGCCGCTGCGTTTGTGACGCAGATCAATTCCCGCCGGAAGAGGGCGGATCCGTCGACTCGTCGAAGTGGTGCCCGAACTTCGCGGCCTTGGTCTCGAGATAGGCATGATTATGCGGATTACGGCCGGCCAGGATGGGCAAACGCTCGACCACGACGACCCCCGCGGACTCGAGGCCGGCCACCTTACCGGGATTGTTCGTCATCAGACGCAGGCGTTCAACGCCCAGCGACTCGAGCATGGCCGCCGCGACGCCGTAGTCGCGGGCATCCGGGGCGAAGCCCAGCGCCTCATTGGCCTCGACCGTATCCGCCCCTTCCCGGTCCTGCACGCCGTAGGCGCGGATCTTGTTGAGCAGACCGATGCCCCGGCCTTCCTGCCGAAGATAGATGATGATGCCCTCGCCGGCCTCGCCGATGCGGCGCATGGCCGCCTCAAGCTGCGGCCCGCAGTCGCAGCGCTGACTGAAAAGCGCATCACCGGTCAGGCATTCGGAATGGACGCGGACGAGCGGCGCACTCGACCCGGCCGGGTCGCCCATCACCAGGGCGACATGCTCACTGCCATTGGCGGCCTCGAAACCATGAATGCGGAACTCGCCCCAACGCGTTGGCAGGCGGGCCTGTCCGGTCTCACGGGCCTTGGATCGTTCAGTGGTGCGGGCGGCTTCGTGCGTCATCCCTATAACGATATCACGCACCCCGAGCATGCGGCGCATCGAGGTCGAGGAGTGGCCCAACGGGAATGACCCCGGTGGGATTGATCATCGGATGGCTCGTGTAATAGTGCCGCTTGATGTGATCGAGACTGACGGTGTCGGCGACCCCGGGCTGCTGGTAGAGATCGCGCAGGTAACCGGAGAGGTGAGGATAGTCGTCGATACGCCGCAGGTTGCACTTGAAATGCCCCACATACACCGCGTCGAACCGCACCAGCGTGGTGAACAGCCGCCAGTCGGCCTCGGTTATGCCTGCTCCTGTCAGATATCGCCGCTCGCCGAGGACTGCCTCGAGCTCGTCAAGCGCGGCGAAGAGCTCGGTGACCGCCTCCTCGTAGGCACCCTGCGCCGTGGCGAAACCCGCCTTGTAAACACCGTTGTTGACCGCGTGATAGATCCGCTCGTTGAGCGCGTCGATGTCCGTCACTTTGTCTGCAGGATAGAGGTCAAGCCCGGTCTTTACGCCCGGCAGGCTGTCGAAAGCGCGATTGAACATGCGCACCAGATCGGCGGACTCGTTACTGACCAGCGTCTCCCGCTCACGATCCCACAGCGCGGGCACGGTCACCCGGCCTGTGTAGTGCGGATCGGCCTTCTGGTAGAGCTCGTGCAGGTAATTGAAGCCGAACAGCGCATCCTCGGTCGCGCCCGGATAGCGGCCGTCGAAATGCCAGCCACCGCTGCCCATGTAGGGATGCACCACCGAGACGCCGATATGGGGCTCCAGACCCTTGAGCCGCCGGACGATCAATGTCCGGTGAGCCCAGGGGCATGCCAGGGACACGTAGAGGTGGTATCGCCCGGAGGCCGGCGGATGATCGCCATCCGGGTCGATCCAGTTCCGGAAAACCGTATCGGGGCGCTCGAAGCGCCCCCCGGTGGATTCGGTGTCGTACCACTGGTCATGCCAGACACCATCAACCAGCAATCCCACGGCGCTACTCCCCGCCCGCCAGCCTGGCGGTGATTTCAGCCACATGACGGCCCTGGAAACGGGCGATTTCCAGCTCGTTGGCGCTGGGCTGGCGGCTGCCATCGCCATCCGAGAGCGTGGTCGCGCCATAGGGCGTACCGCCGGTGACCTCGTCCATGCGCGTCAGCGCCTTGCAGGAGTAGGGCACGCCGACCACCACCATGCCGTGGTGGAACAGGGTTGTCTGAAAAGAGGTGAGGGTAGTCTCCTGGCCGCCATGCTGACTGCCCGTGCTGGCGAAAACGCTGCCCACCTTGCCAATCAGCTTGCCACTGGCCCAGAGCCCACCGGTCTGGTCGAGGAAGTTGCGCATCTGGGCGGCCATGTTGCCGAACCGGGTGGGCGTGCCAAAGATGATGCCGTCGTAGTCGGCGAGCTCGGCGGGCTCGGCCACCGGTGCGGCCTGATCAAGCTTGGCACCGGCCTCCCGGGCGACATCATCCGGCATGAGCTCAGGGACCCGCTTGATGTCCACTTCCACGCCGTCGACGCCGCGCGCACCGTCGGCGACCGCCTCGGCCATGGTCTCCACGTGCCCCCAGGTGCTGTAGTACAGAACGAGTATTCGGCTCATGACATTCTCCTTTGTGATCGAGCGTGAGAGGGAAGACAAACCTTGCATGCAGAGGTTCAGCCGCCGCGATCCGGCTCGCCCTCACCAGTGAGCGCCCGACCGGCGGCCCGGGCCATGCCCCGGATCACAGACCATTCCGCCTGCACGCGTCGCAGGCTGCCATGCCAGGCCTCGCGGGCGTCATCGCGGGAGTGCCCGCGATCCTCGGTGTCCGCCAGGCTCCGGCGATAGAGATCAAGCGCCCCATTCGCGCAGCGGGTGATCGAATAGGCATCCGCGGTCTGCGCCAGCGATGCCTGCATCCGCGAGCGCGCCGACCCCTCGATGGCCAGCAGACTCTGCAGCCGATCGGCAAAGGCTCCGGTATCCGAGTCAGCGGGCAGCAAGCGCCCATTCTGGGCGTTGACGACTTCCCGCGCTCCCGGTGCGTCGAGGGCGACCACGGGCACGCCGGCCGCCATGGCCTCGGCGAGTACCAGCCCCTGCGTTTCGGTGTGGGAAGCGAAGGCAAAGACATCCATGGCGTCATAGGCATCGGCAAGCCCCGGCAGGGCAAGGGCTCCCGGGCGATGGAGGCGCCCGGCGATGCCGGCCTCGGCAAACCGCGCCTCCAGCCCCTCGCCGGCAGGCCCCTCGCCCACGACCAGGCAATGGATGTTCGCATCCTGGATGGCGGCCTTGACCATGGCCGCGCCCAGATAGTCGAGGTTCTTCTCCTCGGCGAGCCGACCGACATGGCCAATCACTCGGGCCCCTGCGTCGATACCGGCACGCTCGCGGAAGGCCTCGCCATTACCGGCCGCAAAGGCGTCGCGGTCGATGCCCGTGGGGACCACCTCCACCGGTGACTCGACGCCCCGCGCACGAAGCACCTCGGCAATGCTGTCGCTTGGCGCGATGACCCGATCGGCGCTGTTGGCATAGCTGGTGGAGAGCTCGACCACGAAGCGCTTGAGGGCCGGCGAGTCCCCCGGCACGTAGTGGGTGTAGGCCTCGTACATGGTGTGGTGGGTAAAGATCAGCGGGCAGCGCCGCTCGGTGGCCACCCGCATGGCGGTGGAGCCGATCAGAAAGGGATGATGGGCGTGAATGATGTCGGGCTCGAAGGCATCCAGGGCTTCATCAAGCCGACCGGGTACCGGCAGAACCACCGAGAAATCACTGCCATTGAAATTCTGCAGGGCGGGAATGCGCACCACGTCGGGTTCGTCCACGGGCATGTCCGGAAAGACCGGCGCCACAACGAGCACCCGATGACCCTGATCACGGTAACCCTCGGTAAAGGCGGACACCGAACGGGCCACTCCGCCCACGTGGGGCAGGTAGGTGTTGGTCATCATGACGATCTTCATGCGCGTTCTTCCGGCAGGTGAACCTCGCGGGCATCACCCGGCAGTGCGATGGCCGCCCGTCCGGGGCGCTCGACTCTGATCCATTCCGGCCCCGTCCCGTCAATTTCCCAGTAAAGCCGGTGGCCACCCGCCTCCAGCGGCTCCGCCTGCACCGTTACGCTGCCGAATGCGGTGGGCGTTGGACCAAAACCAAATGGCGCCCGGGCCGCCAGCCAGCGGGGCTGAATGCCGGCGCCCAGCACCAGGCCGTCGGCTTCCTCGCGGCAGAAGGCATTGCGCATCATCGTGACCCACTCCGCCGCCGCCCAGACATGCTGGCCATCGCCCATGCAGCCACCGCCGGTGCGTGGATGGATCGCCTCCGGCCACTGGCCCGTGGGGCTGGCGAGCGAAGCCACCGCATCGATAAGGGTCAGACCCTCCGGATCACCAGCGCGCAATAATACCTGAGCCAGATGCAGGGTGAGATAGGCGTTGATGCCGGAGTGGATCATCTCCTGAAAGAATCCGCCATTCACCCGATGAGCCCTGAGCAGATAATGCACTGTCCCCAGCAGGCGCTCGTCGTCGGGCGCCAGCGTCTGCAGAGGATAGCCGGCCGCCAGCGAACCAACGGCACCGGCATCCATGCGACGCAGCGGCGAGGCCGGCAGCATCGGAGCACCGAGCCGCTGCTCGTCCGCGTCCTGCGCCCGGCGCAGGCTGGCGGCCAGATCGTCGGCCTCGCGCTCGATCCAGTCGGCAAAGTCGTTTTCCTCCTCGGCGCGCATCAGACGCGCCGCGGCGCGCAGCCCACCCAGTGCCCACTGGTCATCCCAGTAGTAGTAGTCATTCGGGCCGAGATGCTCGGCGCTGAAACCCGCCGGCAGTAATCCGGCCTCGGGACGCCCGGTATCCGCAGGCAGCCGCTTGCGCGCGATCCACTGCACGCCCCGGCGGATCACCCGGCGCCATTCGTCGGCGTCGGCCCCGGGTGGCCACTTCCCGGTCAGCTCGTGGTAACGCGCCACGATCCAGAGCGCCTGGCCATTGGAATCCCACTCGCCCTCCTGACTGTGGAAATACCCGGTGGCGCGGGTCTGGCGCGACGGGAAGTGGGCCAGGGCCCGTCGGCCGCGACCGATCAGACCGGCACTGAAAAGCCCATGGATGATGAACGCGGCATCCCGGAACCAGAAACGCCGATAGGTGTAGGGCCCGGGGTAGATGTCTTCGACGGAGTGGAGCAGCAACGTCCGCAGCGCCGTGTCGTAGAGCCTCTGGAAGGCCGGATCAGGCACATCCAGTCGCGCGGCCGGCGCCAGCGCCTCGGCCCATGTCTCTGCCTGGGCGGTCACGTTCTCATCCGGGAGCGGGAGCGGGATCGATACGTTGAGTTCCGCCACTTCCCCCGACGGGATCTCGAACTGCGCCGCTGCCGTGACGAGGCCCGTGTCGCAGTCAATGCGCGTGGCCTCGGGTGAGCCGTCGGGTCGCTCCAGGGCCAGCGCCAGGGCGACATCACCCGTCTCATAGTCGGATTGGTCGATGCGCTCGGGGCGCCGGCTGAACGCTACCGTCGCCGGCGGCGTTCCCGGTTCACCGTTGCGAACACGCCACTGCCAGGCAGGGCCGTCAGCGCGATCATCGAGCGGTTGCTGATCAAGCCGGTGGATAAAGCTGATGCCCTCCGGGTTGTACGGTCGCAGGGCGATGGCGAGTCGCCCGCCTGACTCGGCGGCTGCCCGGTAGCGGCATTCCAGGCGGAAAGCATCCCCCTGGCGCACGACGTGCGCACGGCTCTCCAGCCACAGTCCGTTCTGCCGGGCGCGGGTCACCACACAAAGGTCGTCGTCGCCGATCTCCAGCCACTGATCGACGTCATCCAGACGCGAGGGGTACAGGGTCTCGCCGCGACTGCCGAGCACCCAGGCGTCCAGCGACCAGCCGTCATCCAGCGGCGTCACCAGACCGCGGGGGTCGACGATGGGCAGCGCCGCGCAGTCCGGCCGGCCGACCGCCGTCCAGTTACGGTGGGTCAGATTGACATGGGTGATGCTGAACGCCCTTGGCAGGAAGGCAGCACTGGCCGGGTCGAACTGCTGCTCGATCCAGTAGGGCCAGACCCAGTCCAGATTGTGCTGGATGACCCGCGTGTTGATGAGCCCGCGGGCATGGAAAATCATGCCGGCTCGCAGCAGCTCAATGGGCTCGGCCACCTCCGAGGGCTGTCCGAACCGGCGCAGGCGGGCCATTACCGCAAGCGGATCGAGGAACCCCTGGGAACGGGCCGCCCGCCGCAGCAGCCAGCGCCACGGCAACCATCGCATAATCGCCATCAATCGCATCAATCGACACCTTTTCGGTCGAATTCATGACACACCTGTGTAAGATCCCTGTCTTAACGCCGTCATAACGGCATCCTTCCAATCGAACGGAGATCGATGATGAATCCCGATCTGGACCATCATTTTGAGCAGATCATCCGCGGCCTCGGCGAGGACGTCGAACGCGAAGGCCTCGCGAAAACGCCCTATCGAGCCGCCCGGGCGATGGAATACCTCACTCAGGGTTATCACCAATCGCTGGATGATCTGGTTAACGAGGCAATGTTCGAATCGGACAATGATGAAATGGTCATTGTTCGCGACATCGAGTTCTATTCGCTCTGCGAACATCATGTGCTGCCGTTCTTTGGCCATGCCCAGGTGGGCTACATCCCGGATGGGCGGGTCATCGGCCTTTCGAAGATCGCGCGCATCGTCGACATGTACGCCCGGCGCCTGCAGATCCAGGAGAACCTCGCCCGCGAAGTGGCCGAGGCCCTGCAGCGGGTCACCGGCGCGAAGGGCGTCGCGGTGCAGATGGACGCTCAACACATGTGCATGATGATGCGCGGTGTGAGCAAGCAGAACGCCGAGATGAGCTCGTCGGTGATGCTCGGCACCTTCCGCGAATCGGTGTCGACCCGCAACGAGTTCCTGCAGCTGATCCGGCGGCGGCCGGCATGAGCGAGGGGCTCACCCGACCCCTGTCGCAGATCCATATCAAGGATCTACGCCTGCGCACCTTCATCGGCTTCAATGACGAGGAGCAACGCAAGCGCCAGGACGTGGTGGTCAACATTCGCATCGACTACGACGCCCTGTCCGCGGCACGGGGCGACGAAGTGGCCGAGGCCCTCGATTACAAGACCATCACCAAGCAGGTGATCGCGCATGTCGAGGACAATCGCTTTCTGCTGCTGGAAAAGCTGGTCAACGACCTGGTGGAGATGGTCATGGCCCACAACCCCGCCCGCCGTGTCGAAGTGGAGGTGGACAAGCCGCACGCACTGCGCTTCTCCGACTCGGTTTCACTGACCATGTCGGCGAGCCGCGACTAAGGCGGCCATGCAGCGGCCGGGCGGGGACGCATGACGTTCGCGGCATGGCTGTCACTGCTGGCGATCTGCCTCCTCGGCGCCCTGTCACCCGGGCCGAGCCTCGCCGTCGTCATCCGCAATACCGTTAACCGCGGCCGCGGCGCCGGGATCACCACGGCGCTGAGCCACGGGATGGGCGTGGGCGGCTACGCGCTGGCGACATCCCTCGGCCTGGCGACGGTCATCGCCGCGCAGCAAGCCCTCTTCAATGCCATCACCCTGGCCGGATCAGCCTATCTGCTATGGCTGGGGGCGAGTGCCATGCGGGGTGGGCGCGCGGCGGGCTCCGATGGGCGCCCGGTGCCCCCCGGGCCCGGCCCGGATGCGGGCCGGCAGCCGGCCGGCGGGATTGCCGCGGCCCGCGACGGTTTCACCATCGCTTTTCTCAATCCCAAGATCGCGCTCTTCTTCCTGGCGCTGTTCAGTCAGTTCGTATCGGCCGACGCCGGCGTTGTCGAGGTCGCCATCCTCGCCGGCACTGCGACGGTGGTGGATGCGGGCTGGTATGCGCTGGTGGCGATTGGCCTG
The DNA here is from genome assembly GCF_040838345.1 of Spiribacter sp. 1M189. Taxonomy (NCBI): domain Bacteria; kingdom Pseudomonadati; phylum Pseudomonadota; class Gammaproteobacteria; order Chromatiales; family Ectothiorhodospiraceae; genus Spiribacter; species Spiribacter insolitus. The sequence continues at coordinate 1,818,171 of NZ_JBAKFF010000001.1, read as the reverse complement.
ACGGCCACCGGGACGACGACCTGGCTGAGGCGCCATGGCGTGTGGATCGAGCGCATCACCGGCGCGGCGCTGGTCTTTCTGGCCCTTTCCACCGCCGCCAGCACGCTCTAAGCGCAGGCATAATGCGCGGCGATCAATGCGCCATCAGCACCGGCAGGGTCATCTCGCCGAGGATGCGGCGGGTGGTGCCACCGAGCACCATCTCGCGGAAGCGCGATCGGCCGTAAGCCCCCATGACCAACAGATCGGCATCGCTGTCCGCGGCGGCGGATAGCAGCGCGTCGGCCACCGGGATCTCGCTCCTACCCTGGCTGGAGGCCTCCACCGGCACGCCGTGGCGGGCGAGATGGGCGGCGATGTCGGCGCCCGGCAGATCGCCATGACGGTCGTGCGGCCCGTGCTGACTGCCAACGACCACCACCTGCACATTGTCGGCGCGCCGCAGCAGGGGCAGCGCATCGCTCACCGCGCGGGCCGACTCGCGCTCGCCATCCCAGCCGATGATCACCCGTCGCCCGATCGGTCGCCGCTCCCAGGCATAGGGCAGGGCGAGCACGGGGCGACCCGCCATAACCGCCGCCTGTCCGGGCAGATCGGCGGGGATCAGGTCGGCCGGTCGGTCGGGATCCACCTGGCCGAGCACCAGCAGATCGGCATACCGGGCCTGCATGGCGATGACATCCACCGTGCTGCGGTCCACCCGCAGGTCCTCCACCGAGCGCCACTCGGTGCTGAGGCCGTGATGCCCGCTGACCTCGCGAAACACCTGTTCAAGCCGACGGTTGCGGGTCTGCCAGGCCTCCCGATAGCGCTCCAGTGCCTCCGGCGGAAGGTATTCGGCATGGGCCGCGAGCGGTTCCGCCACGGCGAGGCCGATGAGATGGGCCTCATGGGCGGCGGCCAGATCCGCGGCCGAGGCCACATGATCGGCCTCGTGGCCGTCATCACTCAAATAGACCAGGATATCCCGAATCATGGACCTCTCCCCTATCGTTTAATCCATCCCGGAAACCAGCCTAACGCTGCAGCTGGCGGGGCTCCATCCCGCCCGCGTGAAATCCGCCTCCGCACTGATACACTTGCAACTTTGTAACCGCACCAGTGTCGGAGGGCGCAAGTCAGGCGCACCGGCCGGTCACTCAATTCACGGGGCCCGATCCATGAAAGTCTTCATCCGCTTCCTTATCGCCCTGCTGCTATTGGGCGGAATCTTCGGGGGCATTTTCGGCTACAAATACTTCGTGCAGATGCAGGCTGGCGGGCCTGGCGGGCCGCAGGCGGCCAATGTCGTTGCCACCGAGGTGCAGAGCGAGAAGTGGCAGGGGCAGCAGAGCGCCGTGGGCAGCCTCACCGCGGTCGACAGCGTGGCGGTGAGCACGGAGGTGGCCGGCATCATCCAGTCGCTCAACTTCGACTCGGGTGAACGTGTCGCCACGGGCGATATCCTGCTGGAGCTGGACAAGGCAGTGGATCGGGCGGAGCTCCAGGGCCTGCAGAGCGAGGCGGAGCTCGCCCGCATCCAGTTCGAGCGCTCCGAGGACCTGTTGCCGCAGCGGGCGATCTCGCAGTCGGAATTCGACGAGGCGCGGGCCCGACTCGACAGTGCCAACGCCGCGGTAGAGAGCCAGCAGGCCAGGATCCGGCAGAAGACCATTCGTGCACCCTTCGACGGCGTGCTGGGACTGCGCCGGGTCAGCGTCGGTCAATTCCTCGCCCCGGGCAGCGATATCGTGGAGCTGCGGCGCCTCGATCCGATCTATGCCGACTTCAACATGCCGGAGCGGTTCCTGCCGGATCTGTCCATGGGACAGTCCATTCAGGTTCGCACCAGCGCCTTCGATCAGGTCTTCACCGGCAAGATCACCGCGATCGACACGGGTATCAATAACCAGACCCGGGCGATACCGGTCCGGGCGACGCTGGACAACGCCGACGGCAATCTGCGGCCGGGCATGTTTGCGCGGGTGACACTGCTCGAACCCACCGAGCGCAATGTGCTGACGATTCCGCGCACCGCGGTGAGCTTCAACACCTACGGCGATTTCGTGCTGCGGATCAAGGAACAGGACCAGGGCATGGTCACCGAGCGGATACAGATCCAGACCGGCGAGATTCGTGACGGCCGAGTGTCGGTCACCAAGGGGCTCGAGGCGGGTGATCGGATCGTGGCCGCAGGCCTGATCAAGGTACGGCCTGGCCAGCCGGTGACCATCGACAAGACGGTGGAAATGAACCCCGCCGAGGTGACCGGGCGATGAAGTTTACCGACATATTCATCCAGCGACCCGTACTGGCGACGGTGATCAGTCTGCTGATCCTGCTCGCCGGCGTGCGGTCGCTGGAGATGCTCGAGGTGCGCGAATACCCCTCCACCGAGAAAACCGTGGTCACCGTGTCCACGAGCTATCCGGGCGCGGACAGCCAGCTCATCCAGGGCTTCATCACGCAGCCGCTGCAGCAGGCGATCGCCGAGGCCAATGGCATCGACTACATCACCTCGGAGAGCCGTCAGGGCCTGTCCACCATTGAAGTCAACATGGAGCTCAACTATGACGCCAACGCGGCCGTCTCCGAGATCCAGGCCAAGGTGGCCAGTCAGCGCAATGTGCTGCCCGCGGCGTCTCAGGATCCGGTGATCGAGTCCAGCACCGGTGACCAGACGGCGCTGATGTACCTCGCCATCTACAGCGAGGACGTGCCGGTCCCGGAGATCACCGATTTCGTCAACCGCGTGCTGCAGCCGCAGGTCCAGGCCCTCCCCGGCGTGGCCAAGGCGCGGGTGTTCGGCCGCTCGCCGGCCATGCGCATATGGCTTGACCCCGACCGGATGGCGGCGCTCAACGTCACCGCCACCGAGGTGCGCGAGGTCCTGCAGCAGAACAACTATCAGGCCGGTATCGGCAACACCAAGGGCCCGTATACCCGCATCAATCTCTCGGCGACCACGGATATCGCCGATCCGGACCAGTTCAGGCAACTCGTCGTGCGCGAGGAGAACGGCACGATCATCCGGCTGGATGACGTGGCGGCCACCGAGTTCGGCTCCGAGACCTATTCATCGGCGGCCTGGTATCGGGGCCAGCCTTCGGTGTTCATTGCCGTTGAGCAGGCACCGGGCGCGAACCCACTCACCGTGGCCGGCCGGGTGAGCGATGAGCTGCCCGACCTCCGCCGGCAGCTGCCGGAAGGCATCCAGCTCGCACTGCCCTACGACGCCAGCGAGTTCATCCAGGATTCTATCAATGAGGTGCTCACCACCATTCTGGAGGCGGTGCTCATCGTCCTGGTGGTCATCTTCCTGACCATCGGTTCGATCCGGGCGGCCATCGTCCCTTCCATCGCGGTCCCGCTTTCGCTCATTGGCGCCGCGGCCATCATGCTGGCGCTGGGCTATTCGCTGAACCTGCTCACGCTGCTGTCGATGGTGCTGGCGATCGGCCTGGTGGTGGATGACGCCATCATCGTGGTGGAGAACGTCCACCGGCACATCGAAGAAGGTCACAGCCGCTTCGATGCGGCCATCATGGGGGCGCGTGAGCTCGCCGTGCCGATCATTGCCATGACCACCACCCTGCTGGCGGTTTATGCGCCGATCGGTTTCATGGGCGGGCTTGTCGGCACGCTGTTCAGCGAATTCGCGTTCACGCTGGCGGGGGCGGTGCTGATCTCCGGCATCGTGGCATTGACCTTCTCTCCGATGGTCTCCTCCAAGGTGCTCAAGCCCGGCGGCAACCAGGGCCGCTTCGAGAAGATGGTGGAAAACTTCTTCGAGGGCCTGGCGAGCGGATACAAGCGGGTCCTGAACGGCCTGCTCGATACCAAGAGCGTGCTGGTGTTCTTCGGCATCGTGGTCCTCGCGTCCAACTACTTCATGTTCACGATGAGCCAGAGCGAGCTGGCTCCCACCGAGGATCAGGGCATCCTCTTCTTCCAGGGCTCGGCGCCGCGGACGGCCAACTTCGACTATCTGTCAAAATTCGCCGAGCTCTACCAGGACGAGGCAGAGAGCATCCCGGAATACAGCGAGACGTTCATGATCATCGGTGGCCTCTCGCCGGATACCGTCTTCGGTGGCTTCAAGATGGTGCCCAACAAGGATCGTGAACGGGGCATCGGGGCGATTCAGCAGGAGGTGAATGCCAAATTCACGCCTAACCCCGGCTTCGACACCGCCGTGTTCCCGCCGCCCAGCCTGCCCGGCTCCGGCGGCGGTCTGCCGGTACAGTTCGTGCTGACGACTTCCGCGAGCTACGAGGCGCTCGACACCCGGGCAACAGAGCTCATCGGCCAGGCGATGCAGAGCGGCAATTTTCTGTTCCTGAAGAAATCCACGGAATTCGACCGGCCGATGACCACCATCGAGGTCGACCGGGACAAGGCCGCGGATCTGGGCATCACCATGGCCGAGATCGGCGGCAACCTCTCCAGCATGCTGGGTGGCGGCTATGTGAACCGCTTCAATCTGGATGGCCGCAGCTACAAGGTCATCCCTCAGGTGGACCGACCCTATCGGCTCAACGCCGAAATGCTGGAGGACTACTACATCGAGACGTCCGCAGGCGAGAAAGTGCCGCTATCGAGTCTTGTGTCGCTCAGCCATTCCGTGGTGCCCAGCTCACGCAATCAGTTCCAGCAGCTCAACTCCGTGACACTGGAGGGTATCCCGACGCCGGGTGTTCCCCTGGGTGATGCCCTGGGGTATCTCGATCAGCTCGCAAGCCAGAACCTGCCGGCGAGTTACAACGTCGACTACACCGGTCAGTCGCGGCAGTTCGTCAATCAGGGCAGCGCCCTGGTGGTGACCTTCTTCCTGTCCATTGTGGTCATCTACCTGGTCCTCGCCGCCCAGTTCGAGAGCTGGCGTGATCCGCTGATCATCCTGGTGTCGGTGCCCCTGAGTATCGCCGGCGCGCTGGCATTCATCACCCTCGGCTTCGCCACGGTGAACATCTATACCCAGGTGGGGCTGATCACGCTGATCGGCGTGGTGGCGAAGAACGGCATCCTGATCGTGGAGTTCGCCAACAATCTGCAGCTCAAAAAGGGCTTCGATAAGCGCAAGGCGGTGGAGGAGGCGGCAGCGATCCGGCTGCGGCCGATCATCATGACCTCGCTGGCACTGATCATGGCCATGGTGCCGCTGCTGATCGCCACCGGCGCCGGTGCGGTCAGTCGCTTCGACATCGGCCTGACCATCGCCACGGGGCTTGGCATCGGCACGGTGTTCACGCTGTTCGTACTGCCGGCGTTCTACGTGCTCCTGGCGCGGGATCACAATGCCCACAAGCGGGATGTGGCAGCCACCTGAGCATGGGGCATGCAGCGATTGAAACGGGCAACGCCCCGGCGGTGGTTGCCCGCGGTCTGACCCGTTGCTACGGCGCGGTCAATGTGGTCGATGGCATCGATCTTGATATCGAGGCCGGTGAGTGTTTTGCCCTCCTCGGCCCCAACGGAGCGGGCAAGACCACCACGCTGCGCATGCTCCTGGGCCTCACCCCACCCAGCGCGGGTGAGATCACGGTACTGGGCGAGCCGATCCCGCAGCGGGCCCGGGCCATGCGCGAGCGGGCCGGCATTGTGCCGCAGTTCGATAATCTCGATCCGGATTTCAGCGTACGGGAGAATCTGGTCACCTACGGCGCCTATTACGGCGCCAGTCGCCGACAGGTCGAGGCCCGTATGGACGAACTGCTGCGGTTTGCCGAGCTGACCGAGCGCGCCGATGCGCCGATCCAGGGCCTCTCCGGGGGCATGAAGCGGCGCCTGACACTGGCCCGTGCCCTGGTCAATGATCCAGAACTGCTCGCGCTGGACGAGCCAAGCACCGGCCTCGATCCGCAGGCGCGACAGCATATCTGGGAACGTCTCCAGACCCTTCGCCGGCAGGGCCGAACGCTGCTGCTGACCACGCACTATATGGAAGAGGCGGAGCGGCTCTGCGATCGGGCCGCCATCATCGACCACGGCCGCATCGTTGCCTGCGACAGCCCGACGCGGTTGATCCGCGAGCATATCGAGCCGCATGTGGTAGAGCTACGCGGTGATCTCGCCTTGCATTGGAGTGGCGGCGAGCGCGATGAAGCGGACACGGGTGGTGCAGGCAGCAATGCTGGCGACAGTGCTGCGGCTGGGGCCGGTGACCATCCCCTTGCACCGCTCGTGGCCGCTGGCCTGCGCGTTGAGCCGGTTGGCGAGACGGTACTCATCTACGGGAGCGAGCGCGACACCCTGCTTGATCACGTCGAGGCGCTGGTGGGGCCGGGTTATCTGTACCGCCCGGCAAGCCTTGAGGATGTTTTCCTGCGCCTGACCGGCCGGGAGCTGAGGGACTGATGGGCGTACTCGACCACCTGCGCGAGCCGCCCGAGCTCAGCCTGCGCTTCATCGCCGTGTGGCTGCGCAACCTGCGGGTCTGGCGCAAGCTGATGCTGCCCTCGATACTCGGCAACTTCGGCGAGCCGCTGCTCTATCTGCTCGCCCTCGGTTACGGGCTCGGTCAGTTCGTCGGCGAAGTCGAGTCCATGCCCTATATGGTGTTTCTGGCGAGCGGCATCGTCTGCTCGGCGGCGATGACCGGCGCCACTTTCGAGGCGCTCTACTCCGCCTACACGCGGCTGACCCAGCAGCAGACCTGGGCGGCCATGCTGGCCGCGCCGATGAATGTGGATGATGTGGTGCTTGGCGAGATCGTCTGGGCCGCCACCAAGGCCCTGATCAACGCCAGTGCCATCGTCCTGGTCGCCGCCCTGCTTGGCCTGGTGGCCGGCCCCGAGGCCCTGCTGGTGCTGCCGGTGATCCTGCTGGCCGGCCTGGCCTTCGCCGGTATCGCCATGATCGTGACGGCGCTGTCGCCCAGCTATGACTTCTTTCTGTACTACTTCACCCTGGTCATGACGCCCATGCTGCTGCTCTCGGGCGTCTTTTTCCCGCTCTCGAGCCTGCCCGAGGCGGTGCAGATCGGCGCGCAGTTTCTGCCACTGGCCCATGTCGTCATGCTGGTCCGCCCGCTCATGACCGGCGGCAGCATCGATGCGCCGCTGCTGCATCTGGGCGTGATCCTCGTCTATATCGTCGCCACTTACTGGATCAGCGCCGCCCTGGCGCGCCGGCGGCTGATTCGCTAGCGTCCGCTCAGTACTGAACCAGCGAGTGCACCGGTGCGTCGGTCATGTGCTCGCGGGCGGCGAGGAAGGTCAGCTCGATCACGAAGCTGTAGCCCAGCATCTCGGCACCCAGACGCCGCAGCAGATCACCCGTGGCGCGAGCCGTCCCGCCAGTGGCGAGCAGGTCATCGACGATCAGGGTTCTGGCGCCCTGATGCAGGGCATCGCGATGCACTTCCAGCGCATCGGTTCCATATTCGAGCTGGTATTCACAGGCATGCACTTCTGAGGGCAACTTGCCGGGCTTGCGCACGGGGATGAAGCCCGCACCCAGTTGATAGGCAAGGGCCGCGCCGAAAATGAACCCACGTGACTCGGTGCCGACGATGTACTCCGGAGTCGGCCCCTCGATGGAATCCGCCAGCAGATCAACCGCCAGGTGAAAACCCTCGGCGTCCCCCAGCAGCGGCGTAATATCCTTGAAGACGATGCCCGGCTTGGGGAAGTCGGGGATGTCGCGGATCAGGCCCTGTACTTGCGCCACGGCGGCCTCTCGATCCTTGATCAGGGTGTTCATTGGCGATGTCTCCCGAGTCCTTGAGTGCAACCAGGCCGCATGATAGCCAGAAAACCCGGTCGCCTGCGACGGCTGCTAGAATCGCGCCATGACTGAACAGGAAAATGCCTACGAAAGGGGTGCACGCGAGACGGTCGAGCTTGGCAACCGTCTGGCGGATGCCGACCCGGATGCCGAGCTCGGGGAAATCGCCGACGGCCTGCTCGCCGGTGCCATTCAGTACTGGCTCTATGCCAATCAGCCCTGCGGCGATGCGAACTGCGAAGAATGCAAACCCCTGTGTACGGCGGAACTGCGACTGGAGGCAATGCGCAACGCGCTGGAGGATTTCGCCCGTAGCAGCGAGTACTTCCACACGCCGACGGATTTTGATGCCGGACGGGCCTGATAGCGAGTCACTGACCCGGCGATCGCGAGCAGGGCTGATGAGTCAGCCCGGATTCCGGTGCGTCATTAGGGACCGAGGCGAGTCGGAGCTGGCGACTAACGGCGGCCGGGCAGACCGTTAAGCGCCGCCAGAACTTCCTCCGGACGGACGGATCGGGCGCGCGCCGCATCCCGTGCCTGGCGTCGGCGCTCGCGGACCACTTGGGACGGCATCAGCGGGGACGGCTTTGAAGTCGTTATCGGTGATGGGCTCGCTGCCACGCCAGGGGCCACGGCACCAGCAGCGTCGGCGGCCGAATCGCCGACTGAATCCGCCGCGGCAAGGGCCTGCAGGCAATCGCGACAGAGGCAGTCGTCGTATGTGTGGGCAATGGTCTCCCGCACTTCATCGGTCAGCATGACGTCCACGCACTGGCAGCGGTGAATGCTCCCCTGCCGGCATTCGAAACCGTTGCCGCAGCGCGGGCAGCGCTTGGGCTCATGCTCAGGCATTCGTTGTTCCGGGGCGGTTGGGTTGGACTTTCGCGGGCGTTGACGCGGGTACGGCATCGCCGGTCGCGCTGGCAGCCTGCGCAAAGGCACCGGCATCGATCCAGCCGCCGTTAGCGGCCTCCTCATCCAGCCGATCCATGATCGCCAGGCGTTTTTCCTCGGGATAATCGCGCCACTCGGCGATCTCCGTCTCGGTTCGGCCACAGCCGATGCAGCGACCGTTCTCGACTTCACAGATACTGATGCAGGGTGACGAAGCGCTCATGCGTCCTCCACTAGATGTAGTGGGGCAGTTCTAACAGAAACCCAACGGAGAGGACAAATCAGCGAAGACGTCTGGCGGACTGGATGGCCTGGAGATGCGTTCGGATCCGCCCACGGCGGCGCGCGCATCGCAGATCGTACTCCATTTGCAGCCGAAGCCAGAACTCCGGCGTTGTGTCGAAATAAGTGGCCAGCAGCAATGCCGTTTGCGCCGTGATACGGCGTTTGCCGCTGAGGATATCGGTGATGCGGTTCACCGGAACGCGCAGCGCACGCGCCAGGGGCGTTGGCAGCAGTCCCTGCGGCAGCATGAAGCTGGCTCCGAGGATCTCACCGGGAGGAACCGGCGCCTCGGCGTCGTCGACGAGCGCCGGATCAGGCAAAAGCGGATCATCTTCGTCCAGGGCATCCGGCGTCGGGCTGATCATCGGGTCGGTCATTGGGTCGATGGTCATCTCGAATGCTCCTCCAGCCGGACGCCGTGGGCCTCCCCATCATGGAACTGAAAATACAGCCGCCAGCCATAGCCCACATCAAGGCAGTACATCCCGGTCTCGCCAGCCGCATGCTCAGCCGCCCCAACGCCGGCGGCATCATCGAAAGGGATGGATTCGTCGGCCAGTGGCTCGAGCCGGTCGCCACAGGCAAGGGCAAGGTCCTCGATTGATACCGCCGCGTGGATAATCGACAGATCCCGCCGCAGCGCAAGCAGCAGCCGCGAGTGCATCCGTCGAGGCTGTCGTCCCAGCCATATTGCCCTCAGGCTCGGCGTTGCGACGGTTTTGAGCATGGCGTGATCACTCCATCGGTTGGGGTTCATCGACGACCGACGACTGGTGAGTGGTGACGGGATCGATTTTTTGGCGGGATCCAGGAAAACATGATCTGGCATGCTCGGGTCGGCCATTCGTCGGCCCATACGCCATTTCCCGATCGGCGGCGGTGGGCATCAGATAAACGGTAGGCATGGGAAGGAAAAGAGACGATGGGGAAATTAGGAGAAGACTAGGGAGGGGGCAAGGAAAGCCAGGGAGCCGAGGGAAGGCCAGGGAGCCCCAAGGAGAGAGGGATCGTATGCCCTTCCGGGCCCTTGTTAACGTTGGACAGAGTAACGCAGGACGTCATACGTCTCTGATGCGCGCGGGGTACGCGGCGCATCCGCTTGACCGGGGCCAGAGGCCGGACGGACGCGTGGCAGTCGCATGTATCCGGCGGCCAAGAGAGAAACACGTCGATACGCGTTGCGTAATGCATCCACCGGTTTTATGTCCAACGTTAACAAGGGGGCGGAAAGGGGATAGCAACCTCCCCTGGGCCTGTGGTGGTTGCCTTCCCTTCGTCTGGACAAACGACCGCGTGATAATCTCAAGCCATGTTTGATCAACCGGATGTCCCCCACTTCCGGCAACGTCTGCAACAGATGCGCTCGGAGATCGAGGCGTTGGAGCAGACGCGGGACGCATCGCGAGCCACGGTGGAGCTTGATCAGACCCGCGTCGGGCGTCTCTCGCGCATGGACGCGTTACAGCAGCAGGCCATGGCGGAGGCGACCAACGAGCGCGCTCGGCTCACGCTCAAGCGCATCGCCTCGGCCCTTCAACGCTGCGACGATGGCAGTTACGGCGAGTGTCTGCGATGCGGGGAATACATCAACCCCCAGCGCCTCGAGATCGATCCGGCCGCCACGCTATGCATCCACTGCGCCGCCCAGTGACTCGGCTAACGTTCAGCTAGAGATCCGTCAGCTCAGAAAAAGCGCGTAGGCCGGATTATCCGACTCATTCCGGTACGGATAGCCAAGCTTGTCGAGACTCGCCTCGAACTTCCCGCGCTGATCCGGCGGCACCTGAATGCCCACCAGCACCCGCCCGTAATCCGCACCGTGGTTACGGTAGTGGAACAACGAAATGTTCCAGCGCCGCCCCAGACGCTTGAGAAAGTTGAGCAATGCCCCGGGGCGCTCCGGGAAGCGCACGTGATAGAGCACCTCATGGTCGACGTTGTGGCCCCGGCCGCCGACCATATGCCGGACGTGCACCTTCGACATTTCGTCCTCGGTGAGATCCAGGACCGGATAACCCCGGGACTCCAGCGCCGCCACCACCTCGTCACGCTCGGCGAGGCCGTCATTCAGGCCGATACCCGCGAAGACATGCGCCTCATCGGCATGGGCATAGCGGTAATTGAACTCGGTGATGGCGCGGTTGCCGATGGTCTCGCAGAATTCCCGAAAACTACCGGGCCGCTCGGGGATGGTGACCGCCAGCACCGCCTCGCGATGCTCACCGAGCTCGGCGCGTTCGGCCACATGAGCCAGGCGCGAGAAATTCATGTTGGCACCGCAGTTGATGCCGATCAGTGTCTCCCCAGTCACGCCCCGCTGCTCGACGTACTTCTTGATCCCGGCCACGGCAAGGGCGCCGGCAGGCTCCATGACCGTCCGGGTGTCTTCGAATATGTCCTTGATGCCGGCACAGATCTCGTCGGTGCTGACCAGCATGCACTCGTCCACGAGCTCCCGACAGATACGGAACGTCTCCTCACCGATCTGCCGGACGGCGACGCCATCGGCAAAAATACCCACCTCATCAAGCGTCACCCGACGGCCGGTGGCCATGGCACGTTCGAGCGTGGGCGCGTCCTCGGGCTCCACCGCGATGATGCGGATATCCGGCCGCAGCTGCTTGATGTAGGCCGCGATCCCGGCGATCAGACCGCCCCCGCCGACAGGAACGAAGACCGCATCGATCGGACGCGGGTGCTGGCTGAGGATCTCCATGCCCACGGTGCCCTGGCCGGCGATGACATCCGGATCGTCGTAGGGCGGGATGTAGGTGAGCCCCCGCTCCTCCACCAGTTTCTCGGCATGGGCCTTCGCCGCATCGTAGTTGTCGCCGTGCAGGACCACGCGTCCGCCAAAGTTGCGCACCGCATCCACCTTGATGCTCGGCGTGGTCCGGGGCATGACGATGGTGGCACGAATGCCCAGGTTCTTCGCCGAAAGCGCCACACCCTGGGCATGGTTGCCCGCCGACGAGCAGATCACGCCCTTCTCGCGCTGTGCCTCGGTCAGGCTCGCGATCTTGTTGTAGGCACCGCGGATCTTGAACGAAAACACCGGCTGCATGTCTTCCCGCTTGAGAAGCACGTTATTGCCGAGCCGACGGGAGAGATTGACGGCGGATGTCAGCGGGGTCTGATGCGCGACATCATAGACGCTCGCGGTGAGGATGCGTTGTAGATAGGATTTCATGCCAGAACGGGAATTCGCCCCAAAGGGCTTCAGTGTACAGGAGAGACCAGGCCATGAGCGCCGACGCGCAGAAACGTCTCGCCGCCGAGGCGGCAGTCGAGAAAGTCGAGGCGGGCACCGTTATCGGTGTCGGCAGCGGATCCACCGTCAATCACTTCATTGACGCGCTGGCCGCCTCGGATATCGAAATCGAAGCCGCCGTGGCGGCCTCCGAGGCCAGCGCCGAGCGATTGCGCGGTCACGGCATCGAGGTCCGGGACGCCAACAGCGTCTCGGAACTGGCCATCTATGTCGACGGGGCCGACGAGATCAATCGGCATCTTCAGATGATCAAGGGCGGCGGCGGAGCGCTCACGCGAGAGAAAATCGTCGCTGCCATCGCCGATCGTTTCATCTGCATCGTCGATGCCAGCAAGCAGGTGACCGCACTGGGCGACTTTCCGCTGCCGGTGGAAGTGATTCCCATGGCCCGCTCCCACGTGGCACGCCAGCTCGTCCGCCTCGGTGGGCGCCCGGAACTGCGTGAGGGCTTCACCACAGACAATGGCAACCTCATTCTGGATGTCCGCGCGCTGGATCTGTCCGAGCCCATTCACCGCGAGCAGCAGCTCAACAACATCGCCGGCGTGGTCACCAATGGGCTGTTCGCCCTGCGGCCGGCGGATGAGCTCCTGGTGGGAACGGACACCGGCGTGCAGCGGTCCACAGCGGCCTGACGTCGCGCCGGGCCGGGCGTCAGACACAACGCATCGGGCGATCCCAGGGTTCGCTATGCAGAAGCTTCTTGTCACTATCGGGCTTGTCATCCTGATCAGCGGCCTGCTCTGGCCGGTGATCAGCAAGCTGGGGCTGGGCCGGCTGCCGGGCGACATCCTCGTCCGTCGGGAGGGCTTCACCTTCTACTTCCCGCTCGCCACCTCAATTATTGTCAGCGTCGTGGTGACGCTGATCATCTGGTGGTTTCGGCGTTAGGGCGCTATCCCCGCAGCCACGCCCAAAGCCGGCCCAGGAATTCGTGCCAGGCCGCCTCGGCGGTGCGCAGGTCATCGGCCTGTGGGACGAAGTCACCGGGCAGGGCAAAGCGCTGGGGGCTGGCCCTGTGGGCGGTTGGCGCCGGTAAAGGCTCGAGGCCCTGGCTTTTGAACTCCGCGATGGCCCGCGGTAGATGGCTCGCCGAGCTGACGACCACGGGCTGGCGAAGCGTGAGCCCTCTGACCTCGTCGCCTGAGGCGCTATCGTCGCTGACGTTAGCCGCAAGCGCCGCGTAGGCCGCCGCCTCCTCCGCGGTATTGCGAGCCGCCGGCAGCCTGCGGATCTGCTCCCGCGGCACACCCAGCAACACCGCCAGATCCGCGGCGATCGCGGCCTGGGACCGGCCCCGCGGCAACGCCCCGCTGGTCACCAGGAGCGCATCCGGCCGCAGCCGCCACAACCGAATGCCCTCGATCAGCCGCTGTAGGGAAGTCGGGGAAAGCTGGGCAGTTAACGGCAGCGAGGGATCATCCACGGCGCCGCCACCCAGCACCACGATGGCGGCGACGCCGCGGGGCAATGCCTGGTCAGTGGGGTTATCGGGCGCACCCACCTCAACCGGCGTATGGACCCTCTCCAGCGGTGCCATCAGCGTATTCGAGATCGGCCACCAACTGATCAGCGCCAGAGCCAGCGTCGTTACCCCGATCAGCGCCAGGCCGCTGCGCCGAAAGCGCGTGAACGCGGCCAGGATCAGCCCCACTACCAGGGCAATGACAACAAGGCTCAGCGGCTTCAGGAGCGCGCCGGCCAGTTTGGTGAAAAAGAACATGGATCGAGACTACAAAAGCCGCTCGATCGCTCGCTTCAGCTTGCCGGATTCCGGGCCGGTGAGCGCGCCAAACACCTCGACTACCTCGCCATCGCGGTTCACGAGATACTTGTTGAAATTCCAGCGCGGCGCACGCGTCTGGCGGGCGGCCTCAGCGAAGATCGGATGGGCGTTGGCGCCGCGCACCGGGACCGTGGCCATCATGTCGAAGGTCACCCCGAAATTCACGAAGCATGTCTCGGCGGCGGCCGCCTCGTCATCGGCCTCCTGGTTGAAGGAATCCGACGAGAAGCCGATCACCTTCAGCCCTTTGTCGGCGTATGCCTGATGGAGGGATTCGAGCCCCTCGAACTGACCGGTAAAGCCACAGTGGCTGGCGGTATTCACCAACAGCACCGCCGGCGCATCGGCGGCAAGGTCCTGCACGTTGACGACCTCGCTCGAATGCAGCCGGCGCATGTCGTGATCGAGCCAGTCGTAAGCCTGGGCCGTGGATGTCATGAGCAGTCCTCCGGTGATCAAGGCCGTCAGCAGTGCGGCGATGCGTGCAAGTCCCATGATCGGTCCCTCAATACTGATAACGGAGCTGAGCGATCATCAGCGTTCCATCGGCCACTTTATAGACCATGCGATGCTGGGAATCGATCCGCCGGGACCAATAGCCTGCCAAGGCATGCCGTAGCGGCTCCGGCTTGCCAGGTCCCGCGAACGGCTCGCGCTGGGTCGCCTTGATGAGCTGATTAATCCGTCGCAGTGTCCGTCGATCGGTTTTCTGCCAAAAAAGGTAGTCTTCCCAGGCGTTTGCGGAAAGCAGCACGCTCATTCGGCAAGCGGGTGCACCTCGCCACCGCCAGCCTCCAGTTCGGCCACCGATTCAAGCAGCCGCCGGGCATTTCGTGGCGCACGAAGCAGCAACGCCGTTTCCTGCAGCGACTCGTAATCCTCCAACGACATCATCACCACTGAGGGCGATCGACCGCGCGTGATCGTGACCGGATCGTGATCCTCACACACCCGCTCCATTGTGCCGGCGAGATTGGCCCGTGCCTTGGTATAGCTGATTGCGTCCATAAAACCTCCGCATTACGTACAGCATATTGTACGTATTATGGCGCCATCTCGCGACCGCCGTAATTGGCCTCGATCCACTCGCGGTAGGCACCGGACTGGACGCGGGCGACCCATTCCGGGTGGTCCAGATACCACTGCACAGTCTCGCGCAGGCCCTGCTCGAAGCTGTGCGCCGGCCGCCAGCCGAGCTCCTGCCGGATACGGGTGCTGTCGATGGCGTAGCGCCGGTCATGGCCGGGGCGGTCGGTGACGGATTGGATGAGGGCACGATAGGGGTTGGCGCGGCCATCATCACCGCGGCTTGTCGCCTCGCTGGCGGACGCCCGGGCCCGATCAGCGGCACCGGCATTGTCCGGTGATGACCCCGCCGGCCGCAGCGCCGCCAGGCCCCCGCAGATGGCCTCCACCACCTCAAGGTTGGTGCGCTCGGCATCTCCACCGATATTGTAGGTCCGGCCGATCTGGCCGTGCTGCAGAACCGTCCATAGCGCCTCGGCGTGATCCTCGACATGCAGCCAGTCGCGGATCTGGCCGCCGTCGCCGTAGACCGGCAGCGGCTTGCCGGCAATGGCATTCAGGATCATCAGCGGGATGAGCTTTTCCGGGAACTGGTACGGGCCGTAGTTGTTGGAGCAGTTGGTGATGACCACCGGCAGGCCGTAGGTGCGGTGCCAGGCGCGGACCAGATGATCGCTCGCCGCCTTGCTCGCCGCGTAGGGCGAGCTCGGCGCATAAGGCGTCGCCTCGGTGAAGGCGGGGGCCTCCGGTGGCAGATCGCCAAAGACCTCGTCGGTGGAGATGTGGTGAAGGCGGAAGCGCCCGCGAGGGCTCGACCCGTTGGCGTCCGGGCGGTCATCCAGGGCCTCCCAATAGGCGCGGGCAACCTCGAGCAGGTTCTGGGTGCCGACCACATTGGTGTCGACGAACACCTCCGGGCCGAGGATCGAGCGGTCGACGTGGCTCTCGGCCGCCAGATGCATGACGGCGTCGGGGCGATGTTCGCGGAAGACGCGCTCGAGGGCCTCGCGATCGCGGATATCGACCTTCTCGAATCGGTAACCGGGATCTGCGTCGAGGCCCGGGAGAGACTCGGGATTACCGGCGTAGGTCAGCGCATCGACGTTGACCACCTCGGCGAGCTGCCGGGCGCGCAGATAGCGGATCAGGGCCGAGCCGATGAACCCGGCGCCGCCGGTGATGAGGACTTTCATTAATAGGCTCCGCGGTATCGGTATCGGTTTAAATCAAACGGGCACTCACGCCGAGTCGCTGGGCGGCAGCGACTAACCCCCGATCGAGTGACTGAATCCGCATGCCGTGGTTGGAAACTACAGCGAGATGTAAAGCATCCCCTGAACGCAGGCCGGTCTCATACTGATTCGCCAGTTGCGCGGCTGTTCGGAAGTCGGCGCGCTCAATGGGCAGCACCATCAGCGAGGTCTCACAAAGCGATTGAAACATGGCGAGTGCATCCGCCCGGTGGTTGGCCTCAAGCACGCCGGAGCGCAGTTTGATCGACATCGCTCCGGAGAATTCGGTGACGACCCAGTCGCTGATAGCCAGTTCACCGGCGGGCTGGTCCATCAACCAGGATTGGACATCAGCAGTACGCGGCTCATTGGTGAGGGCGGCCACCAGCACACTTGTGTCCAGGTAGTGCATCAATAGCGCTCGCCCTCTCGCGCCCGGCGGATGAACCGCCCCGCGTCCTCCTCCGTCTTCGGCATGGAATCAGTCAATGCGCGCAGACGAGTACAGTCGATCGGCTGCCGCGGCGTTTCGATTGCAACGAACCGGACCACGGGGCGTCCATGCTTAGTAACCACCACGGACTCACCCCGCGCCGCGCGCTCGGTGAGTTCACTCAGATGGGCCTTAGCGTCAGCAAGCGATACCGATTTATCATCCATTCTCTTGCCATAAATTGACCATAACTCTGGTCAATTTACGTATAACCTCCCTGCGAGGCAAGCCTGCCATCGGGCGATCGCCTCAGCCCTCGTACCCCTGCGGATTCTGCCGCTGCCAGCGCCAGGCATCGCGCATCATCGCCTCGAGGCCATGTTCCGCCTCCCAGCCGAGCTGCTCGCGGGCCAGGGTCGGGTCGGCATAGCACGCGGCGATGTCACCCGGGCGACGCGGCGCCACATGGACCGGGATCGTCTGCCCCGAGGCCTTTTCAAACGCAGCAACGGCTTCACGCACGGAGTAGCCTCGGCCGGTGCCCAGGTTCCAGACCTGGCAGTTGGCAGATGCCTGATCGCCCATGGCCCGTAGCGACTGCCCTGATGGGTCAGTCTGAGCCACGCCTGCGTTCACCAGAAACTCCAGCGCCCGGACATGCCCGCGGGCCAGATCCACCACATGGATATAATCGCGCACGCCGGTGCCGTCCGGTGTCGGGTAGTCGTCGCCGAATATCGAGAGGACATCACGCCGGCCCACCGCCACCTGGCTGATGTAGGGCACGAGATTATTGGGAACCCCCTGGGGATCTTCACCGATCCGACCACTCGAGTGCGCGCCCACCGGATTGAAATAGCGCAGCAGCGCCACCGCCCAGCGTGGGTCCGCCGCGGCCAGGTCGCGCAGGATCTGCTCGATCATGAGTTTGGAGAAGCCGTAGGGGTTGGAGGGCGAGCCCACCGGCGCGGTCTCCGCAATGGGGACCGTTGCCGGGTCACCATAGACCGTGGCGGAAGAGCTGAAAATCATCCGCCGCACGCCAGCGGCTTCCATAGCGTCCAGCAGACTCAGCGTTCCGGCGACATTGTTCTCGTAGTAAGCGATGGGCTGCTCGGTGCTCTCGCCCACTGCCTTGAGGCCAGCAAAGTGCATTACGGCGTCGAAGGGGCGGTCCTGCCCATCAAGCGGTGCCGAGACGGCCGGTCGGTCCGCCCGCAACAGTGCCTCCATTGTATCCCGGTCCCGGATGTCGGCCGCGACGAAGGGCACCGACTGGCCGGTGAGCGCCTCGACCCGCCGCAGGGACTCCCGCGAGCTATTGCTGAGATTATCGACGCCAAGCACCTCATGGCCTGTCTCGAGGAGCTCGAGGACTGCATGGGAGCCGATATAACCGCTGGCACCGGTGACAAGTAGCTTCATGGTCTGAGGGGTCCCCTCTGGCCGGCGCTTAAGAAGGGGGAGCCGTTTTATCGCTCCCGGGGTTGTCACCCCCGGCGATGACCCGCAGATGACGACGCTTCTCCCCCTCCATGGAACGGGACAGGCCCGGCCGGTCGAACCCGACCACGCACTCGGCAAGCACCCGCTCCGCGGAATGCGGATCCTGACCCCGACAGGCCGCCTCGAGCCGCTCCAGGCAATCGGTGATCTGCTCGACGGAGAGACCCTCCTCGCGCGCCCGCTGGATCATCGGGTGATCCGTAGCCGCGCAGTTCTCCCCGAGCAGAAGCTCCTCGTAGAGCTTTTCACCGGGCCGCAGGCCGATGTACTTGATGGGCACGTCACCCAGAGGATTGTCCTCATCCCGCACGGTAAAGCCACTGAGCTGAATCATGCGCCGGGCAAGCTCCTGGATCCGGACCGGCTCACCCATGTCCAGGACGAACACCTCGCCCCCCTTCGCCAGGGAGCCAGCCTGGATGACGAGACTCGCCGCCTCCGGAATGGTCATAAAGTACCGCGTGACCTCCGGATGCGTGATGGTCACCGGCCCGCCTTCGCGGATCTGCTCCCGAAACAGTGGAATCACCGAACCCGAAGAGTCCAGCACATTACCGAAACGAACCATGCTGAAGACGGTATGGGGCGAATCGGCGGCCAGCGCCTGCAGCCCCAGTTCGGCCACCCGCTTGGTGGCACCCATGATGCTGGTGGGACGGACCGCCTTGTCGGTGGAAATCAGCACAAAGGTATCGACTCCGGCATCCCGGGCGGCAACGGCGGTATGCCAGGTGCCAAAGGCATTGTTGCGGATCGCCTCGAGCGGATTGGACTCCACCAGCGGGACGTGTTTGTAGGCCGCCGCGTGATAGACGGTCTCGATGCCATTGGTGCGCATGCAGTGGGTCATGCGATTGCGGTGCACGACGGAGCCGAGCAGGGGCACCACCTCGCAGTCGTGGCCGTGGGTTTCGGCAAGCGCCCTGAGCTCCCGATCAATGCGGTAGAGCCCGAGCTCGGAACGCTCGAATATCACCAGTCGCCGCGGCGCCAACATGATGATCTGGCGGCAGAGTTCACTGCCAATCGAGCCGCCGGCTCCGGTCACCATGACAGACCGACCCTTCACGGAGCTCTCGAGAAGTTGCTGATCCGGGTTCACCGGATCCCGGCCAAGGAGGTCCTCGATGTCGACTTCCCGCACGTCCCTGAGCCGGGCCGAGCCGGTGACGAGATCGGTCATGCTGGGGATCGTGCGGACATGCACCGGGTGACGCTCGAGCTGCGCCATGATCTCGCGGCGTCGCTGACGCGAGACCGAAGGCAACGCGACGAGTACGGAATGAGCGCCGAGCCGGCGGATCAACCGGTCGAGCTCGCTCGGTGGATACACCGGCACACCATGCAGCAATGTGCCGTGCAGCTGTCGGTTGTCATCAATGAACGCGACCGGGATGTGCTCGCCGGTGGCCATCAGTGAGCTGAGTAGCTGCAGCCCGGCGGAGCCGGCGCCGTAGATGATCACCGGCTCCTGGTTACCCCGCGAGCGGGCATATTGCTGACGCCAGGCGCGCACCATGAAGCGGCTCCCGCCGACGAAAAGCAGGCCCAGCAGCCAGTAAATGATGATGGTTGTCCTGGGAACCGCATCCAGGCCGCCCAGCGCCACAATGGCGATGAACGCCAGCGTCGAGAGGGAAACGCCACGCAGTACCGACCAGACGTCCCAGGGCCCCATATGGCGCAGTACGGAGTTGTACATGCCCGACCAGTAGAACAGCGGCAGGCTGATCGCCGGCAGCAGTAGGTGCAGATACCAGAACTGGTAGAACTTCTCGGAAAAGCCCTCGCCCATGCGCAGCCCAAAGGCCGCCCAGACAACAAAGGCCATGAGCAGCGCATCGCCAATCATCATGGTGACACGCTTCTTGGGCCTGCCCATGTTCAGAAAACGGCGAATGAAACCCTGGTCAGTCACTGATTCCCCCGTGAACCGCGCAAAACTCATTCCTTTGAGTGGATGCGATCACCCCGGCCCGCGCCATTCATTGTCCGCATTATGTAGCGAAAATAGGCGGGTATCGAGAAAGATGCCAGCATGCGGGCATCCCATTCAGCCAATTTTCCGGGATCGGACATGTCTATCCCATGAATCTGGGCGAGACCCGTGATGCCGGGCCGATGGTGGAATACGCCTCGCGCCGCCCGGGCATCGATCAAGTCCTGCTGTTCGGGCAGACAGGGCCGTGGACCGACAAGGCTCATGTCGCCTTTCACGACATTCCAGAGCTGCGGCAGCTCATCGAGCTTGGTGCGGCGCAGGAAGCCGCCAAGGCGAGTGACCGCCGTCTGGTCCGCGAGATGGGTGGCGACCGACGGGGTCCCGGGCCGCATGGTGCGGAATTTCACAAGGATGAAAGGCTTTTCATGGCGGCCCACCCGACGCTGGCGAAACAGCGGCGAGCCGGTCTCCGCGAATCCGACCAGCAGAACGCCAAGGAAGACCGGTAACAGCAAAAAGCCACCAACGATGGCGAAGATCAGGTCCATTCCGCGAATCACTGATCGGCGAATCATGCGGCAGACTCAGCATCCGGATGCGCGATAACGGCCTCCCGCAACCCCTGCTCTAGACTCAGCGGTGGACGCCAGCCCAGCAGGTCCCGGGCCTTTCGGGTATCCACGGTCAATGACCCCAGTAGCCGCTCAATCATAGCCCGGCGACCGAGGAGCCGTGCGCCGGTGCGTAGAATCACCGGCGGGACACCGACGAGTTTCGGATCCTGGCCGGCGGCATGCGCCAGCATCCGGAGCAAATCCGTTGTTGAAACCGTTTCGTCGTCGGCCACATGAAACGTCTGATTGCCGGCCTGCGGGTGCGTCAGCGCTCGATGGATGAAGTCCACGAGGTTCTGGCGCCCAACGAGACTCCGCTGATTGCCGGTGACCGCGCCAAGCGGCAGGAGTCGGCCCTTTCGGGCCCAACCGAGCAGCCGACCGAAGTTGCCGGGGGCACCAGGCCCGTGAACCAGGGGCGGGCGGATGACGGTCAGGGACATGTCCGTGCCGGAAACGATCTCCCAGAGGGCCTTCTCCGCCTCATACTTACTCCAGGCATACGGATCGGCCGGAGCCGGTGCATCGGTCTCAACCAACGGCGCCGAGCTGGACTGGCCCAGAACCCCGATCGAGCTCAGATAAACAAGCCGCTTGATGCCAACCTCACGGGCCTGCCGGGCCAGGTTCACGACCGCCTCGACATTGGCCGCGCGGAGGCTGCGCAGAGATTGCCCGGTCGCGCGCTCATGCGCTTGAGCGGCGAGATGGACGACGGCATCAGCACCGTCCAGGAGTGAGCGCCATTGCGTCTCCGCCGCATCCGATATCTCAAACGCCACCCACTGGACACCGCCCGTGGCGCGGCGCGGAGGATCAGATCGCCTCGTCTGGGCAATGATTTGATGACCGCACGCCGTCAATGCCGGGCATAACGCCGTTCCGATGAACCCATTGGCGCCGGTGACGGCAATACGGTAGGGCATCAACAATCTATTCCTGGATGCCATGGCTGTCGTGATTGGCCAGAATCCGCTGGTAGAGGTCGTGATAGGCCTCGGCCAGGGGGCGGCCGGCGAAAAGCCTTTCGTAACGCTGCCTTGCGGCGCTTCCCATACGCCCTGACTCCTCGTCGTTCGATGCGAGCCTTTCCATGGCATCACGGAGACGGCCGGGATCATCGGGCGGGACGACAAGCCCCGTTTCTCCATTGATGTTCACATAGCTCGTCCCGGTACCGAGTTCGGTGGAGATCAGGGGGCGACCGCACATTGCCGCCTCCACCAGCACCATGCCGAACGCCTCGGAGCGACGGTTCGACGGCAGAACGAGTGCACGGCAGTTCCTGATCAGCGCCATTTTCTGCGCGGGACTGACCTGTCCGAGGTATTTGAGATCGGCGTCGCCATCCGCGTGAAGCGCCCCACCTTCCGGCGAGGTCCCCGGACCAGCGACGGCCACGGGGAGCATGCCACCGCCTGCCGCCTTCTCGAGTACAGGCAATGCCTTGTAAGCACGTGCAGCCCCAATGAAAAGAAAGTAGCGGTCGGGCGTCAGCCCGAAAGACTCGGTAACGCTGATCTCACCGGCTGCGTCGAGATGATCCTGATAGCTTGACTCCGATACGCCGAGCGGAATCACCTCCACGCGGCCCGGCGAACTGGCCTCCACCCGCCGCAAGGCCGGACTGGTCTGCCTGTAGGCCGGGGAAGTGGCCACGACAGCCTGCATGGATGCCAGCATCCGCGTCTGCAACGGACGGTAGCACCTTCCCAGCACGCCCTTCTCAACGACGTCGGCGTGATAGGTGATGAGTGAGGGTTTTTCAGGACGTGTGGAGAAGTGCAGAAGGTCTGCAAACGGCCAGGGGAAGTGATAGTGAATCAGATCCGCCCGATTGGCCTCACGCCTGAAGCGTAAAAGCGCCGCGACGCCGCCGAGATCGCACGAAGCGGGCGCCAACCAGGACCGGGACCGGACCACCCGGCCTTCGGGACGTTCGACGGGATCCGTCTCCCTGGCCGGAGACAGTGCGAATACCCGGCTTTCGACCCCCTTCGCCTGCAGTACGAGGGCGATCTGCCGGATTGCCTCGGCGGTCCCGCCCGGCGCATCGGGGAAATAGCGCCGGTAAACATGAAGAACTCTCAAAACTCACGCCCGCGCCAGCGACATCTCGGCGAACGTCATCTTCTGCGGCTGCTTCATGATCTCGAGCAGCAGCATGACGCGATCCTCTCCCTTGCGGCTGTAGAACATGCCCTCGAGCCCGGCAAATGGGCCTTCGAGGATGCGCAGCCGATCGCCGACGCGGTAATCCGCCGGTGGGGTGGGGATGCAACCGAGCTCATCGACATGATTCTGCAAGCCGTCCACGACCACGTCCGGCACCGGCGGGATGCGGTCGCCCCAGCGCACCAGCCCGGCGACCCCACGCGTCGAGCGGATGGGGGCCCAGTTCTCGGCGACATCGTCGAGGTGGATGAAAAGATATCGCGGGAACAGGGATTCGACCAGCGTGGTCATCCGGCCCTGACGCTTGCGCCGAACCCGATGCTTGGGTCGGAAGACCTCGAAGTGCTGACGATCAAGGTGCAGCTCTGCGCGCTCATCTTCCCTGGGCTTGCAGTAAACCGCGTACCAGCGTTTCATCCTTCAACCTCCCGCGACGCCACATGTGGCATCGGTCCCGTTGCATCCTGTTCATCCCATGAACAATCGCCCACAAGAATGCCGCCCCATTCAATACAATGACAACCCTGCGTCCGGCGGGGACTGGCCCGTCATCGCGGGCGCGGGTATCGTTCGCGGCATGAGGATTCTGCTCACCGGCGTCGCTGGCTTCATCGGCTATCACACCTGCAAACAGTTGCTCGCCCGGGGCGACACGGTCGTGGGGGTCGATAACCTCAACGACTACTACGATGTCCGGCTCAAGCAGGCCCGCCTGGAGCGCCTGGCGCAGTGCGATGCCGACCCGGCCGTACCCGGGCGTTTTGCCTTCCGTAAAACGGACCTGGCGGACGCCGACCGAATCCGGGAGATTTTCGACGAAGGCTTCGAGCGCGTCATCCATCTGGCGGCGCAGGCCGGCGTGCGTTATTCCCTCGAAAACCCGCAGACCTACATCGACAGCAACGTCACCGGATTCCTGAACGTGCTCGAGGGCTGTCGGTACAACGACGTCGGTCACCTGGTCTACGCCTCGACCAGTTCGGTTTATGGCGCCAATACGCAGATGCCGTTCACCGAGCACGAGCCGGCCGATCACCCCCTAGCCATCTACGGCGCCACCAAGCGCGCCAATGAGCTGATGGCCCACAGCTACGCGCATCTCTTCGGTCTGCCATGCACCGGGCTGAGGTTCTTTACGGTCTACGGGCCGTGGGGCCGGCCGGATATGGCCCTTTTCCTGTTTACCCGGAAGATTCTGGCCGGCGAGCCGATCCAGGTATTCAACCATGGACATCATCAGCGCGATTTCACGTTTGTGGAGGATATCGCCGAGGGTGTGATCCGCGTCTGTGACAGACCCGCCGCCGCCAACCCGGAGTGGGACAGCGACGCGCCGGACCCCGCGACCAGTCACGTGCCGTGGCGGATTTTCAATATCGGCAATAACCGACCCGTCCAGCTGCTCGATTACATCCGCGTGCTGGAGGAATGCCTTGGCCGCAAGGCGGAAATGGAAATGCTGCCCCTCCAGCCCGGCGATGTGCCTGATACCTGGGCAAGCGCCGACGATCTGGCCGCGGCGGTGGGCTATCAGCCTTCAACGCCGGTAGAGGAGGGGGTACGGCGCTTCGTTGACTGGTATCGGGACTACTACGGGGTTTAGCGCGCTCGAGACGACAGCGCAATCGCGGGGCATCGGTCCAGCCTAGGCCAGCCGCTCCCGCAGCGCCTCACCCAGCCTACCCAGCCCCTCCTCGGCCTCGGCGGCTTCCGCCGCTGAATCCGGGCTGTCGGGCCTGCCCAGATACTCCAGGTAGATCTTGAGCTTAGGCTCGGTGCCGCTGGGCCGGATGCTGGCATGGTAGGCGCCCGCCGCGGCGCCGGATTCGGCACTGTCCACGCCCGTAAGATCGAGCTGGACGAGGTCCGTGGTGGGCAGTGGAATAGGTTCCGGGTCACTGCCATCGGGACGATGGCTCTCGGCGGCCTGATAGTCATGGATCCGGGTGACTTGAAGCCCGGCGATCTGCCCGGGGGGGTCCGCACGCAATGCCTGCAGGCTTTCCTTCATGCGTTCCCGGGCTCCGTCGCCAGTGAGCTTGATGTTGACCTGACGGTTAACGGACAGGCCATGCCGCTGATACAGCGCCTGCAAGCGGGCATTCAGGGTGGTCCCGGCGGCGAGGGCGTCGCGGGCCAGCTCGGCCATCACTACCGCCGCGGCAATGCCATCCTTGTCCCGGACCCGCCGAGTGGGACAGAAACCAATGGCGTCTTCATAGGCATAGAGGAAACGATCGCCCGTGGCCTCGCGTTGCAGGGCGCGATACCAGATCCACTTGAAACCGGTCAGTGTCTGTTCGAAGTCGATGCCGTAGTGGGCTGCCAACCGCCCGAGCAGGCGCGAGCTCACCACGGTGTTCATGACAAATGATTGACCGCCGCCGGGCTTATCTTTGCCTGTCGCCGCCATCTGGCGGGCCATGAGGTAGTCGCCCATGAGCACGCCGGTCTGATCCCCCATCAGGACTCGCCAGTCCCCGTGCTCATCAGGCAGGGCCACTGCCAGACGATCGCCGTCGGGGTCCGTTGCCAGCGCCACATCCGCACCGACCTCGGCAGCGAGTTCCGTCAGCCGGTCGAGCGCTCCCGGCTCCTCCGGGTTGGGAAACCGCACGGTCGGAAAGCCGCCATCCGGCGCCGCCTGTTCCGTGACCTCATACAGATCGATGCCACCCTGCTCGGCGAGCGCTGCCCTGACCAGTTCGCCGGCAACGCCGTGCATGGCGCTGTAGGCGATGCGCAGGGTCGGACGGACCTTGCTGAGGTTGTCTGCACTCGGTGAGACGCCCGAGGCGGTCGGTCGGATCACGGCGGTCGCAGGGTCCGACGGGACGGCCGGCCAGGCGCCCGACGATGAGCTCCCGGGCTGGCGGATGGCCTCGAGATAGCGCGTCCTGAGGCTTTCACCGTAAATTTTCCAGTAGGGGCAGATTTCGCTTTGTGCTGCCTCGGCGGCGTCGATCTTCGGAATCTCCACCCCCGCCGGAAGGGCCTTCAACGCCTGGGCAATGCGCTGATCGATCGGCGAGACCAGCTGTGCGGCATTGGACCAGTAAACCTTGTAGCCCAGGTACTCGGGGGGGTTATGGCTGGCGGTGAGCACGATCCCGGCGGCGGCCTGCAGTTCCAGCGCGGCGAATGCCACCAGCGGCGTCGGAGCATAGTCGTCCAAGACATGGACCCCCAGCCCGGCGCCGGCGATGGTCCGCGCAGCGGTGTCCGCCAGTTCTGTAGAGCCGTGCCGGGCGTCATAGCCGATGACCACACCGCGCTCGGCGGCGTCCGGCACCTCGGCGCGCAGCACATCGGCCATGACCGCCGTGACCCGCTGGATGAGGCGGTGGTTGATATGCGCGGGCCCGGGCCCCTTGAGACCCCGCAGCCCCGCGGTGCCAAACCCGAGTGCTGGGTCGAAGCAGTTGCGAAGGGCAGTAATCGGCGGGTCGGATTCAATGTGGCCTGTATCGGTTTCTGCCCCTGCCTCGCCGGATAGTGCCGCCTCGGCACGCTGAATGCGCTGGTCCAGGTCGCGGCGGGTCTCCGGATCCGGGTCGGCATCACGCCAGGCCCGTGCGTACTCCAGCAGTTGTTTCAGGTCGTCGCCATCCATGGTTTGGATTTTCTCTCTGATGTCATGTCACGGCCGAGGGGATCGACACCCTCTTTGCGACCCCTGTTAACGCTGGACAGAGCTCGCAGGGACACAAGACGTAATGCGTAGGGATTCCAGCTCTTCCAGGGACCGTCTGTCGGCCAGTCGCCACCGTTTGCACTGATTCATGTCGTCATGACGCGTTACGTAAGATATCCAACGTCAACAGGGCCCGAAAAGGACATACCAAACCCTCCCCGGCCACTTCGACCACACCGGCTTGCGCACAGACCGACCCCGCGACGCGTGACCCTCCGCCCGACAACTCACCCTCTTACGATTCGGCCTCTACCACCTCGGCGTAACCATCGGCATCCAGCAGCTCGCCCAGCGCGCCGGCATCGGCCATTCGCATGCGGAAAAGCCAGCCTTCGCCGTAGGGGTCGCTGTTGATGAGCTCCGGCTCGTCCCGGACCGCATCGTTCACGGCGGTAATCTCGCCATCCACCGGGGCATAGATATCAGAGGCGGCTTTCACGGATTCGACCACGGCGCATGCGGCCCCGGCCTCCGTGGTGCCCTCGCCCTCCGGCAGCTCGACGAACACCAGGTCACCGAGCGAGGCCTGGGCGTGATCGGTGATACCCACCGTCACCGTGCCATCGCCCTCATCCCGCACCCACTCATGCGTAGCGGCGTATCGAAGATCGGTGGGTATCTCGCTCATATCGGTTTCCCTCTGCCACGCAAAATGCACTCGAACCGCCCAACGCGGCACCCGTTCGCGATGTTAGCGGTACGGCCGCTAAAATCCCAACGCCGGTTGCCTCAGTTGCGCGTGCCTGGGCGCACTGGCCTCCGGATGCCGCCGGGTTACGGCTCCCGACAGAGCGCGGGCACATCCCCGGCCGCCCCGGTGGCCTGCTTGAGCAGCAGGCGCCGCGCCGGCGGCAGAAGATCCAGTGCGGTCAGGCCGATATTGCGCGCAGCCACCAACGGCAGGAATTCATTGGAGAATAGCCGCACGAGACCGTCGGTAAAGGTGAAAGTACGGCGGTAGTCGCTGCGCCGGGACCGGGCGTAGGCCTCGAGCCGCGACGGCTCACCGGGATCCGGCGGAGGATTCCCTCGCTCCGCCGCCGAACCCGACCTGGCCGCCGAGTCCGGCCCACCCCCCAGCGCCCCGGCCAGCGCCGCCACGTCGCGCAGCGCCAGGTTGAGGCCCTGGCCGGCCACCGGGTGCAGGGCATGCGCTGCGTTGCCCAGGATCACCGCCCGCTCCACCGAGAACTGCTCGGCGGTGACCGCCACCAACGGATAGACATGCCGCTGGCCAACGCCCTCGAGCCGCCCGAGACGCCACCCAAAGGCATCCTGCAGACGCGTTAGAAATGCCGCGTCGGACCAGGATTCGGCGACGTCGCGGGCCTCATCATGGGGCAGCGTCCAGACCAGCGACACGGCATTGTCCGGCGCCGGCAGCAGGGCCAGCGGGCCGTCGGGCGTGAACCGCTCGAAGGCGACGCCGGCGTGGGGACGTTCGGTTCGCAGATTGGCGATGATGGCGCTCTGGCCGTAATCACGCTCGTCGGTCTCGACCCCAAGCGCATCGCGGGTGGCCGAGCGCATGCCATCGGCCACCACCAGCAGTCGGGTGGTCAGCGTGCGCTCGCCATCCTCGGTCTCGATGCGCACCTTGCGCGCCGCGAGCCGCGCCTCGCCGGCAGCCGCGCCGTCATAAACCGGCTGGCTGTCAATGATGTGCGCAGGACAGAACAGCGTAGCAGCGGCCGCCATGGCCGGGCGCAGGGCGGCACCGAGCACCCGGTTGGGCGCGACATGGCCGAGCGCGGGCAGGCCTTCCTGATCGGCACTGAGCCGGGTGAACCCCCCATGTCCGCGATCGGAGACGTGGATGGACCGAATCGGTGCCACCCCCGGCTCGATGGCATCCCAGAGGCCGAGATTCTGGAAGAAACGCCGCGAGGTGGGCGCCAGTGCCGTCTGCCGGTCATCGAAGCTGGGTTGCTGATCGGCCTTTGGGGGCACCGGCTCGACCACCGCCACGGTGAACCCGGTATCGCGCAACGCCACCGCCAGACTGGCCCCCACGAGCCCACCCCCGGCGATCAGGACATCGAAAGTCGCTTCATCCACCATCATGATCCCACCATGGCCGCCTCGATCTCGTCGATGGCCTTCGGTGCCGCCGCCGTCAGGTTGTCATGGCCATCACGGGTGATCACACAGTTGTCCTCGATGCGCACACCGATCCCGTGCCAGCGCTCGTCCACCGGGCTGCCCGGCGGGATGTAGAGCCCCGGCTCGACGGTGAGCGCCATCTCCGGTTCCAGTTCACGCCAATGGCCATCGACCTTGTAGTCACCCACGTCGTGGACATCCATGCCCAGCCAGTGTCCGGTGCGATGCATGAAAAACCGACGGTAGTCGCCGGATTCGATCAGCTCGTCGACCTCGCCGCGGAGCAGATCCAGTTCAACCATGCCCTCAACGAGAACGCGCGTCGCCGCCTCATGAGCGGCATTCCAGTGCTGGCCGGGCCGCACCTCGGCGAGGGCCGCATGCTGCGCATCGAGCACCAGCTCGTAGATCGCCCGTTGCTCGCCGCTGAAGCGCCCGTTCACGGGCAGCGTGCGGGTAATGTCGGCGGCATAGCCATCGAGCTCGATGCCGGCATCCACCAGCAGCAGATCGCCATCCTGCAATGCCGCCTGGTTGGCGATGTAGTGCAGGACGCAGGCATTGGCGCCGCCGCCAGCGATGATCGGATAGGCGGGCCCGCCGTTGTGGCGCCGGAAGTCGTAGAGAAGCTCCGCCTCGACCTCGTACTCCATCATCCCGGGCCGGACCACGCCGAGCAGTCTGGCATGCGCGGCCGCCGTGATGCGGGCCGACTCACGCATCCGCGCCACCTCCGCTTTCGACTTGATCAGCCGCATCTCATGCAGCACATGCTCCAGCGAGACATACTCGAGCGGCGCCTTGACGCCGGCGCGGGCCCGGGCGCGCAGGGCGTTCACCCAGCCGATCAGGCGCTGATCGAAGTCGGCATCCGCCCCCATGGCGCAATAGACCTTGTCCCGACCTTCCATGAGACCCGGCAGAATGTCGTCGATGTCGTCGATGGGAAAGGCATCGTCAGCGCCATAGTCCTCTACCGCGGCGGCCTGGCCGATCGTGCGCCCTTCCCAGGTCTCGCGCAGCGGATCGCGCTCGCGGGAGAAGAGGATGAACTCCCCTTGATCCCGGCCGGGGACGAGTACGGCCACGGCGTCAGGCTCGTCGAAACCGCTCAGGTAGAGAAAGTCGCTGTCCTGGCGGTAGGGGTGGTGGACGTCACGATTGCGCGGCCGCTCCGGCGCAGAGGCCAGCACGGCGATACCATCCTCGCCGACGTGACGCATGAGGATGTCGCGGCGACAGGCATGTTCAGCGGTATCCATCCGTCGGGGTCCTTCTCGCTAATGCAGAATATCCGGTCCGGCGGGGCTGCCGTTGTCCGCGGGACGCGCAGAAGAGGGCAGCGCCGTATGCTCGCGTACGAGCAGCGTGGCCGCACGCAGGTATTCGACCAGCTCGGTGTAGGCGATTTCGCTGTCCTCATCTGCCTCGGCGTCGGCATCGACCCGCGCGATCTCGGTCAGATCGCTAATCACCTCATTGGCCTCGCGCGGCAGCCTGGCTGGATCGTGACTCCCGGCCAGACCAAGGCCGAACAGAAAGCCCTCGCACCACTGGCCGAGGGCGGTGGCGCGCCGACCGATGGGCTGCTCGTCGTCGGGGAGCAGCAGATCGAACTCGAGGCTGTCGTTCTCGAGCCGGTCACGGGTGTCCTGGTAGAGATTGGACAGCGCCTCCAGTACTTCCCTGGCCGGTTCCCCCTTGGGCGAGAGGCCATCCAGCACCTGCGCGATCCAACGGGCCGCCTCCGGTGTCTCGGGGCTGCAGAAAAGGCCGCAGAGCATGCCCTGTGCCTCGGCCGCCGAAAGGTTGGCGTCCACACCCGCCAGAGCAGCCGCTACTTCGTCATAGCGCTCGGAATCATTCATGGGCATATTCTACCATTGGTGCTAGACTCGCAGTGATTACGCGGGGATATCTCAAGTGGTTGATTCCGTTAGCGAACAGGTCATGCAACTGGAACAGCGCGTGGAGCGGCTCATACGGCTCTGCGATCAGCTGCGTGACGAGAACCGCGTACTGCTCCGCGCCCAGGAATCGCTCAACGCGGAACGCGCGGCACTGTTGGACAAGAATGAGACCGCCAGAGCGCGGATCGAGGCCATGATCAGTCGGCTCAAGGCACTGGAGCATAACGGATGAGCGAACCGGTCAAGGTCAGCATCCTCGATCGCGAATTCATGGTCGCCGCCCCCGCCGAGGAGCGTGATGGCCTGCTGGAGTCGGCCCGTCAGCTTGACGCCCGCATGCGCGAAATCCGCGACGCCGGAAAGATCGTCGGCATGGACCGCATCGCGATCATGGCGGCCCTCAACATCACCCATGAGATGCTCCAGGCGCAGAATCACGCAGCCGGCGCAGAGGTGATCGAGACCCGGCTGCGCGACCTGGATGCACGCATCGATGACTACCTCGATGGCGTCGAGGTGCCAGCAGAGCTGCAGCGCCGCTAGACGAAAGGCGGGCAGGGATGCAGACTGTGTCTCGGGTCCCTGTGGCGCTCGATAACGGGTTTTAGCATTCTTGACCCTACAATCATGCGCCTTAGGGGAGACGCTGGTAATGACACCGGTGTGCAGGTCCGCCACGAGCGGAAAGCCTAAGGGGTCATTCGCCCTCCCCGACCTGAACCAAAGGGTTCAAGGGCGTGCCCGAACGACGTCACGGGGACCCGTTCACTTACCGCTTGCCATCCCATGAGCATCACCACCGAGCGCAAGCAGACGCTGCGCGCCCGGCTGAGGGCGCAGCGCCAGGCCATCGAGGCCGGCACCGCCCAATGGGCCGCCCGCATGGCCGCCATACGGGTGATGCGCCTGGCTGCCTGGCGGCGGGCCCGGCGCATTGCGGTTTACCTGGCGGCCGACGGTGAAATCGATCCACACCCGCTGGTCAAGGCCGCATGGCGGACTGGTAAACAGGTCTATCTGCCGGTCATCCGACCCGCGCGGGGCGAGCGCGGGCGACGGGCCGCCCGGCAGCGCGGACATCTGATCTTTCGCCGCTATGACCGCAACACGCCGCTGCATCCAGGCCTGTTGGGGATTCCCGAGCCGGCCGGCCGCCCCCATCCCACCTGCTCCCTGGCCGCCATCGACCTGCTGATCATGCCACTGGTCGGTTTTGACGAAGCCGGTCATCGCCTCGGCATGGGCGGTGGTTTCTATGATCGCACCTTAGGCGTTCGGGGCCGATTTCGCCGGCCGATCTGCCTCGGTCTGGCCCATGCCTGTCAGAAACAGCCAAGCATTCCCCACGATTCATGGGATCAGCCACTGGATATCTGTGTCACCGATTGCGAGACGATTTTCTGTTAAACTGCGCGGTTAATTCAATTCGAGCCGCTTTCTGGAAACGTCATGGCTTACTGGTTGATGAAGTCCGAGCCGGATGTCTACGGCATCGATCATCTGGCGGCGGAACCCGATGGAACAGAGCACTGGGACGGCATCCGCAACTACCAGGTGCGCAATATGTTCCGGGATCAGTTCCAGCCGGGAGATCAGGCGTTCTTCTACCACTCCAATACCAAAGTGCCGGGCATTGTCGGCATCATGGAGGTAGTCAGCGAGGCCTATCCGGATCACACCGCATTCGACCCGGACGAAAAGTACTATGACCCTAAAAGCGATCCGGACAACCCCAGATGGCTGATGGTGGATGTGCGCTATATCAGACATCTGGACCGAATTATCCCGTTGTCGGAACTCAAGGCGGAGCCCGCTCTGTCTGAAATGCGTCTCGTCCAGCGCGGTAACCGGCTGTCCGTGATGCCGTTAAGCGAATCGGAATGGGACCATATCCTCGAAATGGAACAACGGGATACGTCAGACAATGGATAACGACAAAACAAAGAGCTCTCCTCTGCGAACGCTCATTGAAGCGACTCCACTGGGTGCAATCGCCCTCATCCTTGCCCTCTGGTGGCTTGGCTGGCCCGGCATTGCCAATAGCGACGGCAAGGTGCCGCCACTGGAGCCGGTTTACGCCAGCAGCGCGGAGCGACTCGAGGCGGTTTTCTCGCAGGCGGGTTACTTCTGGCCGGCTAACCAGGTGCCGCCCCTGACGGTGCAGTATTTCCCGGACGATCTCTCGGATACCCCCACCGAGACCCGCAAGTCGCTGTTCTTCCGCACGCTGCTTCCGCTGGTACTGGCGGAGAATACCCGCATCGAAATGCAGCGCAGCGAACTCAAGCAGGCCATCAACGAGGACCTGCCGGAACAGCGCAGGGTCAACATCATCAAGCGCCTCGCCGGGGAATATGACGTCGACGGCGATCCGCTCGCCAAGGAAACGGCCGATACCCTCATGAACCGCATCGATACCGTGCCGGCCTCACTGGCACTGGCGCAGGCGGCGATTGAGAGCGGCTGGGGCACATCGCGGTTCGCACGCCAGGGCAACAACCTGTTCGGCGAGTGGACCTGGCAGGCCAGCGAAGGCCTGAAGCCCCGCGACCGGGCCAAGGGGGCTGACCATTACGTCCGGGTCTTCGATGACCTGCGCGACTCCGTGCGCAGCTATCTCAACAACCTCAACAGCCACGAGGCCTACCAGCGCTTCCGTTCGCTTCGGGCGCGAGCTGCCGAGGCGGGGCGGGAGATGACACCCACCGAGATGACCGCAGGGCTGGAGAAGTATTCCCAGCGTGGATGGGCCTATGTAAAGGAAGTCCGGGAAATGATCAGCGGCAACGGTCTGGAACAGGCGGTGGCCAATGCACGGCTCTCGGACATTCCGGAACGCCTGGCCCTTCGCTAGCCGATCGGCTTACTCAGCACCCGCGAGCTGCGGCCGAGGTTGTAAAAGGCCTGGCGGCTCGCGGGCAGGGCATCCACTGGCGCCGGCGCAAAGCCCTGTTCCTGGAACCAGTGGGCGGTTCGCGTGGTGAGCACGAAAAGCCACTCACGACCGGCGGCGCGGGCGTCATCCTCCAGTCTGCGCAGCAGCTGCCGGCCTCTCTGGCCGCCTCGGTAGTCCGGATGCACCACCAGGCAGGCAACCTCCGCGGCATTCGTCTCGGGGATCGGGTGCAGCGCCGCGCAGGCCACGACCGTTCCCTCGCGCTCCACTACCGTAAAATCGCCGATTTCGGTCTCCAGCCGCTCCCGGGTGCGCCGCACGAGGGTACCGTCCGCCTCGAGCGGGGCAATCAGCGCCAGGATGCCGCTAATGTCCTCAACGCCGGCGGTGCGCAGCCGCTCGAACGCCCGGGGCGTCACCAGCGTGCCGACACCATCCCGGCTGAACAGCTCACCGAGGATGGCGCCATCACGGGCCCGCGGCAGCAGATGGACCCGCGCGACACCGCCTCGGCAGGCGGCGACGGCACGGGCGAGCTGGGCGATGACCGGCGAATCAGCCATATTCCCCGGCTCCAGCCAGTCTCGTGCCTGCTCGACGGTAAGCTCGCCGATGGCCTCGCCGTGGGCATCCACCAACCCTTCACCTTCGTGCAGGAACAGCAGCTTATCTGCCCGCAGACCGCGAGCGGCCGCGACCGCGACATCTTCGGCATAAAGGTTGAACTGCTCCCCCGTGGGCGAAACGCCGAGCGGACTCAACAGCACCACTGCGCCATCGTCGAGTCGCTGGCGGATGGCCGTGGTATCAATACGCCTCACCTCACCGGTCTGTAGATAGTCCACCCCGTCTCGGACTCCGAGCGGCCGCGCGGTCACGAAGTTGCCGCTGGCGACCTGCAGGCGCAGGCCAGCCATAGGTGAATTGGCGAGCCCCATCGAGAACAGCGCCTCGAGTTCGAGCCGCACGCTGCCGACGGCGTCGCGCACGCAGGCGAGCGCGTCAGCATCGGTCACCCGCAGGCCGTTGACGTAACGAATGGTGGCACCCTGATGGCTGAGGCGCTCTTCGATCTGCGGACGTGCCCCCGGGACAACCACCAGGCGGATACCGAGCCCACTTAGCAGAGCCAGATCATGCACCAGGCCGGCCGCCGTCCCTTCAGTCAGTGCCTCACCACCGACACTGACCACGAAAGTGCGCCCCCGGTGAGCATGGATAAAGGGGGAGCTGTGGCGGAACCAGTCCACCAGATGGCCCAGGGAATCATTCATGCGCCAGAGCCCCTAGAGGTCTCCCCAGCTGCTGCGCTTGCGCCAGCGGATGCGGGTGACGAGGATCCCCAGCAGCATGCCGAATACGATCACGCCCGCCCCGGCGATAAACCAGTCCTGGCGCTCGCGGTCGGCCATGCGCTCGGCTTCGCGGGAGAGGTCCTGAACCTGACGCTCCAGATCGATGACCTGCTTGCGCAGGGCCTTGTTCTCGTCGGCGAGCTGCAATCCTTCATCAGCCTCCTGAAGGCGCTGGGACATCCGCTGGTTATCCGCCTCGAGTTCGGTATTGGCGGTGCTCACGGTTTCCAGTTCCGATTCCACTCTGGCCAGGGTGTCGGATATTTGTCCGTTTTCCTGACGCAGCCGCTCGAGCTGTTCGCTGGCACGGGCTAGCCGGGTGGCGGCGCCGGGCTCGGACTGCAGGTAGATACTGCGCACCCAGCCCTCGTCGTCACCGGTCCGGACCCGGGTCCAGGTGTCACCACGCTGAAGCACCTCGAGCTGCGCCCCGGAGCTCAGCAACCGAATGATGCGGTAGTCATTGCCCTGGCCACTGCGCATCGTGATCTCGAGTTCATCGGTCACATAGGCCGTTGTCTGTGCGACCGCCGGCGCCAGACTCACCAGACCCATCACCACCACCATGCCCGCCGCATGTACCCATCGCCGCACGAACGCCTACTCCTGTCATGAATCGCTTAAACGAAGATTGGAATTCAGTCTAGCTCAAGCCCCGGATACTGGACACCCGGCGCCTTCCTGCTCCAGCGCCATTCCGTCACAATGAACCCCATGCTGCATTACCCCGATATCGACCCGGTCGCCATTTCACTCGGCCCGCTGGACATCCACTGGTACGGCGTCATGTACGCCGTCGGCTTCGGGCTGGCGTGGTGGCTGGGGCGACTGCGGGCACGTCGACCGGACACACCCATCAAGCCGTCGCAGATGGACGATCTGTTGCTGTTCGGCGCCATCGGTGTGGTAGTCGGCGGCCGCGTCGGCTATGCGCTGTTCTATAGCGGCGGGGCGGTCTGGAACGATCCGCTCTCGCTGCTCCGCCTCTGGGAAGGGGGCATGGCCTTCCATGGCGGACTCATTGGCGTGATCCTGATGATGGCGTGGTATGCCTGGCGCCAGGGGATCCGTCCGCTGGCGCTGGGCGACTTTGTCGCGCCGCTCATCCCGCCGGGCCTGGCGGCGGGCCGGCTTGGCAACTTCATCAACGGCGAGCTCTGGGGCGCACCGACCCAACTGCCCTGGGGCATGGTCTATCCGCCGCTGGGGCCTTCCCCACGACACCCCTCACAGCTCTATGAAATGGCACTGGAGGGGATCGTGCTCTTCGTGGTGGTGTGGTGGTTCTCAAGCCGTCCGCGGCCCACCGGCATGGTGACGGGCCTGTTCCTCGCCGGCTACGGCGTCGCCCGATTCAGCGTGGAGTTCGTGCGCCTGCCGGACGCGCACATCGGTTACCTGCTGGGCGGCTGGTTGACCATGGGTCAGCTGCTTTCCCTGCCGATGATCCTGGCGGGACTCGGCCTGATGGCCTGGGCGGCGCGTCGCCGCTGACTTGCCGTCGACTTCGGCGGACACCACAATCCCAGGTCCAACACGGGAGTCATCCGCACGCATGCAACAGTACCTGGACCTTCTCCGCCACGTCCGTGACCACGGCATCGAGAAATCCGATCGCACCGGGACGGGAACCCGATCGGTGTTCGGCTGGCAGATGCGCTTTGACCTGGCCGAGGGTTTCCCGGTGGTCACCACCAAGAAACTGCATCTGCGATCGATCATCCACGAGCTGCTCTGGTTCCTGGCGGGTGACAGCAATATCCGCTACCTGAAGGAAAACGGTGTCAGGATCTGGGATGAATGGGCCGACGAAAATGGCGACCTGGGGCCCATCTATGGCGTGCAGTGGCGCTCATGGCCCGCTCCAGATGGCCGGAAAATCGACCAGATCGCCCAGGTCATCGAACAGATCCGGCACAATCCGGATTCGCGCCGGCATATCGTGACCGCCTGGAACCCGGCCGAAGTCGACCGCATGGGACTCCCGCCCTGCCATGTGCTTTTCCAGTTCTACGTCGCCGGTGGCCGGCTCTCCTGCCAGCTCTATCAGCGCAGTGCCGACCTGTTCCTTGGCGTGCCGTTCAATATCGCCTCCTATGCGCTGCTCACCCACATGGTGGCGCAGGTCACCGGGCTGGCGCCGGGCGAGTTCGTGCATACCTTCGGTGATGCCCACCTCTATGTGAATCACCTGGAGCAGGCCGACCGACAGCTGGCACGTGAACCACTGCCGCTGCCGACGCTGCGCCTGAATCCGGACATCACGAACCTGTTCGATTTCCGGTTCGAGGACATCGCCCTTGAGGGGTACCAGTCACATCCGCATATCGCCGCCCCGGTGGCGGTGTAGAGGAGGTTTACGCCATGCAGATCACGCTCGTGGTGGCAATGAGCGAGAACCGGGTCATCGGCCGCAACAACGACCTGCCCTGGCGGCTGCCCGATGACATGCGGCATTTCGTGGCACTGACCCGCGGCAAGCCCATCGTCATGGGCCGGCGCAACTTCGAGTCGATCGGCCGGCCCCTGCCCAACCGGCAGAACATCGTCATGACGCGGGATGCGACCTGGTCCGCCGACGGCGTGGAGGCGGTCCGGACCCTGGACGAGGCGATCGCCGCGGCGGGCGATGCCCCGGAGCTGATGGTCATCGGCGGCGCCGAGATCTACGCCGCTTTCCTGCCCATCG
Source organism: Spiribacter sp. 1M189 (assembly GCF_040838345.1). Classification (NCBI taxonomy): domain Bacteria; kingdom Pseudomonadati; phylum Pseudomonadota; class Gammaproteobacteria; order Chromatiales; family Ectothiorhodospiraceae; genus Spiribacter; species Spiribacter insolitus. The sequence continues at coordinate 1,780,650 of NZ_JBAKFF010000001.1, read as the reverse complement.
CCGACCACATCGAGCTGACCCGGGTGCGCGCGGAGCTGGAGGGAGATACCTGGTTCCCGGCCTTCGAGGGCCCGGACTGGGCCCTACAACAGACCACGCATCACCCGGTCGATGCCGAGCATGCCTGGCCGATGGATTTCGAGACGTGGGTGCGGGTTAATCGCTGACCGCGCGACAGCGTCCGCCGTATCCAATTAGATCCCGCATCATCTGACGCCTAGCGCTTCATGGCCTGGAAAAACTCGTTGTTGGTCTTCGTGTCCTTGAGCTTGTCGAGCAGGAATTCGATGGCCGCGAGCTCATCCATGGGATGCAGGAGCTTGCGCAGGATCCAGACCTTCTGGAGCTCCTCCGGGGTCATCAGCAGCTCCTCACGGCGCGTACCGGAGCGATTGATGTTGATGGCCGGATAGATGCGCTTCTCGGCGATACGGCGGTCGAGGTGAACCTCCATGTTGCCGGTGCCCTTGAACTCCTCATAGATCACATCGTCCATGCGCGAGCCGGTCTCGATCAGCGAGGTGGCGATGATGCTCAGGCTGCCGCCCTCCTCGATATTGCGGGCGGCGCCGAAGAAACGCTTGGGACGATGAAGCGCATTGGCATCCACGCCACCGGTCAGCACCTTGCCGGAGCTCGGCACCACCGTGTTGTAGGCCCGCGCCAGACGGGTGATGGAGTCGAGCATGATGACCACGTCACGCTTGTGCTCGACCAGGCGCTTGGCCTTCTCAATCACCATCTCGGCGACCTGGACGTGGCGGTTGGCCGGCTCGTCGAAAGTCGACGACACTACTTCACCCCGCACGGTGCGCTCCATCTCGGTGACTTCCTCCGGGCGCTCGTCGATGAGCAGCACGATGACGTAAGCCTCGGGATTATTCGCCGTGATGGACTGCGCAATGTTCTGCAGCAGCATGGTCTTGCCGGCCTTGGGCGGCGAGACGATCAGCGCACGCTGCCCCTTGCCGATGGGCGCGGACAGATCGATGACCCGGGCGGTCAGATCCTCGGTGGATCCGTTTCCGCGCTCAAGGGTCAGCCGTTCCTTGGGGAACAGCGGCGTGAGGTTCTCGAACAGAACCTTATGCTTCGCCGCCTCCGGCTTCTCGAAGTTGATCTGATCGACCTTGAGCAGCGCGAAGTAGCGCTCGCCCTCCTTGGGCGGGCGGATCTTCCCGGAGATGGTGTCGCCGGTGCGCAGGCTGAAGCGGCGGATCTGGCTGGGCGAGACGTAAATGTCGTCGGGCCCGGCCATGTAGGAGCTGGTGGTGGAGCGCAGGAACCCGAAGCCGTCCTGCAGGATCTCCAGGACGCCGTCGCCCCAGATGTCTTCGCCCTTCTTGGCATGGGCCTTGAGCAGCGAGAAGATGACATCCTGCTTACGAGAGCGGGCCATGTTCTCGATGCCGAGGGACTGGGCCAGCTCGACGAGTTCGGCGGCTGGCTTCTGCTTGAGTTCGGTGAGATTCATTACTGCTTCGAGGCCGCCCGGCGGACGGCCATTACCCTGGTAGGAAAGGGGGCGTACCCCGGGGATTCCACTATTGCTAGAGGTTGCTGTCGATGAAGGCGGAGAGCTGCGCCTTGGAAAGGGCACCCACCTTGGTCGCCTCGACACCGCCGTTCTTGAACAGCATCAGCGTGGGAATGCCACGGATACCGTACTTCGGCGGAGTTTCCGGGTTCTCATCGATGTTCAGCTTGGCGATCTTGAGCTTACCCTCAAAGCTGCCGGCCACTTCCTCGAGGATCGGCGCGATCATCTTGCAGGGGCCGCACCACTCCGCCCAATAGTCCACCAGGACCGGTTGATCGGAGTTGATGACTTCAGACTCAAAGTTGGCGTCGGAGACGTGGACGATGTTGTCGCTCACGAAACAATCCTCCAGGGATACGCAGGTTGCTTGTCGGAGTTGAAACGACCGGATGGATCGCTTGGCGAATACATGAGGCCTAATAGGGGGTATGGCCTGAATGGCACTGATGGGGAGCGTATCCCCCTGTGCGAGGCGTGTCAACTTCCGTGCTCTGGCGTGTATATTGACGCCCCATGAACACAACGGACATCGATCGCCTCAGCGAGGCCGCCATTGATATTGCCGAGTCGGCGGGCCGCGAGATCCTGTCGATCTATGCGAGCGGCTTCGAGGTCGAGGCGAAAGCCGACGACTCGCCGCTGACAACAGCGGACAACGCCGCCCACCACTTGATTGTCGAGCAGCTGGGCGAATTGACCCCGGATATCCCGGTGATCTCGGAGGAGGGGGGCATCCCTGCGTATGAAGCGCGCCGCGACTGGCCGCGCTACTGGCTGGTGGATCCGCTCGATGGCACGCGGGAGTTCGTCAAGCGCAACGGCGAGTTCACCGTGAACATCGCGCTCATCGAACACCAGGCACCGGCGATCGGGGTCGTCCATGCCCCGGTTCTATCCACCACCTGGATGGGCATTCTCTGGCCCGTTGCCGACGGCGATTCCGGGACCCAGCTCTGTCGGGCCGAGCGTCGCGACGCCGAGGGCCGCCACGATATCCGTACCCGCCGCGTGGATACCGACCGTCTGACCGTCGTCGTAAGCCGCTCGCACCGGCATCCTCGCGTGGAGGAACTCCTCCAGCGGCTGCCCGAATTCGAGACGCGCTCGATGGGCAGCTCATTGAAGTTCTGCCTGGTGGCCGAGGGCGCGGCGGACTGCTATCCGCGCTTCGGGCCGACTTCCGAGTGGGACAGTGCCGCCGCCCAGTGCGTCGTCGAGGCCGCCGGAGGCGTCGTCATGCGCCCCGATGGGGTGCCACTGCGCTACAACGCCAAGGAATCCACCCTCAACCCCAATTTCGTCGTCCTGGGCGACCCCGACTGGCGCTGGGCGGAATACCTTCAAGGCCTGCCGGTGGACGAGCGCTGAGACGCACGCGATCGCGCCTCAGTGCATGAGCACATATTCGCCCGGCGCGTCGGCATAGGGCACGAAACCCCGCTCGGGCACACCGATGGACGGTGGTGACACAGGCTCACCGGAGCGCTCGGCCAGCCACTGCTGCCAGGCGGGCCACCAGGACCCCTCCTCGCGTGGTCTCTCGCGCTCAAACCGTTCCGCCGGATAGGTCGGGCCCAGCGGCTGGAAGTGCTTCATCTGGTAGTGGCGCCGCGGATGGCCGGGCTCGCTGACGATGCCGGCATTATGCCCACCCCGCGTGAGCAGGAAGGTGACATCAGTGCGCGCGAGCCGGACGATCTTGTAGACCGAGTGCCAGGGTGCGATGTGGTCCTTTTGGGTCGCCACCGAGAAGATCGGCGCATCGATATCGCCGACGGATACTGGCCGGCCATCGATGTCGTAGCGGCCTTCCACCAGGTCGTTATGCAGAAACAGATCGCGTAAATACTCGCTGTGCATGCGATAGGGCAGCCGGGTGGCATCCGCATTCCAGGCCATCAGGTCGAACATTTCTTCGCGCTCGCCCATCAGGTAGTTACGCACGAGCCGCGACCAGACCAGATCCTGGGAGCGCAGGAGATGGAAGGCGCCGGCCATATGATCACGGCCCAGGTAACCGCGCGCCCACATCACATCCTCCAGGAACGAGACCTGTGACTCGTCGATGAACAGATCCAGTTCGCCAGGCTCGGTGAAATCGGTCTGTGCCGCCAGCAAGGACAGGGTCGCCAGGCGGTCGTCCCCGTCCCGGGCCATGGCCGCGGCGGCCAGGGTAAAAAGCGTGCCGCCCAGGCAATAGCCGACGCCGTGCACCTTCTGCTCGGGCACGATGGCGTTGACGGCATCCAGTGCATCATTGACACCCATTCGCCGATAGTCGGCCATACCCATCTCACGATCCTCGGGGCCTGGATTCTTCCAGGAGACCACGAACACGGTATGGCCCTGGTTGACCAGATATTCGATCAGCGACCGGCCCGGCTGCAGGTCGAGGATGTAGTACTTCATGATCCAGGCCGGCACGATCAGCACCGGCTCAGGGTGCACGGTCTCCGTCGTGGGCTCGTATTGGATGAGCTCCATGAGCGCATTGCGGTGGACCACCTTGCCTGGTGTCAGCGCCAGATCACGCCCCACCTGGTAGTCCTCGCCACCCTTCTGCGGTCGTCCCGCGATCTCCCGCTGCGTGTCCTCCAACCAGTTCGATGCGCCCCGGACCAGGTTCCAGCCGTTTTCGCTGATGGTCCGCTCCAGGACCTCTGGGTTAGTGGGCAGGAAGTTGGACGGCGAGAACAGATCGAGCATCTGCCGGACCGTGAAATTCACCACTTCCTCGTGGTGCGGATCAACGCCGGGCACACCTGCGGTTGCCACATGCCACCACTGCTGCTGCAGCAGAAAGGCCTGATGGATGAAGGAAAACGGCCAGCGCTCCCACTCCGGCGCATCGAAGCGGTGATCATTGGGCAACGGCTCGATGCAACGCCCTTCGGTGTCCCCGGCAAGGCAGTGACCGGAGTAGGCCGCGAGCCGCAGCGCCTTACGCAGCGCCTTCTCCTGCAGGGCACTCTGGCGTCCCGGATTGAGTGCGAGATGACCCGCCCAGTCAAAAAAGGCAAGCTGCAACGCGGTCGGCGAGATGCCCCCGGTCATTCGGCCAAGGGTGGCATGAAGCAGCCGATCCCATGGCACCGGTTCGGTCACATTTTCCTCGAAGGCATGTTCCAGGCGCGTCATGTCGCTTCCTTTCGTGCGGATTCACCCTGTTGGGCTCTAGGACGCGGCGGTCGGTTCCCCTCGGTGCGAATGCCGGCTCGACCCCCTTCGCCGGGCTCACCGGTCCGCTAACCGATGAAGGGCTTGGCGCTCCCATCTCCTTGCCCCGGGCTCGCGCGGTGCGCGAGGCGCTTCATGCGGTGGATAACACACGGAAACGCGCCCCGAGGTCGCCCGGGGCAAGGAGACGGGATCGCCAGGCCATGACGCACCACCCGATCCCGGGCTTATCGGCTCCCTACCCGTCCACCGGGCGATCTTGAGACGCCGATCGGTGTGTTATCCACCGCGCTCCACGCCCCGCGTCTCGCGTGAGCCCGGGGGACGGGTAGGGAGCCGATACACCACCCCCGCCGGCGATCTCGGGGCGCCCGTCGGTGTGTTATCCCCCTTCGCGGAGAAGCCGCATCGGCGAGGCCCGATAATAGCGTCGTGCGCCGAGTGCACCCGCCGCCCAGACAGTCAGCAGGCCAACCAATGCACCAGCCAGCAGGGTCATGGGACGGAACGGATAATCGAGATCGAAGAGCACTTCCGCAACGACGACGCCGGCGGCGGTGGCAGCCAGACCGGCGAGGCCGCCTGCAATCGCGCCGATCACCCAGAACTCGAGTCGGGCCATGGCCCGGATACGCCGGCCACTGGCTCCCAGGGCCCGGAGCAGGGCGCTTTCGAAGCGACGTTGTTCACCGGTGATCTGCAGAGCGGCAAGCAGTACGAGAACACCGGCGGCCAGGGTGAGCAGGGCCATGAGCTCGACCACGCTGGAGCCCTGGTCGATGATGGTGCGCACGATCCGCAGGACGCTGCTGACATCGATGGGCGTCACGCTGGGGAACTCGCGGATGAGATCGTTGAGAACCGCGGTATTTTCCGGGGGGAGATAAAAACTGGTCAGCCAGGTCCGCGGCAGCTCATCGAGCGTGCCGGGGGAGGCGAGCACGAAGAAGTTGACGTTGAAGCTCTCCCAGCGCACCTCGCGCAGGCTGGTGACTTGAGCGGTGACGCTACCGCCGCCGGAACTGAAGGTGAGGCGGTCGCCCATTTCGACGCCGATCTCTTCAGCGAACTCGGTCTCTACTGACAGCTGCGGCGTCGGGTCGGGCTGCTGGCCCCACCACTCACCGGCCGCGATACGGTTGTCGCCCGGCAACCGGGCGCTCCATGACAGATTGAATTCTCGCCGCGCCAGTCGACGGGCCTGGGCGCTGTCATAGTCCTGTGCGCGGACCGGCTCGCCGTTCAGCGCGGTGAGCCGGGCACGGACCATGGGATAGAAGACCGTCTCGATACCAGCGTCAGCCAACGTATTGCGAACGCCATCCACCTCGTCCGACTGGATGTTGATCAGGAACTGGTTGGGGGCATCCGGCGGTATCTCGGCCTGCCAGGCGCTGAGCAGGTCATTGCGGACCACCGCCAGCAGAAACAGGCTCATGAGACCGACACCCACCGCCACGATCTGAATGATCGCGGTCAGCGGACGGCGGGTGAAACCGGTCAGCCAGAGGAGTCGTCGCTGCCCACCACGGCGCGACCAGGCCCTCGCCCCCAGGACGATGGTGGCGGCCACGGTAGCCAGGATGGCGAGGGTGGCCGCCACCGCCCCGAAGACGCTGAGCGTCACCCGGACATCGCCCGCCTGCCAGGCCATCAGCCCGAGAATGACGGCGGCCGCCATCAGCAACGGCATGCCGGCGCGGAGCAGCCCACTCCCGAGGTCCTGACGCAGCACGCGCATGGGCGGCGCATCCCGGAGACGCACCAGGGTAGGCAGGGCAAAACCCAGCAACGCCGCGGCCGCGGTCAGCCAGCCGGTCAGCAGCGGCTGGATTCCCGCCGGGGGAAGCTCCGCTCCGAGCAGCTCGGCCACCAGCGAGAGCATCGCGAGATGCAGGAGATAGCCAAGCGCGGCACCCACGGCGCCGGCAAAAAGCCCCAGCCAGAGCAGTTTGCCGATGAAGAGCTGCAGCACCTGGCGACGCGTCGCGCCCATGGCCCGCATCACCGCGACATCGGTGATCTGCCGCTCGGCGTAGTGGCGAACGGTGAGCAGGACGGCAACGCCGGCCACAATCACTGTCAGCAGCGCGGCCAGGCCGAGAAAGCGCTTGGCCTGTTCAATGACCTCGGCGGCGCCGCGCCCCTGTTCGCTGGGCCGTTCGATCTCGACGGCATTGCCCTGCTCGGCGGCCAGGCGATCGGTGAACTGCGTGACGACGGCCTGATCACCGGCCAACAACAGCTTGTGCCGCACCCGGCTGCCCGGGCCAAGCAGTTCGGTGGAATCGAGATCGGCATGATTGAACATCACCCGCGGCGCCAGGCTTCCAAACCCCTGACCGCGATCGGGCTCGAAACTGAGAATACCCGCGACACGAAGATCCCGGGCACCCAGGGTAATGGTCTCGCCAACCTCCAGATCCAGCAGCCCGAGAAGACGGGATTCGACCCAGGCCGTCCCCGGTTCGGGAATGCCAGGCGGCTGCTGTTCCTCGGCGCCGGGCGCCGGCTGAATGCGCAGGCTGCCCCTGAGCGGATAAGCATCGCTGACCGCCTTAGCGGAAACCAGACGGTTGGCGGTCTCGGTGAGCACGACGGTCGGAAAGACGGCGATGCGCGCCGTCGCCAGGCCATCGGCCTCGGCACGTGCCTGCCAGGCATCGGGGATGGGCTCCGGGTACTCGACGGCCCGGTCCGCTGCCAGGAGGTCGGCCGCACGCGCTTCGGTGGCCCCGGCCACCCGGTCGGCCAGCCAGGAGACGCCGGTGACCGCGGCCACGGCAATCACCAGCGCAAGCGCCAACAGTCGGAGCTCGCCGCCCCGCCAGTCGCGGTAGAGCAGACGCAGCGAGAGCATCAGCCGGCCTCCATCGCCAGGGCCCCTTCGCGCAGGTAACGCACATGGGCGCAGCGCCGGGCCACTGCCTGGTCGTGGGTGACCAGGACCAGCGTCGTGCCGTAGTCACGGTTGAGGTCGAACAACAGGTCGATGATCTGCTCGCCAGTGCGGTGGTCGAGATTGCCTGTCGGCTCGTCGGCAAAGAGGATGCGCGGCTCACTGACGAAGGCTCGGGCAAGCGCTACCCGCTGCTGCTCACCACCTGAGAGCTGGGCCGGATAGTGCGCCAGACGGCCCGCCAGCCCCACCTGCTCAAGGGCTCGTTTCGCCTTGTCCCGCGCATCGGATTCCGCCGCCAGCTCGGCGGGCAGCATGACATTCTCCAGCGCCGTCAGGCCCGGCAGCAGGTGGAAGGCCTGGAAGACGAACCCCACCCGGCCGCTGCGCAGTGCCGCGCGCTCATCCTCGTCCATGGTGGTGAGGTCGTTCCCGTCCAGGGTGACGCGCCCGCCACTGGGCAGATCCAGCCCGGCCAGCAGTCCGAGCAGGGTGGACTTGCCCGACCCCGAGGTCCCGAGAATCGCCAGAGAATCACCGGCGGCAATGCTAACATCGAGGTTTTCGAACAGACTGATACGGCCTTCCGGGGCCTCGAAGCGCATGGCCAGGCCGCGGGCTTCGAGAACCGGCGAACCGTTTGAGGATGAATCCATGGTACCGGGCATGCGAACTCGACTCCTGACTGTACTGCTTGTGTTCGGTCTGGCGCTGCCGGGCCTGATTTCGGCACAGACCGCCGGACCGCGTATTCTTGTTCTTGGCGACAGCCTGTCCGCCGCCTACAACATGCCCGCCGAGGCGGGCTGGGTGGCCCTGCTGGCCGATCGGCTCGGTGCCGGCGCCGAGGTCGTCAATGCGGCCATCAGCGGTGAAACCACCGCTGGCGCCCGGGCACGCCTGCCCCAGGCGCTGGAAAACCATGCGCCGGACATCGTCGTCATCGCCCTCGGGGGCAACGACGGACTGCGCGGTGTCTCCCTGAGCGAAGTCCGTGACAATCTCGACGCGATGATCACCATGGCGCGCGATGCCGGGGCACGTGTCGTTCTCGCCGGCGTGCGCCTGCCCTCGAATTATGGCAGCGCTTTTATCGAACGGTTCCGTAATGTCTACGCGGAAGTGGCCAGAGACACCGACGTGGCCTATGTGCCGAAGATTCTCGCTGGCGTCGCCGAGCAGCCGTCGCTGATGCAGGATGATGGCATTCACCCCAACACCCGAGCGCAACCGCGAATCCTCGACAATATCTGGCAGGCGCTCGGACCGATGGTTTCCGGCTCCACCACAGGCTAGCCGGTCAGCCACGGCCAGCCGCTATCGACCACACAACGACGCCGGCAGGTTGACCGCCATGGTCATCGGCAGATGGTCGGAGAGCGGAGCATCGAGGACCTGCGCTGCTTCCACCGAAAGGCTCGGGCTCACCAGAATGTGGTCAATGTTCTTTTCAGGACGCCAACTGGGATAGGTCGGCAGGTCGTGGAACGGCTCCCGAAGCCCGGTTTCGGCGCATAGGTACTGCAGCTCCGGACTGCGTGAATGGCAGTTCAGATCGCCCATGACGATGACATGCTCGCAGCTGCCGATGCACTCCGCGACATAGGCGAGCTGGGTGAGCCGGGCACGCTGGCTGAGCGCCAGATGGAGCAGAACCACCATGAGTTCCGCCTCTTCGGTGCCAAAGCGGACGATCAGCGCGCCACGCCCGGGAATACGCCCGGGCAGGCGATGCTCGGTGACACTGCGCGCCGACAGCCGGCTGAGCAGTCCATTGCTGTGCTGGGCAAAACGCCCCAGCGGGCGGTTGGTCTGAGAGTACCAGTGCGGAAATTCAGCGGTGTCGGCAAGAAAGGCCGTCTGGTCGACAAACCCGCTGCGCAGACTGCCGCCATCAAGCTCCTGCAACCCGACCAGGTCGAAGTCGCGGATCAGGGAGGCAATCCGCCGCAGGTTGGGAACACGTTTACTGTCCGGCAGCACGTGGCGCCACCCGCGCGTGAAGTACTGGTGATAGTAGCGGGTCTGGATACCGGCCTGGATATTGAAGCTCATGAGCCGCAAGCGCGCCGGGAGCGCGGCTGACGGCTCAATTATCGCCTCTTCGGCCGGCGTCGGTGTCGCCGGCCACCCGAGCCGGGTGGAGGTGTCGCTCACCGCTTACTGATCGCCGTTCTCTTCGACGACCAGCGATTCGGCAATGTCCAGCATGCCCTGCTGGCCGCCGGCCGCACGGACGTCGATCAGATACTTGCCAGCCACCCCCATGGCGGGCGTTCCGGGTATCCGGTAGGCGTTGACCAGGCGTTCACCACGGTTGAGCTGGGTATTGACGGCGAAGGAGTTCATCGCCGATAGCACGTCCGCCTCGGTGACATCGGCCACGCTGGCATAGAACGCTGCGACGTCCTCATTGCTGCTGAAAGAGCGGCCCTCATCGTGAATCGCCTCGAAAAGGGCCGTATGGGTCTGATCGAGGATATCCAGCGCTTGCGCGGCATAATAGGCGCGTGCCAGCACGGCCCAACTTTCGCGGCCGAAGGTGACCGGCGTATGAACGACTTCAACGCGATCGCCCATCTCGCTGGTCCACTCACTGAGCCGCGGCTCAAAGTCCGCACAGTGCGGGCAGCCGTAGGAGAAGAATTCCCGCACTTCCACGGCTCCCTCAGAGGCGTCGGTCGATTGTGGGGTATCCAGTACCTGGTAGCCCTGCTGGGCCTGGGCCGGACCGAGCCCGATCAGGCCACCAAGCATGAGTACGATGGCCACAATCCAGCCTAAACGGGCGACGGATGAATGCTGCATTATTGAACTCCGGAGAATGACTGCCTGAACGTCGCCCATTCTACAGCTCCCCGTAGGAATGCAGACCGGACAGGAACATGTTCACGCCGAGGAAGGCGAAGGTGGTGACGAACAGCCCGATAATCGCCCACCAGGCCATGGGCTTGCCGCGCAGTCCCTTGGTGTAGCGCAGGTGCAGCCAGGCTGCATAGTTGAGCCAGACAATCAGCGCCCAGGTCTCTTTCGGGTCCCAGGACCAGTAAGCCCCCCAGGCTTCGGCCGCCCAGAGCGCGCCGAGAATGGTCGCGACCGTGAAGAAGGCAAAACCGAGGGCGATGGCGCGGTAACTCACCTCGTCGATCTGCTTGAGCGTGGGCAACCGCTCGGCCCAGGGGCTGTCATCGGAAACCCGGGCCCGGATGAGATAGGCCACGCCCAACATGGCAGCGATGGCAAAGCAGCCATAGCCGACGAAATTCGTGGGCACATGAATCTTCATCCAGTAGCTGTTCAGCGCCGGGACCAGCGGCTCGATCTGATAGGCCTGGCGATCGAAGTGATACCAGAGCAGGAAACCGATCGACGCCGAGATGATCAGCAGCACGAAAAAGCCCATGGAGCGGGTGCGCTGGGCGTTTTCGTAGTACAGGTAGATCAGCGCCGTCATAACGGCGAATAGCACGAAGACTTCATACAGGTTGCTGACCGGGATATAGCCGATCCCGCCGGCATAGAGGTGCGTCTCGTGCCAGCGCACCAGCAGCCCCGCCAGGCCGGCGCCGGCGGCGATCCAGGTCAGCTTCGAGGCCACCCGGCCCGCGAAGTCGTTGCCCGTGAACAGGGCAACGCCATAGACGACGGTAGCCGCCGGGAAGAGGGCACTCATCCACATGATCGCCGACTGGCTGGAGAGCAGGTACTTGAGGAAAAAGTCGCTCTGCGCGGCGCCCAGCTCGGGATAGCGGGTGATGGCGAAGAGGCTCGCCAGGCAGACGAGCGCCATGTACCAGCGCGAAGCGTGCCAGTGCCAGCCAATACCGATCATGGTCGCTGCCGTGAAGAATGTGATGACGACCTCGTAGACGTTCATCACATCCCAGAGCACCCAGTAGGTGCCCGCCGTTGCGAACACCACAAGGGCAGCCCAAGCCCAGTCACCGGCGGTGAGTCGCTGCCAGAGCGACGGCCGACGCATTTCTCGGAGCATGTCTTCGCGGGAAGCAACCATTGCCCAGTCCTCAGTCAGTTTGTTCTGTCGGTCCGGCGGAGTCGGACGCGTCCTTGCGGCGGCGGCCCGGCATATCGCCGGCCACACCGAGCTGATTCTCGACCGCGTCGGCCAGATCAGCGAACTCGGCCTCGAATTCCTCCGGCCGACGCTGATTGGTACCCGCCATCAGGAGATCAGTGCCACCCTCCTCGCGGGGCATCACCATCGCCCAGACGCGGCGATGGGACACATAGAAGAGCATGAAGATACCCATCACCAGCAGGGCCGAGCCCGCGTAGACGACGTTCTTGCCCGGGGCGCGGGTAATCTGCAGACCCGTTGCCTGGCGATGATCAAAGTGATCGATTTCGAAGATGATCGGCGAGCCGTATTCCGCCACCGCCGACACCGCGTTCATGGCCTCCTCAAAGAAGGCACGCTGGTCCGCGTCCGGCTGGACCATCGATAGTGCGACACCCTGGCGGGCCGCGAGCTCCTCGCGGTAGATCTCGAACATCGTGCGTTGCAGCACGGCGCGGGAGAACTCCAGCAGCATCTCGGGGCGGTTGGATCCCGCCACCCGCTGCTCAAGCTGCGCGTTGACCGCCCCGAAGCCGCCATTGACCAGCGTGGCGATCATGTCGTCAGCCGTTCCCGCCACACGGTTTCCGAGTTCGGGGTTGGCCACGCCCATCTGCGCCAGTAGCACATCGGCCGCCCGTCGCGCCGCCTGATCCACCCGCGCGCGATCATGCAGCGCCGCGTGGAAGTTCATGAAGGTGTCCATGGAGGCGTTGCCATCGGCGGGGATATGGAGATACCGGAACGGCTCGGCGGCACCGCTGCGCATGCCGTGGAGGTAATACCAGCGGTCGTCGATCTGCACAGGCGCCATGTAGGTGTGGAACTCACGGGCCTGGCCGGCCTCGTCACGCATGGTGTAATTGAATGAGGGGCCGACGTTGCGGAACTCGTCGCGGGAGCCGGTACGCTCTACGGCCCGCGGGTCGCGATCCACGTTGAACAGCTGGAAATCATCGATCTCCATGGTGCGCTGCATGCCACCGAGCTGCAGGCGCAGGTTCTCGAAAACGCGGCCGGTGATGGGCATGGTCTGGCCCGACCCGTCCAGCAGATGGCCGGTGAGGTCAAGCGCCGTGCCGCCGTCGGTGAAAGATGCCTGATAGATGGTATGGCCGCGGTGAGTCAGCGGATGGTTGACCGAAATCGTCTGCCGGATGGGCTCTTCCAGGGCCGGGTCGTGGATGACCAGATCGCTCTCGTAGGAACTGGGCATGCCGTTAGGGTAGTGATCGATGCGGAAGTCTTCGAGGTAGATCTCGAAGGGAAGCTGCTGGACCACATAGCCATCGCGCACCTGCAGGAAGACCACGCCGCTGTTGGTCTCCTCCGGGATGGTCACATTGCCGCGAAAGGAGCCGCTCTCCGGCCCCAGCCAGCTCTCGGCGGGCACCTGAGACACAGGCAGATCACGGGTTTCCACCGCCAGGCTGCCCATCATTTCCTGGATCTTGAGATTGATGTTGCCGTCTGCCAGCGCACCAAGGGCAATCACCACCACCGCGACATGGGTGAGCACGTAGCCCATGCGGGTCGCCCCGCCTTTCATGCCGGCCACGACGACCGTATCGCCGCGCGTCTCGCGGCGCGTACGGAATCCAAACCCCTTCAGTGCCGTCTCGGCGACCGCCTCGACCGACTCGGCGTCCCTGGCCGTCTGCCAGCGGCGGTGCTGGGAGAGGGCCAGCAGGGATTTCTCCCGGACATGCGTGCGATAGCGGGTGATCTCGCGCCAGACGCCGGGGATGTGTCGACTGACGCAGACGCCGGTGGAGAGTACGAGAAACCCGAGGATGGCCAGGAACCACCAGGCCGAGTACACATCGTAGAGGTTGAGCAGGCGGAAGACCTCGAACCAGAACGGCCCGAACTGAATGAGGTACTCGCTGTAGGGATTGTTCTGCGGCAGGACGGTGCCGATGATCGACGCAATGCTCACCACCACCAGCAGGGTGATGGCCAGATTCATCGAACCGAGGAATTCGAGCCAAATAGCGCCAAGACTGCGACGGTAGTTGCCGCGTTTCCGTGCCTGACCGGTGGATATTGTGGCTGCGCTCTGGGCCATTGAAGTATCTATCGCCGCTGCCTGTTCGTCAGGTTAACCCGAACGGGTTAACCAATTGACCACAACAGCGCGTGGAAATTCTTGCGCCGGATCAATCCTGCCTGCCGATCGATCGACCGCCGCGCCGACGCTTACTCCGCGGCCAGCTCCGCTGGATAGAGCCCGCGGACATAATTGGCCACCGCCTGAATCTCTTCGTCCGTCAGGTTGACGGCGATCTCGTTCATGACCGCCGCCTGGCCGTAACCCGAGCGCTCACCGGAGCGATAGAGCATGAGCTGATCCGATGTGTACTGCACCTTCTGGCCGCTCAGCCGGGGATACCCGCTGCTCGGGACGCCCATGCCAGCGGGTCCATGGCAGCTCACGCAGGCCGGGACACCCTTCTCGGCGATACCGCCCATGTAAATGCTTCGCCCGGTGGTGAGCAGTTCTTCCGGCGTCTCACCGATCTCGGCTTCCAGGCCCTCGTAGTAGACCGCGAGATCGGCCATGGTCTGCTCATCCAGACCGGCGGCCTGGCCGAGCATGATGGCGTTGTTGCGCTCGCCCGACTTGTAATACTGCAGCTGTTCGAAGATGTAGTCGGCATGCTGGCCGGCGAGGTTCGGCCACTCCGGCGACATACTGTTGCCATTCTGACCATGGCAGGCGGCGCACACCGCCGCCGAGGTCTCGCCCCGCATCGGGTCGGCATCCTCCAGCTGAGCCGTGGCGGAAAAGCTGACCAGCAGGAACGTGGCGAGCGCGGGAAGCGTCTTGGCGATCATGATTAGCGACAAACCTCGAGTACAATCGCTGGTTTTATACCAACGCCCCCTTCGGGGGTCAATTTCCGCGCGAGGCCAAAGCCGTGTCAATTGACTACCGTCAGGCTCAGTTTCTTCTCTCAGCCGCTGACCCGGCCCAGCTCCCCGCCGATGCCGGTGAAGAGGTGGCATTCGCCGGTCGCTCGAACGCCGGTAAATCCAGCGCGCTCAACGCCATTACCGATCAGAAACAGCTGGCGCGGGTCAGCAAGACCCCGGGGCGGACACAGCAGATCAATGTCTTCCCGATCGGCGCGCCGGACAGCGCCCGGCGCCTGATCGACCTGCCGGGCTATGGCTATGCGAAGGCTCCGCCGGCGCTACGGGCTCACTGGCAGAAAGCGCTGCCACAGTACCTCGAAACCCGTCAGAGCCTACGCGGGCTGGTCCTGATCACGGATGTGCGCCACCCCCTTGGCCCGCTCGACGAGCAGATGCTGCTGTGGTGCGAGGCCGCCGGGCTGCCGGTGCACATCCTGTTGAGCAAGGCGGACAAGCTGCGTCGCGGTCCGGCCGGCAATACACTGCAATCCGTTCGATCAGCAGCGGCGCGCATGTGCCCGGAAGCCAGCGCCCAGCTCTTCTCCGCGCAGACCCGGGATGGCGTGGAGGCGGCCCGGGCTCAGCTTGACGAGTGGTTACAGACATAAAAAACCCCGGAGCCCATGGGGTGTGGTCTCCGGGGACAGTGGACCCGGCCTTGGGGGCTCGGCCGGGCCTCGCTGGCCCGCTAGTAAGGGAGGGAGTAGCGGGCCGCGCCGGGCACTGGCGCACCTGATGGGACAGTGCACCATGGGGGAAGTTCAGTGCGCGCTCTCCCAGTTTTCCCCCACACCGATTTCCACCTCCAGTGGCACGTCCAGCTCCGCGGCCGCCTCCATGAAACCGCGGATACGCTCGGCAACCCGGTCCTCGTCACCTGTGGGCACCTCCAGCACCAGCTCGTCGTGCACCTGCATGACGAGCGCGACGTCGGGATGTTCGGCCGCAATCCAGCCGTCCACGGCGATCATGGCCCGCTTGATGATATCGGCAGCCGTTCCCTGCATGGGCGCGTTGATGGCCGTCCGCTCGGCATACTGTCGCCGCTGGTTGTTGCGACTGTTGATTTCGGGCAGATACAGCCGGCGTCCGAAAACCGTTTCCACGTAGCCCTGTTCATGGGCCAGTTGGCGGGTGCGATCCATGAATTCCCGCACACCGGGATACCGGTCGAAGTAGCGATCGACGTAGGCCTGGGCCTCGCCGCGCTCGATGCCGAGCTGGCGGGCCAGCCCCCAGGCCGACATGCCATAGATGAGGCCGAAGTTGATGGCCTTGGCCGCCCGTCGCTGGTCATTGGTGACGGCGTCCGCCGCGCTGCCGAACACCTCGGCCGCCGTCGCCGCATGGATGTCGAGCCCCTCGGCGAATGCCCGCCGCAGACCATCATCTCCCGACAGATGCGCCATGATGCGCAGCTCGACCTGGGAGTAGTCGGCGGCCATGAGCCGATGGCCGGGCTCGGGAATAAAGGCGCGACGGATACGCCGGCCCTCGGGGGTCCGCACCGGGATGTTCTGCAGATTCGGGTCCGACGATGACAGCCGCCCGGTGGCGGCCACCGCCTGGTGATAGGAGGTGTGGACCCGACCCGTGCGCGGGTTGATCAGGGTCGGCAACTTCTCGGTGTAGGTCGAGCGCAGCTTGGATACGCCGCGGTAGTCGAGAATCAGGCGGGGCAGCTCATGCCCCTGGGCCGCCAGCTCCTCGAGGACGGATTCCGCCGTGGACGGGGCGCCCTTCGGCGTCTTGGCCAGTACCGGCAGACCCTGGCGCTCGTAGAGGATTTCCTGGATCTGCTTGGGCGAGCCGAGGTTGAATGGCCCACCGGCACAGGCATGCGCCTGCGCCTCAAGTCGCTGCATGGTCTCGGCGAGCTCACCGCTTTGAGCGCCGAGCAACGTGGCATCCACCCGGACGCCCGTTCGCTCAATGCGCGAGAGCACCGGCAGCAGCGGAATCTCGATGGTTTCGTAGATCGACTTCGGTCCCGGTCGCTCGGCAAGCGCCGGCCAGAGTTCACCGTGCAGCCGCAGAGTAATGTCGGCGTCCTCGGCGGCATAGTCCACGGCCTGATCCAGCGCGACCTGATCGAAGGTGATCTGTCGCGCCCCCTTGCCGGCGACCTGCTCATAGCCAATCGGCCGATAATTCAGGTACTTCTGCGCAAGCGAATCCATGTCGTGCCGCGATGCAGTGGCATCGAGACAATACGACTCCAACATCGTGTCGTGGACCACGCCGCGCAGCGTGATGCCGTGGTTGGCCAGAACGCTCATGTCGTACTTCAGGTTCTGGCCCACCTTGCGGACCTGGGGGTCCTCCAGCAGCGGCCGCAGTCGCTCCAGGGCCGCGTCCCGGTCAAGCTGCACCGGCTGGTCCGGGCCGGTATGGGCCAGTGGCAGATAGGCGGCCTCGCCGGGCTCAATGGCAAACGAGACGCCCACGATGGCGGCGTTCATGTACTCGAGGCTGTCGGTCTCGAGATCAAGGGCGAAGAGCTCGGCCGCGGCAAGCCGCTCCAGCCAGGCGTCGAAGCCGGCCTCATCCTGCAGACAGGCATAGTCCGCCTGTGGATCCGCCGGATCATGACTCGCCACGGCCTCTCCGGCCGCCGGGTCAGCGTTGCGCTCGCCGTCGGCCTCAATCTCCCGCAACCAGGTATTAAAGCCCAGCCGTCGGTAGAGCCGGGCGAGCTCGCCGCGGTCCGGCTGATCGAGGCGGATCGCCAGCGGTTCCAATGGCAGATCGACGTCGCAGTGAATGGTGGCGAGCTGGCGGGAGAGATCCAGCGCCTCGAGATGGTCCCGGAGGCTCTCGCCGACCTTGCCGCCGATGGCATCCGCATGCTCACGGATGCCGTCAATGGAGCCGTACTGATTGAGCCATTTCGCCGCCGTCTTCGGCCCCACCTTGGGCACGCCGGGGATGTTGTCCGACGTGTCACCCACCAGGGCGAGGTAGTCGATGATGGACTCCGGCGCCACGCCGAACTTCTCCACCACGCCGTCACGGTCCAGCACGGTGTTGGACATGGTATTGAGCAGCGTCACGCCACCATTGACCAGCTGCGCCATGTCCTTGTCGCCGGTGGAGATCAGCAGCGACAGCCCATCGCGACGCCCCCGCACGGCGAGTGTTCCGATCACATCATCCGCCTCGACCCCGCTTACCTCGATGAGCGGCAGCCCCATGGCGCGAACCACCGCCTTCAGTGGATCGAGCTGGGTAGCGAGATCGTCCGGCATCGGCGGTCGGTTGGCCTTGTACTCGGGGAACAGCTCGTCCCGGAAGGTCTTGCCGGGGGCATCAAAGACCACGCCCATATGCACCGGCCGGTAGTCCTGCATGAGCCGGCGCAGCATGCTGATGACCCCGTAGACGGCGCCGGTGGGCTCACCGGCCGGATTGGTGAGCGGCGGCAGGGCGTGGTAGGCGCGATACAGGTAGGACGAGCCATCCACCAGCAGCAGGCGCTTGTCGGGATCGGTCATGCGGTCTTCCTTTCTGACGACCCCGCCATGATAACCGCCGCGCTCGTGGCAGTGACAGCGCACGGCCGCGGCGACGGCCATGCGACAATGCCGGCATTCACAGGCCGGGGGAGACAACCATGACACATCACGATGGCCAGCGGTCGGGCCGGGACAATGGCGCCGCCGGCCTCGATCCGACACTGATGACGCGGGAGTCCTGGCGAATTTTCCAGATCATGGCCGAGTTCGTGGAGGGCTTCGAGCGCCTCTCCCCGGTGGGGCCGTCGGTGAGCATTTTCGGCTCGGCACGCAAGGCGCCGGATGATCCTGACTATCAGCGCGCTGAGGCCACGGCGCGCCTGCTTTCCGATGCCGGCTTTTCCGTCGTCAGCGGTGGCGGCCCGGGCATCATGGAGGCGGCCAACAAGGGCGCTCGGGAGGGTGCATCGGCCAGCATCGGGCTGAACATCCAGCTGCCGCGGGAGCAGACGCCGAACGCGTATCAGGAGATCGCGCTGAACTTCCGGCACTTCTTTGCCCGCAAGGTGATGTTCGTGAAGTATGCCTCGGCTTATGTCGTCTTTCCCGGCGGCTTCGGCACGCTGGATGAGCTCGCCGAAATCCTCACTCTGGTGCAGACCGGCAAGACCCGGCGTATTCCGGTCATCCTGATGGGCACGGATTACTGGCAGGGGCTCGCGCAGTGGCTGGAAAAAACAATGGTCGGGGCGGGTAATGCCGACCCGGAGGATCTCTCGCTGTTCCAGGTGCTGGATGAACCCCAGGCCGCGATCGATGCTATCTTCGCACACTACCGCGACCGGGATTTCGAACCGTCTCCGCAGGAGCGCGAGATCCTGCTCAACCTCTAGGCGCGCTCCAGATTGGCATAGGCCGCCACCAGCCACTTCGCGCCCACGTCGTCGAAGTTGACCTGGATGCGGGCGTTGGGACCGCTCCCCTCACAGTCCAGCACCACCCCCTCGCCAAAGCGGCTGTGCTGCACGCGCTCACCGAGATTGAATTCCGCTTCGGGGATGACGCCATCGCCCAACCCGCCGCCGGCGGCATCCGGCCCGGTCACCGAGAAGCGCGCCCTTACCTCGTCAATCAACCCGGGCGGGAGCTCGCGGATGAAGCGCGAGGCAATGCCGAATTCGTCACGGCCATGCAGCCGGCGGCGCTCAGCGTAGGTGATCAGCAGGCGCTGGCGGGCCCGAGTGATGCCCACATAGGCCAGGCGCCGTTCCTCTTCCAGCCGGCCAGGCTCCTCCACCGACATACGGTGCGGAAACAGCCCCTCCTCGAGCCCGGCAAGGAAAACCACTGGGAACTCCAGGCCCTTGGCGGAGTGCAGCGTCATCAGCTGGACGCAGTCCTCCCAGGCACCCGCCTGCCCTTCGCCCGCTTCCAGCGCCGCATGGGCAAGGAAGGCCGTGAGCGTGTCCATGCCCTCATCGACCGTGCCGTCCTGCTCGAAACTGTGCGCGGCGGTAATGAGCTCGTCGAGGTTCTCGAGCTTGTCCTGGGCGCGTTCCGAACGATCCTTGCCAACATGACCGCGCAGACCGCTGCGCTCCAGCACGGTCTCGAGCCGGTCGGCGAGATCCAGGTCCGCGGTCTCGGCGGCGAGGCCGTCAATCAGTTCCAGAAAGGCACGCAGCGCGTTGCCGGCCCGGGCCGGCAATACGCCGCGGCTTTCCACCAGGCCACGGGCCGCCGCCCAGAGGCTCGCATCCTGATCGCGGGCGGCCAGCCGAATGGCCTCAAGCGTGCGATTGCCGATGCCACGGGTGGGCGTGTTGATGATGCGCTCCAGCGCCGCGCTGTCATCGCGGTTGGCGATCAGGCGTAGATAGGCCAGCGCATCCTTGATCTCGGCCCGCTCGAAAAAGCGCAGGCCGCCATAGACGCGGTAGGGAATGCGACGGGCCAGCAGGGCCTCCTCGAACGTGCGTGACTGGGCATTGGATCGGTAGAGAATGGCGATATCCCGCCGCGCCAGCCCGTGCTCCTCGACCATGGCCATCAGCCGCTCGACCACGAAGCGGGCCTCGTCCTGCTCGTTGAACGCCGCATACAGGGCGATGGGCTCGCCCTGCTCGCCCTCGGTCCAGAGCTTCTTGCCAAGGCGGTCACTGTTCCGCGCGATCAGGGTATTGGCGGCCTCGAGGATGGTGCTGGTGGATCGGTAGTTCTGCTCCAGACGCAGAACACGCGTGTTGGAGTAGTCCTCCCGGAATCGCTGCAGATTCTCCACCCGGGCACCACGCCAGCCATAGATCGACTGATCATCATCCCCCACGATGAAGACATCCGACTCGGGACCGGCAAGCAGCTTGAGCCACTCGTACTGAATACCGTTGGTGTCCTGGAACTCGTCCACGAGCACATGCCGGAAACGTCGGCGGTAATGGCCGAGCAGCTCCAGGTGGTTCTGCAGCATCTCGACGGTGCGCAGCATCAGTTCGGCGAAATCGACCACGCCGGCAGTGCGGCAGGCCGCTTCGTAGGCGGTGTAGACCCGCGCCATCTGACCGCTGTAGGGGTCGCCGGTATCCAGATCTTCGGGACGCTCGCCGGCATCCTTGCGGGCGTTGATGAAGCCCTGGAGCTGGCGGACCGGCCAGCGGTTCTCGTCCACCTCCAGATCGCGCATGACCCGCTTGACCAGGCGCCGCTGATCCTCGCTGTCGAGTATCTGAAAACCCTGCGGCAGGCCGGCCTCCTGCCAGTGCAGCCGCAGCAGGCGGTGACTGAGGCCGTGGAAGGTGCCCACCCACATGCCGGAGCCTGACACGCCGAGCAGCTGCTCGATGCGACCGCGCATTTCGGCGGCGGCCTTGTTGGTGAAGGTCACCGCCAGCAGGTTCCAGGGGGTCGCGCCCTCCACGCGCACAAGCCAGGCTGCCCGATGGGTCAGCACGCGGGTCTTGCCGCTGCCCGCGCCGGCCAACACCAGCGCATGGCCCAATGGGGCGGTGACGGCCTCACGCTGGGCCGGATTGAGGGGATCGATCAGATCGGAGACATCCATGACGCCGGATTATATCAGTGCGCCCCGGCGCTAGCTGTCGGGCAGTGCCTTGACCGGCGGCAAGTCGCGGATGAGCTCGGCCATGGCGCTGACCACCGGCTCGCGGGCACACCCACGGCGCCGATAGATCGCCAGCTCGCGCACCGGCGGCTGACCCGCGAAGGGGCGTACCACCAGCCCTTCGGTATGCGAGCCGGCCGGTTCAACGGCCAGCATGGGCAGCAGGGTGATGCCCGCGCCAGAGGCCACCATCTGGCGCAGTGTCTCGAGGCTGGTGGCCCGAAAGTCCTGCTGCTGCTGAGCACCGACCCGCGAGCAGAAATCCAGTGCCTGGTCGCGCATGCAGTGCCCCTCTTCCAGCAACAGCATGGGCGCCGCATCCAGATCATCGCGATCGATGGACTCCTGGCCGGCGAGCGGATGACCCGCAGGCAGGGCCACCTCAAAGGGCTCCTGGAACAGGGACTGCGAGACAAGTCCCTCGTCGGGGATCGGAGTGCCCATGATCGCGGCGTCGAGCGTGCCCTCCTGCAACCGCTCAATCAACCCTCGGGTCCGTTCCTCGTGCAGAAGCAGACGGAGCTTGGGATAGCGTGTCTGCAGCACAGGGAACAGGTGCGGAATCAGGTACGGCCCGAGGGTGGGGATGATACCGAGCCGGAGATCACCGCTCATGGGGTCGCCGGCGGAGCGGGCCACGTTGACCAGGTCATCCACTTCGTTGAGCACCTGGCGGGCCCGCTCGGTGATCATGCGGCCGATGGGCGTGACGATGACGCGCTTGCTGGTCCGCTCCACCAGCTGAACGTTGAGGTATTCCTCGAGCTTCTTGACCTGAGTGCTCAGGGTCGGTTGGCTCACGAAGCAGGCCGCGGCCGCGCGCCCGAAGTGCTGGTGATCCGCCACGGCAACGAGATAGCGCAGATCGCGAAAGTTGATGTGATTCATGGGCGGGTATCAAGGTCCTCGGCAAGTTCGGTCCACAGCCGGCGATAGGCATCCGCCGCCGTCGAACGGGGCGCAAAGGCGGCCAGCGGGGCACGCCGGACGCTCATCTGCTCGACGTCGGTGGCATAGGGGATCCAGGTTGTCAGGCAGCCGCTCAGCGTGGTGGGTGGCGCCTCGGCCCAGGTCCGATGGAGGCGGCGGCGCCGATCCACCATGGACAGGAAAGGCCGCAGCTTATCGCGGCCATAGCGCTTGCGGTCGAAGTGACCCGCCATCTGCCGCCAGGCATTGAGCGAGAGCGGCGCGGGGATGAGCGGGCAGAGCACACGGTCCGCGTTGCGGACCACGGCCTCGGCCAGGCGGGAGAAGCTCGGCGGGCAGTCCAGCACGACCAGCCCATAGTTTTCAGAAAAGGGCTGCAGGAGGCCCTGCAGCAGGCGTCCGCCATCCTTGCCCTTCTCCACCAGATCGTCGAGATGTCGAAGGGATTCATCGGCGGGCAGCAGATCGAGATAGTCCCACTGCGTTCTCACCGCCTCGCGGCCGATCGGTGCCTTGCGCCGGAAGAGCTTGCGGGGAGGCCGGGCAAGCCCGGCGTTACCGCCCAGGCACCAGGTCGCCGCCGCCTGGGCGTCGAGATCCCAGAGCAGGGTGGGGACGCCGGCGTCCGCGGCCTGGGCGGCGATATTCACCGCGGCGGCGGTCTTTCCGACCCCACCCTTGAGATTGTGTAAGGCAACAATGTGCATGATCGGGCCAGCGGAGCGTATCAGGGCGACATTCTACCTTGCTGCCCACGGCTCCGCCTGCCCCATTGCCGGTGGATGGCCCGATCGTCCCGTCAACTTCCCGCCAGGCAGGACACCAGCCGATCGGTGAGCTGCCGGATCAGCGTCGGGTAGAAATCCGGCCCGGTGGCAATGTCGCTGCCCAGGGGATCGAGAACGCCGGTGCGCGCCGATGTCCCGTCCAGTACCGTGTCGACCAGCGCCGGATTGAACTGCGGCTCGGCAAAGACGCATTGCACGTCATATTCGCCGACGATTTCGCGGATTTCGGCAAGGTGCGCCGGGCTCGGGTCGGTGGCATCGCTCAGAGAGATGGCCCCCACCGTGTTCATGTCGAAACGGCGCTCGTAGTACTGATAGGCGTCATGGAAAACAATGAAGGCCTGCTCATGCACCGGTGAGACCTCACCCTGGACATGCTCCAGGAGGGCGTCGATCTCCGCCTGGCCCGCCTCGGCATTGCGGCGGTAAATCGGCGCATTGGCCGGATCCTCCTCGGCCAGTGTCTCGGCGATCACGGCCAGCCAGCGGCGGGCATTGACCGGATCGAGCCAGGCGTGGGGATCGATGCCTCCATGGGCATGACCCGCATGATCATGGCCATGATGATCATCGACCTCCTCGGCATGATCGTCATGGCCGTGGGTGTCATGTTCCTCGGCGTCATGACCATGCTCGTCGGCATGGTCGTGATTTTCATGACCCGCCGTCTCGGTCAGCACGCGCTCCCGGAAGGCGTGCCGTAGCGTTCCCTCGGCGTGCAGCAACGCCACTTGCCTGGCATCGGGCGCCAGATTGCCCAGCGCGTGGCCCAGCCAGGGTGTGAGTTCTTCGCCCACCCAGAAAACGACGTTGGCATTCTCCAGGGCAGCGGCCTCCGACGGTCGCATCGCGTAGCTGTGCGGCGAGGCACCGCGCTGGATCACCAGCCGCGGTTCGCCGACGCCTTCCATGACCTGGCTGACCAGCGAATGCACCGGCGTGACATCGGTGGCGACATTCGGTACCGCCACCGCGGGGAGCGCGACGGCAAGGAGCAGGAAGGTGAGGGTCAGTCGCAGGCGGCGGACGGACGCAGGTAAACGTTGATCAGGCATGGGCAACCTCCCGGGGAAGACGATCGGTAATGGAATGTTATACCATAACACCATTAATCCGCTTTCCGAGAAGCCCCGGCTATGGCACTGTCCAGCCCCATCATGGCGAATCCCCAGCAACCACTGATTGAAGCCGCCGGTGTGAATGTCCACATCGGTGGCCGGCATATCCTCGAGAATATCGAGCTCAGCCTGTCTGCAGGCGAGATCGTGACGGTGGTTGGCCCCAATGGCTCGGGCAAGTCAACGCTGCTGCGTGCGCTGATCGGCGCCATGCCCCTCGACAGCGGACGAATCCGTCGGGCGCCGGGGCTGCGGGTCGGTTATGTCCCGCAGCGCCTGCACATCGACCCGACCCTGCCGCTCAGCGTCCGGCGTTTCCTCAATCTGCCCCAGCGGCATAGCCGGCATGCGATTGATCAGGCGCTGGCACGGGCGGGCATTCCCGGTCGGGCCGACGCGGCCATGTCGGCGCTCTCCGGCGGCCAGTTCCAGCGGGCACTGATGGCCCGAGCGCTGATGGACGAGCCGGGTCTGTTAATGCTCGACGAGGCCTCACAGGGCCTTGATCAGACCGGTACCGCCGATTTCTACCGACAGCTCGAGGAAATCCGCGACCAGCTCGGCTGCGGCATCCTGATGGTCAGCCATGACCTGCATGTGGTGATGCGCGCCGCCGATCGGGTCATTTGCCTGAACCATCACATCTGCTGCCAGGGTCACCCGGAGGCGGTCACGGCGGCGCCCGAATATCGCGCCCTGTTCGGCACGGACGACGAGGAGGCACTGGCCATCTTCCGGCATGACCCCCACAAGCATCCTCACGAGCACGAACGGGAGGACGAACATGCTGGATGACTTCATGGTGCGCGCCGCGCTCGCCGGACTGGGCGTCGTGGTGGCCGCCGCGCCGCTCGGCTGCTTCGTGGTCTGGCGACGAATGGCCTTCTTCGGTGCGGCCACTGCCCATGCCGCCGTGCTTGGCGTCGCGCTGTCGCTCGCCCTGTCGATGTCCGTGTTCGCCGGTGTCCTCGCCGTATCGCTGCTGATGGCCGTCTCGGTCACCCTGCTGAGTCATCGCGGTTATGCCATGGACACCCTGCTCGGCGTCATGGCCCATTCCTCCCTCGCCTTCGGGCTGGTGGCCGTATCGTTCCTGACCGATGTGCGTATCGACCTGATGGCCTATCTGTTCGGCGACATCCTGGCGGTAGGGCGCACCGACCTCGGGATCATCTGGAGCGGTTCGCTCCTGGTCCTGGGGCTCACGCTGTGGCGCTGGCAGCCCCTCCTGCTGGCGACGGTCAGCGAGGAGCTCGCCCATGCCGAGGGCTATGACCCCCGGCGCGAGAGCCTCATTCTGACGGTGGCCCTGGCCATCGTGGTGGCGGTGGCCATCAAGGTGGTCGGTGTTCTGCTGATCGCCGCCCTGCTGATCATCCCGGCGGCCACGGCACGGCCATTCAGCGCCACCCCAGAGCGGATGGCACTCATCGCCGCGGGGCTTGGCATCATCTCGGTACTCGGGGGGTTATGGGGATCCTGGAATCTGGATACGCCCACCGGCCCGACCATCGTCTGCGTCGCGGCCATCCTGTTCGCCGTGCTGAACACGGCAGCCCGCGTCGAAGGGGGCGGATCGCGTGATTGACAGGGGCTGACGGGGCTGGGAGGTTATCGGACCCGTCACTGGCCAGCAGGCAGGGATTCTCACATGGACGACAAAGACATCGACGAGGCACTCGGCAACACGCTGTTCCGGACAGCCGCCGATCACTCGTTCAATGCCATCACCATTACGGAAGCCACCGAGGATGGCGGCGCTGGACCGATCATCTACGTCAACGATGCCTTCACGGAGATGACCGGCTATGCGGCGAGCGAGGTGCTGGGCCGGAGCCCGGGCATGCTGCAGGGGCCGAACACGGAAAGAGCCGTGCTACAGCGTCTCGCCGAGCAGATCCGTCGCGGGGAGATTTTCCACGGCGAAACGGTGAACTACCGCAAGGACGGCAACGAGTTCATTATCGAGTGGAATGTGATCCCGGTCCGTCAGGACGGGCGAACGACCCACTATGTGGCGGTCCAGCACGACGTGACCGGCGCCATCTGAGCGGTTCGGCGGATCTCAGCCGCGGGCGCCGTCCAGTGCCTGCGCCAGGTCAGCGATCAGATCCTCGGCATCCTCCAGGCCAATCTGCAGCCGCACCAGCGGCCCGCGACCACTCCAGTCATCCACGCTGCGATTGCCTTTCAGACTGCAGGGTAGCGCAAGGCTCTCGAAGCCACCCCAGGAGGCGCCGCGACCGAACAGTGACAGGCCATCCACGAAGGCACTCACCCGATCCTGCCAGGCGGTTGTCAGCTCAACGCTGAAAAGCCCTGCCGCCCCATCGAACCGTGACGCCCACAGGGCATGATCCGGACTCTCCGGCAGGGGTGGATAATGGACGGCAGCCACCTCCTCGCGATCCGCCAGCCACTCGGCAACGGCAAGGGCACGACGGGCATGGGCGGGATAGCGGATATGCAGTGTGCGGGCGCCGCGCAACACCAGCGCCGCATCATCGGTGGAGACGGCAAGGCCCAGCAGGACGCTGGTCTCGTGCAGCGTCTCGAAGGCGTTCCCGCTCGCCGTCACGGACCCCATCAGCACGTCGGAATGCCCGCCAAGGTACTTGGTACCCGCGACGATGGACAGATCGGCGCCGTGATCCAGCGGCCGATAGCAGAAACCCGAGGCCCAGGTGTTGTCGCAGGCGACAAGGATGTCGCCATGGCGACGCGCGGTCTCGGCGATGGCGGCGATGTCCTGCAGCTCCATCGTGACCGAACCCGGCGTTTCGGTATAGATCATGCGCGTGGCCGGCTTGATCAGGCGTGAGAGATCCGATTCGCGCGGGCTGTAGAAATCGAAGTGGACGCCCCGCTCACGCAGGAAACGCTCCAGTAGCTGGCGTACGGGCGAGTAGACGGTGTCCACCACCAGCAGATGATCGCCGGGGCGCAGGAAGGCGAGCAGCACCGCCGCGATCGCCTCGAGCCCCGAGCTATAAAGCTTGGTGCCATCGCCGTTCTCGAGTTCGGTAATCAGTGTCTCAAGAGCAAACGTGGTGGGCGTGCCGCGCACGCCATAGGTGAAAGACTGCGCGCCCTCAATGCCAGGGTGCTGTGCCGCTGACATGGCGGCCATGGATTCAAAATCCACGGTGGAGGCCCGAACCAGGGGCGGGTTCACCGGACGACGTCCGTCCGCATAGGGCGGTCGTGCCGAATGCACGAGTCGGGTTCCACGTTTCATACCCCTATCATGGCAGGGCTGATGCCGGCGGCCAACGCCGTGTATGGTGAGGCGCAACAGTCACGCAAGAGGAGCGGAACGATGGAAGTACTCTATACCACCACGGGAACGGCAACCGGTGGCCGCGATGGCCATGCCGCGACGGCAGACGGTTCGCTGGATGTCAGACTGACCGCACCGAAGGAGCTGGGCGGCCCGGGTGGCGAGGGCACAAACCCCGAGCAGCTTTTCGCCTGCGGGTATTCGGCCTGCTTCCTGGGGGCAATGCAGTTCGTGGGCGGCCAGGAGGGTATCAAGGTGCCCGCCGAAACCAAGGTGACCGCCACCGTGTCGCTAGGCAAGCGCGACGACGGCCAGGGGTTTGCCATTGGCGTCGATCTGTCTGTGGAGCTCCCGGGTGTCGAATCGGCCGAGGCGGAAAAGCTGGTGGAAAAGGCCCACGTCGTCTGCCCGTATTCGTATGCCACGCAGGGCAACATCGACGTCACCACGACGCTCGCTTAAGCCTGCCGCATCGCTGCAGTCGCCCGGGCAGCGTCCGGATGACTGCGGCATACCCCGCTCAGGAGAGCTGCTCGCCGGTCTGTTCTGCCGGCGTTACCCGAGTGGTCATCCACGCCGGGCCGCCCGGCTGGGCGGCCTTCTCGAGCCGCCACCGGAAACGATAGAAACCGCCGTCCCGCGAGAGGACCTTGACCTGGTAGACCGCCGTCCGCCCGGTCCGACGGATCTCCGTGATCTCATAACTCAAGTGATTGATGAGCATCCCGTAACCCGGCCCCCGGAGCATGCGGGTGAAGCGCGACAGCGGGCCGGTGATCACGCGGTTGCGGGGGTGAGCAAACGCCCACACCTGTTCGATACCCGCATTGGTTTCGGGCTGATCGTTATCGCTGAGTGCGTCCAGCTGGATCGTGATGACTTCCCGTGCCGAGCGTTCGGGACTGGGCTCAAGCAGTCGGTCCGCCGCGGGGCCTTCCTGCGCTCCTGCCACCGACAGGGTCAGTACGCAGACGAGCAGCAGAAGCCCCGCCGGATGACGGATGGAATCGGCGCCGTGAAAGGACATGGTCTTGGCCTCCCTCTCGGCCGGGCGGACCGGCCTGTTGCGGAGCGCGGGGGTAGTCACCGCTATTTCGGTATCCACCCCGCAGGGGTTAAGGTGCGGGATAACGCCCAGGGGTGTCCAGTGTCGAGTGAAACATGATCAGCACCGAATCCACCGTGATGATCGAGCGGCCGCCCGAAGCCATCTTTGCCTTCGTGGTGGAGGACTTCCTCGTCAACTACCCGCGCTGGTCGCCGGAGGTGAAAAGCCTCAAGCCTCTGAGCGAAGGGCCCCTCACGCCCGGCTGGAAAGCCCGCCAGGTGCGAGTGGACCAGGGTCGGCGAACCGCCACCGACTTCCAGGTTGTCAGCCTGGAACGCCCGCACTATGTCGCCTTCCGAGGCCTGAAGGATCCGTACGGCATCGAGTTCCGTCTACAGCCTCAGTCGCCCCAACGCACGCGCCTGGTGTTCTCGTTCGAGCTCGGTCGGCTCGGCCTTGCCTTCCGACCCTTCGAAAAACTGATCCAACATGCGGTGCAGGGCGGTGTCGAGCGTGTCACCGGAAACCTGAAGATACTGATTGAAACCGAGACCCCGGCAGATTGAGCCACAACAGGGCAAGCCTATGGAATTCCAGCCAGAAAAAGACCCCTGCATCATTCCCAGCGTTCTGACCCAGATCCTCGATACCTGTGTGAACGGGATCACCCTTTCGGACCCGGACCAGCCCGATAACCCGATCGTGTTCGCGAACCAGGTCTTCACCGAGATGACGGGTTACAGCCAGGACGAGATCATCGGTCGCAACTGCCGCTTTCTGCATGGCGATGATCGCGACCAGCCCGGTCTGCAGACGATCCGCGACGCCCTGCAGAGCGGTTCACGCACCGAGGTGACGCTGCGCAACTACCGAAAAACCGGTGAGCTTTTCCATAATCAGTTGACCATTCAGCCCCTGCGCGACGAGCACGGGAAACTCCTCTACTACCTGGGCGTCCAATACGACATCAGCAAGCTGGTCACGGCCCGCGAAGAGGCGGAGCGCATGGCCATGCTGCTGGATCGAAGCGCAGACAGCTGAAGGAGACCCGCATGACGCGACTCGAGGGCAAGGGAATCATCGTCACCGGCGGTGCGAGCGGCATCGGTGAGGCCACCGTGCGGCGGATCATCGAAGAAGGCGGCCGTGCGGTGATCGCCGACCTGAACCGCGAGCAGGGCGAGGCCCTGGCAAAGGAGCTGGGGGCCGACCGGGCCCGGTTCGTGGAGACGGATGTCACCGATACGCAGGCCGTCGAGGCCTTGTTCCAGACGACTGCCGATTTCTGTGGTGTCGATGGCGTGTTCAACAACGCCGGCATCGGGGCCATCACGCCCAGCGCCGAGTGCAGTGACGATGACTGGCAGAAAGTCATCGACATCAATCTGACCGGCGTCTTCAAGGTCGCCCGGCAGGCGCTGCAGATCATGCAGAAGCAGGGACATGGCAGTATCGTCAACTGTGCCTCTATCCTGGGCCACCTGGGCCAGTCACAGACACCCGCCTACAGCGCGGCCAAGGGCGGTGTGCTCAACTTCACCCGGACCCTGGCGGTGGAGACCGCCCTTGATGGCGTCCGGGTGAACAGCATCTCCCCGGGCTATATCCAGACGCCCATCCTTGAGGTGCTGGATGAGGAGGCCATCGAAGGCCTGAAGCAGTTTCATGCCATGAAACGCCTGGGCCGGCCCGAGGAGATCGCGGCAGCGACGGTGTTCCTGCTCAGCGACGAGGCCAGCTTCATTACCGGCGCCGATCTGCTGGTGGACGGCGGCTTCACGGCCGGCAAGTCCTGACCGTGAAGACGTAGGCAGCGGTGGCGGCGACCCTCAGCCGGGAAAGTCTGCGGCAGTGATCACGCCGTCACCGTTGGTGTCCAGATCCCGCAGCCAATCCTCGGCACCGACCAGGAACTCTTCGCGCTGGACAACGCCGTCACCATCGGCATCGGAAACGGACAGGCTCATGCCATCGGTTATCCGCTGCATCAGCTCACGGTTCTCTCCCTCATAACCCTCGACATCGCCGGCGCGCGCATCGTCAAAGGCCACATACTCGCTTTCGTCGAGCACGCCGTCGCCGTTTCTATCGAAACTATCGAAGACCCGACCCCGCATGGTCTGGAGTTCATCCAGGGTGGCCGTCCCGTTTCCGTTCAGGTCCCAGACACCGAGGAACCGCTCACCGGGCGGCAGTGGTGCATCGCCCTCCGAGGCCACTGCGGTGGTCGCCGTTACGCTGACGGTCAGCGTCAGTGCGAATAGTGCATTACGCATTGATACCCCCATTGATGTTGCTTGTCGGCATGTCCGGGGTTCGAGTCGGTTGCGGGCCCGGTCGTTCCTTAATGGAATTGACCAGGCTCAATCCGACTGCACCGCCCCGAAGCCCGAAACCACATCCAGCAACTCGCTGGTGATGGCATCCTGCCGCAGCCGGCGGAAGCGCCCCGTGAGCGACTCGATACGCTCGTCGAGATTCGATTCGGCCCGCTGCATCGCACTCAGTCGGCTGGCATGTTCGCTGGTCTGCGAGCCGGCGCAGGCCCGAAACAGCCGCACGAGGAGATATTCCCGGGTCAGCGCGGACAACAGGGTCGGCTCGGCCATGAATGCCCGCGGCAACCGCGGGCCCGGCCATTCACGGCGTCCCATCTGCTGTAGCCGTTGCAGTGCCAGCGGCAGCAGGCGCCGGTCGGTCGGCTGACTCTGCAGCTGTCGGCCCGGCCGGTTGTGGAAGACATGCACCGACCGGGCAGGTCCGGCGGGCTGCCAGCGATCGATGCGCTGGATGATGGTCTGAACCGTCGCGGTGATTTCCTCGACGGTCGCCGGGAGTTCGAGCACTTCATCCGCTTCAAAGCCATGCGCCCCGAGAACAGGCGCAAGCCGCACTCCCACTACCAGCAGGCGCGGATGTTCCGGGGCCCGGCTGCCCGCGTGGGCCATGCGATCGACAAAATGTGCCGCAATCTGCTCGTTGAACCGCCCACAGAGCCCGTGATCGCTACCGAATACCACCGCGACGCCATCACGGCCATGAATGCTGGGGGGACGGGTGTCCATCTGCCAGCCGGGATGGTCGCGAAGGGCGGCGGCAAAACCGAGTTCGATGGTGTTTTCATATTGCCGCAGGGCCTCCATGGCCTGCTCGTACTCCCGGATGCTGGACGCCGACAAGGCTTTCATCGTGCGCACGATGGACTGCAGATCGCCGAGAGAGTCGAGCTGGTGGCGGAGCGCTTCCTGGGTCTCCATCAATCCGCCCCGCGTCCATTGCGCCACTGCTCGGCGCACTCCCTCAGAACCGTCTCGAGCCTGTCCCAGTCATCCGTCTCCAACGACTCACCCGCCGCCATGCGCTCAGCCAGATCATCAAGGCGTGGCAGGGCGTGCTGTCGGAGGCACTCGGCAAGGTCCTGGACCGCCTCCACGTCCACAGGGTCGAAAATCCCGAGGTTCGCCGCCTGTAGCGCAATGATCTGCTCCGGCACGCTCAGCGTCCGCAGGCGGCCCTGCTTGAGGATCTCGCGCACACGCCGGCCACGGGTGATCTGTTGTCGGGTCTCCTCGTCGAGTCGGGTGGCGAAACGCGAGAAGGTTTCCAACTCCTCGAACTGCGAGTAGGCCAGCCGCAGGTCGCCCGCCACCGCCCGGTAGGCCGGCAGCTGGGTCTTGCCGCCTACCCGGGAGACCGAACGCCCGACATCCACGGCAGGCATCAGGCCCTTCCGGAACAGGCGGGGGGACAGGTAGATCTGGCCATCGGTGATGGAGATCAGATTGGTCGGGATGTAGGCGGAAATATCCTCGGCCTGGGTTTCGACGATCGGCAGGGCCGTCATCGAACCGCCCCCGTGGCTGTCACGGAGGTGGGTCGCCCGCTCCAGCAGCCGCGAGTGGACATAGAAAATGTCGCCGGGATAGGCCTCCCGCCCCGGCGGGCGACGCAGCAGCAGCGAGAGCTCGCGATAAGCACGGGCATGACGGGTGAGATCGTCCAGCACCAGCACCACATCCCGCCCCTGTTCGCGGAAATACTCCGCCACCGTCATGGCGGCATAGGGCGTTATATACTGCAGTCCGGGTGGATCCTCGCCGGCCGCGACCATGACCACGGTCTGATCCATGACCCCCGCATCACGCAGATCATCAATCACCCGGGCGACGGCGGTTCCGCGTTGACCGATCGCGCAGTAGATACCGATGACATCGGTATCGGCCTGGTTGACCAGGCTGGCGATGGCGATGGCGGTCTTGCCGGTCTGGCGGTCGCCGACGATGAGCTCACGCTGACCGCGACCGATAGGCACGAGGGCATCCACCGCCTTCAAGCCCGTCTGCAGGGGCGTCTCCACCGGTGCCCGGGCCATGATGGGCGGCGCCTCGCGCTCCACCGGCCAGCGCGTGTCGGCTGAAATCGCGCCGCGACCATCCCGCGCTGTCCCCGACGCATCGAGGACCCGGCCCAGCAGCGCATCCCCCACCGGCGTGTCAACAAGCCGGTCCAGGGCGCGTACTTCCTGACCGGCACTCAAATGGGCGTCGTCGCCCAGCAGGATGACACCCAGTTCGTCCTCGTCAAGATCGAGGGCGATACCCAGCACGCCACCCGGCAGGGCAACGAGGGATTCCGCCGCGATGTGGTGCAGGCCCCTGACTCGGGCCACGCCATTACCGACGGCGGTAATGATGCCGATATCCTCGTGACCGGGCCGCGGCTCGATCCGCTCAAGCGCGTCATGGACCAGCTGCTGGAGACTGGATGGCAGACTGCTGAGCGCCGTCATGTCATCACCCGCTCCAGCAGATTGCCGAGCTGCCGGTCGACCCTGTCCAGGTAACCGTCGATGGACCAGCCGATCCGCTGGCCCTGCCCCTCGAGGGCGATCCCGCAGATGAGCGAGTCATCGGTCTCGACGCGAAGCTCCGGCGCCCGACCCAGCCGGTTTTCGAGCGCCTCGGACAGCCGTGTCCGGGCCGCCTCGCCGATTTCGAAGCGACTGCGCACAAGCAGGCTGCCCTTTTCATCCAGCAGGGAGGCGAGATCGTCCTGGCTGACATCGCCGTCCGCCTCCAGACGCGCGATGAAGCGCTCGAGGATCCTGTCCTCGAGCGACTCGCCAGCGAGGTCGTCCAACACCTGGCGGGCGATATCGGTGACCGATTCCACCACCTGGCGATGCAGCGCATGCTCGACCCGTTCCTGCTCCAAGGACAGCGCCTCACGCCATTGCTGGCGCCGCGCCGCCACCTCGGAGCGCGCCTCGTCGATCAACCGCTGCCGCGTCGTTTCCGCCTCCTGCCGCGCCGCCTCGAGCTGACGGTCACGCTCCGCGGCCAGCGCCTGCTGGGCCTGCTCGTAATCCTCGGCAAGCGACTCGGCCTCCTCTTCCCGAGAACGGGCCCGCTCAAGCCGATCGCTGATGCGCTGCTCCCGGCGGTCCATGACCTGGATCACCGGGTTGTAGAGGAAGCGTTTCAGCAGAAAGACCAGAATCAGGAAATTGACGACCTGTGCGGCCACCGTCACCCAGTCGATATCCATGATCAGCCCCCGGCAGCGGCGCCCAGCTGATTCCAGAACGGATTGGCGAAGATCAGGATCATGGCCACCACAAAGCAGTAAATGGCCGTCGACTCGATCATGGCAAGCCCGACGAAGAGAGTCCGCGTAATGGTGCCGGCCTCGTCGGGCTGCTGGGCAATGGCAGCCAGTGCCTGCGCCACGGCCCGACCTTCCCCCAGAGCCGGGCCGATGGCGCCGACGGCAATCGTTATTCCCGCAGTGAAGATGGAAACCATCGCGATGAGCGCGGTGCTATCCATTGGCATTTTCCTCCGTTTGGCTGGCTGGCTCGCGGCCGCGGCGGACGCTACTCGCCGAGGCGATGTACACCATGGCCAGAATGGCAAAGATATAAGCCTGGATGACGCCGGTGATGAGCCCGAGCAACTGCATCAGCACGGGGAAGACGAACGGTGCCAGGCTGAGCAGAATACCGGCGATCACCGTCCCGCTCATGATGTTGCCGTAAAGCCGGACGGCGAGCGCCACCGTGCGGGAAAGCTCGCTGATGATATTGAAAGGCAGCATGAGGGGTGTGGGCCGCATGTACTGGCGCAGATAACCGGTCACGCCCTCGTGAGCGATACCGAACACCGGGACGGCGACGAATACGCAGAGGGCCAGGGCCACCGTGGTGGAAAGGGAACCGGTGGGCGGAATGAGGCCCGGCACCAGATGCAGCAGATTGGACACCAGAATGAAGATGAACAGCGTACCGACAAAAGGCAGGTAGCGGCCCGGCCGCTGCCGGCTGACGGCCGCGATCTGGTCGCGCAGCCCGCTCACGAGGACCTCGAGCAGGTTCTGCCAGCGGGAGATCTCGGTGGCATCCGAGATGCGGCGGGTAATCAGCCAGGCACCCAGCGTAAGCGCCGCCATGATGCCCCAGGTGACCACGACGGTGGCATTGATCGTCCAGAAACCAAGCTCGAACAGAATGATCTGGTCGGGACTGATCGTCATGCGTCCTCCCGTATCATCTGCCAACGGACAACCGCCGTGCGGACGATCACGAAGCCCGCCACCGCCGCCAGCGCCTGCAGGGCGTCACCGGCATAGAGCAGGCCGCCGAACACCGCGCCCATCAGAAGCAGCCGGAGCAGAGTCCCGAGCAGAAGGCGGCGACCCGGATACCGGGAGACAACCAGTCCGCGCACACTGCGCGCCAGTGCCATCAAGTAGATCACGGCCAGCAGCATGCCCAACACCAGACCGCCCGTCAGTGCGGGCCATGACAGCGTGAGTCCGTCACTCATCATCCACGCGTTCCTCCCGGATCCAGCGCCACGCCATCAGACAGCCCAACACCACACCCACCAGCATCAGCGTGATGGTCCACGACGGCTGTCCGGGGAAGTGACCATCCAGCCAGAGCCCGATGGCTGTGCCGGCCACGGTGGGGATGGCGATCGACCACCCCACCAGACCAAACATGCCCAGCCAGAACCAGACGCCTTCGTCCCGCGCGCGCCGAGCGGCCAGGCGACGTCGCGCCCGCCGGGCGACCTGCCACTGCAGATCGCGTTCACGGCGATCACGCTCGCGCTCTTCGGGCCGGCGGCTCATCCCGGCCAGCCCTCCATGTCCTGAAGGCGCCGCAGGGTTCCAGCCTCCAGCCTTGCCAGCGCACTGCGGGTCAGGCGCTCGGCTTCGTCCCGGACGCGGAAACGCTCGGTCACCACGCTCATGAGCGACTCGAGCGAATCACCGAGCATGGCCTGGGGAGTCGACACCCGAACCTCATCACCGCATTTCACCAGCGTGCCGCCATCCACCGCTGCATATCCGGACGGGCCGTAGCAGAGAATCCCGCTTGCCAACGTCGCCACGCCGTCGATGTGCCGCGGTAGCACACCGAAACTGCCAGCCGTCGACTCCGCCACCACCCTGGCGGTCTCGGTATCCAGCAGAACGCCGGTGGGCAGGAATATCCGCAGGTGCAGGCTTGCCGCCGTCATCCCTTGGCCACCTCGTCGATCCGGCCGATCATGTAGAAGGCGCGTTCGCCATGGTCCGCGAATTCGTCCTCGAGGATCCGCTCACAACCCGACAGGGTGTCTTCCAGGCTTACGCTGCGCCCCTCCATCCCGGTGAGCTGCTCGGTGGTGAAGAACGGCTGCGTAAGGAACCGCTCCAGCCGCCGAGCCCGACTGACCGTGGCGCGGTCGTCGGCGGAGAGCTCCTCGAGGCCCAGCATGGCGATGATGTCCTTCAGCTCCTCGTATTCCGAGAGCGTTCGGCGCACGGCCCGGGCAATCTCGTAGTGACGGCGTCCGACCACCTCGGCGGAGAGCATCTTCGAGTCAGAGGCGAGCGGATCCACCGCCGGATACAGGCCCTGGCTGGCGCGGTTGCGGGAAAGCACCAGCGATGCGGAGAGGTGCGAGAAAGTATGCGTGG
The DNA here is from genome assembly GCF_040838345.1 of Spiribacter sp. 1M189. Classification (NCBI taxonomy): domain Bacteria; kingdom Pseudomonadati; phylum Pseudomonadota; class Gammaproteobacteria; order Chromatiales; family Ectothiorhodospiraceae; genus Spiribacter; species Spiribacter insolitus. Next base: position 1,744,332 of record NZ_JBAKFF010000001.1, on the reverse strand, counting down.
CGGAGGGGTCGGTCATGTCGTCAGCGGGCACATAGACCGCCTGAACCGAGGTAATGGATGCACTGCGCGAGCTTGCGATGCGCTCCTCGAGCTGCGCCAGCTCGGTGGCCAGCGTGGGCTGATAACCGACCCGCGAGGGAATCCGGCCCATCAGACCCGAAACCTCCATGCCCGATTGGACAAAACGGAAGATGTTATCGATGAGCAACAGCACGCTTCGCTGCTCGGCGTCGCGGAAATGCTCGGCGACCGTGAGGGCAGAGTGACCGACCCGGAAACGCGCCCCGGGCGGCTCGTTCATCTGACCGAACAGCATGACGGTCTGATCCAGCACGCCGGCGTCCCGCATTTGTCGGTAGAGCTCTTCCGCCTCGCGACTGCGCTCACCGATGCCACAGAACAGACTGACGCCCTCATAGTCTCGCACCATGTTGTTGATCAGCTCAGTGATCAGCACGGTCTTGCCCACGCCGGCGCCACCGAACAGGCCGGCCTTGCCGCCCAGTTCCAGGGGCGAGAGCAGATCAATGGCCTTGATCCCGGTGGTGAAGACCTCGGTGCTGGTCACCCGGTCTTCGAGGGGCATCGGATCGCGATGGATGGGCGAGCGGGGAGCGGAGCCCAATGATTCGCCGCCATCGACCGGCTCGCCAAAGCAGTTCAGCATCCGGCCCAGGAGTTGCCGGCCCACTGGCGTCTGCAGGCCGGCGCCGGTAGCCCGGACGCGATCGCCGCGGGCCAGCCCACGGGTCGTGGTAAGCGCGATGCAGCGGGCCGCATGCACGCCGACGTGGCGCTGCACTTCGAGAACGATGCGGCCGTCTTCACCGGCCGTCAGGGCATCAAGGCGCTCCGGGAGTTCGCCAGCAAACCGCACGTCCACGACACTGCCGTGGACGCCGATGACCTCTCCGGTCAGCGATCGGGCCGACGCTTGCGCTGCCTCCATGCAGGCCTCCGAACAATCTTCGCGACACTGCTCTGTCGGACACGGCCAGCGGTGGAAAAATCCAGTGCCGGGATTATTCCACCGTTACTGACTTGGCGAGATTACGCGGCTGATCCACGTCGGTGCCCTTGAGAACGGCCACATGATAGGCCAGCAGCTGAAGCGGAACGGTGTAGAGCAGTGGGGCCACCACTTCATCCACCGGCGGCAGCACCATGACCTGACAGTCGTCATCCGCGGCCGGCGCCGCGGCGGCGTCGGCAAACACGTAGAGTCGGCCGCCGCGGGCCCGGACCTCCTGGAGATTGGACTTGAGCTTTTCCACGAGGTCGTCTTTGGGGGCCACCGTGACCACCGGCATCTCGGCATCCACCAGTGCCAGCGGGCCATGCTTGAGCTCTCCCGCCGGATAGGCCTCGGCATGGATGTAGGAGATCTCCTTGAGCTTGAGCGCACCCTCCATGGCGATGGGGTACTGGGTACCGCGGCCCAGGAAGAGGCTGTGATGCTTGTCGACGAACTGCTCTGCCATCGCCTCGATTGCCGGCTCCAGTGCCAGCACATCCTCTATCTGCCGGGGCAGGCTGCGGAGAGCGGCGACCAGCCGGGCTTCCTCGGCGGCTTGCAGACCATGCAGGCGGCCGGTGGCAATGACGGTAAGAAGCAAGGCGGTGAGCTGCGTGGTGAAGGCCTTGGTGGAGGCCACGCCGATCTCCGGACCGGCGCGGGTCATCATGACCAGGTCGGATTCGCGCACCAGTGAACTCTCCGGGACGTTGCAGATGGCGAGCATGGCGAGATAACCCATGGTCCGGGCCTCGCGGAGCGCGGCCAGCGTATCCGCGGTCTCGCCGGACTGGGACAGGGTCACGAACACGGTGTCCTGTGGCACCACATGGCGCCGGTAGCGGAATTCGCTGGCCACTTCCACATCGCAGGGCAGGCCAGCGATGGCCTCGAACCAGTAACGTGCCACCAGACCCGCATGATAACTGGTCCCGCAGGCAACAATCTGGATCCGCTGCGCGTCGCCGAGGATGCGCGTGGCTTCCGGGCCCAGCGCCTCCGGCAGGACGCGGTCCTCGGCGATGCGGCCCTCGAGTGTCTCCGCCACCGCGCGGGGCTGTTCGTGGATTTCCTTGGCCATGAAGTGCCGGAACGTCCCGCGCTCCGCGGCGTCGGCGGTGAGTTCAGTGGTCCGTACCGACCGCTCGACCGGCTTGCCCTCGGCATCAAAGATGCGCACGGCCCCGCGGGTGAGTTCGGCGACATCGCCTTCCTCAAGATAGATGAAGTCGCGGGTGACCGGCAGCAGGGCGGCGACATCCGAGGCGATGAAATGCTCGCCGATGCCCACGCCCACCACCAGGGGGCTGCCCCGACGCGCCGCAATCAGGCGATCCGGATCATGACGCGAGATCACACCGAGGGCGTAGGCGCCGTCCAACCTGGCGATCACCGAACGCGTTGCCGTCAGCAGGTCGTCCCCGGCCTCAAGCCGCTCATGGACGGCATTGACCACCGCCTCGGTATCGGTCTCGGAGTCGAACCGGTAGCCGGCGGCGGTCAGCTGGCGACGGAGCGTTTCGTGATTCTCGATGATGCCGTTGTGGACGATGGCGACCTCGTCCCGGGCAACATGGGGATGGGCGTTGGCCTCGGTGGGAGCGCCATGGGTTGCCCAGCGGGTGTGCGCAATGCCAAGGGAACCCCGGTACGGCCGAGCGGACTGCGCGTCTTCAAGGGCACCGACCTTGCCGACCGCGCGGTGTCGATGGAGGACACCCTCGTCACCGCGCACCGCCAGACCAGCGGAGTCATAGCCCCGGTATTCGAGCCGCCGCAGGCCCTCCAGCAGGATGGCAGAGACCTCGCGCTCCGCCACCGCCCCGACGATTCCACACATGCAGGCTTCCCCCTTTTATCGAGTCAGTCCCTTTCCTTGGATCGCCAGCCCGGGATCTGGCGCAAATGCCCGGTCTCCACCGTCAGGGTATCAGCGGGGATGTCTTCCCGCACGGTCGTCCCCGCCCCGATCGTCACGCCTTCGCCCACCGTCAGCGGCGCCACCAGGGCCGTATTCGAGCCAATGAAAACCCGGTCACCAATGCGGGTGACATGCTTTTCCCGGCCATCGTAATTGCAGGTGATGGTTCCCGCCCCAACATTTACTTCAGCACCCAATTGGGTGTCTCCGATATAGGAGAGATGGTTGATTTTGCTATCGAGGCCGACATGCGCCTGCTTGGTCTCGACGAAATTACCGACTCGGACTCGATCAGCCAGAGACGTGCCCGGGCGGAGTCGCGCGAACGGACCGATACGGCAGCCGTGACCGATTTCACTGCCCTCGATATCACAGTGTGCCAACACGCGGGTGCCCGGCTGGATGTGACAGTCGCAGAGACGGGTGAAAGGGCCGATGTGAACATCATCGCCGAGGGTGACCGTCCCTTCGATGATGACGCTGGCATCAATGGAACAGTCCCGGCCGACCGTCAGTTCGCCACGCAGGTCAAAGCGCGCCGGATCGGCCAGCCCGAGGCCCTGGTCACGCATCAGGGCCACCGCCTGACGGTGCTGGGCGGCTCGCTCCACCGCGGCCAGCTGGGCGCGGTCATTAACGCCCTGCACTTCCCAGGGGTCAGTACAGGCGAGCGGATGCACGGGCCAACCGTCGCGGCGCGCCATAGCGATGCAGTCGGTCAGATAGTACTCGCCCTGGGCATTGCCGGCGTCGAGGGCACCGAGCCAGCGCCGAAGCGGTTGGGCGGGCAGACACATCACGCCGGTATTGACCTCGGTAACAGCGCGTTGCGCCGGCGTGGCGTCCTTTTCTTCGATGATGGCATCCACGGCACCACCTTCGCCGCGCAACACTCGCCCGTAACCGGTGGGATCCGGCAGCGCCACGGTGAGCAGCGACAAGGCACCGCTGGCTTCAGACACCAATGCTTCCAGCGTGGCCGGTCGAATCAGAGGGACATCGGCACAGAGCACCAGGATTTGATGATCATCAGGAATGGCGGGCAGGGCCTGTGCAACGGCATGCCCGGTGCCGAGCTGCTCGGACTGCAGGGCCCACGCCAGCGATCGATTGGCGAATGCCGCCTGAACGGCATCGCCGCCGTGACCGTAGACGACATGGATCGCCTCGGGCTTTAGCGCACTGGCGGCATCGAGGACATGGGCGAGCATGGGACGCCCAGCCACCGTCTGAAGGACTTTCGGCCGGGTGGAACGCATGCGTTTGCCCTCACCGGCGGCGAGGACAACGACACTGAGTGGTTGACTGGACATGGGGCTCCTTCGCAGCAGCACAGGGCTGCCCGAGTGGGATCAGCCCCGGTTAGCGGTCTTACGCAGCTTCTGGATCGTGCGCAGCTGGGCTGCGGCCTCGACAAGCTCGGCCTGGGCTCGGGCATAGTCGATTTCACCCGTGCGATTGGCAAGCGCCTCCTCAGCCCGGCGTCGTGCCTGTTCCGCCGCGGCTTCGTCGATATCGTGCGCCCGGGTGGCCGCATCGGCAAGCACTGTCACCACATGTGGCTGGACTTCCATCGTGCCGCCGGACACATAGTAGTGCTCCTCGGTGCCGAACTCATCCCGAACGGTGACCTCGCCCGGCTGCAACTGGACGAGCATCGGCACATGCCGGGCATAGATACCGACTTCGCCTTCAGTGGCGCGCGCCAGGATGAATGACGCCGTGCCGGAGTGAATCGACTCCTCGGCACTCACGATGTCGATGTGCATTGTCAGGGCCATCGGGGCATCCCCTTAAAGGTTGCGGGCCTTCTCTACGGCCTCGTCGATGCTGCCGACCATGTAGAAGGCCTGTTCTGGCAGATCGTCGTGCTCACCGTCGACGATGGCCCGGAAACCGCGGATCGTCTCCTTGAGAGATACATACTTACCCGGCGAGCCGGTGAATACCTCGGCCACAAAGAACGGCTGCGAAAGAAACCGCTGGATCTTTCGGGCACGGGTCACGGTGAGCTTGTCTTCCTCGGAAAGCTCGTCCATGCCGAGGATGGCGATGATGTCCTGCAGCTCCTTATAGCGCTGCAGCACCTGCTGGACATCCTGCGCCGTGTCGTAGTGCTCCTGGCCGACGACCTGCGGGTCAAGCTGACGGGACGTGGAATCGAGCGGGTCCACCGCCGGGTAGATACCCAGCTCGGCGATGGAACGCGCCAGCACGACCGTGGCATCCAGATGAGCGAAGGTGGTCGCCGGAGACGGGTCGGTGAGGTCGTCTGCAGGCACATAGACCGCCTGGATCGAGGTGATCGAGCCCTTGCTCGTGGAGGTGATGCGCTCCTGTAGGACGCCCATCTCCTCCGCCAGCGTCGGCTGATAACCCACGGCCGATGGCATGCGGCCCAGCAGCGCCGAAACCTCCACACCCGCGAGCGTGTAACGGTAGATGTTGTCGATGAACATCAACACGTCACGGCCTTCGTCACGGAAGAACTCCGCCATGGTCAGGCCGGTCAGCGCGACACGCAGGCGGTTGCCGGGCGGTTCGTTCATCTGCCCATAGACCAGTGCCACCTTATCGAGGACGTCCGACTCCTTCATCTCATGATAGAAGTCGTTACCCTCACGCGTCCGCTCACCGACGCCGGCGAAAACCGAATAACCGGAATGCTCAATGGCGATGTTGCGGATCAGCTCCATCATGTTGACGGTCTTGCCGACACCGGCGCCGCCGAACAGGCCGACCTTGCCACCCTTGGCGAAGGGGCAGAGGAGATCGATGACCTTGATGCCGGTCTCGAGCAGTTCCGTCGAACCGGCCTGTTCCTCATAGGAGGGCGCCTTGCGGTGGATAGGCCAACGCTGCTCGGCGCCGACCTCGCCCTCATCGTCCACCGGCTCGCCGAGGACGTTCATGATGCGGCCCAGGGTTTTCTCGCCCACTGGGACCGAGATCGGTGCACCGGTGTTGGTCACATCGACACCACGCTGGAGGCCGTCGGTGCTGCCCATGGCGATGGCGCGAACGACTCCGTCGCCGATCTGCTGCTGGACCTCAAGCACCAGATCCCTGGTCTTGACCTCGAGTGCGTCATAGACCTTGGGCACGGAATCGCGGGGGAACTCGATGTCCACCACGGCACCGATGATCTGGACGACCTTTCCTGAACTCATAGCGCGGTTCCTCTTCGCGAAAGCGTTGTATTCGGTTTGGGTTGGCCGTCCACGCTAGACGGCCTCGGCGCCGGCCACGATCTCCGAAAGCTCGGTGGTGATCGCCGCCTGACGGGCCTTGTTATAGGCCAGGTTAAGGTCGTCGATCAGCTTGCCGGCGTTATCAGAGGCGGCCTTCATCGCCACCATGCGTGCGGCCTGCTCACAGGCGATGTTCTCGACCACGGACTGGTAGACCAGCGACTCGATATAACGCTCGAGCAGCAGATCCAGCGCCTGCGCGGCCGACGGTTCGTAGACATAGTCCCAGCTGTGGGCACGGTCCCGGACCGTTTCCGATTCGGTGGGCGGCAGCGGCAGGATCTGCTCGATGGTCGGGGTCTGCGTCATCGTATTGACGAAGCGGTTGTAGCAGATGACCACCCGGTCCAGCTCGCCGTCCGCATACTGATCCATCATCACCTTGAGGGTGCCGATAAGATCCTGCAGATGCGGCGTGTCACCGAGCTGGGACACCTCGGCAATGATGGGGGCGGACAGGCGGCCGAAGAACTGTATGGCCTTGGACCCGACGGTGCAGAGCCGCGCTTCCTGACCGGCATTCTCGTGATCACGGAGTTCCTTGATGATGGCCCGGAACAGATTGTTGTTCAGCCCACCGCAGAGGCCCCGATCGCTGGAGACAATGATGTACCCGATCCGCTTGACTTCGTCATGGCGGACCAGGAAAGGATGCCGGTATTCCGGGTTCGCCTCGGCCAGATGGCCGATGACCTGCCGCATCTTCTCGGCGTAGGGCAGGGCAGCGTGCATACGCTGCTGGGCACCACGCATCTTCGACGCCGCGACCATCTCCATGGCCGTGGTGATCTTCTGCGTGTTGCTCACACTCTTTATCTGAGTGCGGATTTCCTTTGCGCCGGACATGCCGTTCCTACCTTAAATGCCTTTACCAGGTACCCGTCGCCACGAAATCATCCATCGCTTTCTTGAGCTGGGACTGGATGTCATCGCTGTAATCGCCGGTGTCGTTGATCTGCTTGACCAGATCGGCGTAGTTGTTGGCCATGTACTGATGCAGCGCGGCCTCGAAGTCACCGACCTTCTTGAGCTCCAGCTCGTCGAGGTAGCCCTCGTTGAGCGCATAGAGCGAGATCGCCATGAAGGCGACCGACAGGGGCGCGTACTGACCCTGCTTGAGCACCTCCATCGCGCGCTGGCCGCGCTCGAGCTGCTTGCGGGTGGACTCGTCAAGATCCGATGCGAACTGCGCGAATGCCGCCAGCTCACGATACTGCGCCAGGGCGAGGCGGATACCGCCGCCCAGCTTCTTGATGATCTTGGTCTGTGCCGAGCCACCGACACGCGAGACCGAAAGGCCGGCGTTGATGGCCGGTCGAACACCCGCGTTGAACAGGTCGGTCTCCAGGTAGATCTGGCCATCGGTGATGGAGATGACGTTCGTGGGCACGAAGGCGGACACGTCACCGGCCTGGGTTTCGATGATCGGCAGTGCCGTCAGCGATCCGGTCTTGCCCTTGACCTCGCCATTCGTCAGCCGCTCGACCTCCGCCTCGTTGATCCGGGCGGCGCGCTCGAGCAGGCGCGAATGGAGGTAGAACACGTCACCGGGGAATGCCTCACGGCCCGGCGGACGACGCAGCAGAAGCGAGACCTGCCGGTAGGCGACGGCCTGCTTCGAGAGATCGTCGTAAATGATCAGGGCGTCTTCGCCGCGGTCCCGGAAGAACTCGCCCATCGTGCAGCCGGCATAGGGCGCAATGAACTGCAGCGCCGCCGATTCCGCCGCGGAGGCGGCCACGACGATAGTGTGCTCCAGGGCGCCGTATTCTTCGAGCTTGCGCACCACGTTGGCGATGGAGGAGGCCTTCTGGCCCACCGCCACGTAGATGCACTTAATGCCGGTGCCCTTCTGGTTGATGATCGCGTCAATGGCGACGGCCGTCTTGCCGGTCTGGCGGTCACCGATGATGAGCTCGCGCTGCCCGCGGCCCACCGGAACCATGGAATCGATGGCCTTGAGACCGGTCTGGACAGGCTGGTCGACGGACTGGCGGGCAATCACGCCGGGGGCGACCTTCTCCACCGGGGCGGTGGAATCCGACGGTACGGCACCCTTGCCGTCGATCGGCTCACCGAGGGCATTGACGACGCGGCCCAGCAGACCTTCGCCGATCGGCACCTCGAGGATGCGGCCGGTCGTACGAACCGCATCACCCTCGCTGAGGTGGGAGTAATCGCCAAGCACCACGGCGCCAACCGAATCGCGCTCGAGGTTGAGCGCCATTCCGAAGGTGTCGCCGGGAAACTCCAGCATCTCGCCCTGCATCACATCGCTGAGGCCGTGGATACGCACGATGCCGTCAGTGACGCTGACGACCGTACCCTCATTGCGGGCCTCGGCCACCGCTTCGAAGTTCTCGATGCGCTGTTTGATCAGGTCGCTGATTTCCGTGGGATTAAGTTGCATCTAATCTGTCCTCTTAGCGGCTAAGGGCGCCGGTCAGCCGGGCCAGCCGGCCGCGCACCGAACCATCGATGACCAGGTCGCCGGCGCGGACCACCGCGCCGCCGATGAGCGATTCGTCGAGCCGAATCTCCAGGCTGACGTCGCGCTCGAGCCGTTCCGACAATGCCCGGGCCAGCCGGTCCCGTACGGCGTCGTCCACCGGTTGGGCGGTAATCAGCTCGGCGCGGAGCGTTTTTTCGTGATCGGCCCGCAGAAGGTCGAACTGCTGGCGGATCTCGGGAAGCAGCGTGATCCGATCGCGATTGACCAGCAGCCGGAGGAAATTCCGCTGTTGCAAGTCAAGCGCATCGCCACAGACTTCCAGGATCAGTCCCGCCTTGCGCTCGTCATCGACCCGCGGGTTGCCGAGCACGGCATCGACCCGCTCGTCGGCGACGACCGTCGCGGCGATCGCCAGGCCGTCGGCCCAGGCCGCCAGCGCATCGGCCTCGCGAGCGAGGTCGAACGCGGCCTCGGCATAGGGACGGGCAACGGTGGTTTCCTGCGCCATATTCCTATTGCCTCAGACCTGATCGGCCAGCTCGTCGAGCATCTGCTGGTGGGCCTTGGCATCCACCTCGCGCTCGAGAATGCGGCTCGCGCCGAGAATCGCCAGCTCCGAGACATTGCGTCGCAGCTCGGTCCGCGCCTGGCTGACCTCCTGCTCGATCCGCGCCTCGGCAGCGGCCTTCTCGCGATCCGCGACGACCCGCGCTTCCTGACGGGCCTCATCGACGATATTGGCCCCCTGGCGGTTGGCCTTTTCGATGATGTCCGCCGCCTGCGCCTTGGCTTCGCGGATGTGCTCGGCCGCCCGCTCCTTGGCAAGCTCCAGCTCATGCTGGCTGCGTTCGGCGGAAGCCAGACCGTCCGCGATACGCTTCTCGCGTTCGCTCATGGCCTGCTTTATGGGCGGCCAGACGAACTTCATGGTGAGCAGAATGAACACCAGGAAGGTGATCATCTGTCCGAATAGCGTTGCGTTAATGCCCACGGTCTACTCTCCGATGACTGCCGGTTGGCAGAATGTCGCTTCGTCCGATTGGTTCAGCCCAGCGCGCCAAGCAGCGGATTGGCGAACATCAGAAGCGCCGCGAAGGCCACGCCGATGATGGACAGGGCGTCGAGCAGACCAGCGACGATGAACATGCGGACCTGAAGCACACCGGCCACCTCGGGCTGGCGGGCAATGCCCTCGAGAAACTTGCCGCCCAGCATGCCGAAGCCAATGCTGGTGCCGACGGCCGCGAAGGCGAAGATCAGTCCGATGGTGATGGCGGTAAACGCCTGGACCTGGGCGATAGCTTCCATGGTTCCTCCAATCAGGGGTCGTTTAAGGGTTGATTACGCTCGATCGGTCGGCTTCAGGTCGGCCGATCAGTGTTCCTCGTAGGCCAGGCTCAGATACACGATCGTGAGCACCATGAATATGAATGCCTGCAGGGGGATCACCAGAATATGGAAGACCGCCCAGGCAACACCTGGCATCCACTGTGCCCAGATCGGCAGCAGTGCGATAAGAATGAAAATGATCTCGGCGGCGTAGAGATTACCGAATAGCCGCATGCCAAGGGAGATCGGCTTGGCGATCAACTCGACGATGTTAAGCAGAAAATTGGCCGGCCAGAGAAGGGGATGGGCGCCGAACGGGTGGCAGAACAGTTCCTTGCCGAAACCCTTCGCGCCCTTGCCTTTGATGCTGTAGATGATGATCAGGATCATCACACTGAAGGACAGGCCGAACGTCGCGTTCATGTCCGCGGACGGCAGAATGCGCACGTACTCTACGCCGAACAGCTTCATGATCTCCGGGAAGAGATCCACCGGAATGAGATCCATCAGGTTCCAGAGCAGCACCCAGACGAAGATGGTCAACGCCAGCGGGGCAACGAAACCCTTGGGACCATGGAAGCTCTCACTGACCTGATTGTCGATGAATTCAACACAGGTTTCTATGAAGGTTTGGATGCCACTTGGCGCGTCCGTGCTGGCCTTGCGGGCGACAGAGTAGAAAACGCCGAAGAAAATCAGACCCAGCACCCAGGAGACGACCAGCGTGTCGATGTGGAACGTCCAAAAGCCATCGCCCACCGCAAGATGCTCGAGGTGATGCGTGACGTATTCCGTGGCTGAACCGCTTGCCATATCCGTTTCTGTCCCGTGCTGTCCGCGTTCAGTCGATGTCGCCCAACAACACCAGGCCATAGGCAGCCAGGGTCAGGGCCAGCGTGATCACCAGTGCGCCCGCTTCCTCCCGGAAGGCATAGACGGCCGCAAATATCAGCACCGTCCCGAGCAGCAGCTTCATCATCTGGGCGCGGTAAAAGGCCCCCAGTATGGCTCTGGGTTCGCTCTCTGCCGCACTTCTGAGCGACCAGCGCATTGCGACGTAGAACGTCATGAATACGCTGATGCCTGCTCCGGCCATTGCTGCGAGGCCTGCCTGAACCCCGTTCGTCAATGTCCAGATTCCGGCTGCAATCAACCCGATGGCCGCCTGCAGCCAGATCACCCGCCTAGCGACCCGTATCAGCGTCATAATGCCGGGGCAGGTGTCCGCAAAATTGCGCGGAGTATAATGAACTCAGGCATAAGCTTCAATGGATATGCTCAAGAATGCCATCCAGCTCATCGAGACTGTTGTAGCGGATCACGAGCCGACCCTTGCCCCGCTGCCCATGCTCGATGCGGACATTCGCCCCGAGACGGTCGCCCAGATCCGCCTGAAGCCGCTGGATGTTGGGGTCCACCGCCGGCTCTTCGGCCACTCCACCGCCCCCCTCAAGCATCTGCCGCACCAGCGCTTCGGTCTGCCGTACGGTGAGCCCGCGGGCGACAACTCGGGCGGCTGCCTCTGCCTGCGCTGCCGATTTCAGCGCCAGCAGCGCCCGGGCATGGCCCATTTCCAGTTCACCATTGGCGATATGGGTTTTCACTGCCGGTGCCAGATCGAGCAGACGCAGCAGGTTTGACACACCGACCCGGGATCGGCCGACCGCATCGGCGATGGCCTGATGAGTCATGCCGAATTCCTCAGTCAGGCGCTTCAGCGCGCTGGCCTCCTCGAGGGGATTAAGATCTTCCCGCTGAATGTTCTCGATCAGGGCGACCGCCACCGCCATCTCATCGGGGATGTCGCGGACAATAGCGGGGATCTGCTCGAGCTCCGCCAGCTGCGCCGCCCTCCAGCGACGCTCACCGGCGACGATTTCATAACGCTCGCCGCCTGGCAGCGGTCGCACAACGATGGGTTGGACCACCCCCTGTGAGCGGATCGAGCGCGCCAGCTCCTGAAGCGCTGCCGGATCGAATTCCCGTCGCGGCTGATAGCGACCGCTCTCGAGCTGCTCCAGCGGTAGGTCGCGCAGCGCGTCGGCGGTCGCCTCGGATACGCCGCCAGCCGCCTCGCCGAGCAGGGCATCGAGACCGCGCCCCAGCCCTCTGCGTCGATTGCTCATCTCACCCCTCCTGCACTGGCCGGCGCCGCCTGCTGCCGGCGCAGCAACTCAGATGCCAGTGCGAGATAGGCCACGGCACCCCGTGATGCCCGATCATACTGCAGAACCGGCAGCCCGTGACTGGGCGCTTCGGCAAGACGCACATTGCGGGGAATCTGGGTTCGGTAAACCTGACCCGGAAAGTGGGCCAGAAGCTGTGCGCCAACCTGGTTGGAGAGATTGTTGCGTCCGTCAAACATGGTGCGCACCAGTCCCTCGATCTCGAGGGAGGGGTTCACGGTCTGCTGGACCCGGTGAATCGTGTTGAGCAACGCGGTCAGGCCCTCCAGCGCGTAGTACTCGCACTGGATCGGGATGAGCACCTGATCCGCCGCTACGAAGGCATTGATGGTCAGCAGGTTCAGTGACGGGGGACAGTCGATGAGGATGTGATCATATTCGGCCCGCACAGAGGATAAGGCCTGCTGCAGACGCTTTTCGCGGCCTTCGCCTGCCTCCATGAGACCGACTTCGGCAGCGGTCAGATCCCCATTGGCCGGTAATACATCGAACCCACCGCCGGTTCGGCAATGCCGGACCGCCTCGGGCGCCGCCTCGCCCATGAGCAATTCGTAATTGCTCGCCCCGACGTCATCCTTGTCGATCCCTGCGCCCACGGTGGCATTGCCCTGTGGATCAAGGTCGACCAGGAGGACACGGCGACCGTTACTGACCAGCGACGCGGCAAGATTCACACAGGTAGTGGTCTTGCCGACTCCTCCCTTTTGGTTGGCGACGGCCAGTGTCTGGGTCATAGGATCATCCTGTGGCAGGTTTCTGCGCTCTCATGATGAGCAAATGTCGCTCTGCATCAAGTCCCGGAACGACAAGCGGTTGCCACTGGCATGATACGCCGGCTTGCGCGAGTGCCGCCAATTCCTCAGTTTCCCGCCGGCCTTTCATGGCCAGGGCCTCGCCCCCTGGCGCCAGCAGCCGGGCGACGCCATGCCAGAAACCCGCGGCATCCGTGAATGCGCGGCAGATTATCGCCTCAAAGGGCTCGGTCGCCGTGAACGACTCCAGGCGCCCGGGCGCGATCACGACATTGTCCAGACCGAGCTCGAGGCAGGCCTGGCGGATGAACCGCACCTTTTTGCCATTCGTCTCCAACAGGGTAACGAATCGATCCGGTTGCGCGAGGGCGATGGGAATACCCGGCAGGCCAGGGCCGGTGCCGACATCCAGCAGTGCGCCCGGCGGCAGCCATGGCAATACGGAAAGGCTGTCGAGCAGATGGCGCGAGACCATCTCCGCGGGATCACGAACCGCCGAGAGATTGTAGACCCGGTTCCAGCGGGCCAGCAGGTCGCGGTAGGCCAGCAGCGCCGGGGCAATGGCATCATCCATGCCCATCGCCGCCATCCCGCGGCGCAGTTCAACTTCGCCGGTCCGCTCGGCGCCGCTCACTCAGGCGCTCCAGCGGGCATCACCCCGGCGCAGGTGGACCAAAAGCAGTGATACGGCGGCCGGGGTCATTCCCGGGATGCGGGCCGCCTGTCCCAGGGTCGCCGGGCGATGGCTGGAGAGCTTTTCGCTGACTTCCGCCGACAGGCCCGCGACAGCCCGGTAATCCATATCAACCGGCAGCCGGAGATCCTCATGACGCGCCTGTTTCTCGACCTGGTCGGCCTGCCGCTTGAGGTAGCCGGCGTACCGGGCACCGATCTCCACCTGCTGGCGCACCGCCGGTTCGGCAACACCCGGGCCCGCCCCCGGCAGCGTCATGAGCGCCCCGTAGTCGACCTCAGGGCGCTTTAACAGGGTCATGAGGGTCTGCTCGCGGCGCAGGGGCTTGCCGAAAATGCCGGCGCCCCGGTCCGCACCCAGATCGTCGGGACGAACCAGCGTCTTCTCCAATCGCCGGCTCTCGGCATCGATCGCGTCGCGGTAGGCCTCGAAGGCACGCCACTCGAAATCGCCGATGAGGCCGTATTCATGAGCCACCGGCATCAGTCGCAGGTCGGCATTATCCTCGCGCAGCTGCAGCCGGTACTCGGCCCGCGAGGTAAACATGCGGTAGGGCTCGCTGGTGCCCCGGGTGGTCAGATCATCCACCAGCACGCCCAGATAGGCCTCATGCCGCTGCGGCACCCATGGCTCGATACCGCGGACCCGCGCCACGGCATTGATGCCCGCGAGCAACCCCTGGGCACCCGCCTCTTCATAGCCGGTCGTACCGTTGATCTGCCCGGCGAGGAACAGACCCGGCAGGTGCAGGCTCTCCAGGCCGGGATGCAGATCGCGGGGGTCGAGGTAGTCGTACTCAATGGCGTAACCCGGCCGCGTCACATGGGCTTTCTCCAGGCCGCCGATGCTACGCACCATGGCGATCTGAACGTCGAAGGGCAGACTCGTGGAAATACCGTTGGGATAGACCTCATGTGTGTCCAGCCCCTCCGGCTCCAGGAAGATCTGATGACCTTCACGCTCACTGAACCGGACCACCTTGTCCTCGATGGAGGGGCAGTAGCGCGGCCCCACTCCATCGATCTCGCCGCTGTACATCGGTGAGCGATCCAGCGCTCCGCGAATGATGTCGTGACTGGTCGGGTTGGTATAGGTGACATGACAGGCGACCTGTCGCGGATGTTCGTCGCCGCGGCTCCAGCGGGAGAAGTAGGGGGCCGGATCATCGCCCGGCTGCGCATCCAGGCGCGAAAAATCGATGCTGCTGGCATCAATGCGTGGCGGGGTGCCGGTTTTCAGACGCCCCACCCGCAGCGGCAGTTCGCGAAGGCGCTGCGCGAGGGCGATGGAGGGGGCATCCCCCGCCCGGCCTCCGCTGCGATTGTGATCACCGACGTGAATCCGCCCACCGAGAAAAGTGCCCACGGTCAGGACCACCGCCGCTGCGTGGAGCCTCAGGCCCATGCCGGTGACCACGCCGCGGACCTCGTCCTGTTCCACGATCAGGTCCTGCACGGTGTCCTGGAAAAGCTGCAACAGCGGCGTCTGGTCGAGAATGCTGCGCACGGCCTGACGATAGAGCGAGCGATCGGCCTGGGCACGGGTTGCGCGCACCGCGGGGCCCTTGCGCTGGTTGAGCACGCGGAACTGGATCCCGGCGCGGTCGATGGCGCGGCCCATGACACCGCCCATGGCGTCGATCTCCCGCACCAGATGGCCTTTGCCGATGCCGCCGATGGCCGGATTGCAGCTCATCTGGCCGATGGTATCCAGGCTCTGCGTCAGCAATAGCGTCCGAGCCCCCATGCGGGCCGCTGCATGGGCCGCTTCGGTACCGGCGTGGCCGCCGCCGACCACAATGACATCATGCGTTTGATCCAGGTCCATGATTCCAACAGATAGTGATTGTCAGATTGGCGATGATATCGTCCTCGGCTCCCGGGCCAAAATCGGATGGTTCAGTCATGATCCGCGCTTTCAGCTGCGTTGACGGGTTGCTTGTCCCGGCGCCGGCCGCATCCTTCGAACAGGCCATCTGGCTCGACGTCCATAATCCTGACGACCAGGACCGGGCGATTGTCGAGGCGCTCATGCCCAGTCACGTGCCCGCCCGCGAGGAAGTCGAGCAGATAGAGCCCTCGACACGCTGCTTTATCGATGACGCGGGGATTCACATGCGCTCGCTCTACATGGAGCAGCGATCCGGAGAATCCGCGCGCCGGATGACCTCGGTGGCCTGCATCGTCGGCATGGAGCGAGTCGTGACCATTCGCTACGACGCCATTACGGAAATCGATCGCCTGCAGCAGCAGGCCGCGGACCGCCAGATTGCCATCGCCTCGACCACCGATCTCGCGGTCCTGCTGTTCGAGGAGAAGGTGGAGACACACGCCGATCTGGTCGAGGCCATGCACTGCGAGGTCGCGGCGTTGCGGACCGAGATCCACGAATCGGACATAAAAACCTGGGATGACGTACTGCGCCGTCTCGGCAGGCTCGACGACGAGAACGGGAGAATGCGGCTGTGCATGCTGGATACCAGCCTGAGCCTGGCCTTTCTTCAGCGGCATCGAGGGGAGCAGGTCGAGCAACAGACGGCCCTGCATGGTATCCAGCAGGACGTCGATGCACTGGCCTCGCATATCGCCTATCAATCGGAGAGCATCCAGTTTCTCATGGACTCCACCCGGGGTTTCATCGGTGTGCGGCAGAATCAGATCAACAAGGGATTCTCGATCGCGGCGGTGATGTTTCTACCGCCGACGCTGATCGCGGGGATTTACGGCATGAACTTCCGCTTCATGCCCGGTCTGGACTGGCCATTGGGCTACCCGCTGGCGATCGCCGCGATGGTGGCCGCCGGGATCGGGCCACTCTGGTTTTTCCGTCGCCGGGGCTGGCTCTGACCGCATCGGAAGCGCCAAGGCTGGCGAACCTATTTACCAATACAAAAGGTGGAGAAAATCCGCCCCAGCAGATCCTCGGTGGTCACGGTACCGGTAATCTCGCCCAGATGTTGCTGGGCCTGACGCAGCGACTCCGCTACGAGTTCCTCGCCCAGCTCATCAGCGGCCGCCGCGTGGGCCTCGGCCAGCGCAGCGCCCGCCTGGTCCAGTGACTGCAGATGCCGGCGCCGGGCGATGAAAACGGCCTCGCTGTCCGACACATCAAGACGCCCTCGAAGATGATCGCGAAGCGTGTCCATGCCGGCGCCGGTCAGGGCCGAGACCGCGACCGCCTCACCCGCGAGACCGGCCGGGCGCTGCGTGAGATCGATCTTGTTGATCACGCGGGTCATCGGAATGCCTGGGGGCAGCTCCCGCTCAATCGATGCCACGCCGCTCTGATCATCGGCATCACCGCCGGCTGCGTCCTCGACCACCAGCAGAATGCGGTCGGCGGCGGCCATGGCCTGCCGCGCCCGCCGGACTCCCTCCTGCTCGACCACGTCACCCCCCTCACGCAGGCCAGCGGTATCCAGAACGCGGAGCGGCATTCCATCGATATGCAGATGAGCGTCGAGCACGTCGCGGGTTGTCCCGGCAAGTTCGGTGACGATGGCGGCATCGCGTCCGGCAAGGGCATTGAGCAGGCTCGACTTGCCCGCATTGGGTCGGCCGGCGATGACCACCGTCAATCCCTCCTGGAGCTGCTGGCCCTGGGCAGCCCGGCGCCGCGTCTCAGCCAGATCGCCCTCCAGCGCCGTGATCCGATGGGTCACGTCGTCCAGGGCCAGACCGTCCAGTGGCTCCTCGGCGAAGTCGATCCCGGCTTCCAGGTGGACGCGCAGCCCGGTCAACCGCTCGACAAGCTGATCGACGGTACGGGCGAACTCGCCCCGCAGCGATCGAACCGCGGCCCGGGCGGCGGCCTCGCTGCCGGCTTCGATCAGGTCGGCGATGGCCTCGGCGCGGGTCAGATCCATGCGGCCGTTGAGAAAGGCCCGTTGACTGAACTCGCCGGGTTCAGCGAGCCTCGCACCCAGCCCGAGCAGGCGCTGAAGCAGCCGGTCCATGACGATCGGCCCGCCATGCCCCTGCAGCTCGGCGACGTCCTCACCGGTGAACGATCCGGGCCCTGGGAACCAGAGGATCAAGCCTTCGTCGAGAGTCTCACCCTCGGCACCGCGGAAGCGACGCCAGGCAGCCTCACGGGCAGGCGGTAGAGGCCCCGCCACCGCCCGGGCGATCTCCGCGGTCTGCGGTCCCGAGACGCGGATGACCCCGATACCGCCGCGACCCGACGGGGTCGCGACGGCACAGATGGTCGCTTCAGGCATTCGCCTTCTTGTCGCCGGCTTCAATACGCCGGGTGATGATCCACTGCTGCAGGATCGAGAGGCTGTTGTTGGTCACCCAGTAGAGCACCAGACCCGCCGGGAAGAACATGAAGAAAATCGTGAAGATGAAGGGAAGCCCCATCATGATTTTCTGCTGTATCGGATCCATCGGCGCCGGGTTGAGCTTCTGCTGAAGGAACATGGTCGCGCCCATCAGCAACGGCAGCACAAAGAAGGGATCGCGGACCGACAGATCCTGGATCCAGAGTATCCATGGCGCCTGGCGCAGCTCGACACTCTCCAGTAGCACCCAGTAGAGGGCGATGAATACCGGAATCTGGATGAGGATCGGCAGACAGCCGCCAAGCGGATTGACCTTCTCCTTCTTGTAGAGCTGCATGAGCTCCTGGTTCATCTGCTGCTTGTCATCGCCGTAGCGCTCACGGAGCTTCTGCATTTCCGGCTGCAGCTTGCGCATCCGCGCCATGGAGCGATAACTGGTCTCGGAGAGCTTGTAGAAGACCAGCTTGATGCCCAGCGTCAGCAGGATGATCGACCAGCCCCAGTTGCCGACGACGTCGTGAATCCAGCTCAGGGCGATGAAAAGCGGCTTGGAGATGATGGTCAGCCAACCGTAGTCGACCGTCAGATCCAGCCCAGGGGCCACCGCGGCAAGCCTGTCCTGCTCCTTGGGACCGACGAACAGCCGGTTCTCAAAACGCCCGTTCTCGCCCGCGGCCACGGTCTGCCATGGCGAACTCTGGCCAAGGACATACTCGCCATCATCCACCCGGCTGTAATAACGCAGGTTTTCCTCCCGCGGCGGGACCCACGCGGCGAGGAAGTAATGCTGAATCATGGCGAGCCAGCCATCGGTGATATCCCGTGAGAGGTTCTCATCCTCCATGTCACCGAAGCTGATTTTCTCGTACTTCTCCGCGGGGCTGTAGATCACGCCACCGGTATAGCTCGCCGCGCCAAGGAACCCAGGCCCTTCAGTCTGCGGCGTGCGCCGGAGCTGGCTGTACTGGTAGGCCCGCCAGTCGCTGGCGGAGGCGTTGTCCACTTCCTGGACGACCCGGACGACATAGCTGTCCCGCTCGAAGATGTAGCGACGGGTGACCGTGACGCCTGCCGGACTCTGCCAGCGAATCGGGACTTCCAGCACATCCTGACCGGCATCCAGGCTGTATTGCTCCGCCGTCGCCTGCCAACGGGCGTTATGATCCGGCGCCTCACCGCCGTCAGCCACCAGCCCGCTCTGCGCGACAAAGAGGGGATCCGCCGGCCGCAGGAGCCGGAAAAGTGCCGGGTCGTCCTCGGAGACGGTGTACTGACGCAACCGGGCTTCACGGATATTGCCGCCCCGCAGCGGGATGGCGATTTCGAACAAATCAGTCTGTACCTTGACCACCTCGGCGTCCGTGAAGGCGCTGGCGTCCGCGCCACCGCCGGGCTCCCGCGCCGGTGCGCTGGCCTGAGGCGTGGTATCAGTGGCCGGCGCGGTTCCCGTTGCCGGCGGCGTACTCTCCACCGGTGCCTCGGCCGCGGTCTGTGTCGCAGGCGCTGGACCGTAATCCTGCTGCCAGGTCGTCCAGATGAGCAGCATGACCAGAGCCAGGGCGACCAGCAGAAAAAGGCGTTGGTTATCCATCATCGGTGGCGACTCGCGGTTTCGCTCCCCGGTACCGGGTCGAGCCCGCCGGGATGGAGGGGATTACAGCGCAGGATGCGCCGGACGGCGTAATACCCACCCCGGAACGCGCCGTGCCGCTCGACGGCCTCGATGGCGTAGCAAGAGCAGGTGGGGTGAAAACGACAGCACGGCCCGAACAACGGGCTGATGCAATAGCGGTAGGCGCGTAGGAGGGCGATCAGGATGCTTCGCATGAGCGGGATATCCGTTGCCAGAGTCTGTCGAGCGCGGCCGCCAGTTTAGCGTTTTCCGTATGACAGGCGATGGGTCGCACCATGACGACCACATCCACTGCCGGCAGGCCGGGGAGCTGTTGTCGAAACGTCTCTCGAATCAGCCGCTTGAGTCGATTTCTGTCAACCGCCCGGGACGCCGCCCGCCGGGATACGGCCAGCCCCAGTCGAGCGTGTGACACACTGCCATGGCCTGCCAGGATCGTGAAGTAACGATCGGCATGACGCTGCGCATCACCGAATACGGCACGGAATTCCGCCGACCGGGTCAGCCGGGCGGCACGCGGAAAGCCATGGCCGCTCGCTGCCGCCTCAACCAACGCTACGGAGTCAGTCGAGCGCGCCCCTTGGCACGGCGCCGGGCAAGCACCTTGCGGCCATTGCGTGTAGCCATGCGGGCACGGAAGCCGTGGTTGCGCTTGCGCTTGAGCACACTGGGTTGAAACGTCCGCTTCATGACGTAGCCGCCTTATCGATTAGTCAAAGGATAAACAGCCGGAAAGGGTACTGCGGTCGTTATCCAGGTGTCAATTGAGACCAACACTCGCGGATCGGACCGGCTGGTACCCGGTCTGAGCAGGCGATAGACTCGGATGTTGCCTTTGCGGGCTACACTACGCAGCCCGAGCCTGTCCCCGACCTGGAGGAAACGCACCCTTGGCCGAATTACTCTGGAAGGGCTGTCTACAACGCCTGGAGAGGGAAATCCCGGATCAGCAGCTGAATACCTGGATTCGCCCCCTTCAGGCTGAGGAACAGGGTGACCAACTGCGACTCTTCGCACCCAATCGCTTTGTCCTCGATTGGGTGCGCGAACACTTCTCAGAACGCATCGAAGAGCTTCTGGCGAGCCAGCGACCGGATGCGCCACCGAAGCTCGTGCTGGAGATCGGCGTGCATTCCGCCTCGCCGCGCGTGCCGGCCGGCGAGGCGCGGGAGTCCCGGGCGAAGACCAGCGCACCGGCGTCGACTCCGCACAATGCCAATCTCAATCGCGACTTCACCTTCGATACGTTCGTCGAGGGCAAATCCAACCAGCTGGCCCGGGCAGCCAGTCTGCAGGTGGTGGATAACCCGGGTGACGCCTACAACCCGCTTTTCATCTATGGCGGTGTCGGCCTGGGCAAAACGCATCTGATGCATGCCGTTGGTAATGCACTGCTTGCGTCGCGGCCGAATGCGCGGGTGCTCTACCTCCACTCGGAGCGCTTCGTCGCCGATATGATCAAGGCGTTGCAACACAACGCCATCAACGAGTTCAAGCGTCACTACCGCGGCGTGGACGCCCTGCTCATCGATGATATTCAGTTCTTCGCCGGCAAGGAGCGCTCCCAGGAGGAGTTCTTTCACACCTTCAATGCGCTCCTCGAAGGCCACCAGCAGGTGGTCATGAGCTGTGATCGTTATCCCAAAGAGATCAATGGGCTGGAGGAGCGGCTGAAATCCCGCTTCGGCTGGGGACTGACCATCGCCATCGAACCGCCGGAGCTCGAGACACGCGTGGCGATTCTCTTAAGTAAGGCCGATCAGGCGGGGATCGACATGCCGCCCGAGGTGGCCTTCTTCATCGCCAAGCGCATACGCTCAAACATCCGGGAACTCGAGGGCGCACTGCGCCGGGTGATGGCCAATGCCCATTTTACGGGTGCCGAGATCACCGTGGATTTCGCCAAGGCCGCCCTGAGGGACCTGCTGGCCCTGCAGGACAAGCTGGTGACCACCGAGAATATCCAGAAGACGGTTGCCGAGTACTACAAGGTGCGCGTCTCCGATCTGCTTTCAAAGCGGCGCAGCCGATCCATCGCGCGCCCCCGTCAGATGGCAATGGCGCTCGCGAAGGAGCTCACCAGCCACAGCCTCCCGGAGATCGGTGATGCGTTTGGTGGACGCGACCACACCACGGTGCTCCACGCCTGCCGTAAAGTGCGGGAACTCCGTGAGTCAGACGCCCGCTTCGACGAGGACTATCACAACCTGTCCAGAACCCTGTCATCATGATGTGGATAACCGGTGGGCAAGAGAAGGCCGTGATTTCGTCCACAGGTTGTCCAGTCTCCGTCCTCGGCGAAAGCAACACTCGTCAACAGGATACAAGTTAAAGAAAATCTTTTTAAGACAGTGGCTTGAATAAGTTATCCAGCGATCTGGGGCGCCCTTGTCACTACAACTGTCTTTAATACACACTCTAGTAATAAGAGAACAACGGGACGGGCCATGGAATTCGAAATCGAACGGGATGCACTACTCCGCCCACTGCAGGCAGTGATCGGTGTGGTCGAAAGACGGCAGACCCTGCCGATTCTGGCCAATATCCTCATTGAGAAGACCGCCGACCGCGTCTCGTTGACGGCAACGGATCTCGAGGTAGAGCTGAAAACGGAACGACTGCTTGAGGGTGGTCAACCCGGTCGAATCACGGTTCCTGCCCGTAAGCTGATGGATATCGTCCGCAATCTGCCGGAGGATGCGGCCGTTCATCTGGCCCAGGAGCAGGAGCGAATCGTCGTCAAGGCCGGGCCCAGTCGATTTTCGCTGGCGACTCTGCCGGCCGATGACTTTCCTACCGCGGATGACGTTGAGGCATCGCACCGGGTCACACTGCCGCAGTCTCAGGTGCGTTGGCTGATCGAGAAAACACACTTCGCAATGGCGCTGCAGGACGTCCGTTACTACCTCAATGGCCTGCTTCTGGAACTGGAACCCCGGCACTTGCGCGCCGTCGCGACGGATGGGCATCGTCTCGCGCTGGCAGAACTGGCTCCCGAGCTCGATCTTGAGGAGGCAACACAGGTCATTGTGCCGCGTAAGGGAGTCCAGGAGATGCTGCGGCTTCTGGACGATAGCGAAGATGAAGTGGAAGTCGTCCTCGGGACAGGGCATGTGCAGGTTGCGCTGCCGGATATCCGTTTCACCTCCAAACTGATCGATGGCCGCTTCCCTGACTATCAGCGAGTGATCCCGGACGAGGAGGGCCCTTGTGCAGTGGTTGATCGCGAAACCCTGCGCAAGGCGCTGGTGCGTGCTTCCATCCTCTCGAACGAGAAGTATCGCGGGGTCCGCTTTGCCTTCGAAGCCAATCAGCTGCGGATTCAGTCGAATAATCCGGAGCAGGAGGAGGCCCAGGAGGAAGTCCCTGCGAGCTTCAGTGGTGAGCCCACGGAAATCGGTTTTAATGCGAGCTACATGCTGGATGCGTTGGGGGCGATTGATGAGCCGACCGTGCATCTTCATGTACGCGATGCCAACAGCAGTGCGCTGCTATTGGGTGAAAAGAACCGGGATGCCCGCTATGTTGTTATGCCCATGCGGCTCTAGGGATGAACGAACCCGCTGATGCCAATGGGTTAATTCAACTTGGCTGGCAATCGTTCAGACATCTCGATACAGCATCCATTGAGCCTGCCACCGGCATTAACGTCATCCATGGGCGTAATGCGGCCGGCAAGACAACGCTGCTTGAAGCCATTCACTTTCTAGCGCGCTCAAAAAGCTTTCTGACGCATCGTAGTTCCCGTGTCATTCAGACCGGCGCGGCTCAGGCCACGGTCTGGGGACGGGTGGCGACTCAGCGCAATGTTCACCGGCTTGGCGTGCTCCATGGCAACGGCGAGACCCGTGTTCGACTCGATGGTCGGGATGTCACGGTGTTGTCAGAGGCCGCCTGGCTCATCCCGTTGCAGGTCCTCAACACCGAAGCGCAGCGCCTTCTGACGGACGGCCCGACCGCCCGGCGGGCATTCCTCAATTGGGGCGTGTTCCACGTGGAACCTCAGTACAGGGACGAGTGGCGGCGTTATCAGCGAGCCCTTAGGCAGCGCAATGCGGCGTTACGCCAGGGTGATCGGAGACTGGCGGCGGTATGGGAGCCGGAGATGGCGGCCGCTGGAGAAGCGGTGGACCACCGGCGGCGGGAGTTTTTGGATGAATGGCTCCCGCAGGCTCTGACGATCGCGGCCGCCTGGCTGCCAGACACTGAGCTGGAGTGGCAGTTCCGGTCGGGGTGGCGCAGGGGCGCGTCACTTGCGGATGTGCTCGCCGAGGCGCGGGAGCGGGAAGTTTCTCAGGGCTTCGGGCTCTACGGCCCCCACCGCGCGGATATCCGCCTTACCGCAGATGGTATTGATGCGTCTGGTCATCTGAGTCGCGGGCAGCAGAAACTCCTGGTGGCTGCTCTCAAGATCGCGTTAATTGAGTACTGGGGAGAGGGGTCATCCCAACGCCCCGTGTTGCTGATCGACGATTTGCCCGCCGAGCTTGATGGCCCTCATCGAATCGATATGGTGCGACGGCTCGAGCGGGTTCCCGCGCAGGTATTCATGACCGCCATCGATGTGGAGCAGCTGCCGGCCACGAGCGAAGCGATGTGGTTCCACGTGGAACATGGGCGAGTGAGGCAGTAGGGCCGAGCCGTTGCAGCAGGTCTCGCTTGCCAAGATCGGGTATAATTAAGCGCTTGACTGAAAAGGTAATCTCATGAGCGCACACACCGAATACGACTCCTCCCAGATCAAGGTACTCCGGGGCCTGGACGCTGTCCGTAAGCGGCCCGGCATGTATATCGGCGACACGGATGATGGCACTGGTCTCCACCATATGGTGTTCGAGGTTGTCGATAACGCCGTGGACGAAGCGCTGGGAGGTTACTGCTCGGAAATTGAAGTCATCCTTCACGGTGATAACTCCGTTTCCGTCCAGGACAACGGCCGCGGTGTGCCCGTGGATATTCACCCCGAAGAGGGGCGGTCCGCCGCCGAGGTCATCATGACCGTGCTGCATGCCGGGGGTAAGTTCGACAACAGCTCGTATAAGGTGTCTGGCGGACTGCATGGGGTCGGTGTCTCGGTGGTTAACGCGCTCTCGGATCACCTGCGGCTTGTGGTGAACAAAAACGGCAAGGTCCACATGCAGGAGTACCAGGCGGGCGAGCCGGTCGCGCCGCTCAAGGTGGCAGGCGAGACCGAGGATACGGGCACACGAATCACTTTCCATCCGAGCGCCGACGTCTTCACGAATATCGACTTCAACTACGACATCCTCGCAAAGCGCTTCCGTGAGCTCTCGTTCCTGAACCCCGGCGTGCGGATCGTCCTCAAGGACGAGCGCAGCGACAAGGAAGACGTGTTCGAGTATGCAGGGGGCATCCGTGCATTCGTCGAGCACCTCAACAAAAACAAGACGCCGTTGCATCCTTCGGTGTTCTACCTCAGCACGCAGCGGGATGACATCCTGGTCGAGGTCGCCATGCAGTGGAGCGACTCCTATCAGGAGGCGATCTTCTGTTTCACGAATAATATTCCGCAGAAGGATGGCGGCAGCCATATGTCGGGCTTTCGCGCCGCACTGACCCGTACGCTGAACCAGTACATGGAAAGCGAGGGCTACACCAAGAAGCTCAAAGTGGCACCCAGCGGGGATGATATCCGCGAGGGGCTTACTGCGGTCATCTCGGTGAAGGTGCCGGATCCGAAGTTCTCGTCGCAGACTAAGGAAAAGCTCGTTTCCTCGGAGGTCAAGGGTGTCGTGGAGTCCACCCTCTCCGAAGCGCTCAATGCGTTTCTGTACGAAAACCCCAATGACTCCAGAGCGATCGTTGAGAAAGTGGTGGATGCGTCACGGGCCCGGGAAGCGGCCCGAAAAGCCCGTGAGATGACGCGGCGTAAGGGCGCGCTGGATGTCGCGGGATTGCCCGGAAAACTCGCTGATTGCCAGGAAAAGGATCCGAGCCTCTCCGAGCTGTACCTCGTCGAGGGTGACTCCGCTGGTGGGTCGGCGAAACAGGGGCGGGATCGCCGTACCCAGGCCATCCTTCCGCTCAAGGGAAAGATTCTCAATGTCGAGAAGGCGCGCTTTGACAAAATGCTGTCGTCTGCCGAGGTGGGTACGCTGATTACCGCGCTGGGTTGCGGGATCGGCCGGGAAGAATTCGATCCGGACAAGCTCCGTTATCACCGCATCATCATCATGACCGACGCGGACGTTGATGGCTCGCATATACGGACGCTGTTGCTGACGTTTTTCTATCGGCAGATGGCAGAGCTTGTCGAGCGTGGACATGTCTATATCGCCCAGCCGCCGTTGTACAAGGTCCGGCGTGGCAAACAGGAGCATTACGTCAAAGACGAGCGTGAGCTGACGAATTATCTACTACAGCTCTCGCTGTCGGGCTCCAGTCTTCTGCCGTCTACCGATACCCCGGTGATCGGTCCGGAGGCACTCGAGAAACTGATTCGGCAGTATCTGGACACCATGGAGATGATCGATCACCTGGGTCGCCGTTTGGATCCGGTCATTCTGCGCGCCATGGTCGACCTGGCGCCGCTCGACGAGGATCAGCTTCGAGATGGATCGGTTCTTCAGCGTTGGTTCGACGAGCTTGGCGAGCGTATCAACCAAGGGCTTCCTACCGGGACAGAGTATCGCGTCAAGGTACAGACTGGACCAGACGGTGGTTTCCAGGAGGCCGTCATTACCAAGCGGATGCATGGAATACTCTATCCCTATACATTTCCGGCGGCGTTTTTCCTGTCTCGCGAATACGAGAGCATCCGGCGTCTGGCGGAATCACTGCAGACGCTGATCGGTGAGGGAGCAGAGATCCGGCGGGGCGAACGCAGTGCACCGGTGACGGATTTCCGTGCTGCGGTCGAATGGCTGATGGAAGAGGGTAAGCGGGGCCTATCCGTCCAGCGATACAAAGGTCTCGGTGAGATGAATCCTGATCAGCTCTGGGAGACCACCATGGATCCCGAAACCCGTCGGCTGCTCCAGGTACGCATCGAGGACGTGGTGGGCGCCGACGATATATTCACCACACTGATGGGTGATCATGTCGAGCCGCGGCGGGATTTTATTGAGAAAAATGCTCTTCAGGTCAGTAACCTGGATGTCTGACGCGCTTCATCGGGTGGCCGGATGCGTTCGGCCGATCCGACCCATGGCCTCCTCGATCCATGCCGACGTTTCGTTGATGACCTGCGCCGGGCTTTTACCATCGGTGGGAATGGGCGGGCCGACTTCCACGTGAATCGTGCCGGGCTTAATGCGAAGCCCCCGTCGCGGCCAGTGCTCGCCGGCATTGTGGGCGACAGGTGTGACGGGCACACCCGCCCGACAGGCCAGCAAGGCACCCCCCTGCTGATATCGACCGGTTTCCCCTGGGGGTACTCGTGTTCCTTCAGGGAAAACTACGATCCAGCGCCCGGATGCGATTTTTTCACGACCCTGATCAATGACTTGGCGAAGCGCCTCACGCCCGGCGCCACGGTCTATGGCGATCGGGTCCAGACGGGCGAGGCCCCAGCCGAAGACGGGAATTTTCAGCAGCTCGCGCTTCAGCACCCAGCTCTGTGGGTAGAATAAGGGGAGGAGGTTGAGCGTCTCCCAGGCACTCTGGTGTTTCGCCAGGACCACTCCAGGACGCTTGGGGATATTACTCAGGCCACTGAATTCTATACGAATTCCGGCAATGTGACGGACCATGAACGCGACGATGCTGCACCAGCGTGTTATCCACCAGTAGCGGAAGCGCAGCGGCAGCGGGAAGCTCGGCAGGCTTACCAATGCCCATATGATCACCGTCGTGACCAGGCCGGCATGAAAGAACAGACCGCGCACGAGACTACCGGACGATGCACTTCTGGACTGGCTTGCACTCATACAGGCGGCTCCCAGCGATTCACTCCACTCACGAGTTTTTTGGCAGCCGACGCGAGGTCGTCATAGACGACCATTGCTTCATCGAGCGACGCTTCCGTTTCCCGCCCATTACCCGTTCGAACGAGCCAAGCCTCGACGCCGGCGCTTCTGGCTGCCTCCAGGTCGCGCTGGCTGTCACCGATGAACAGGGCCGCTTCCTCCGCACAACCCAGATGCTGCAATGCCTGTTGAATCAGCCCCGGCGCGGGCTTGCGACAGTTGCACCGCGCTTCAGGTGAATGAGGACAGAAAAAGATACCGGAGAGTTGACCACCCGCCGCGGTAACGGCCTCACGCATGTGTTGATGGATCCGTTCCAGCATTTCTTCCGAGAGCATCCCCCGGCCCACCGCCGACTGATTGGTGCAGACGGCGACTTTCACTCCCGCATGCGTCAGTTGCGCGATGGCCTCCAGGCTGCCCGGGATGGGCTGCCACTCATCGACGCTGAGGATGTAATCCGTCGAGTCGATGTTGATCACGCCATCGCGATCGAGCAGCAGGCATCGCGGGCGCACTTTCTAGGCAGACTCCGGAAGCGCGGATACATCGGCAATGGCCAGAAACAATGCCTGGAGCCGGCGCAGTAGAGCGAGGCGGTTGGCCTGCAGATCCGGCTCATCGGCCAAAACCATGACGTCATCGAAAAATCGATCGACCGGCTCCCGCAGCTCCGCCAATCGCGCCAGCGCCTCGCTGTACGCGCCGGCCTCGATTAGCTGCTGGACCGGTGATACACGGGCCTCGACCGCCTCGTGGAGCTGTCGCTCGGCATCGTCGATGAGACGGCCCTCGTCCACGTCATGAGCCTGTTCGTTCCCTGCCTTGCGCAGGATATTTCGAATCCGCTTGTTGGCGGCGGCGAGGCTGCCGGCCGCAGGGAGTCGGGCAAAGTCCTGACAGGCCCGCAGGCGACGATCGAAATCGAGTGGTTCAATGTCCTCCAGAGTGAGGACTGAGCGTACGGCCTCAAATAGCTCCGCGCCGTAACCGGCCTCCTGGTAGAGGCCGCGCAGGCGCTCAAGGCTGAATTCCACCAGCGACTCGACCTGACTGGTGGCGTTGAGTCCGTGGGGCTGGCGTTCGGCGGCGTCGCGGAACAGTGTAGCCAGGTTAATGGCATGCTCCCCCTCGATAAGGCTGCGCAGCAGCCCGACGGCGGCCCGCCGCAACGCAAAGGGGTCCTTGGCGCCGGTCGGCGCCTTGCCGATGGCAAATATGCCGGTAAGGGTATCAGCACGTTCTGCGACGGCCACGAGTCGACCGAGCGGCGATGCCGCCACCGCATCACCTGCGTACCGGGGCTGGTAGATCTCGTCCAGCGCCACTGCCACGGCATCACGCTCCATGTCCTCGCGCGCGTAATAACGTCCCATGACGCCCTGGAGTTCCGGGAATTCGTCCACCATCTGCGTAAGCAGGTCGGTCTTGGCCAGTCGCGCAGCTCGCGCTGCGTCGGTACTGTTGGTTTCAAACCGCTCCGCGTAGGCGGCAGCCAGTGCAGCGACGCGCTCGGTCTTGTCGGCGAGGCTGCCAAGGTCCTTCTGGAAGACCACGTTCGCGAGATCCGGCAGCCGGGACTCCAGCGTGCGGGCGCGATCCTGGTCCCAGAAGAAGGCCGCGTCAGCCAGGCGTGGTCGTATGACCCGCTCGTTGCCGGCGACCACGCGAGCCGGATCACGACTATCGATGTTGGCTACCGTGATGAACCTTGGCAGCAGGTTTCCACTGGCGTCGCGCACCGGGAAATAGCGTTGATGACCCTGCATGCTCGAGATCAGCGCCTCCGGCGGGACTCGGAGGAAACGCTCGTCGAAGCTCCCGGACACGACGACCGGCCACTCCACCAGCGCGGTGACTTCCTCCAGCAAGGCCTCCTCGATAACCGCATGACCTCCGATCCTCTCGCCTTCCGCACGCACCGCCTCATGGATTCGATCGCGTCGCTCGGTCCGGTCCACCAGCACATGCGCCGTTCGAAGGGCCGATCGGTAATCCGTGGCGTGGTCGAGGGATACGGGTTGTGGATGATGGAATCGATGTCCTCGACTCTCCCGGCTGCTATCGACACCGAAAAAGCGCGCCGGGACCACCGCATCATCCAGAAGCAGCACAGCCCAGTGGACCGGGCGCACGAATTCCGCGGTCTCGTCTCCCCAACGCATGCGCTTGGGAATGGGCAGACCGAGCAGTGCTTGTTCGATAATGCCTGGCAGCAGCGCCTCCACGGCCTGACCCGGTTCGGTTCCACGATGGACCAGCCAGGCACCGTCGCTATTTTCGATGCGGTCCAGGGCGTCCAGTGCCACGCCGCAGGAGCGTGCGAAGCCCTCGGCGGCCCGAGTCGGGTTGCCGTCCTCGTCGAATGCGACGGCAACGGCGGGGCCACGGCGTTCGAAATCTCGGTCGGGCTGGTGTCGTGCGATGGCGTCCACTTCGACGGCCAGCCGTCGTGGGGCACCGAGCGCGGAGACGCCCGCGTAGGTAATGCCCGCTCGATCGAGCCCAGCGGTCACGGCCGCCGCCAGCGCATCACTCAATCGATCCAGGGCCCCGGGCGGTAACTCCTCGGTGCCGAGCTCAAACAGCAGCGAGGCGCGGTCTTCGCTCATGCCACGCTCCTGTCACTGTCGGCCGATCGGCAGAGCGGGAAGCCGAGCGCTTCCCGGGCATCGTAATAAGCCTTCGCCGACGCCCTTGCCATGTTCCGCACCCGGAGAATGTAGCCCTGGCGCTCGGTAACGGAGATCGCGTGACGGGCATCGAGCAGGTTGAAGGTATGTGAGGCCTTCATGGTCATTTCGTAGGCCGGCAGCGCGAGGCCCTGCTCGACGAGCCGCAGCGCCTCGCGCTCGCAGGTGTCAAACCATGCGAAGAGGCTCTCCACGTCGGCCTCCTCGAAGTTGTAGCGCGACTGCTCGCGTTCATTCTGCAGATAGACATCGCCATAGGTGACCGGCCCATCGACGCCCTCGGTCCAGACGAGGTCGAAGACGCTTTCGACCTCCTGCAGATACATCGCGATTCGCTCCAGCCCGTAGGTGATCTCCCCCATGACCGGCCGACAATCCAGTCCACCGGCCTGCTGAAAGTAGGTGAACTGGGTGATCTCCATGCCATTGAGCCAGACTTCCCAGCCCAGGCCCCAGGCGCCCAGCGTCGGGGATTCCCAGTTGTCTTCCACGAAACGGATGTCATGGACGAGCGGATCAATACCCAGCGCCTCCAGCGATCCAAGGTACTGCTCCTGGAAGTCTGCCGGAGAGGGTTTCAGCACCACCTGAAACTGGTAGTAGTGCTGAAGACGGTTGGGGTTTTCGCCATAGCGCCCATCGGTGGGACGACGCGACGGTTGTACGTAGGCGGCCCGCCAGGGTTCCGGTCCTATTGAGCGGAGGAAGGTGGCGGGGTGAAATGTCCCGGCGCCCACCTCCATGTCCAGCGGCTGCATCAATACGCAACCCCGCTGCGCCCAGTAGCTCTGCAGGGCGAGGATGAGATCCTGAAAGGTCATTGATTCTCCAGAGAATCCGCGAAATGCCGCGCAGTATAGCCCGCCCAAGTAGTCGCTGTCAGGCGGGCTCCAGCAAGGCGGTGCACGATTATGGTGCGCTCTCCTTTTTATGTGCACTTTATTAGTGCATATATTGCCATCGCGGTGCTGTAGCGGTGAAGGTAGACCCTGTTTTGGTGCGCTTCGCTCAGGTTGGCATGGAAACTGCTTCCCTCACGGAGGCAAAACTTTTGGTTTGATATCACTGGAGGCCGAATAATGGCTAAGACCGCCGATGATGTGCTCGCGATGATCAAGGAGAACGAGGTCCGCTTCGTGGATCTTCGGTTCACCGACCCCAAGGGAAAGCAGCAGCATGTGACCCTGCCCGCTCACGCCGTGGATGCGGACTTCTTCACCGAGGGCAAGATGTTTGACGGCTCCTCGATCGAGGGCTGGAAGGGCATCAATGAGTCCGACATGATCATGATGCCGGATCCCGAGACGGCGGTTCTCGATCCGTTCTTCGATGATTCAACGCTGATCATCGTCTGCCAGATCATTGAGCCCAACACCATGCAGGGTTATGGACGCGATCCGCGTTCAATTGCCCAGCGCGCCGAGGCCTATCTGCAGTCCACCGGCATTGGCGATGTGGCCTACTTCGGCCCGGAGAACGAATTCTTCGTTTTCGACGATGTCCGCTGGGGTACTGACATGAGCGGGTCGTTCTACAAGATCGACTCCGAAGAGGCCGGCTGGAACACCGAGAAGGTCTATCCGGACGGCAATATGGGCCACCGTCCTGGTGTCAAGGGCGGCTACTTCCCCGTTCCGCCGGTGGACAGCCTCCATGACATGCGCTCGGCCATGCTGGAATGCCTGACGGACATGGGCATGGAGACCGAGGTGCACCATCACGAGGTCGCAACGGCCGGCCAGTGCGAGATCGGTGTTGGTTTCAACACGCTGGTCAAGAAGGCCGACGAGGTGCAGACCCTGAAGTATGTCGTGCACAACGTCGCCGCCGCCTATGGCAAGACCGCCACATTCATGCCCAAGCCGGTGGTCGGCGATAACGGCAGCGGCATGCATGTCCATCAGTCCATCGGCAAGACCGGGGAAATGCTTTTCGCCGGGGATCAGTACGGTGGCCTCTCGGAGACGGCGCTCTACTACATCGGCGGCATCATCAAGCACGCCAAGGCGATCAACGCCTTCGCGAACGCGTCGACCAACAGCTACAAGCGGCTGGTCCCCGGCTTCGAGGCCCCGGTTCTGCTGGCGTACTCCGCCCGCAACCGCTCGGCATCGGTACGGATCCCCTGGGTTTCCAATCCCAAGGCACGCCGGGTCGAGGTCCGCTTCCCGGACAGCACGGCCAATCCCTATCTCTGCTTCGCGGCCATGCTCATGGCCGGCCTCGACGGTATCCAGAACAAGATCCATCCCGGCGATGCCATGGACAAGGATCTCTATGACCTGCCGCCCGAGGAAGAGGCAGAGATCGACAAGGTTGCCTTCTCGCTGGAGGAAGCCCTGGACAGCCTCGATAAGGACCGCGAGTTCCTCAAGGTCGGCGGGGTCTTCACGGATGACGCCATCGACGGCTACATCGAGATCAAGCGTGAGGAAGTCCAGCAGCTGCGGATGACGACCCATCCGGTGGAGTTCGACCTCTACTACAGCGTCTGATCCGCGTCGAGGCGATTCGCCAATCGATCAGAGACCCCTGCTTCGGCGGGGGTTTTTTATCTCTGGCGGAGTCCGGCTCCCGGCTCCCCAAGTCATCCAAGACGTGGATCGACCGCTGTTCGGGCCGGGGTTGATCCCTGGCCGTGCCCTGTCGCTCCCGTCTCCTTGTCCCGGGCTCGCGCGGTGCGCGAGACACTTCACGCGGTGGATGACCCACTGAAACGCGCCCCGAGGTCGCCCGGGACAAGGAGACGGGATCGACAAGCCATGACACACCACCAGATCCTGGGCTTATCGGCTCCCTACCCGTCCACCGGGCGATCTTGAGACGCCGATCGGTGTGTTATCCACCGCGCTCCACGCCCCGCGTCTCGCGTGAGCCCGGGGGACGGGTAGGGAGCCGATACACCACCCCGCCGACGATCTTGAGACGCCCGTCTGTGTGTTATCCACCGCGTTCCCAGCCCCGCGTCTCGCGTGAGTCCGGAGAAAGGGGCGGAGCCGGCATAGCACCGCACCATAATGGTGCGTTATTCCGCCGCAGCGCCTACACTGAAGTCGCCGTTATGCCTGCGCCCGATAGGCCGCGTGGGCTGGCGTGGTTCTTGCTTTATGCGAGTGCAATGATGACTGAACAGCCAACGACCGATGCCAGCGAGATTCTCGACAGCCTCACCGGCGCGGTGGTGGTTATCGACGGAGAGCGCCGGATTACGCGGATGAATGCCGCCGCCGAGTCGCTACTGCATGTCAGCAGCCGGCAGGCGTTCGGTGAGCGGCTCACACAGTTACTGCCGGCGCTGGCTGTACTCGCGGATCCCATTGGACAGGCATTCGCCGAGGGCGCGAGCTATACGGAACGCGAGATGCGGCTGGCGCTTGGGCCGGAGCGCACCATCACGGTCGACTGCGCGATAACGCCCCTCGATGGTGCATCCAGTCTGCTCCTCGAGTTTGAGCAGCTTGACCGCCATCTGCGGATTTCCCGAGAGAATCGTCTCATCGCCCAGAACCAGGCGATCCGCGAGCTCATCCGGGGGTTGGCTCATGAGATAAAAAATCCGCTGGGCGGGCTGCGCGGTGCCGCACAGCTGCTCGAGTCGGAGCTCTCGGACGATGATCAGAAGGAGTACACCCGAATCATCATCAGCGAAGCCGATCGGCTACGAACGCTGGTGAACGGGCTGCTGGGACCGGAATCGCGGATCGAGCATTCGCCGACCAACCTGCACGAGGTACTGGAGCGCGTCCGGCACCTGGCATCGGCCGAGGCGCCGGCCGGTGTCGAAATCCAGCGGGACTACGACCCGAGTATCCCCCTGCTGCCGGCGGCCGGTGACCAGTTGATCCAGGCCTTGCTCAATCTCGTGCGCAACGCCATGCAGGCCGTGGGGGATTCTGGGCGGATTACCCTACAGACCCGAACCCACAGGCGGTTCACTATCGGCGACCGGCAGCATCGACTGGTGGCACGCGTGAATGTCATCGACAACGGCCCCGGCATCGCCCCCGAGCTCCAGGATCAAATCTTCTATCCGATGGTCACGGGCCGCGCCGAGGGCAGCGGTATCGGTCTGCCGATCGCCCAGAACCTGGTCAATCAGCATGGCGGTCTGATTGAGTGCACCAGTGAGCCCGGCCGCACCGTATTTACCGTCTGGTTACCGCTGGAGGAAGCTTGATGGCCGATTCGACGAGCGTCTGGGTAGTCGATGATGACCGCTCCATTCGCTGGGTGCTGAAAAAGGCGCTGGAACGTGACGGGCTGAGTGCCGTCGATTTCGAGACCGGCGAAGAGGCACTCATGGCACTGGAGCGTGATCAGCCGGACGTGCTGATTACCGACATCCGTATGCCCCGACTCGATGGGCTGACCCTGATGGGGCGCTTCCACGAGCATGCGCCGGAGCTGCCCGTGATCGTCATGACGGCGCATTCCGATCTGGATGCCGCGGTATCCGCCTACGAGGGTGGGGCATTCGAGTATCTGCCCAAGCCTTTCGACGTGGAGGAGGCGGTTGACCTGGTGCGCCGCGCGGCCGCCGCGGCGCGCAGCAGCGCGCCGTCCGAGAGCAGTCGAGAGGACATGCCGGAGATCATCGGCGAGGCGCCGGCCATGCAGGAGGTGTTCCGCGCTATTGGCCGGCTGTCACGTTCGAACATAACCGTGTTGATCAATGGTGAGTCGGGGACGGGCAAGGAGCTGGTCGCCGGTTCGCTGCATCGTCACAGCCCTCGCGCCGGCAAGCCCTTCATCGCACTGAACATGGCGGCCATTCCGCGGGATCTGATGGAATCCGAGCTCTTCGGTCATGAAAAGGGTGCGTTCACCGGCGCCCATCAGGTCCGTCGCGGCCGCTTCGAGCAGGCCGATGGCGGCACACTCTTCCTTGACGAAATCGGCGATATGCCGGCGGAGCTCCAGACCCGACTATTGCGTGTCCTGGCCGACGGCGAGTTCTATCGAGTCGGGGCGCACACGCCGATGCGCGTCGACGTGCGGATCATCGCGGCGACGCACCAGAATCTTGACCAGCGGGTCGCGGAAGGGCGTTTCCGCGAGGACCTCTTCCACCGCCTCAATGTCATTCGTATCCACTGCCCGGCATTGCGGGAGCGATCCGCCGATATCCCAGCCCTGGCGGACCATTTCCTGCACCGGGCGGCGCGCGAACTCAATGTCGAACCGAAACAGCTTACCCGCGAGGTGGAGCGTCGTTTCCAGACGCTGCCCTGGCCCGGCAATGTCCGCGAGCTGGAAAATACCTGTCGCTGGCTGACCGTGATGGCCAGTGGCCGTGAGGTGCAGATGGAGGATCTGCCCCCGGAATTGGCCGGCATCGAACAGTCCGCTGGTGAGGAACCGGCGGTGGACTGGGAAACGGCACTGGCGCGCTGGGCCGACCGGCAGGCCGAGAACGATGGTGACGGCGCGCTCGCTGCGGCTCAGAGTCGGCTGGAACGGGTGTTGATCGAGTCAGCCCTGAAGCGCACGGGGGGACGCCGTCAGGATGCCGCGCGTCTGCTCGGCTGGGGGCGCAACACCCTGACGCGCAAGATCCGGGATCTGCAGATGCAGGTATGATGCGTGCATGCCGTTGCATGTCGTCCTGCACAGCCCTGAGATTCCGCCGAATACCGGCAACGTTATTCGCCTCTGTGCCAACAGTGGCGCGCGGCTTCATTTGATTCGGCCGCTGGGCTTCGTACTGGATGACCGGCGTCTGCGTCGAGCCGGCCTGGATTATCACGAATTTGCCACCATGCAGGTGCATGCTGACCTCGAGTCCTTTGTCGAGGCGGTAAGGCCGGCGCGCTTGTGGGCACTGACCACAAGGGGCAGAATCCGCTTCGATCAGCCGGACTATGGACCGGAAGATGCACTGTTGTTCGGTAGCGAAACCGCCGGTCTGCCGGACCGAGTCATGGAATCGATTCCAGCGGCACAGCGGCTCAGACTGCCGATGCGACCGGGTAACCGCAGCCTGAATCTCTCCAACAGTGTGGCCGTCACCGTTTACGAGGCATGGCGGCAGATGGCGTATGCCGGTAGCGTCTAGCGCCGGCCGATCATTCCGTATCAGTCGCCGAACTCGGCGCCCGGTTGCCGCTCCATCAGGCTTATCGCGGCCCCCATCGGGGTCTCTCTGCCCAGCACGATCGCCTCGACGGCCTGACAGATAGGGAGCTCGACCGCCAGTCGGCGGGCCAGCACACCCACCTCGCCAGCGGTGCGGACACCCTCCACGACTTCGCCGATGGTTTCGGCGGCTGCGGTGATTGACTCTCCCCGTCCCAGGGCGAGTCCCATGCGCCGGTTGCGGGACTGGTCATCGGTGCAGGTGAGGATCAGATCACCCATTCCGGCGAGCCCGGTCAGTGTTCGATCTTCGGCACCAAGCGATGCGCCGAGGCGACGGACCTCGGCCAACCCCCGGGTGATGAGACCGGCGCGTGTATTGGCGCCGAAGCCCAGGCCATCGGCGATGCCGGTGGCGATGGCGAGTATGTTCTTGACGGCGCCGCCGAGCTCGACGCCGACAAGGTCTCCACTGGTGTAGACCCGGAAGCGTTCATCATTGAAATCGCGACTGAGCGCCTGGGCGATGGCCTGGTCGTGACTGGCAAGCACCACAGCGGTGGGTAGCCCCCGTGCAACCTCCCTGGCGAATGTCGGCCCGGATAGCACCGCGAGCGGGTGATCGGGTAGCGATTGTCGGGCGAGCTCATGCAGCAGCCCGCCGCTGGCGGCGTCCAGGCCCTTGGTCGCCCAGATGACGGGGATCGCTGCCGGCAGCTGTCCGGCGAGCTTCTGCAGTGTTTGCGCGAAGGCGCTGCTGGGCACGGCAATGAGCAGTGCATCAATGCCCTGAAGTGCCGATGGCAGGTCGATTCTCGGCTGGATGGCTGCAGGCAACGGGATTTCGGTGAGATACCGCGGGTTGTATCCGGTCGCGCCCATCGACCGGATCGCCTCGGGGTCATGCCCCCATAGCTGCACATGATGACCGTTGCGCGCCAGCACGAGGGCCAGGGCCGTTCCCCACGACCCGGCCCCAAGTACGGCGTATCGGCGGCTCACCGCTTCAGCCCGTGCTGTCGCTACCCTGATTCGTCGTCTCGGCGCCCGCTTCCGACTCGCTGGCCCCGGCGGCATCCTGCTGGCGCTGGCGAGCGTAAAGCGCGTCGAAGTTGACCGGTGAAAGGGTCATCGGCGGGAAACCGGCCTTGCCGGTGAGATCGCTGATGGCCTCGCGGGCATACGGAAACAGCACGCCCGGGCAGTAGGCGCCCAGCAGTTGGTCGGTGGCGTTATCCTCGAAGCCGTTGACCGTGAAAATACCGGCCTGGTGGACTTCGCAGAGATAGGAGGGCTTTTCTTCCGCAGTCGCCGTCACCGTCACGGTGAGAACGACTTCGTGCAGGCCTTCGCCCAGCGTGGTCCGGCGGGTGTTGAGCTCCACGCGGGCTTCCGGTTTCCAGGCCTGAGTGAAGACGTCGGGAGCGCCGGGTGTCTCCACCGAGCAGTCCTTGAGATACACCTTCTGGATAGCGAACTGCTGCGGGTTTTCGCCCTGTGCAACGGTTTCTCCGGGGCCTCCGGCGGCATTTCCGTTCGGCGTGTCGGCCATGTTGACTCCTTGACGGTAAATCGACTGTTTGATCGGGCTCAGTCACGTCCCTCGGTCGGCAGGCTTGCCTCACGCCAGGCGTTGATCCCGCCGCGCAGCTGCCGAACTTCGGACCAGCCCTGTCCCTGGAGCGCCTGGACGGCCTTGAGCGTACGCTGGCCGCTATCGCAGTACACCACGATGGTCCGGTCGCTGAATCGCTTCAGCCGATCCTGGCGTTTATCGATGTGCTCCATGGGGATATTGATCGCCCCGGGCAGATGACTGGTCTGATAGGCGTTCTCGTTCCGCACGTCGACGAATACCGCGGCATCATGGTTGTAGAGCCGCGTTGCATCCGCCGTGTCGATGGCGTGACGACCGCGCCGGAAGTTCATGACCTCACTGGCGACCAGTGCTGCCACCACGGCGAGCAGGGCCCCGATGAGCAGCGGATGATTGATACTGAATTCTATGACTCTGTCCATGACCCGGCGCTGTTAGCATGACTGAATGCCGCGGGAGTATACCAGCCGAGATGACCTGCCGATGACGCGATTCCTGCCAATCCTTTGCTTTGTACTTCCCGCCCTCACCTTTGCGGCCACCGACGAGGGCGAGCTGGCGGAGCGTCAGGAGCGACTGGAAACCCTTCGCACCGAAATGAATGCACTCGGTGAGCGGCTGGCGGCTGACCGCGAGCAGGCCGGCGGGCTCGAGGCCGAGCTGGCGAGACTGGAGCGACGCATTGGCGATGAGCGGGCCGATTTAAAGGCACTGGATGAATCGATCCGTGCCCGAACGCATCGCCTGGATGAACTTCAATCAGCCGTGGAGGCCGAGCTGGCGCGGAGTGAGCGGCATCGAGACTACCTGGCCGAGACTTTGCGCTCGGCGTATCGGCGCGGGTCGCTGGCACCGCTGGGATTGATCCTCGGTGAAAACGACCCCGCCAGAATTCAGCGGCTGCTGGTCTATCAGCAGCGTTTGGGTGAGGCGCGGGCCGAGCGGGTGAGGGCCGCAGAAGCCGCAATGCGCCGGCTGAGTGAGCAGCGTGCGGCTCTGCAGGCGCTGCTCGCGGAACAGCAGGCAGCGCGGGAGGAGCGCGCCTCCCGACTGGCGGAACTGCAGGGTAGTCTGGCTGAACGGGATGAGCTGCTTGCCCGGCTGCGCCAGAGAATACGTGAAAACGACGCGCGCCTGGCCTCTTCACGTGAGGAAGCCGAGACGCTCAGCGAGCTGATCAGGGATCTCCAGGCTCGGCTGGCGGCGGCGGGCCCGGCCGTGGACGAGTGGCCTTCGCTGTCGGAGGGGGCGCTGGCATGGCCGGTCCGTGGGCCGCTGCTGGCGCATTATGGCAGTGAACGGGCTGCTGGGCTGCGCTGGACCGGGTTGCTGATCGGCGGTGATGAAGGCGAGCCGGTTCGGCCCGTGGCGCCGGGCCAGGTCGTATTCGCCGACTGGTTGCGTGGCCTGGGGTTGCTGCTCATTATTGACCACGGGGCCGGTTACCTCAGTCTCTATGGACGCAACCAGGCGCTGTATTCCGATGTCGGAGACTGGGTGGAGGTCGATGACGTGATCGCCACCGTGGGTCGCAGTGGCGGTCGTGCGGAACCCGCGCTTTATTTCGAGTTGCGTGCCGATGGCAAGCCGGTGGATCCACTGGCATGGCTGCGTGCAGAAGGTAACCAGGGTTGAGGATGGCATGATGCGTTTTCCCGGAATGCTCCAGGGGCTGACAGCCGGCACGCTGCTCGCGTTGCTGTTCGCGAATATACAGGGGGTGACGGCGCAGTCGCAGACGGCGGACGAACTGCCGCTCGAGGAGCTGCGCGTTTTCACCGAGGTCTATGAGCGGATTCAGAGCGAACATGTCGAACCCGTGGATGACGAGGAGCTCATCCGGAACGCCATCCGGGGCATGCTCCAGGGCCTGGATCCGCACTCCGCCTACCTGGCCGCCTCGGAGTATCAGCAGCTCAGGGAGGGCACCCAGGGAGAGTTTGGCGGACTGGGGATTGAGGTGGGCATGGAGGATGGCTTCCTCAAGGTCATCGCGCCCATTGATGGGACGCCGGCGGATGCAGCTGGCATCGAACCGGGCGATCTGATCATCCGTATCGACGGGCAGTCGGTGAAGGGCCTCGATCTGCAGGAGGCCGTTGAGCTCATGCGTGGGGATCCGGGTACGGAGATTGGGCTGAGCATTCTGCGGGAGGGTGAGGACGCGCCGATGGAGATTACACTGGAGCGCGATGTCATCCAGGTGGAAAGCGTCCGCGCGCGGATGCTGGAGCCCGGGTTCGGTTATCTGCGGATCAGTCAGTTCCAGTCGCGTACCGGAGAGGATGTGCTCGAGGCGGTGGATGAGCTGCATCATGAATCGGGATCGCTGGACGGCCTGGTGCTGGATCTGCGCAACAATCCCGGCGGGGTTCTGGATGCCGCGGTCGGCGTGGCCGATGCCTTCATCAGCAATGGCACCATCGTCTCCACCGATGGACGCGTGGAGCGCTCCCGCAACGAGTTCACGGCGACTCCCAATGACGTCCTGAATGGCGCACCGCTGGTTGTGCTGGTCAATGCCGGCTCAGCCTCGGCAGCGGAAATCGTTGCCGGCGCACTCCAGGATCAGCGACGGGCGGTGATCATGGGAGAGCCGACGTTCGGCAAGGGCTCGGTGCAGACGATCCTGCCACTGCGCAACGGCAATGCGGTCAAGCTGACGACGGCCCGCTACTACACGCCGGACGGGCGGTCCATACAGGCCGAGGGCATCATCCCCGATGTGGAAATCGCCAACCTGAGTGTCAGCGATCGCGAGCGCAGCGCCGAGGCATTACGCGAATCGAACCTCCCGCGGCATCTGCAAGGCGACGGTGAGCCCTCCAACGCCGCCGATCAGCCGGCCCCGCCGGCGTCGAGTCTTGCCACGCGGGACTACGCCCTTGCCGAGGCGTTGAACCTGCTCAAGGGTCTGAACATCCTGGGCAACTGAACCGGCGGGTGGGTATGGCTAGTTGCGTGGCCAGGCGGCTATCCAGATGAGCGCGCCGAGGCTTCCCACCACCCAGCTGACAAGCGGTGCGTCGCCGAGCATCATCGGGCTGCGCCCGTCGAGCCCGGCGACGATGAATGCCGAGATCACCAGAGCGGCACCCACACCGGTGGCAAAGCCACGGCGGCCGTTCTGACGGACCTCTTCGCGTAACGCTCTGAGCTGATCCTGCTGGCGGTCGATCTGCTCCCGGGTCCGGGTGACTTCACCCAGGGCCTCGTCCACTCGCCGTGGCAACGCTGG
Source organism: Spiribacter sp. 1M189 (assembly GCF_040838345.1). NCBI lineage: Bacteria > Pseudomonadati > Pseudomonadota > Gammaproteobacteria > Chromatiales > Ectothiorhodospiraceae > Spiribacter > Spiribacter insolitus. The sequence goes on along the minus strand of NZ_JBAKFF010000001.1, from coordinate 1,703,286 downwards.
CAGTGTCTCTGCGAGGTGCGGGAGTTCGCGGCGGAGGTGTTTGAGCACGGCCTGGGCGCCCACCTGCTCGCGCATCCAGCGCTCGAGGTAGGGCTTTCCGGTATCCCAGAGATCGAGTTCGGGGTAAAGCTGCCGGCCGAGCCCCTCGATGGCGAGCAGGGTTTTCTGCAGCAGCACCAGCTGGGGCTGGATTTCCATGTTGAAGCGGCGGCCGGTCTGGAAAAGGCGCATCAGCAGTGCGCCCAGAGAAATCTCGCCCAGGGGTCGCTCGAAAATCGGTTCGCAGACCGTGCGCATGGCCGCCTCGAACTCATCCACCCGGGTATCCGGCGGCACCCAGCCGGATTCCACGTGGAGTTCGGCGACGCGGCGGTAGTCACGATTGAAGAATGCAAGGAAGTTATCGGCGAGATAGCGGTGATCGACGGGGCTGAGTGAACCCATGATGCCGAAGTCCACGGCGACATAGCGCGGATCGGCCGGGTCACTGACATCGACGAAGATGTTGCCCGGGTGCATGTCGGCGTGGAAGAAGCTGTCGCGAAAGACCTGCGTGAAGAAGATCTCCGTGCCCCGTTCGGCGAGCGCCTTCATGTCGACGCCCGCGTTCTTCAGGCCTTCGATGTCGCTGATCTGCAGGCCATGGATGCGCTCCATGACCATGACGCGCTGACGCGTGCCCGGCCAGTAAACCTCGGGAACGTACAGCAGGGGCGAGTCCTGGAAATTGCGCTTGAGTTGGGAGGCGTTGGCCGCCTCGCGCATCAGATCCAGCTCGTCGTGCAGGGTGGTGTCGAACTCGCGCACGACCTCCACCGGCCGCAGGCGGTAGCCTTCGCTCCAGTAGCGTTGGGCCAGACGGGCAAAGAGGTAGAGGACGCCGAGATCCCGGGCGATGGCCCGCTCGATGCCCGGCCGGACCACCTTGACCACGACATCACGCCCGTCGTGCAGACGCGCTGCGTGGACCTGGGCGATCGAGGCCGACGCCATGGGTTCGGTGTCGAAATGGGCGAACCAGGCATCGATGGGTTGCTGATACTCCGCCTCGACGATGCCGCGGGCCTGGTTCCCGGGAAACGGAGGGACATTGTCCTGCAGCCGAGCCAGCTCGGCTGCGATGTCCGGCGGCAGCAGATCGCGCCGGGTGGAGATGATCTGCCCGAATTTGACGAAGATCGGGCCCAGATCCTCGAGCGCGAGGCGGATGCGTTCACCACGCGGCTGCTGTCGCCGCCGGAACCAGGCCCATGGCATGAACAGGCGCAGGAATCTGAATGGCCGGAACCACCGAGTCGCGAAAAGCACCTCGTCCAGCCCATGGCGCAGCAGCACCACATTGATCTGGGCCAGGCGCAGAATCAACCGGGGCCGCGGGATCATCCTCTCCCCCCGCGGCGTTCCAGCCGCCGAATGCGTGCCTCGAGGCGGTCCACATCCTCGCGAACGACATCGACATCCGCCAGGAAATGTCGCACCTCCAGGGCCACCGGCAGCCAGCGTCGCTCCTCGGTGGCAAGCTCGCCGGCATTGCGCAGCAGGGTGTCCAGGCTGCGCCGGCCCCATTCGCTCCCATCACGCAGGCCGGCGGTGACCCGCGCAGCGGAGGCTTCACCGACCAGCCGGGCCATTTGCGCCTCGAGATCGACATCAAGGTCGCTGAACAGGGTGCGGACCTCCTGGATGGTGCCGATATCGCCTCGGAAAGCGACATCACGGCTGCGCCGCCCGCGTGACAGGATAAGACCGGTGAGTCCGGTCAGTGAGGCCTCGAGCAGCGCATCGCAGTCGCTCATATCGGTGTCGTCGCTGATCAGGGTCATGCCCTCAGCCTCGAAGGCCACGCGCAGACTCAGCGCCGGATCGGTCAGCCTGAGGCCGAGCTCCCGGCCGTCCAGCGGTGCGAGCCGGTGCGTGCTCTCCGGGTCCAGCTGCAGGATCCGGTTGATGCCCTGCTCGATCAGCCCGAGGGGAAGCCAATCAGTAGACATGGCCGTGGTGGAGGGCAACCAGCCCCCCGCTCAGGTTGATGTAGTCGACGTCCTCGAAGCCGGCTTCCTCCATCATCGTCTTCAGCGTCTCCTGGTCGGGGTGGAGACGGATGGATTCGGCGAGATAACGGTAGCTATCCGCATCATTCGCCACCAGTTTCCCCATCAGGGGGAGCATTCGGAAGGAGTAGAGGTCATAGAGCGGCTGAAGGGCGGTGAGGTAAAGCGAGGAGAACTCGAGGATCACCAGCCTTCCGCCCGGCCGGAGTGCCTCGCGCATGGCCCGCAGGGCCCGCGGAATCCAGGTGACGTTGCGCAGCCCGAAGCCGATGCTGATGCGATCGAACTGGCGGGGCAGGAAGGGCAGCTGTTCGGCATTGGCGATGACGTAATCGAGGTTGCCGGTATAGCCCTCATCGATCAGCCGGTCGCGCCCGGTCTCGAGCATGGCCTGGTTGATGTCGGAGACGATCACCCGGCCCTCGCGGCCGACCTGCCTGGCCATCCCCTGGCTGAGATCGCCCGTGCCAGCCGCCAAATCCAGCACCTGCTGCCCCGGCCGGGCATCGATCAGCCGCAGCGCCTGGCTTTTCCAGAACCGGTGCAGGCCCGCCGACATCAGGTCGTTCATCAGGTCGTAACGCCCTGCCACCGAGCTGAATACCTCACCGACGCGGCGCGCCTTCTCTTCCACCGGTACGCGCTGGAAGCCAAAGTCGGTCTCTTCGCCGTTCTGGCGATCCACTGTGGTCATGCGCCCTCACCCCCGTTGCGCTGGTGGCCGGCATCGGCCAGGGCATCCAGATAGTCCTGCCAGTAGGTCGTCTGATTCTCGCCCAGATCGTAGAGCAGATCCCATGAGTAAAGGCCGGTATTGTGACCGTCATCAAAGTCGATCCGCAGCGCATACTGACCGACGGGCTCAATCCCGACGATACCCACCGACTCTTTGCCGACCTGCAGGATGGCCTGCCCCGGGCCATGGCCGCGTACTTCGGCGGACGGCGAGTAGACCCGGAGATATTCCGCGCCCAGCTCGAACCGCCGGCCGTTGTCGAAGCGGACCTCCAGCATCCGAGAGCGGCGGTGGAGTCGGATATCCGTGGGCGTGTGGCCGGTTTCGCGGCGTGCGGGGCGTTTCATGTCGACCTCAGAGGATGTAGCGGCTGAGATCTTCATCACCGGCCAGGTCTGCGAGTTGCGCATCCACGTAGTCGGCGTCGATGGTGATCGCCTGGCCGCTCTGGTCGGGTGCGCCGTAGGAGATCGCCTCCAGCAGTCGTTCCATAACGGTGTGCAGCCTTCGCGCCCCAATGTTCTCGGTGCGCTCGTTGACCTCCCAGGCCACGCGGGCGATCCGATCAACGCCCTCCGCCGTAAAGACGAGTTCCACCCCTTCGGTGGCGAGGAGCGCCTGATACTGCCGGACGAGGGAAGCATCCGGTTCGGTGAGGATGCACACGAAATCCTCCACCGCGAGGGAGTTGAGCTCCACGCGGATGGGCAGACGCCCCTGCAGCTCAGGGATCAGGTCGGAAGGCTTCGAGACATGGAATGCCCCGGAGGCGATGAACAGGATATGGTCGGTATTGACCATGCCATGCCGCGTCGAGACCGTGCTGCCTTCAACCAGGGGTAGCAGGTCGCGCTGGACGCCCTCGCGGGAGATATCGCCGCCGCTGCCCTGTTCGCTACGACGCGCGACCTTGTCGATCTCATCGATGAAGACGATTCCGCTCTGCTCCACGGCGTCGATCGCTTTCTGCTTGATTTCTTCCTCGTTGACCAGCCGGGCGGCCTCTTCATCGCGCAACACGCGCCAGGCATCGGCAATACGCATGCGCTGGCGCTCGCTGCGCTGGTTGCCGAGGTTCTGGAACATGCCCTGGAGCTGACTGGTGAGCTGTTCCATTCCCGGCGGCGCCATGATGTCCATGCCCGGTTGCTGCCCGCGGACATCGATTTCGATCTCGCGGTCGTCCAGCTCGCCCTCGCGCAGCTTCTTGCGCATCTTCTGGCGGGTACTGTCCAGGCTTTCGTCCGCCTCGCCGCCGCGTGCCTGGGGCAGGAGCGCGTCGAGAATGCGATCTTCCGCGGCATCTTCTGCCCGGTTCGCCTGCCGGTCCATTTCCTGCTCCCGGACCATCTTCACGGCGTTGTCGGTGAGATCGCGAATGACTGATTCCACGTCGCGGCCGACATAGCCTACCTCGGTGAACTTGGTGGCCTCGATCTTGATGAACGGTGCGTTGGCCAGCCGTGCCAGGCGCCGCGCGATCTCGGTCTTGCCAACGCCGGTGGGGCCGATCATCAGGATGTTCTTGGGGGTGATCTCGGGCCGCAGTCCGGCATCCACCTGCAGTCGCCGCCAGCGGTTGCGCAGCGCATTGGCGACGGCGCGCTTGGCGTCGCCCTGGCCGACGATGTGATTATCCAGCTCCTGGACGATTTCGCGGGGTGTCATTTCGCTCATCAGGCTGTCCCGTCGCCGAGGGTTTCAATGGTCAGGTTGTGGTTCGTGTAGATGCAGATGTCAGCGGCAATGCCGAGCGCCCGTTCGACAATAGTCGCCGCGTCCAGATCCGTCTCGGCCATCAGCGCCTGGGCTGCCGCCTGGGCGAACCCGGACCCGGAGCCGATCGCCATCAGATCGCGTTCTGGCTCAACGACGTCGCCATTACCCGAGATCATCAGCAGACTCTCCCGATCGGCCACCATCATCAGTGCCTCGAGGCGCCGCAGGGCGCGATCCGAGCGCCAGTCCTTGGCCATTTCCACCGCAGCACGGGTGAGCTGACCCCGGTAGCGCTCGAGCTGGCCCTCGAAGCGCTCGAAGAGCGTGAAGGCATCGGCGGTGCCGCCGGCGAATCCGGCGAGGACTCGATCGTGGAAGAGTCGACGCACCTTGCGTGCATTGCCCTTCATAACGGTGTCACCCAGCGTCACCTGGCCGTCGCCACCGACGGCGGTCTGGCCATTGCGGCGCACGGCGAGAATGGTGGTGCCATCAAACTGCTGCAAGACGGTTCTCCGGGCGTTGCTGTAGAGGCATTCAGAGCTCCCTATGGTAACGCAGCCGCGCTGTATCCGGGCTATTTCCGTTGGCGTCGCGCCCGCGGGTGAGCCCGGTCGTAGACCTCGGCCAGATGCTGGAAATCGAGATGGGTGTAGATCTGTGTGGTACCGATATCCGCGTGGCCCAGGAGTTCCTGCACCGCGCGCAGATCACCACTGGATTCCAGCAGGTGGGTTGCAAAAGCGTGCCGGAGCATGTGCGGGTGAACCGGCTGATCCATCCCTTGGGCACGGGCGAGTTCGGCGAGACGCGTCTGAATGGCGCGATGGGAGAGACGACCACCCCGGCGGCTGACGAACAGTGCCGATTCGCCGGACACGGCCAGCTCGTCCCGCACGGCCAGCCAGCGCGCCAGCGCCTCCCGGGCCTTGCGGCCCACCGGAACGATACGCGTTCGGGCGCCCTTGCCGAGGACCCTTAGCTCGCGGGGCTGACCCGCGGCGTCGCTGATGTCGAGGGCGGCGACTTCGGCGAGGCGCAGGCCGGAGCCGTAGATAAGCTCGAAAATGGCATGATCGCGCTCCACGAGCGGATCGTTCCGCGGCATTGGTGCGTCCGGCGCGTCGAGCAGATGAGTGATGGCATCGACATCCAGTGTCCTGGGCAGACTCCGACGCTCGCGGGGTGCCCGGATGTCCGCGCTGGGGTCGCTCTGCGCCAGCCCCTCCCGTTGCAGGTAGCGATAGAAGCCGCGCACTGCCGAGAGCTGCCTCTGCAGCGAGCGTGGGGAGAGTCCACGGCGGTGACCGGCGCTGATCCACGCCCGGACATGAGCGCTGCTTACGGCCCGCCAATCGGGGATATCCGTATCGGTCAGAAAATCGCCAAAGGCCTCAAGATCGCGGCGGTAATGTCGGCAGGTCAGAGCCGAGAGTCGGCGTTCATCCCGCAGGTGGGCGAGATAGGTATCGAGGGCGGGCTGCAGTCCGGCCGGAGTCAACCGGGCTCCCCGTTCAGGGAACGGCGCAGGACCCGAGCCACCAGGGACCCGAGCTGGCCGAGGAAAACCGTTCCCTGTTCGTCGTGGTAGCGATCCGGGTCGCGGCTGCCGATGGCGATAAAGCCCCGCAGGGGCGTCTCGTCCATCGGAATGACGGCGGCCGAGGCCAATGTCTCGGCCTGATCGCCGAAGATCAGCGCCAGACGCTCGGCATCGAGGCTGCCCAGCACCGGTGTGGTACCGGGGAAATGCTCTTCGAGTTGCACGGCTTCGGCGTCGTCGGTGGCAAGCACGGGAACCCCGCCACCGGGCAGGCCATCGCCGATCAGCAGGACCTGTACGACATCTGCGCGGAAGTCCTGTCGCAGGCCATCCCGCAATGCCACCAGGACGCTCTCGAGGTCTTCCGCGGCCAGCAGCTCGAGGGTGAAACGATGCAGCTGCTCGGCGAGCCGGTCATTGTCACGGGCAATGTAGAGCAGTTGATCGAGCCGCTGGGAGAGCTCCCGGGCCTCTTCGCGCAGGATGGACACCTGGTATTCGATCAGGGAGACCGCGCCACCGCTCTCGTGGGGGATGTCCAGCTCCACCAGGATGTCCCGGTGGCGACGCAGCAGATCGGGGTGTTCGCGCAGGAAATCGAGGACCTGCCGCTCGTCGAGTTCGCTGGCGGTATCCGCCGATTCCGTTGTCTGCCTGCTCATTCCGCCCCCGCCGCCATTATGCCCTCGAATACGGGTACCGCCGGGCCGGTCATCCACACCGGTTCCCCTGTCCCGGCCCAGTGTATCACCAGCCTGCCGCCGGGCAGATCCACCGTGACCCGGGCATCGAACCAGTCATTGAGAACACCGGCGACCACGGCGGCACAGGCGCCCGTGCCGCAGGCCAGGGTTTCGCCAACACCGCGTTCGTAGACGCGAAGCCTGGCGTGGTCGCGGCCGAGTACCTGCAGGAAGCCGGCATTGACCCGGTTGGGGAAGTCGGGGTGACCCTCCAGTCGCGGGCCAAGTCGCGCAACGGGGGCCGTGTCCGCGTCGTCTACCCGTAACACCAGATGGGGGTTTCCCATGGATACAGCCGCGACCTCCAGCTGCTGATGCCCGACGCTGAGTGAGTAAAGCGGCCGTTGGGTTGTCGCCAGAAACGGGATATCCGAGGGTGTCAGCACGGGTGGCCCCATATCCACACGCACCCTGTCGTCCGTCATCAGCTCGACGTGGGTCAGTCCATTCATTGTCTCCAGCGTCATCCGGTCGGATGCGGACAGACCCTGATCCCTGAGGAAGCGGGCCATGCAGCGTACCCCGTTGCCGCAGTGTTCGACCTCGGCACCATCGGCGTTCCAGATCCGATAGCGAAAATCGGCTTCGGGGGCATGAGCGGGTTCGGCAAGCAGCACCTGGTCGCAACCGATGCCGTAGCGCCGATCGGCCATACGCCGGACGCGCTCCGGGGTCATGTCCAGCGCGCAGGTGATGCCATCGAGCACGACGAAGTCGTTACCGAGGCCCTGCATCTTGGTGAATGCCAGGCTCATCGCGTCTCCAGCAGTCGCTCGCCCTGCCACAGGGCCTCTAGCGGCTCACGCTCGCGGATGAGATGGGCCTGGTCCCCGTCGACCAGCACCTCCGCCGGCCGCGGGCGCGCATTGTATTGCGAGGCCATGACAAAGCCGTAGGCGCCGGCGCCATGGATGGCCAGCAGCGCGCCGGGGGCGAGGGCCAGGGAGCGGGCTTTGCCCAGCGTATCGGCACTCTCGCAGACCGGTCCGACGATATCGTAGAGGCGTGGCTCGGCATCCACCGGGGCAGCCGTCTCGATGCGCTGCCAGGCGTCATAAAGCGCCGGGCGGAGCAGGTCGGTCATCGCGGCGTCGACAATCGCGAAATCCCGGTGACCGGGCTTGAGGTACTCCACCCGGGTCAGCAGCAGGCCGGCCTCGCCGACGAGCGCCCGGCCGGGCTCCATGAGCAGGCGCTGCGAGCGGCCGGCGAGCAGGGGAGCGAGGCGCTCGGCAAGGTCGGCGGGCGTCGGTGGCTCTTCGTCTTCGTAGCGGATGCCCAGGCCTCCTCCGATATCCAGGTGCGCCAGGCTGATCCCGGCCTCGCCGAGCCGATCGATCAGCGAAAGGCTTCGCGACAGTGCGTCCGCCAGGGGACCCAGTTCGGTCAGTTGCGATCCGATGTGGAAATCGAGCCCGGTCACCCGGATGCCGGGCATTGCCGCCGCCTGGCGGTAGATGGCCTCGGCGCGGTGGATGTCGATACCGAACTTGTTCTCCTTCAGCCCGGTGGAGATATAGGGGTGTGTACGGGCATCGACATCGGGATTGACGCGCAGTGATACCGGTGCCTCCAACCCCTTTCGCACGGCGATCGCGGCGATGCGCTCGAGTTCCGCTTCCGATTCCACGTTAAAGGCAAGGATGCCGACATCCAGCGCCTGAGCGATCTCCGCCTCGGTCTTCCCGACGCCGGAGAACACGACTTTCCCGGGGTCGCCGCCGGCCTGCATCACTCGGGCCAGTTCGCCACCGGAGACGATGTCAAAACCGCTGCCAAGGCGCGCCAGTAACTGGAGTATGGCGAGACTCCCGTTGGCCTTTACCGCATAGCAGATCAGGTGCTCGCGGTCGGCGAAGGCCTCGTCGTAGGCGCGCCAGGCGGCCTCGATGGCTGCTCGGGAGTAGACATACAGGGGCGTGCCGAACGCTTTGGCAAGCGCCGGGACTTCGCAATCCTCAACGCGGAGGGTGCCGTTGTCACGGGACAGGCTCATGCCGTCTCCTCCGAGGCAGCGGAGGAATCGGTCTCGGGCAGATAAAGATCGCCTTTCACGCCGCATCCGGTCAGCAGTATCAGCAGGACGAGCAACAGGCAGGGCAGGATGCGCATGATGGTGCAGGCTCGGCGTTTTGAATGGCGCGATAGTATAAAGCCGCTAGCCTGCGATTCCGAATAGACGTGATGCCGAGGGAGAGGAACATGGTGGATGAGCTGCTCAAGACGGTGGAACAGGGGCCTGCGGAGGCGCGCCACAGCGTGATCTGGCTGCACGGACTGGGTGCCAGCGGGCACGATTTCGAACCGATCGTCCCCGAGCTGGGTCTGCCGGCGGACAGTGCAGTGCGGTTTGTGTTTCCGCACGCTCCGGAGCAGCCGGTTACGCTGAACGGCGGTCTGTCGATGCCGGCCTGGTACGACATCTACGGACTGACGGCCGGGACGCCCGCCGACGAGCGGGGCCTCGACCGCGCCGCCAGCTGGATCGAGTCGCTGATCGACCGCGAGGGTCGGCGAGGCGTGCCGCCTGAGCGTCTGGTCCTGGCGGGTTTTTCCCAGGGTGGAGCCCTGGCGTTGCATACCGGTCTGCGCTACGCCTCGGGACTGGCTGGGATCATGGGCCTGTCAACCTATCTGCCGCTATCGGATCACCTGTCACAGGCTCGAGCGGCAGCCAACCGCGATACGCCGGTCTTTCTCGCCCACGGTCACCATGATCCGGTCCTCTCCCACCAGCTGGGCATCGCCTCGCGGGATACCTTGCTGGCCCTCGGGTACCCGGTCGACTGGCACGACTATCCGATGGAGCACCAGGTCTGCCGTGAAGAGATCGACGATATCGGCCGCTGGCTGCGGCGCGTTCTTGCCCTCGAGTCTTAAGGACAGCTGACCCGGGGTGCGGCATTCAGTCCGTTGCGAGCCGCTGCCGCGCCGCTTCCACCTGGATGCGTACCTGGGCCGGCGCCGTACCCCCCACATGGTCGCGGGCGGCCAGTGATCCGTCCAGTGTGAGCACCTGGAAGACGTCCTCGCCAATGGCCTCCGAGAACTGCTGCAGCTCGGCGAGCGACATCTCGGCCAGGTCGCGCCCCTCGGCCACGCCGTGGGCAACGGCTTTGCCGACGATTTCGTGGGCGTCGCGGAAGGCAACGCCCTGGCGGACCAGGTAATCGGCCAGATCGGTGGCCGTGGCAAAGCCTTCGCGGGCCGCCGCACGAGTGCGCTCCCGGTTGACGCTCAGCGCCGGGACCATGTCGGCAAAGGCCCGCAGGCTGTCGCGAAGCGCATCCGCCGCATCGAACAGAGGTTCCTTGTCTTCCTGGTTGTCGCGGTTGTACGCGAGTGGCTGGCCCTTCATGAGGGTAAGCAGGGTATGAAGGGCACCGTGGACCCGAGCGCTCTTGCCACGAACGAGCTCGGCGACGTCGGGGTTCTTCTTCTGGGGCATGATCGAGCTGCCGGTGCAGAAGCGGTCGGGCAGATCGATGAAACCGGTCAGTGGCGAGGCCCAGATCACGAGTTCCTCGGCCATCCGGGATAGATGGGTCATGGTCAGCGCCGCCGCCGAGACGAATTCGATGGCGAAGTCCCGGTCGGAGACGGCATCCAGGGAGTTGCGGGTCGGGGCGTCGAAGCCCAGTTCAGTGCAGGTCTGGTGGCGGTCGATGGGGAAAGTCGTACCGGCCAGCGCCGCCGATCCCAGTGGCATCTGGTTGACCCGCTGAAGGGCGTCGACAAGCCTGGCTTCGTCGCGCACCAGCATTTCGTACCAGGCCAGCATGTGGTGCCCGAAACTCACCGGCTGCGCCACCTGGAGGTGGGTGAACCCCGGCATGACGGTGTCCGCCTCGCGCTCGGCGAGATCCACGAGCCCGGTCTCAAAACGCCGCAGCAGGCCGATCGTCTCGTCAATCACCGTTCGCAGCCAGAGTCGCACGTCGGTGGCGATCTGATCGTTGCGCGAGCGTCCGGTATGCAGTCGCTTGCCAGCCTCGCCAATACGCTCTGTGAGCCGCGCTTCGATATTCATGTGGACGTCTTCCAGGGCGGGATCCCATGGGAAGTCGCCGGCCTCGATTTCGGCGGCGATGGCGTCCAGTCCCTCGCTGATGGCGGCGGCGTCGGCCTGGCTGATGACGCCGCAGTCGGCCAGCATCCGGGCATGGGCTCGAGAGCCCCGGATGTCCTCGCGGTAGAGCCGTCGGTCATAGTGTTCGGAGGCACTGAAGGCGGTGACAAATGCGTCCGTCGCCTCGCTGAACCGGCCGCTCCAGAGTCCCTTTGCGTCTGACTTGCTCATGCCCTTCCGTCCCCGTCAACTGAGCGCGGCAGTATAGCAGCCGGCCGGTGTTGGACGCCGGATGCGTGGTTCTGTGAACCGGTTGGCGGTCTCTTCATGAAAGGTTTTGCAAGCTTGATCGGGCCGTCCGGCGTTCTGTCGGGCGGTGTTTCAAGCCACCAACGCTTTCGGGAGGACGTGAATGATGAAGATCGTTATTGCCTGTGAACAGTCATCATTGCGCCAGCGACTCGCCCGCCTGGTCGCATCCACACCCGCCTTCGCAGTGAGCGCCGTGCTCGAGGATCCGGCTGATGCAACGCAAGCCCATGGTAATGATCCGGTCGACGTCGTCGTGCTCGGGATACGACAGGAGGCCGACCTCCGTGTCGCCGTGGCACTGGCCAACGAACGCCCGGCACCGGCGGTGGTGCTGGCCAGTTCGCTGACCGACCCCATGTTGCCCCGACTCCAGCAGAGTGGAGTCGACTATGTCCTGGAGCATGTCCAGCCGGCAAGGCTCAAATCGGTCATCCACGATGCACGACCGCTCAGTGCCGAGCAGATTGCCCGAATCCAGGCGCCGGGTTCCGGCGGTGAAAGACGGCATATCCTCTGCCGGCGAAGGAACGGCCTGAGCCTGATTCCGGTGGATGGGGTGCGGTATTTCATGGCCGACCAGAAATACGTCACGGTCCAGCATGATGAAGGCGAGGATCTGATTGAGGATTCGCTCTGCCGGCTGGAGGAAGAGTTCGAGCCGCGCTTCCTGCGTGTCCACCGCAGTGCCCTGATCGCCCGCGATGCCCTGCGCGGACTGGAGAAGGATCTGGATGGGCGCACACAGGCGCTCGTCGATGGCAGTGACGAGCGGCTGCCGGTGAGTCGGCGTCGACTGCCGCAGGTCAGGCGGTGGCTGAAGTCCGCGGCCGGTCCGGGCTGACGGTTTGCCTGATGACGATCTGGCGGTATGGTTGCGGCAGACCGATTCCGGCCGCCGCGGCCGCTGCCAGGCCCTGATAGTTATGACCATCGAGCATCTTCGTATCGCCACCCGCCGCAGCCCGCTCGCCGTCTGGCAGGCAGAACATGTCGCTGACCGGCTTCGAGCCCGGTATCCGGGGCTCGACGTGGAGCTGGTGCGCCTTTCCACACGCGGCGACGAGATCACCGATCGGCCGCTGATGGCCGTTGGCGGTAAGGCGCTGTTCGTCAAAGCGCTCGAGGAGGGCATGCTGGCGGGCAAGGCGGACATTGCCGTGCATTCCATGAAAGACGTGCCGGCGGTGGTGCCAGAGGCCTTTCGCTTGCCGGTCATCCTCGATCGTGAAGACCCCTGCGATGCCCTGGTGTCACGCCGCTATGGTGACATTGCTGAGCTCCCCGCCACTGGTCGTGTGGGCACGGCGAGCCTGCGCCGCGAATGCCAGATTCGGGCGCGGCGTCCCGATCTGGTCGTCGAGTCGCTGCGGGGCAATGTCCAGACCAGGCTCGCCAAGCTGGATGCCGGGGAGTTCGATGCCATCGTGCTGGCGGCATCGGGGTTGCGGCGACTGGGGATGGCCGACCAGATCACCCGCGTCATGCCGCCGGAGGAGAGCCTGCCCGCGGTGGGACAGGGTGCGCTCGGTATCGAGTGTCGCGCCGATGATCCGGAGGTCGAGGCCCTGATTGCTGGCCTGGATGACCCTGATACGCATGACCGGGTTGCCGCCGAGCGCGCGGTCAACGCCAGGCTGGACGGCAGTTGTCACGTGCCGCTCGCGGCCTATGCGCTGCTTGAGGGCGACGACCTGTGGCTACGCGCACTGGTGGCGAGCCGGGACGGGCGGCGGGTATTGCGCTCGGAAGGCCGGGCTCGCCGTGACGAGGGAACCGAGCTGGGGGGCGTCGTCGCCGAGGATCTGCTCTCGCAGGGCGCCGCGGAAATACTGGCCGACGTCCATTGAGCACTCCCCTGCGCGGACGCCGCATCCTGGTGACCCGGCCGGCGGGTCAGGCCGACGGATTGATCCGCCAGCTCGAAGCCGCCGGTGCGCTGGTGCTGCACCGTCCGACGCTTGCGATCGTCCCTTGCGAACCGGACTCCAGGGTCACCGGTCACTGTCCAGACTGGCTTGTCTTTATCAGCCCCAATGCGGTGGATTACGGACTGGCGCATCTGCCACTGGCGCGCTGTCGTTCGACAAAGCTGGCTGCGGTGGGGCCGGGCACGGCGGCCCGGCTGCGCCATGCGGGGCTGCCAGTGACCGTTGCCCCGGTTGCTGGCGGCGGCGCCGACGCATTACTCGCGGAGCCGGCGTTCGATCCCGGGCCGGGGGAGACCGTCGTGATCGTTCGGGGTAAGGAGGGACGTCGACGTCTTCAGTCCGCGCTTCTGACGCGGGATGTCGAGCTCCGTGAGATGGCGGTCTACGAGCGCATCAAACCCGACAATACCCTGGCGATTCCGCAGGAGTGGCAGGCCAGGCGGCTCGACTGCACAATCGTGACAAGTCAGACGGGACTTGCGCATTTGCTCGGCATGGCGGAACCAGGCGCGATAGAGTGGGTACGTCAGGGACGGTTGGTCACGGTCAGCGATCGTATCGCCCAGGCCGCGACAGCCGCCGGATTTGATCGGCCGCTGGTGGCCGGTGGGGCGGACGATGACGCCATCACCCGCACCGTCCGCGCAGCGCTGCAGAGAGAAAACCAATGACTGAAAAGGACAAGGATTCCGAGGAGCTGACCACGGAGAACGGGCCGCTCAGCGAAAATGCTGAGGAAGCTCGGGCTGCCGACGATCCGGGGCCTGCCTCCCGGTCGGCCAATAACGGTGGCGGCAGTAATGGAGAGGATGAAGGGGAAAAGGTTGAGCCAACCCCGACGCCGCCATCAACGGGCCGTTCCGCGGGCCGTGGCGCCCTGATGATCGCGCTGGCCGTCGCCGTACTGGCCGCCGCCGGCGGCGTTTATCTGTATCTCCAGATGCAGTCACTGGCCGACGCCCAGTCAGGGCTTGCGGAACGCAGCGAACTGCAGGCGCTGGCCGACAGGCAGCAGAGCGATATGGGTGAGCTGAACGGACGGATCACCAACCTCAACGAGGCCCTGGAGTCTCGCCTGCAATCGCTCGCGCGACTAGAGAATCGCATGGCGGACCAGGTGTCCGCCCGCAAGGAGCTGGCTGATCGGGTCGATCAGCTCTATCGGCGCATGCAGTCGGAAACCGATGACTGGCGTGTTGCCGAGGCGAGTTACCTCGCTCGCATGGCCTTACACCGGGTCCGTTTCAATGGTGATATCGCCGGTGCGCTCGAGGCGCTTGAGGCGGCAGATATTCTGCTCTCGGGACTTGGTGGTACGGGCATCGATCGCCGCGAAGCCATCGGCGAGGCCGTGGATCGTCTGCTCGCGGTGGATCGGGTGGACATGGTCGCCATCAACCGCGGTCTGGATCGCGTCGCCGATCAGCTCGATGAGCTTCCCCTGGCGGCTGGCATCACCCGCTTCGAGCAGGATGCCGCGGATGAAGGCGAGGATGGGGCCGATCCCGCAGCCAGCGGTGACTGGCAGAGCCGGCTTGAGCGGGCGCGTCAACGCCTGCTGGAAGGCCTTGGCGGCTTGGTGACGGTGAGCCGCGACCGCCAGGTGGAACCCCTCCCGGAACCCGAGTCACGTTTCCTGCTCCAGCAGAATCTGCTGCTGCAGTTAGAATCGGCGCGACTGGCGGCCCTGCGTGGGGAGCCGGAAACCTACCGCGACGCGCTGCGGCGCGTGGACGACTGGGTTGGCGCCTATTTCGACTCGGCCTCGCCGGCGGTATCGGCGGTTCGGGAGCGACTGGCCGGGCTTATCGAGGAGCCGGTGAAAGTCGAAGCGCCCGACATCGCCGGTGTCCTGTCGCCGGTTCTGGACGGGAGCAGTGAACCATGATGGGCCGGCTGATACTGCTGGTCGTCCTGCTGCTGGCAAGTGTCAGCGCGGCACTATGGTTTGCCAACCAGGGCGGCTTCCTGATGCTTCGTGTCGGCGATGTGACGGTGCAGACAAGCCTGTTCGTGGCGGTCGTCGCATTCATCGTCGCCTGGGTGGTTGTGACGCTGATCTACGGGCTGGCGCGGCGCCTGCTGCTGGCACCGGGGCGCATTCGCGTGCGCTGGGCGAGTCGTCGCACGCAGAAGGCACAGCGCGAGCTGGTGGATGGGCTGATCGAACTGGCTGAGGGCCGATATGCCGAGGCCGAGCGCCATCTGGAGGGAACCAGCCGGGCGGCGGTGCAGCCCCTCATGCATCATCTGCTGGCCGCCATTGCCGCGCAGCGCCGCGGTGAGTGGCAGCGCCGCGATGACCTGCTGGCGGCGGCGGATGCCGCCAATCCGCGGGCGCGGGTCGCGGTGGGCCTGCTCCAGGCCCAGTTGCAGGTGGAGGCCGAGCAGTGGGAACAGGCCCTCGCTACGCTGGGCTGGCTGAGGGAAAAGGCCCCGCGCAACCATCGCGTTCTCATGTTTCTGGCGAGGGCGATGCAGGCGGTGGATGATCATGCCGGGCTCGCCGATCTTCTGCCGGATCTGCGCCGGGAAAAGGCATTGCCCGAGGAGGCGCTTGCCGAAATCGAGTACCGCGCGCTGGGCCAGCGCTTCGACGAGCTCGGTGCCGAGGCCAATGCCGACAGCCTGGGCCGTATCTGGAAGTCTCTGCCCAAGGTGCGCCGGCGTGATCCCGCATTGCAGGCTCGCTATGCCCGCGCACTGGTCGATGCGGATTGTCCAGCGACCGCCGAGCAGCAGCTGCGTCGCTGGTTGCGTCAGCATTGGGCGCCGGAGCTGGTCGAGGTTTATGGTGAGTTGCCTCTGGATCCGCCGCAGCGGGTCTACGACCGGATCACCAAATGGTTGCGCGAGCGGCCGGAAGATCCGACGTTGCTATACGCGGCTGCGCGGCAGGCCGCCCGATGCGAGCTCTGGGGACAGGCTCGCGGTTATCTCGAGGCGGCCGTTGAGCGGAGCAACAATCCCGCCATGGCCCGCATGCTGGCCGAGCTCTATGAACGGCTTGGCGAGGAGGAGCAGGCGCGCCGTACCTACCGCCAGGCGCTGGGACTCGACCCGCTGGGTAATAGCCTTCCGCAGATCGAGTCCACCGGTCACTAGACGGTGAGAATGGTTGAGCCGGTGCTCCGCCGGGATTCCAGTGCCCGGTGAGCCGTGGCCGCATCGGCCAGCGGCAGGCGCTGGCCGATGCGTACGTTCAGCCTGCCCTGTCTGACCACCTCGAAAACCGCTGCCGCGGCTGATTTCAGTTCCTCCACCGTGGCGATGTAGTCGAACAGCGACGGCCGCGTCAGGAACAGCGAACCGCCAGCCGCCAACTGACCCACCTCGATGGCGGGTGGTTTGCCTGAGGACTGTCCGAAGCTCACCAGCATGCCGCGGCGGGCCAGGCAGCCAAGCGAGACCATCAGCGTATCGGCACCGACGGAGTCGTAGACCACGTCGACGCCCTGGCCTCCGGTCAGTGCCCTTACCCTTTCCTGGACATTTTCCTCGCGGTAGAGGATGGGATGGTCGCAGCCATTGGCTCTTGCCAGTTCGGCCTTCTCGGGGCTGCCCACGGTTCCAATCACGGTAGCGCCCAGATGGCTGGCCCACTGGCAGAGCAAAAGGCCGACGCCACCGGCCGCGGCGTGGATCAGGACCCGTTCGCCCCGACGTACGGCATGTACCTGCTGCAGGAGGACATGGGCGGTCATGCCCTTGAGCATGATGGCGGCGGCCTGTTCGTTGCTGATGGACTCCGGCAGCGGCACCAGCCGGTCCGCCGGCATTACCCGCTCGGCGGCATAAGCCCCCAGCGGGCCGCCGGCATAGGCCACCCGTTGGCCCGGCTCGACGGTGCTTACACCCTCACCGGTGGCGATAACCTCGCCCGCGCCCTCCAGGCCCGGTGTGAAGGGCAGGCTGCCGGCTTGATAAAGCCCGGTGCGGAAGTAGACGTCAATGTAATTCACACCGATATGCGTCTGACGCAGGAGAACCTCGCCGGCGCCGGGTGCCGGGACCTCGATTGACTCATGCCGCAGCTGTCCGGGCCCGCCGACTTCGTGGACACGGATGGCTTCAGTCATCTTTTTTCTCCGTTTTTCCGCCGGCCATGGCCGCCTCAACGCCGGCGAGGGCCGTCAGATTGACGACACCGCGTACCGTGACCGATGGCGTGAGGATATGCGCAGGCTTGGACATGCCGAGCACGATCGGACCGATGGAGACCGCATCGGTCACCGTTTTCAGCAGGTTGAAGGCGATATTGGCGGCATCCAGTGTGGGCATGATCAACAGGTTGGCTTCGCCGTCCAGGCGCGAGTTGGGGAAGATCCGACGCCGGATTTCCTCGTTGAGCGCCGCATCGCCGTGCATCTCACCTTCGACCTCGAGTGCCGGGTCGCGATCCTCGATCAACTGCAGGGCCTCACGCATCTTGATCGCTTCCGGCGCCTCTGACGTGCCGAAGTTGCTGTGCGAAAGCAGTGCCACCTTGGGAACCATGCCGAAGCGGCGGATTTCATCGGCTGCCAGCACCGTCATCTCGGCGAGCTGATGCGCTGAAGGGTTCTGGTTGACATAGGTGTCGCATAGGAAAAGCGTGCCCTTGGGGGTGATGATGGCATTCATCGCCGCCAGATTGCGGACGCCGGTGCGCCGGCCCAGGACTTCGTTCACGTAGTCGAGCTGACGATGGTATTTACCCACGGCCCCGGCGAGCATGGCATCGGCTTCGCCACGGCGGACCATGAGGGCCGCAATGACCGTGTTGCGCGTACGCACGATCTGCCGTGCCCGGTCGGGCGTGATACCACGACGTTCCATCAGCGAGTGGTAGAGCTGCCAGTATTCCTTGAAACGAGGGTCGTCTTCGGGGTCGACGAGCTCGAAATCGCCATCGATGGCGAGTCGCAGACCAAGGCGCTTGATGCGCATTTTGACCACGCGCCGGCGGCCAATGATGATCGGACGGGCCAGGCGATCGTCCACCACCAGCTGCACGGCCTGCAGGATGCGCTCGTCTTCGCCATCTCCATAGACCACCCGCTGCGGGTTCTGGGTGGCCCGCTCGAAGATCGGTTTCATCAGCAGGCCCGACTGGAACACGTAGGTCGACAGGCGACGCCGATAGGCGGCGAAGTCCTGGATCGGGCGACTGGCGACGCCGCTTTCCATGGCCGAGCGGGCGACCTCGGGCGCGATCCGGGTGATCAGCCGGGGATCGAAGGGTTTGGGGATCAGATACTCGGGGCCGAAGGACAGCGGTTTGCCGCCATAGGCCGCCCGGACCACGTCGGATGACTCCATGGTGGCGAGATCGGCAATGGCCCGCACGCAGGCCTTTTTCATCTCGTCGTTGATGGTGGTGGCGCCTACGTCCAGTGCGCCGCGGAAGATGAAGGGGAAGCACAGGACGTTATTGACCTGGTTGGGATAGTCCGAGCGTCCGGTGGAGATGATCGCATCGGGCCGGGCTTCCAGTGCTTCTTCGGGCCAGATTTCCGGCGTTGGATTGGCCAGCGCCATGATTAGCGGTTTGTCGGCCATGCGCTTGACCATGTCCGGTGACAGAACGCCCGGTGCGGAGAGTCCGAGGAAGATATCCGCATCCTCGATGGCCTCGCCCAGCGTGCGTGCCGGCGACTCGGTCGCGTAGACTCCCTTGCGTTCGTCCATGTACTCGGCACGGCCTTTGTAGATGACGCCCTTCCGATCCGTGGCGATCACGTTTTCCGGACGCAGCCCCATGGACACCAGCAGGTCGAGACAGGCAACGGCCGATGCGCCCGCGCCGGAAGTGACCAGCTTGACGTCCTCAAAGCGCTTGTCGACCAGTCGCAGACCGTTGTATATCGCCGCCGCCGCGGTGATGGCCGTGCCGTGCTGGTCGTCATGGAAGACTGGGATGTTCATCCGCTCACGGAGCTTTTCCTCGACCTCGAAGCACTCCGGCGCCTTGATGTCCTCGAGGTTGATCCCGCCAAACGTGGGCTCGAGCCGAGCGATGGTCTCCACCAGCTGATCGGCCTGCGTTTCGGCGATTTCGATGTCGAAGACATCAATCCCGGCGAATTTCTTGAAGAGCACACCCTTGCCCTCCATCACCGGTTTTGAGGCCAGTGGCCCGATGGCGCCAAGCCCGAGTACTGCGGTGCCGTTGGTGATCACCCCGACCAGGTTGCCGCGGGCGGTCATCGTGGCCGCTTCGCGCTCATCCTCGACGATCGCCTCGCAGGCCGCGGCAACGCCCGGGCTGTAGGCGAGGGCCAGATCCCGCTGATTGGCAAGTGGTTTAGTGGGCGAAACCTCGATCTTCCCCGGCGTGGGGTAGCGGTGATAATCGAGTGCGTTCTGCTTGAAGTCCTCGGCCATGGCTCTTCCTCGGGGTGCTCACGGGTTATTGTTATCGCTCAAGAAGGTGTGCAAATCGGTACTGAATCGCTTGGGGTCCTCGGCATGGACCCAGTGGCCGACGCCTGCGTAGGACAGGACCGTCGCGTCAGGGAAGTGCCTCGAGATGGCGGCGCGCCCGCGGTCGTCGACATAACCGGAGGCCTCGCCGTGGATGAACTCGACAGGTGCATCGCTGAATGTGTCGAGCCCGGTGGGCCACCCCTGAATGACCGGCAGCTGATCGGCGAGGATATCCAGCGGAATGCGCCACTGCCAGTGCCCGCCCTCACGCTGAAGATTGGTGAGCAGGAACTGCCGGACCGCGGCATGCGGAATCGTTTCGGACAGAGCCGCATCGGCATCCTCGCGGCTGCGCACGGCGCCGAGGTTCACCTCGCGCATGGCCTGGATGATGCGGCCGTGCTCGGCGGAGTGGTCATATGCCATCGGTGCAATGTCCACTACCAGTAAATGCTCCACCCTCTGCGGCGCCGTCAGCGCCAGTGCCATGGCGACCTTACCGCCCATGCTGTGTCCGACGAGGCTCGCCTGGTCGATGCCCTCCCGGTCAAGCAGTGCCAGCACATCGGCGGCCATCTGCCGATAGTCCATGTCCGGATGCGTCGGTGAGTGGCCATGGTTTCTCAAGTCGGGCAGCAACGTCCGATGGCTTTTCTCGAACTGGCGAGCGATACCCCGCCAGTTGTTTCCCGAACCATAGAGGCCATGCAGCATAACCAGTGCTGGCCCCGTGCCTGAAGCCTGGCCGGCGAGTTCGACGGTCTCGCTCATGCCTTCTGCTCCTGCGGGTTGGCGGCGACGTGGCGGAGTTCCTGCATTGCCACACCTAGCATGGCAGGATCGGCCTGCGCCGCGCCAGTGACCTGTTCGATGGTCTCACGCAGATAATCGATACGATTGCCCCGGGTGGCCAGCCAGTCGGTCACCCGGGTATCGGCGTCATTAGCGGCCGTGCTGCAGAGGATGGCCTCCGTCAGCCGACGATGTTCCCGGTGCAGTGACTCCATCAGGCCAATTCGGTACCTCGCTTGCCAGTCGCTGTCGGGACTGAAGCCGGCGATGGCCTCGTTCAGGTCACCCAGGCCAAGCTGATCCGCTGCCCGGAAATGAATGCGTGCCGTCTCCGATAGATCGGCACCCGCCATCGCCGCTGCGGCACTGATATCAAGTGCCGGATAGAGCCGCGGCAGACGGCTCATGCGATCGGCCAGTTCACCGGGAATGCCGGCATCCAGATGACGCTGGCGGTCGCGCTCGAGGCGTTTCAGCGCAGGCTCCGGAAGCAGCTCAGGCAAGGCCCCGTCGAGGGTGCGGATCGCCGTGTGCATCCGCTCAACGGCGATGCCGGTGCTGCTGAGGGCCGGCTGATGACGAAGCAGCCAGCGGGTGGCGCGTTCCTGCAGGTCGCAGATGCGATGGAGGAGTCGTTGCTGCTCGGCCGCGGCCACCTGGTTGTCGAGGTCGTCGATTTCCCGCCACAGCTTGCGCAGGCCGTAGATATCGCGGGCGGCGAGGTAGGCCCGGACCGCCTCGGGGAGATCGGCCCCGGTTGCTTCAGTCACCCGCATGAGGAAGGTCGCGCCCATGCGGTTGAGAACATGATTGGCCAGATTGGTGGCGATAATCTCCCGGCGTAGCGGATGCGCATCGATACGCACGGCAAAACGCTCCTGCAGGGGCTTCGGGAAGTAATCCAGCAGCTCGTCGAGATTCTCTTCCCCCTCGACCAGCGGCGAGTCGAGGAGCTGTTCGAAACTGCGGATCTTGCTGTAGGCAAGCAGGATGGCCAGTTCCGGTCGCGTCAAGCCGCGGCCCTGCTGCTCGCGCTCGGCGAGCATCGCGTCATCGGGCAGCTGCTCCACCGCCCGGTCGAGCCGACCCTCCCGCTCCAGTAAGCGCATGCAGCGGCCCTGTTCGGGCAGTCTGCCCGGGGCGCGGTCGAGCATCAGACTCAAGGCCTGGGTCTGGCGGTAGTTATTGGCCAGGACGTGCGCGCCCACGGCATCGGTCATTTCCTCAAGCAGCCTGTTACGCTGTTTCATGGTGAGATCGCCATCGTCGACGACGCCGTTCATCAGGACCTTGATGTTGACCTCGTGGTCGGAGCAGTCCACGCCACCGGAGTTGTCGATGGCATCGTTGTTGATGCGCCCGCCTGCCAGTGCGAAGGCGACCCTTCCCAGGGGAGTGACGCCGAGGTTGCCGCCCTCGCCGATCACTCGGCAGCGCAGGTCCTCGGCATCAACCCGCACCGGGTCGTTGCCCTTGTCGCCCACTTCGGCATGGCTCTCGGAGGCCGCCTTGATGTAGGTCCCGATGCCGCCGTTCCAGAGCAGGTCGACCGGGGCCCGCAGGATGGCGGCGATCAGCTCGTTTGGTGTCAGTCGTTCGGCATCAATGCCCAGTACCCGGCGCGCCGGGACCGCCAGATGGATGGATTTGGCGCTGCGAGGCCAGATGCCGCCACCCTCGGAGAGTCGGGACTCGTCATAGTCGGCCCAGCTCGATCGCGACAGGGCGAACAGTCGCTCACGCTCGGCAAAGCTGCCCGCCGGATCAGGATCAGGGTCAATGAAGATGTGCCGGTGGTCGAACGCCGCGATCAGCCGGGTGGTGCCGGACTGGAGCATGCCGTTGCCGAATACGTCTCCGGACATGTCACCGATGCCGACGGCACTGAAGGGCTCGGTCTGGATATTGCGCCCCAGTTCGCGGAAATGCTGCTGCACGGCGACCCATGCGCCCCGGGCGGTGATCCCCATTTTCTTATGGTCGTACCCGGTCGAGCCACCAGAGGCAAAGGCGTCATGAAGCCAGAAGCCGTACTCCTCGGCAATCGCATTGGCTTCGTCCGAAAAGCTGGCCGTTCCTTTGTCCGCCGCCACCACCAGGTACGGATCGTCGTCGTCATGCCGGATTACCTCCGCTGGCGGCTGCACCCGGCCATCAACGATGTTGTCGGTGACATCCAGCAGGCTACGAATGAACAGCCGGTAACATGCGAGGACCTCCTTCTGGCGGGCACTGCGTTCCCGGGGGAGTTGCTTGCAGACAAAGCCCCCCTTCGCGCCGACCGGAACGATCAGGGCGTTCTTCACCATCTGGGCTTTCATCAGGCCCAGGATCTCGGTGCGATAGTCCTCGGGGCGCTCCGACCAGCGAAGTCCGCCACGGGCCACTTTCCCTCCGCGCAGGTGGACGCCTTCAACCCGCGGTGAACTGACGAAGATCTCGAAGGCCGGTATCGGCTTGGGGACGCCTGGAATCGCCTCGGGTTGTAGCTTGAAGGCCAGGTTGTCGCGGTGCCGACCTTGCGGGTCCGTGCGGAAGAAATTGGTGCGGACCGTGGCCAGGATCGCCGCCAGCATGCGCCGCAGAATGCGATCCTCGTCGAGGCTCGCGACGGACTCCAGCCGTTCGTTGATATCCGCGGCCAGGCGTTCTGCCTGCTCCGCTTCAGCGGTATCGGGGCAGAAGCGGGCATGGAAAAGCCGGACAAGTCGGGCGGCCACCGCGGGATGGGCAGCGAGCGTGGCTTCCACATAGGGCTGACTGTAGGCGGTGCCCGCCTGCCGCAGGTACTGCGCATAAGCCCGGAGGATAACGATGTCGCGCCAGCCCAGCCCGGCGAGCAGGATCAGGCGGTTGAAGCCGTCATCATCGGCCTGGTGGCGCCAGATCGCCGCGAATCCGCTCTGGAATGCATCCCGCAGCATTCCCGTGTCGAGTTCCAGGCCGGGATCATGACTCAGCCCGAAGTCATGGATCCAGCATCGTTCCGTCTGCAGCGGACGAATGCCGTAGGGGCGCTCGTCGATGACGCGGACGCCCATATGTTCAAGAACCGGCAGTACATCGGACAGGCTGATGGGCTCGCCGGCCTGATAGAGCTTGAGGCGCAGGACGCTGGCGGGGGCCTCGAGGGGCCGGTAGAGGCTGATGACGAGGCCCTCATTATCGCTCAGGGTTTCGAGACGTTCGATATCCTGGGCCGCGGTTCGTGCGCCGGTATCCTCTCGATAGGCTGCACTGAACGCCTCGCCGTAACGATGGTGAAGTCGGGTTCCGCGCGCTTCGCCGCAGTGATCCAGCAGTGCCTGTGCCAGATCGTCGGACCAGGACCGTGTGGTGGCGGCCAGTCGTGCCTCCAGAGCGTCAGCATCGACGTCCCGGGCCGTAGCGCTACTGAAATGGATGATGAAGTGGATGCGCGCCAGAACGGCTTCCGACAGCTGTACCGTGAATTCTGAATGCGCGCCATCGAAAGCCTCCATGAGGATTTTCTGCATGCGCTGGCGCACCGCGGTGTCATAGCGCTCGCGGGGGGCGTAGACCAGGCAGGAGACAAAACGCCCGAAGCGGTCATGACGCAGGAAGAGCCTCACACGCTGGCGCTCCTGCAGCTGCAGTATGCCGCTGGCTGTCTCATAGAGCTTATCGACGTCGATCTGGAAGAGCTCGTCCCGCGGATAGGTCTCGAGGATATGAACCAGCGCCTTGCCCGCATGGCTGTTGCTTCTCAGGCCAGCCCGGTTGAGTACCGCGTCCAGCTTGCGCCGCAACAGAGGGATGTTTCGCGGATTGCGGCTATAGGCAGAGGAGGTATAAAGGCCTAGAAAGCGGTGTTCGCCAATGACCTCGCCATCGGCGTTGAAGCGTTTGATGCCGATGGTATCCATGTAGCCATGGCGGTGCACGGTGGCGCGATGGCTGGATTTGGTGAGGATGAGCGGGTCGGGGTCCGCGGCCTGCTCGCGCAGCGCTTGAGGCAGGGCCTCGAAACTCTGCGACAATCGCCCGGCATCATGACCATCGCGCAGGAGGCCGAGCCCGGAGTTCCTGACGGCCCGGAGCTGCACGCCATCCCGCGTTCGGCGCAGGTCGTAGCGCCGATAACCGAGAAACGTGAAGTCGTCATCGAGGATCCAGGCGAGGAAATTGTCCACTTCATCGAGGTAATCATCGGTACTGTCGGGGCCGCGGCGCTTGAGTGCCGCCCGGGCGCGCTGTGCCTGCTGACGCATGGCCTGCCAGTCGCCCACCGCCACGTCGACATCCTCAAGGGCGGAGCGGATCGCCGTTTCCAGCGCCTGTAGCTGCTGACGCTCGGCCTGGCGGTCGACCTCGATATGGATCCAGGCCTCCGGCTCTCCGTCGCTCGCTGAGCTCTCCCCCACCGAGGTCGCCTGTCCCTTGGCGTCGCGCGCAATCTCCAGCACCGGATGAACGATCAGGTGGATCATAAGACCCTGTTCATTGATGGCCATGGACAGGGAGTCCACCAGGAATGGCCGGTCATCGGTGACGATCTGAATGACGGTGTGGGTGGATTCCCAGCCGTTCTGCTCGGGATCAGGGTTGTAGATGGCAAGCGCCGTGTGGCCCGGCTGTCGCCTGGCGCCGAGACGCCAATGCGACACGGCCGCCCCGTAAAGCGTGGGGATGCCGCGATGGGACAGATCCTCCGTCGCCATGCCGCCGTGGTAGTGATGCAGGAAATCCTCGATCAGGATCCGTTCGGCGGTGTCCCAGCGGCGGGCGGCATGGGCCGCCAGTCCTGCAAGCTGTTGTTGGCGCAGGGTCGCGGCATCATCCGTCATGCGGGCAGATTCTCCTCCAGTCTCAGCGCTACGCCTGCCATGTTATAGCCCACGCCGGAGCCGAGCAGGGTGATCAGATCGCCCGGGCCAGCAAGGCCATGTTCGATCATATGGTCAAGTGCAATTGGAACACAGGCGGAACCGGTGTATCCGTAACGATCCATGAGTTTTGGCGCGCGATCGCGGGCCAGGTTCACTCGGTCGCAGACCTTGTTGATGCTCTCGGCGTTGACCTGGGTAAAAACGGCCATATCCACTGCGTCCATGGTGAACCCGCCCTGCGCGGCCAGTCGGCCCAGCAGTCGGGGCCATCCGTCTTCGTTGATCTCCGGTGGATAGCGTCGCGTGAGCCGAACGCGGGTACGCCCCGCGTCGATCGCCGCGTGACTCGCCGGTTCCGCCGTTCCGCCGGCGGCGATGCTCCAGTGGTTGGCGTAGCGGCCATCGGCGAGAAAAGCGCTGGCCAGCAGCCCGGGTCCTTCAGTGGGCTCGATGATGGCGGCCCCGGCGCCGTCCCCGTAGAAAAAACACATCGGGTCATCGGGATCGGCCAGCCGCTGCATGAGATAAGCGCCGATCACCAGCACCCGCCGGATATCCGGGTTGACGGCCACCAGGCCGGCCGCTGTGGCGAGCGCGGTCGGGAACGAGGCGCAGGCGCAGCCGATATCGAAAGTCCCGGCGTTGAGAGCGCCGAGTTTGGCCTGGACGATGACGCTCGTGGCCGGGGTGATGTGATCGGGTGTGTCGGTGCCGAGAATGATCAGGTCAAGGTCGGCGGGCCGGCACTCGGCCCGCCTCATGGCCTGTCGGGCAGCCTCCACGGCCAGGTCGGAAGTCGCCTGACCGGGGTCGGCACGGTACCGCTGCAGGATACCCGAGCGGGCTTCGAAGCCATCGATGATCTCGGCACGGCCAGAGGTGGCAAAGATCGACCGCAGCTCGTCGTTGGTCACCAGGCGCTCCGGGAGGTAGCGCCCCGTGGCAACGACGGTGGCGGTTCGATTCATGGATGGTCAGCGTTTCTTCTTGGGTATGTAGAGATCCGTCAGTGTCCCGGCAGCCGCCTCGGCCGCCATGCCCACTGTCTCCGAGAGCGTGGGATGGGGATGAATCGTCAGCCCGATATCGTGCATATCCGCGCCCATTTCGATGGCCAGGCCCGCCTCGGCGATCAGGTCGCCGGCGTTGGGGCCGACGATGCCAGCTCCAACAATGCGCTCGGTGCCCTTCTCGAAAATGAGCTTGGTAATGCCCTCGTCACGGCCCAGTGAAAGGGATCGGCCGTTGGCCGCCCAAGGGAAGCTGCCGACCTCCACATCCAGGCCCTCGGCCTTCGCCTGCTCCTGGGTAACGCCTACCCAGGCCACTTCCGGGTCGGTGTAAGCCACCGATGGGATGACGCGGGCGTCAAAGGCGCTCTTCTCGCCGGCGGCCACTTCCGCGGCGACCTTGCCCTCGTGGACGGCCTTGTGGGCGAGCATGGGCTGGCCGATCAGATCGCCGATGGCGAAGATATGCGACACACTGGAGCGCATCTGCTCGTCGGCGGCGATGCAGCCGTTGTCGAGTAGCCGCACACCGGTGGCTTCGAGGTTGAGCAGGTCGGTGTTGGGTCGCCGGCCGACGGACACGAGCACCCGGTCGAAGCGGTCCTCGGCCGGTGCCTTGCCGCCCTCGAAGTGAACCGTGACCCCGGATTCATCAGGCGCCAGGGCGCTCACCCGGGTTTTCAGGAAGATATTGGCATAGCGCTTGTCGATGATCTTCCGGAATGGCTTGACGATATCCGGATCGGCACCGGTCATGAGACGGTCGGCCAGTTCGACGACGGTGATCTCGCTGCCGAGCGCATGATAGACCGAGGCCATCTCCAGTCCGATGATGCCGCCACCGACGACCAGCATGCGCTTCGGCACTTCCTCGAGCTTGAGGGCGTCGGTGGAGTCCATCACCCGCGGGTGGTCGAGGTCGAACCCCGGCGGGGCGATCGGCCGGGACCCGGCGGCGATGATCACGTTGCGGAAGCTGATCGGCCGTTCGCCGTCGGCGGTCTCCACCTTGACGTGGTGATCGTCCACGAAATGTGCCGGGCCGGTGACGACCTCCACCTTGCGCTGCTTGGCCAGCCCCTCCAGGCCGCCGGTGAGTTTGCCGACCACGCTGGATTTCCAGGCCTCGAGCTTTTTCAGGTCGATTTTCGGCTTGCCGAATTCGATGCCGTTATCGGCGAAGAACTCGGCATCATCAATCACCTTGGCGGCATGCAGAAGGGCCTTGGACGGAATGCAGCCGACGTTGAGACAGACGCCACCAAGGCTGGGATAGCGCTCCACCATAATGGTTTTCAGCCCCAGATCGGCGGCTCGGAAGGCCGCGCTGTAGCCGCCGGGGCCTGCACCAATGACCAGCACGTCGCAGTCGGCATCTGCCGGTGCTTCGCTGTTGGCGGGGGCCGGCGCCGGGGCGGGAGTGCCGCCGCCACCGTCCACTGCGCTCTGGCTCTCGGAGGCGGGCG
Source organism: Spiribacter sp. 1M189 (assembly GCF_040838345.1). NCBI lineage: Bacteria > Pseudomonadati > Pseudomonadota > Gammaproteobacteria > Chromatiales > Ectothiorhodospiraceae > Spiribacter > Spiribacter insolitus. The sequence continues at coordinate 1,675,659 of NZ_JBAKFF010000001.1, read as the reverse complement.
TGTCGGTTTCCGACCCGTCAGCGCCCTCGGCGCTGTCCGCCGCTTCGCCTCCGGCGGGTACTGCCATGGCGATGACGTCACCCTCGGATACCTTGTCCCCGACGCTCACCGACAGTGATTCGATTTGACCATCAAACGGAGCGGGCACCTCCATGGTGGCCTTGTCGCTCTCCAGGGTGATCAGCGAATTTTCTGCCTCGACCGTATCCCCCGGGGAGACCAGCACCTCGATGATTTCGACGGCGTCGAAATCGCCGATATCCGGGACCCGGACTTCCTTGGCTTGTGACATGAATCGCGGTCCTTTGAGCGTTATAGGATGAGCCGGCGAAGATCGCCGAGCACGCCGGCCAGATAGCTGGTGAAGCGTGCCGCCGCCGCGCCGTCGATTACCCGGTGGTCATAGGAAAGGCTCAGGGGCAGCATCAGTCGAGGCGTAAATTCACTGCCATTCCAGACCGGCTTCATGTCCGATTTGGAGACGCCGAGGATGGCCACCTCCGGCGCGTTGACGATGGGCGTGAATGCCGTCCCACCGATGCCCCCCAGACTCGAGATGCTGAATGTGCCTCCCTGCATGTCCGCCGGCCCCAGTTTCCTGTCGCGGGCCTTGCCGGACAGCTCGGCCAGATCGCCGGCAATGTCGTAAATCCCCTTGCGGTCGGCATCCCGGATGACCGGTACGACCAGTCCCTGAGGTGTATCCACGGCAACGCCGATGTTGATGTAGTGCTTGCGGATCAGCGCCGCACCGTCGCTGCGCAGTGAGCTGTTGAAGTCCGGAAACTCGACCAGCGCCCGTGCCGATGCCTTGACCAGGAACGCCAGCGGGGTGAGCTTGACCCCGGCCTTCTCCGCTGCCGCCTTCTCAGCTTTGCGAAAGGCTTCCAGTTCGGTGATGTCGGCCTCGTCGAACTGGGTGACATGGGGCACGTTCAGCCAGCTGCGATGCAGATGCGGGCCCGAGAGCTTCTTGATACGCGGCAGATCGACTTCTTCGACCTCGCCGAACTTGCTGAAGTCGACCTCGGGGATGGGTGGAATGCCGGTCCCACCGGTTGCGGCGGCCGGGGCAGCGGCGGCGCCGCCCTCCATAACGGATTTCACGAACGCCTGGACGTCCTCGCGAGTGATGCGCCCCTTGGGGCCGCTCCCGGAGACCTGGTCCAGCGGGACACTCAGCTCGCGGGCGAAGCGCCGCACCGATGGTCCCGCATGGGCCAGTCGCTGTGTGTCCGCGCTCAGGGGTCTGTCCGCCGGTGCGGCCGCTGGCTCTGCCGGGCTTGCCGCCGGTGTCGGCGGTTCGGGTTCGGCGGCGGGCGGTGCTGACTCCTCGGCCGGGGTTTCGGCGGTCGATTCAGTCCCGGTATCCGCCGCCGGCTCGCTATCCCCGGTGCTCGCGGGGGCTTCATCACCGGCGCTGTCCGCCACCTCGACCCGAGCCACCGGCGTCCCTTCAGCGACCTTGTCGCCCACCTGGATGAGCATCTCCTTCACCGTCCCGTCGACGGGTGAGGGGACCTCCATGGTGGCCTTGTCGCTCTCCAGCGTGATGAGCGAGTCCTCAGCCGACACGCTGTCGCCCGGTCCGACCAGTACCTCGATGACGTCCACGGCATCGAAATCGCCGATGTCGGGAACCGTGATTTCCTTGACCTCTGCCACGCAATTTCCTCCTGCGCCCTGAGCGGTCCCTAAACCGTGGTCGGGTTAGGGGCTTCCGTGTCGATGTTGTACTTGGCGATCGCCTTGCCCACCTGCTCGGGCTTGATCGTGCCTTCGTCGGCCAGCGCCTTCAGCGCTGCCACGGTCACGTAGTAGCGATCCACCTCGAAGAAGCGACGCAGGTTCTCTCGGGTGTCGGAGCGGCCGTAGCCATCAGTACCGAGCACCACATAGTCCCGGTCGAGGTAGGGACGGATCTGGTCGGCGTAGGAGCGCATGTAGTCCGTCGAGGCAATGGCCGGTCCTTGATAGTCGGCAAGGCATTGCCGGACATACGGTGCCCGCGGTTCTTGCTCGGGGTGCAGGAGATTCCATCGCTCGCAGTCGATACCGTCACGGCGCAACTCGGTGAATGACGGGCAACTCCAGATGTCGCTGTCGATCCCCCAGTCTTCCTTGAGCAGATCGGCGGCGGCAATGACCTCCATGAGGATGGTGCCCGAGCCCATGAGCTGGACGCGCTTCTTGCCGCGGCCACCCTTGCGGAACAGGTACATGCCCCGGCGGATGCCTTCCTCGGCGCCCTCCGGCATGGCGGGCTGATGGTAATTCTCGTTCATCATGGTGATGTAATAGAAGACCGATTCCTGGTCTTCGTACATCCGCTTCATGCCGTCCTGGATGATCACCGCCATTTCGTAGGCGAAAGTCGGGTCGTAGGACCGGCAATTGGGCACGGCGGCCGTCATCAGATGGCTATGGCCATCCTCGTGCTGAAGGCCTTCGCCGTTCAGCGTGGTCCGCCCGGCGGTGCCGCCCATCAGAAAGCCCTTGGCCTGCATGTCGCCGGCGGCCCACCACAGATCGCCGACGCGCTGATAGCCGAACATCGAGTAGTAGGCATAGAACGGGATCATCTCGACGCCGTGATTGGCATAGGCCGTGGCGGCGGCGATCCAGCTCGACATCGCGCCGGCCTCGTTGATGCCCTCCTGGAGGATCTGGCCTTTCTTGTCCTCCCGGTAGTACATCAGCTGATCGGCGTCCTGCGGCTCATAGAGCTGACCCTTCGGGGAGTAGATCCCCACCTGGCGGAACAGCCCCTCCATGCCAAAGGTCCGGGCCTCGTCGGGGACGATGGGCACAAGGCGGGATGCCAGCCCCTTGTCGCGGGCAATGATGGACAGCGCCCGGACAAAGGCCATCGTGGTGGACATTTCGCGATCGCCGCTGTCCTTGAGCAGGACATCGAAGGCCGAGAGCGCCGGAATTTTCAGCGGCTCGGCGGTAATCCTGCGCTCGGGTAGATAGCCGCCGAGCGCCTCGCGGCGCTCGCGCAGGTATTTGATCTCCGGCGAGTCATCGGCCGGCTTGTAGAACGGCGCATCCGCCACCTGCTCGTCCGGTACGGGGATATGGAAGCGGTCGCGGAAGTCCTTGAGGGCGTTCTCCGCCATCTTCTTCTGCTGATGGGTGATGTTCTGGCCCTCGCCGGCCTCGCCCATGCCATAGCCCTTGACCGTCTTGGCAAGGATGACGGTGGGCTGGCCTTCGTGCTCGGTGGCAGCGCGATAGGCGTTGAATACCTTGGCGGCGTCATGCCCGCCCCGCTTGAGGCCCCAGATGTCCTCGTCGGACATGTTCGCGACCATCGCCTTGAGCTCCGGGTATTTGCCGAAGAAATGCTCCCGGGTGTATGCACCGCCCTTGGCCTTGAAATTCTGATATTCGCCGTCGACGGCCTCTTCCATCCGCTGCCGGAGCAGGCCATGGTGGTCCTTGGCGAGCAGATTGTCCCAGGCGGCGCCCCAGATCACCTTGAGGACGTTCCAGCCGGCGCCACGGAATTCGCCCTCCAGCTCCTGGATGATCTTGCCGTTGCCGCGCACCGGCCCATCGAGGCGCTGCAGGTTGCAATTGACGACAAAGATGAGGTTGTCGAGCCCTTCCCGGGCCGCCACACCGATGGCACCCAGGCTCTCCGGCTCGTCCATTTCGCCGTCGCCGCAGAACACCCACACCTTGCGGTTGGAGGTATCGGCGATGCCGCGGTTATGCAGGTACTTGAGGAATCGCGCCTGATAGACGCCCATGATCGGGCCAAGCCCCATGGAGACCGTGGGCAGTTGCCAGAAATCCGGCATCAGCCAGGGATGCGGATAGGAGGAGAGCGGCTTGCCCTCCTTGGCGAGATCCGCGCGGAAATTGTTCAGGTCCTGCTCATTGAGACGGCCCTCGAGGAAGGCGCGTGCGTAAATGCCGGGTGCCGAGTGCCCCTGCATGAAGACCAGGTCGCCGCCGTGATCCTCGCCGGGCGCCCGCCAGAAGTGGTTGAAGCCGACCTCATAGAGCGTCGCTGATGAGGCGAACGAGGCGATGTGACCGCCGATGCCGTCCCGGTCCCGATTGGCCTGAACCACCATGGCCATGGCATTCCAGCGGATGATCGATCGGATCCGAGACTCCAGGGCGCGGTCGCCCGGGAAGGGCTGCTCATGATGCGCCGGGATCGTATTCTGGTAGGCCGTCGTGGCCTTGAAGGGGAGCTGGCCGCCGCTGCGGCGGGTCGCGTCCACCAGGCGTTCCAGCAGGAACTGTGCGCGTTCCGGCCCCTCGTATTCGAGGACCGATTCGATGGCCTCAAGCCATTCCTGGGTCTCCTGCGGATCCGGGTCGCCGGGGCTCGGCATGGGCTTCATTCTTGCTGCCATCGCTCACCTCTCCATTCATCGCTGTCCGTCAGCCTAGCGGGGAGATTCCTCCGTGACCAGACCCTGGTGCAGCGTAGGTTATTGTTGCGCTGCGGAAAATCCTTTCCATTGCGGTCCGCCACGCTACCCGACCCCGGCGGCGATGTCGCCCCATGATTTAAGAATCTCAGTCACAGCGATATGACCGCTTTGGGTTCGGCGATGGCGGGATGTCGGGCCGGGAGCGGGATCAGATCCACTCCCGGGGTCGGAGATAATCCCGCGTCAGGGCGGCCTCCGGCGTGCCCTCGGCCGGCTGGTAGTCGTACTCCCACCGTGCCAGGGGCGGCATGGACATGAGGATGGACTCCGTCCGGCCACCGGACTGGATACCGAACTTGGTACCGCGGTCATAGAGCAGGTTGAACTCCACATAGCGGCCACGCCGGTAGAGCTGGAATTGCCGTTCGCGATCAGTATAAGGGGTGTCCTTGCGACGCTTGACGATGGGCATGTACGCATCGAGATATCCATCCCCTACCGAGCGCATGAGGGCGAAGGCCGATTCAAAACCGCCTCGATCGTAGTCATCGAAGAACAGGCCTCCGATGCCACGGGCCTCGTTGCGGTGGGGCAGGTGGAAATACTCGTCACACCAGCGCTTGAAGCGGGGGTAGAGATCCTCGCCCCAGGGAGAGACTGCGTCCCGCGCCACTTCGTGCCAGTGCCGGCAGTCTTCATCGAACGGATAGAAGGGCGTGAGATCGAAGCCGCCGCCAAACCACCAGACCGGTGGCTTGCCTTCCGCCTCGGCGAGGAAGAAGCGCACATTGGCGTGGGAGGTCGGGACACAGGGGTTGTGAGGATGAACGACCAGTGACACGCCCATGGCCTGAAAACCGCGTCCGGCCAGCTCGGGACGGCGCTCGCTGGCGGCGGCCGGCAGGCCATCGCCGAAGACATGGGAGAAGTTGACCCCGGCCTGCTCGAAGACGTTGCCATTCGCGAGGACCCGGCTCCGGCCGCCACCGCCGGCGGCGCGATCCCAGGCGTCCTCGGAGAAGCCCGCGCCGTCCAGTCCGGCCAGGGAATCACAGATACGGTCCTGCAGATCCAGCAGATAGGCTCTTACGGCAGTGGGATCAATATCGGGCATGGGTCGTTTTATCTCTCTTCCGGCGTAGAACAATGCTACCCCGACCGGTGTCTGGACAGGCAGGGAGCACCCCGGCATGTTGTGGGTTGAATCGGAGAAGGCTGCCGATAGTCTGGGCCCTGTTGCCCTGGATGGCCAAGGCTACCCCGGAGATGAATGGCGATGACCGAGCGTGTGGACAGTGCCGCGATCGATCTGGATGAGCTGCTTGCCCAAAGCGACTCACCGGACGCCGGCGCACTGGTGGTCTTCGGTGGTACGGTTCGGCGTCACCATGATGGCAAGGCGGTCACGGCCATCGATTATTCGGCCTACGAACCGCTCGCGGAGCGCTCGCTGGCCGAGGTCGAAGCGCAGGCCATGGCGCGTTTCGACATTCTCTCCTGCGCGATTCGGCATCGTACCGGCAAGCTCGAGGTGGGTGATCTGAGTGTGGTGGTGGTGGTCCGCGCAGCGCATCGTGCCGAAGCCTTTGAGGCCGGTCGCTTCGCTATCGACACCCTGAAAAAAACCGCCCCGGTCTGGAAGCGGGAGGCCTATGCCGATGGCACGGAGGTGTACCTGCAGGGCGAGACGCTGCCCGGAGCCGGGGAATGACCACGACGGACGCGACGGTGACGGACCAGCTTCAGCGGCCGTTGCGCGATCTGCGTGTCTCGCTGACCGATCGCTGTAATTTCCGCTGTGGCTACTGCATGCCCAAGGCGTTGTTCGGCGCCAATCATGCGTTTATGCCACGTCGCGAATTGCTGACCTTCGAGGAAATCCAGCGGCTGGCCCGACTCTTTACCCCCCTGGGGGTTCGCAAACTCCGGCTGACCGGGGGCGAACCGCTGATCCGACGCGATCTCGACAGGCTGATCGGCATGCTGGCTGAAGTGGAGGGGATTGAGGACATCAGCCTCACCACCAACGCCTCACTGCTGACGATCGATAAGGCGAGGGCGCTCAGGGCGGCGGGGTTGAAGCGGGTGACGATCAGCCTGGACGGCATAGACGACGCCACCTTCCGCGCCATGAATGATGTCGGCTTTCCGGTGGCCCGTGTGCTCGAAGGTATCGAGAACGCCGAGCGTGCCGGGCTGTCACCCATCAAGGTCAATATGGTGGTGCAGCGGGGGGTCAATGATCACGACATCGTCCCCATGGCCGCACACTTTCGCGGCACCCCGCATATCGTGCGGTTCATCGAGTTCATGGATGTGGGCAACAGCAATGGCTGGCAACTGGATCAGGTGCTGCCTTCGCGGGAGGTGATGGCGCGTATCGACGCCCACTGGCCTCTCGAGCCGGTCTCGCCGAATTACCGCGGTGAGGTCGTGGCCCGTTACCGCTACCGCGATGGCGCCGGTGAGGTGGGCCTGATCAGCTCTGTGAGTCAGCCCTTCTGTGGCACCTGCAGCCGGGCCAGACTGTCCGCCGAGGGCAAGCTCTTCACCTGTCTCTTTGCCGGAGCGGGCCATGACCTTCGCGACCGTCTGCGGGCCGGTGAGAGCGACGAGGCCATTCGCGAGGCACTGATCAATATCTGGTCGCGGCGCGGCGACCGCTACTCCGAGCTGCGGACCCACGAGACGCGACCCGTGGATACCCGCCGGATCGAGATGTCCTACATCGGGGGCTGAGCCACTCCAGGCCCATCGGGCTCAGATCAGTGGGCCGGCGAATGGCTCGACGGTGACCCATTCGCCGGCGGTTACGTCTCCGCTGTCTGCCGGTAGCACGATGAAGCAGTCCGCCATGCTCATCGACCGCAGCATGCCGGATCCCTGTCGGCCCACGCTCTCCACCTCCAGTGAGCCGTCTTCCCCAACCACCAGTCTTCCCCGCTGGAAGTCCTGCCGTCCGGGTTTCTTGCTCAGGTTGCTACGGCAGGGGAGCCGGAAACGCGGCCGCGGTCGCGCTGTCTCGCCGGCGAGCTGACGCAGTGCCGGGGCGACCACCTGCGTGAACGTCGCCATTACCGAGACCGGATTGCCGGGCAGGCCGAAGAACCAGGCACCGGCATAACGACCGAAAGTGAGGGGGCGCCCGGGTTTCATGGCAAGGCTCCAGAAATGCGCCTCGCCCTGTTCCCGCAGGATCTGGCCCACGTAATCCGCTTCGCCCACGGAGACACCGCCGGAGGTGACCACCACGTCCGCCTGGGCGGCGGCGTGTGCCAGGGCGTCGCGCACGGCCATCCGGTCGTCGGGGACGACGCCCAGGTCGAGCAGCTCGACCTGCAGCCGCGTGAGCATGCCATAGAGGCTGTAGCGGTTGCTGTCGTAGATATCGCCCGCCCCGAGCGCCTCGCCGACCCCTCGAAGCTCGTCACCGGTGGAGAAGAAAGCCACGCGTAACGGCCGGATGACATCGACTTCCGCTCGACCGAGGGAGGCCATCACGCCGAGGTCCGCCGGTGTGATCCGGCGACCGGTGGGCAGGATGATATCGCCGGCCTGCAGATCGTCGCCGGCGCGTCGGATGTTCTCGCCCGCTTCGGGCCATTGCCGTAGGGTGATGTTGTCGCTCCGGGCCTCGGTCCGCTCCTGCATGACGACCGCCGTCGCACCGGCCGGGATAACACCCCCGGTCATGATGCGGACGCATTCGCCGGGGGCGACCCCACCGGTAAAAGGCTGGCCGGCAAAGGCCGTACCGACGCAGCGCAGGCTGTCAGTGCCGGCGTCGTCATTGCGGACCGCATAACCGTCCATGGCTGAGTTGTCATGCGCGGGAACCGGCGTGTCGGCCATGATTTCCCCGGCCAGCACCTGCCCCAGAGACTCCCGGATGGCGACACGGCGATGGCCAGTGATTGGCGTGAGTGCTGTACGCAGATGTTCCAGCGCCTCAGCGACGGTGAGCGGAGTGGTTGCACAAGGGTCAGTCATGGAGCGCTTCCGGCGAGTTGATGTTGAAAAACATTTCGGGGCGGTCGGAGCAATCCGCCTGCCGCCAGTCCAGTGTCTCGATCCACTGATCGACCCGTCGGCCGCCCGCCGCGAGGAAACGGGTCAGGCTGTCGCGGCAGCGCCGCCGAACCAGGGCATGAAGGGGCTGCAACCGGTGGCCATCGTGGGCAACGGCGATTTCCGCCCCGTCCAGCGCCGCGCGGAGGCGCTCGACGCAGCAGCCGTGAATGCCCGGCGTGTCGCAGGGGACGACGAACAACGCCTCTGTGGGGCACCAGTCAAGGCCGGCCGCGATTCCGGCGAGGGGCCCCGGATAGTCGGGGTGCCGATCCTTGATCACCGGGCGGCTCAGTCGGCCGTACTCGTCGAGATTGCGGTTGGCATTGATCGCGATGTCGCCCACGCAGGGTGCGATGGCGGCCATCACATGAGCCACCAGCGGTTGGCCATTGCATTCCACCAGCCCTTTGTCCTGGTATCCCATGCGGCGCCCGCGTCCCCCGGCGAGTATCACCGCACTGACTGTGGGTTCAGCCATCAGGATGCGGTCTCCCCGGCGGGCGGTGGCTCGATAACCTCGGCGATCGGGTCAGCGGCGGTCATTGATGCCAGTATGACGCGCTCCGGCGGCGTCGCCGAGTCCAGCGCGATTCGGGCGGCGCGGCGGGCCTCCACCAGGCGCCCGCCATCGTCCACGTGAGTGATTACCGCGATATGGCGGGCGGTGCCGAGTCGTTGTCGGCCGCCATGCTCATCGCTGATGAGGCCTCCAATATGGACTGCGGTGATCAGGGTGCCGGTTGGTGTACCGAGCAGCTCGCCGAGCCGTTCGACCCGGTGGGCGATCCGCTCGTCCAGCGCCTGGCCAATCACCGCCGCGGACACCACGCTGATCAGTGTCGTGCAGCCCCGCACCACCACGGGCTCATCGGCACGAGGCGCTTTGATGCCCCGCATCCGTGCACCGTCGGATTTGACCAGGCTGACATCAAAATGACTTCGGGCATGCAGTTCAGCGACCAGATCGGGATCGAGGCCGGCAACCCGGCCCGGTTTATGCCCAGGGCGGGCGAAGGCCACTCGTCGGTGATGCCTGGCGGACCCCGGCACACGCTGCCGGAGTTCGGATGGCTCTGTGATCAGTCGCGCGTCCACGATGCCACGGTCTGGAAACGTCGACATCACGGTGGCCGTGAGGCCGACGCGACCGGGGTGGTCGGCAAGGATGCGATGCAGGATGGTTTTCTTGCCGCCTGCCCCGACGGCGCAGACGATCCCGCTGCGGGCGCCGAGTGCGTCGATCAGTGAGCCTGGCATCGATAGCGCGGCTAGCCGGCTGCCGCACGCAGTATCCGCCCGGTACCAGCCTCGCGGATCTCCGAGGGGCCGCGCTGTCCGCCCAGTGGTCCGGGTAGAAACCAGTCGAGATTGTTGCCGAACACCCGGCGAACGCGCCAGCCGCGCCGACAGGCGGGATGACCGCTGCGGTTGGCGCTGGTGGAGACAAGCGCCATGCCCACGGCGCGGCACAGTTCGATGACCGGACGATGGGCGCTTACACGCACGGCAATGGTGGCTCGCCCGCCGGTGAGTAGTGCCGGCAATTCGGGGGCGGCCTGCATGACCCAGGTCACCGGCCCGGGCCAGGATCTCAGCATGGCATTGCGCACTGCATCCCGCTCGGGCCACTGCACGAGATCTTCAAGCTGATCCAGGTCCGCTGCGATCACGATCAGGCCCTTTTCGCTGCCGCGGCCCTTAAGCCGTATCAGGCGCGCCAGGGCCTCCGTATTCAGCGGGTCGCAACCGAGCCCCCAGACGCCCTCGGTGGGATAGGCGCCCACGCCGCCGGCCAGCACGACATCGTGGATGTGGCGCAGGCGAGGCGTTGGGCAGGTCATGTCAGCTGCCCGCGGACTGACGCCGACTGCTGGAACCACCCTTGCGCTTGGTCGCGGTCTTGCGCTTGCCACCGCGGCCCTTCGGCTCAGGCGCTTCGTCGACCAGTGCCTGGCACTCGTCGCGAGTCAGGCTCTCGGCCTCGCGATCCTTCGGCACCTTCGCCCGTTTGCGACCGTCGGTCACGTAGGGGCCGAAACGACCCTTCATCACCGTGAGCGCACCGTCATCAAAGCTTTGGATGGTGCGTCTGGCGATGTTCTCCTTTTTCTCCTCGACCAGTTCGAGGGCGCGATCGCGCTCGATCGTGTAGGGATCGTCGTCTTTCTTCAGCGAAGCGAACTGATCACCGAAGCGGACGTAGGGGCCGAAGCGGCCGATGTTCACGCTCAGCGGAAGACCATCCGGCGTGGTTCCCAGATCACGTGGCAGCGTGAACAATGCCAGGGCTTCGTCGAGCGCAATGGTATCGATGCTCTGTCCAGGCCGGAGGCTGGCGAAACGGGGTTTTTCCTCGTCTTCGCGTGTGCCGATCTGCACGAATGGCCCATAGCGGCCGAGCCTTGCTGTCACCGGCCGGCCACTCTTCGGGTCGGTACCGAGCTCACGGGCCTTCATGACCTCGCCGCGCGATACCTGCTGCTTTTCCTCGACCCGCTCGTGGAACGGATCCCAGAACTCCCGCAGCACCGGCACCCATTCGCTCTCGCCGCGTGAGATCGCGTCGAGCCGGTCTTCCAGCCGGGCGGTGAATTCGTAGTCGACGTACCGGTCGAAATGCTCGGTGAGGAACTTGGTGACCACCCGGCCGGTATCCGTCGGCCTGAACCGCCGGTTCTCCAGCGTGACGTAATTGCGCGCCTGCAGCGTGGAGATGATCGAGGCATAGGTGGATGGCCGGCCGATGCCGTACTCCTCCAGTGCCCGCACGAGGCTGGCTTCGGAGTATCTTGGCGGAGGCTCGGTGAAGTGCTGTTCCGGTCGCAACGCCAGCAGTGGGATCTCATCCCCCTCCTCCAGCGGCGGGAGAATCCGCTCGCTGGCGTCGGCCGCCCGGTCATCGCCGTCTTCCTTGTAAACGGCCATGAAGCCCGGATCCCGGATGGTCGAGCCGGTGGCTCGGAAGCTCGCCGTGCTGCCGGCCGCCAGGTCCACCGAGACGGTGTCGATGGTGGCATGAATCATCTGGCACGCCACGGTGCGCTTCCAGATCAGGTCATAGAGGCGGTACTGATCATCGCTCAGGTGGCCCTTGAGTGCCTCCGGCTGGCGCTCGGGATCGGTGGGCCGGATGCCCTCATGCGCCTCCTGGGCGTTCTTCGCGCGGGTCCGGTACTGATTGGGTGTGGCTGGTAGCTTGTCCTTGCCGAAGCGGGCCTCGATCAGGCTGCGCAGGCCCTGGATGGCCTCCTGGGAGAGATTCACCGAGTCGGTTCGCATGTAGGTGATCAGGCCGACCGTGCCATTGCCGGTGTCCACCCCTTCATAGAGCTGCTGGGCAATCCGCATGGTCTGCTGGGCGGAGAAGCGCAGCTTTCGGGAGGCTTCCTGCTGCAGTGTCGAGGTGATGAAGGGCGCCGCCGGGTTGCGCCGCCGCTGCTTTTTCTCGACCCGGGTGACGCGCAGTTCGCCCCGGGCGCCCTCGCCCAGAGCCTCGCCCGGTGCTGCCGAGGCGTCGGCGCCCGCGGCCTCGAGAATCCGCCGTGAGGCAGACTCGGCCGTTTCGCTGTTGTTGATCGTGAACTGCTCGACTTTATCGCCGTCCAGCTGATGGAGCCGTCCGGTGAAATCCGTGCCGGCCCGATTCAGATCGGCCTCAATGCTCCAGTACTCCCGCGGAACGAAGGCCTCGATCTCTTTCTCGCGCTCGACTATCATGCGCAGCGCCGGCGACTGGACGCGCCCGGCGGAAAGCCCGCTGGTGATCTTGCGCCAGAGCAAGGGCGAGAGGTTGAAGCCCACCAGGTAATCCAGCGCCCGCCGCGCCTGTTGGGCATCGACCAGGTCGCCCGACAGGCCGCGCGGGTGCTCGATGGCATCACGGATGGCATCGCGGGTGATCTCGTAGAAGACCACCCGGTGCACTGGCTTGTCACTGAGTACGCCGCGCTCACGCAGCAGCTCCAGCAGATGCCAGGAGATGGCCTCGCCCTCCCGATCCGGGTCAGTGGCGAGGTAGACCGAGTCCGCTTTGCGGGTGGCCTTGGCGATGGCGTCCACCTGTTTGGCGTTGCGCTCCACCAGGCTGTAGTGCATTGCGAAGTCGTGAGACGGATCGACCGCCCCTTCCTTCGCGATCAGGTCGCGCACATGGCCATAGGAGGCCATGACCTCGAAGTCATTGCCGAGGTATTTGTTGATTGTGCGCGCCTTCGCGGGCGATTCGACGATAACGAGGTGATGGGCCATGTAGGGTTAGTGTGCAGTGGGATTCGGATGTTCAAAGAGAAGGTTTTCCATCCAGGCGCAGGCTTCTTCCTGACCCGGCCGGCTGAAGAGCACCATGAGCACGATCCACTTGAGCTGATCGAGTTCGATCGCTCCGTCGTCCAATGCCATGAGCTGCTCGATGACGAGTTCGCGGTTACTGGCCGTGAGAATCCCGGTCTGTTCAAGGAACATCAGGAAACCACGGCATTCCACATCGAGCCTCGCCATCTCCGCTTCGGTGTAGACGCGCAGCGCGCCATGACTGTCGGTGGCGACCGGCAGGTCCCGGCTGTCGGCCAGGGCATCGATCCAGTTGAGTGCCTTGTGGATCTGGGGTTCCGCAAATCCGGCGCCGCGCAGTTCCGACTCGATTTCTACGCGGTTCGGATCGACATCGACGGCGTCGTGAAAATAGTGCTCGAACAGGTACATCAGGATATCGAAGACGTTCTCTTTCATCCGCCTGCCCGATTGCTGATTCGCATGTAATGACCACCGTTGCAGGGCGCAACATGGCCCATAAGTTCCAGGCTCAGGAGCATGGAGGAAAGGATATCGGGCGTCAATGAAGTGCGCTCAGCAAGCGTTTCGAAGCCGATCGGGTCGTGTCCCATGGCATCAAGCAGGGCCCTGTAGTCGGCATCGAGCGCGCTGTCTGCGGGGGTGTCTGCCGTGTTTTCTTCGCCCGTCCCGGCCGCTGGTCCGTCCGGGGTCGTCATCATCCATCCGTCCGGCAGCTTGCGTATTTCGTCGATGACGTCATCGGCTTTTTCCACCAGGCGTGCGCCCTCGCGGATCAGCTGATGGCAGCCCTTGGCCACGGGGTTGTGAATCGATCCGGGGATAGCCATGACCTCACGTCCCTGCTCCACTGCCTGGTGGGCGGTGCCGAGCGCACCGCTCCGACGGCCGGCTTCCACCACGAGAACGCCCAGTGCGAGGCCGCTGATGAGGCGGTTGCGGCGCGGGAAAAGCCCTCGATTGACGGGTGTGCCCACGGGCATCTCCGTCACGATCGCCCCGCGTGTGACCAACGAACGGGCCAGCGCCTGGTTTTCGCGCGGGTAGAGGCGGTCCGGGCCGGTGGCCATGACGGCGATGGAGATGCCGCCCTCGGCGACCAGGGCCCCCTCGTGGGCGGCGGTGTCGATGCCCAGCGCCAGCCCGCTTGTTACCGTCAGCCCGCTGGCTGCCAGGCGGCCGGCGAAATCCTCGGCCGCCTCAATGCCACCCGGTGTAGGGTTTCGCGTCCCCACCACAGCGATCTGAGGGTTTTCCAGAACCGCCGGGTCACCGCGCACGAACAGCACCGGCGGCGGGTCGGGAATCTCCGCGAGCCGCGCCGGATAGCGAGGATCGGCTCGCGTAATGATATGGCATTCCCTTTGCTCGGCCCAGCGGCGGTCCGCCGCGACACCCTCCCTTGCCGAAGCCAGCCCGCGAGGGGCGGTAATGACCTGTGCCGGCAGCCCATGCGACGCCCGGTCAGCCTCGCTGGCCGCCAGGTAGGTCGCCGGCTCGCCGTAGGCGTCGATGATCTCCGCGGTCATTCGGGGGCCGATGCCGTCCAGATGGAGTAATGTCAGCCAGGCTTCGAGTGTATCCTCATTCATGGCGCTGCCGCGCGCCCTCCTCAATGGCGAGCAGGTAATCGCCGGGCCGGATTTCCCGGCGCGACGTTTCGATCGTCAGCACGGCCGGGTCGCCGCCACTCGCCACCCGCGCCTGCCCGAGGTAGATGCTGCTGCGGCCGGTCCGTCGATTTCTTTCATGCGCCAGTGCCGGTCCGGGGCGGATCAGATAATAGCGACTGGCACTTCGGCCGCCGAGTCCGGCCACATAAATCGCGTCTCCCGCGGCACTCAGGCGTCGGCCCTCCTCGCCAAGGATCACCCGCGGTAGATCCGTTTCGGACGGGAAGATCGCCGGCGGCTCTGCTGCCAGCGGCAGACAGACGAGACAGGCAAGCATCCCACCGAGTCGCAGCGCAGCTTTCGTACAGAGCATGACACACCCTTGTTCTTTCAGGCATTTGCTGGTCCCGGGCCGCGGCGGTTCGGTATACTGTCGACAAATCGGCAGACCGAGGCTGGCAGCGACGCGCTGCGGCCCTCAACGGACACTCCCATGGCCAAACGCGAAATTCTTCAGTACCCCGACGAACGGCTTCGAACCAGGGCCCGGCCGGTGGAAACCATCAACGATCGGATCCGGGATCTGGTCAGTGACATGTTCGAGACCATGTACGACGCGCCCGGCATCGGGCTTGCCGCGACGCAGATCGATGTGCACGAGCGCATTGTCGTGATGGATGTCAGTGAAGACGGCAGCGAACCGATGGTTCTGATCAACCCCGAGATCGTCCATCGCGCGGACGCCCGGGAGATCGCCGAGGAAGGCTGCCTGTCGATCCCCGGCTATGCGGACAACGTCGAGCGTGTTGATGCCGTTACCCTGCGCGCTCAGGACCTCGAGGGCGAAGCCTTCGAGATTGAGGCCGAGGGTCTGATGGCGCGCTGCATCCAGCATGAACTCGACCATCTCGACGGCCGACTGTTCATCGACTATCTCTCCGAGCTCAAGCGCAAACGACTCCGGCGGCGCTACGAGAAAGCGGCGCGCCAGCGCTCCGAGCAGACGCTCAAGACGGGTTCGGTCTGACCGGCGCGGCCACGCACGACGCGCCACGGGTGGTCTATGCCGGGACGCCGGCATTCGCCGTACCGGCGCTCGAGGCATTGATCGACTCCGGCTATCGGGTGGCCGCTGTGTATACGCAGCCCGATCGGCCGGCAGGCCGGGGACGGCGGCTGCGGGCGTCTCCCGTCAAGACCCTTGCCCTTGAGCACGGGCTCGTGGTGGAGCAGCCCGAAAGCCTCCGTGATCCCGCGGCTCAGGCCCGCCTGGCCGGCCATGCGCCGGATGCCATGGTGGTCGCCGCCTACGGTCTCATTCTCCCGCCCGCGGTGTTGGCCATACCCACGCAGGGTTGCCTCAATATCCACGCCTCGCTACTCCCGCGCTGGCGGGGGGCGGCGCCTATCCAGCGCGCCATCGAGGCGGGCGACGAGGAGAGTGGCGTCTGCCTGATGGAAATGGCCGCCGGCCTGGATACCGGGCCGGTGGTGGCCTGTCGCTCCACATCCATTGGCACGGAGGAAACGGCCTCAACTCTGCATGACCGGCTTGCCGACATGGGCGCCGAGCTGCTTGCGAGCACGCTGAACGACTGGCTGGCCGGTCGGATCGGCGCCAGCGACCAGCCGGCGGAAGGGGTGACCTACGCCGACAAGATCACCACCGAAGAAGCCCGTGTTGACTGGCATATGGACGCGGATTCACTCGCCCGCCGGGTGCGGGCCTTCAATCCCTGGCCGGTGATGCGTTGTCACCGCGATCATTCGCCACTGAAGATATGGGCAGCATGGGCCATGCCTGATCCAGCCACAACCGCTGCCCCCGGAGAGGTGCTCGCGGTGAGTGAGGAGGGCATCGACGTGCAGACCGGCGACGGTGTGCTTCGACTGCTCCAGGTGCAGGCGTCCGGGGGTCGGGCTCAGGCGGTGGCCGATTTCCTGCGCGGACATACGGTGCATGTCGGCGAAACCCTCCTTTAACCCGCGGGATACCGCGCTGGATGTGCTGTTCGCTGTTCTCGTCGGCGGGCGATCGCTGGATGCCGCCCTGGCCGAGTACGTGCCGGCGGATGCAGACAGTCGGGACGCCGGATTCTGCCGGGCGATCGCCTACGGCGTCCTGCGTCATCATCGGCGTCTTGGAGCCATTCGCGACCGGCTTCTGCATAAATCATTACGCAGTCGTGACCAGGACATGGCATTGCTGGTGGAGATCGGTCTGCAGCAGCTTGTCGCCATGGATGTTCCGGCCCACGCCGCGGTTTCGGAGACGGTCGCCGTCGCCCGTGGCCGGGGCAAGCATTGGGCCGCCCGGCTCATCAACGCCTTGCTGCGACGTTTCCAGCGCGAGCGGGATGCCTGCCTGGCCCTGGTTGATGCAGCGCCGTCGGTCCGGACTTCGGTACCCGACTGGCTGTTGACCCAGCTCAGGCATGACTGGCCGGACGCCTGGGACTCACTGCTCGAGGCCCAGAATACCCGCGCACCGATGACCTTGCGGGTCAATCGCCGACGTCAATCCGTTGCCGGCTATCAGCAGCGACTCGCGGAGGCGGGACTGCCCGCGCGGACCCTGGACGGGTTCCCCGATGCGCTGGTCCTGGAGCAACCGATTGCCGTGAGCCTTCTTCCCGGCTTTGAGGACGGTGACTGCTCGGTCCAGGATGGTGCCGCGCAACTGGCCGTCGAGCTGCTGTCGCCGGCGGCGGGAGATCGAGTGCTGGATGCCTGCGCCGCACCCGGCGGCAAGGCCGCGCATGCGCTTGAGCGTTCCGACGCAGCGCTCCTTGCGCTGGATGTGGATGAGGCGCGTCTGCAGCGTGTCACGGGCACCCTGCAGCGCCTCGGGCTGGCGGCGGAATGCCGGGTCGCGGATGCGGCTGCGACGGATGAGTGGTGGGATGGCCGCCCATTTGAGCGGATACTCCTCGATGCGCCTTGTTCAGGAACCGGTGTCATCCGCCGGCATCCGGATATCAAATGGTTACGTCGCGCCGACGACCCGCCTCGTTTACAGGCCAATCAGCGTCGCCTGCTGGATGCCTTGTGGCCGTTGCTGGCCCGTGGCGGGCGTCTGGTCTATTGCACCTGCTCCATTCTGGCGGCGGAGAATGAAGCCGTGATCGCCGCGTTCATGCAGGACGCGCCGGATGCACAGGCGGTGGATCCGGCGCTTCCCGTGGGCCAGCGGGTTGGGTACGGTCAACAGATTCTCACCGGCGATGCCGGTGTTGATGGCTTTTACTATGCCTGCCTCGAAAAACGCTGAGCGCGCTGCAATCGGATTCATTCTGCTGCTGATGGCGATGGCCGTCTTCGCACAGACCGATGGGTTCAAAGTCAGTGAGCTGGATATCCGCGTGGAGGATCAGCTGATGCTGGCCGACGCGCGCATCGACTATGCGCTCAGCAGCACGGCGACCGAGGCGCTGGAGAACGGGGTCGCGCTGGTCATCGTGCAGCGGCTGCGCCTCCAGCAGGCTCGCTGGTGGTGGCGGGATGCCGTTGTCGTCAGCCAGCAGCGCCGCTACCGGCTCCAGTATCACGCCATCAGTCGCCGCTACGTGCTCACCTGGCTCGAGAGCGGTGAATCCCGGAGCTACCGCAGCCTCGATGCCTTGCTGCTGCGCCTGGGCCGGATCCAGGCATGGCCGGTGATGCGTGTTGACCGCCTCGATGAGGGCGGGGACTACCGCCTGCGCCTGGATACGAGCCTGGAGGTGGATAAGCTCCCCCGACTGTTGCGCATGGTGGCGTGGATCAATCCCGACTGGCAGCTCCGCAGCGAGCCGATATACAGGGAGTTGTCGCCATGATGCAGCTTCCCCGCCAGGCGATCGTGAGGATTCTGCTGAGTGTCCTGCTGATCCTCTCGCTCTATCTTCTGAGTGCCGCCACTGAGAACTCCGTGCGCTTCGGCCGCCTCTACCTCTGGCTGCTGCTGATCAACGGCGTGGTTCTGGTGGCTCTGCTCGGCCTGATCGTCAATAACCTCTGGCGTCTGGTGAGGTCGGTTCGGGCACGCGAGACGGGCAGTCGCCTGACCCTTCGGCTGATGGCGCTTTTCGTAGTCCTCGCGGTGGTGCCCGGTCTGGTGGTTTACGGTTTTTCCATGCAGTTTCTGCAGCGCGGGGTGGACAGCTGGTTCGATGTGCGCGTCGAGAACGCACTCGATGACGCGCTGGCACTCTCCCAGGCCTCTCTCGATCAGCGCATGCGCGACATGCAGCAACGGCTGCAGGACGCCGCCAGGGATCTGGCGGATGTCACTGAGGAGATGGCGCCCATCACGCTGGGTGACCTGCGTGCACGTACCGGTGCCTCAGAGCTGGCCCTGCTCGGCGAGAACGGCCGCATCATCGCCGCGAGCAGTGTTGATACCGCGGATATCCTGCCGCACCGGCCGGAGGAGAGCATCCTCCTTCAGCTGCGCCAGGGCCGCCCCTATGTGGGCCTCGATCCCATCGAAAACGCAGGCCTCCATGTCCGCGCCCTGGTGCCGGCGCCCGGCCCCGGCGGGCCCGGCAGTAACCGCGTATTGCAGGGGCTTTTCCAGGTCTCGCCACGTATCGACAACCTCGCGGCAGAGGTGGAGACGGCATTCAGTGAATATCGCGAGCTTGCCTATCTACGCGGGCCGTTGAAGGACAGTTTCAGCCTGACGCTGTCGCTGGTGCTGCTTCTGTCGCTGTTGTTCGCGGTCTGGTCCGCCTTCTACCTTGCCCGTCGTCTGGTGGCGCCGGTCAGCCGGCTGGCCGAGGGAACCCGGGCCATGGCGGCGGGCGAGTATGGCACCCAGCTGGCGCCCGGCGGCAATGACGAACTGGGTTATCTGGTGCGTTCGTTCAATGACATGAGCCGGCGGGTGGCGGACGTGCGTGACGCGGCCCGGCACAGCCAGGAGCTGGTGGAATCACAGCGGGCCTACCTGGAGACCGTACTCGGGCGGCTGTCCTCGGGGGTGCTGGCCCTGGCGCCGGACGGCAGCCTGCGTACCTACAATCAGGCGGCCAGTGCCATCCTCTCCGTGCCGCTCAGCGAGGGCATCGGTCGTCCGCTCTCGGCCCTTGTCAGCCGCTATCCCGACTTCGGCCCCTTCGTCGATCTGGTCGCGGGCTATCGACAGTCGCCGGAACCGGAATGGCGCGCCGAGCTCAGCCTTGACACCAGCGAGGGCCGACGGGCGCTGATCTGTAGCGGTGCCACGCTGCCGGGCGAAGGAGAACGGGGTGGCGAGGTGATCGTCTTTGACGACGTGACCACGCTTATCCAGGCGCAGCGCGATGCCGCCTGGGGTGAGGTCGCCCGGCGTCTGGCACATGAAATCCGCAACCCGCTGACACCCATCCAGCTCTCTGCGGAGCGCCTGCAGCACAAGGTGGGTACGCGGCTCGGGGGCGATGAGGCGGCGCTTCTGCAGCGCTCCACTGAGACCATCATCCACCAGGTCGAGGCCATGAAAGAGATGGTCCAGGCATTTTCGGAATATGCCAGACCGCCGGCACTGCGGCCGCAGGCGGTGGATCTCAATGCGCTGGTGCGCGAGGTGGTGGAACTCTACCAGGGTGAGCCGGAGCAACCGGCATTCCGTCTCGACCTCGACGAGGATCTGCCATGGCTGCAGGCGGATCCGGGGCGTCTCAGGCAGTTGCTCAATAACCTGCTGCGCAATGCCCTCGAGGCCGGAGAAGCCGGTCATTGCCGCGTGGTGGTGGCGACCCGCCAGGGTAGCGGGCGTTACGCGGACATGATCGAGCTCGACGTTCAGGACAACGGGCCCGGTTTTGCGGAATCCATGCTCAATCAGCTCTTCGAGCCGTATGTCAGCACCAAGCCGCGCGGCTCTGGGCTGGGGCTCGCCATCGTCAAGAAGATTGTCGAGGAGCACAATGGCATGATAGGCGCCCGCAACGTTGACGGTGGCGCCCGGATCTCCGTGCGCCTGCCCCGGGTCATGCCGGGTGACGCCCGGCAAGGGAACGAGCAATGAGCAAGGGCTATGTACTGGTCGTCGACGACGAGCCTGATATTCGTGGACTCGTCCGGGAAATCCTGGAGGACGAGGGCTACGAGGTAGCGACCGCCGAGAGCGGTTCGGAGGCGCGTGCCCTGCTGCATGCCCGTCAGCCGGATCTCGTTCTGCTGGATATCTGGATGCCGGGTGAGGACGGTATCTCGCTGCTCAGGGAATGGGCCGGTGGCGGAACACCGGCCTTTCCGGTGGTGATGATCTCGGGGCACGGCACCGTGGAAACGGCGGTCGAGGCAACCCGCCAGGGGGCGGTGGATTTCGTCGAAAAGCCACTATCGATGGGCAAGCTGATCGCCACGGTCGGACAGGCCCTCCAGCAGCAGATGGCCGCAACCGCCGAGGCGGGTGGGTCGTCGACGATCATTGAGCCGGTCGGCCGCAGCACGGCCATGCGCAATCTCCGCGAACAGGCGGAACGGGTGGCGGCCAGCGACAGCTGGGTGCTCATCACGGGGGAACCGGGCAGCGGCCGGAAATGCCTCGCCCGCCACATCCACCAACTCAGCCCTCGATGCAATGGCCCGCTGGTGGAAGTCGCCGCCGGCACCATTGCCGGTCAGTCCGCGGCTGAGGAGCTTTTCGGTCAGGAGGAGGGTGGCCGGGTGACGCCCGGCCGGCTCGAGTCGGCGGCCGGGGGCACGCTGATCCTCGATGGGGCGATGGACCTGGACGATGAGGCGCAGACCCGGCTGGCATCGGCGATCGACGCCGGTGCATTCCAGCGTGTAGGGGGGGCGCAGCGCATCCCGCTTGACGTGCGCATGATTGCGGTCACCCGCCATGATCCCGCCGCCGAGGCCGTCACCGGACGATTCCGCCAGGATCTGGCCTATGCGCTCAGCGTGATTCCGATGTCAGTCCCGCCACTGCGGGAGCATGCCGAGGATATCCCCGAACTGGTGGCGTTCTATGTCGACCGCCTCGTGGATGCCGAGCAGCTCGATTACCGACGCTTCACCGTGGCGGCGCAGAACCGGCTGCGCAACCACGACTGGCCTGGCAATGTCCGCGAGCTGTGCAATCTCGTCCAGCGCCTGCTGGTGCTCGGCGACGGGCTCGATATCGACGTCGACGAAGTGGAATCGGCCCTTTCGGTCGTCCAGGCGGACAGCGCGGAGAGCGACTGGCCGCCGGCCCTGTCTCTGGATCTGCCCCTGCGCGAGGCGCGCGAGCATTTCGAGCGGGCCTATCTGCAGAAGCAACTGCAGCGTGCCGATGGCAGTGTGGCGCAGCTCGCCCGGCTGGCAGGCATGGAGCGGACTCATCTGTACCGAAAACTCCGGTCTTTGGGCATCGATCCGCGTGAAGGTGGCGAGACCAGTGGGGGACGGGCATGAAAATCATCATTCTCGGCGCGGGCCAGGTCGGGGGTACGGTTGCCACCAATCTGACCAATGAGGACAACGACATTACGGTGGTCGACCGGAATGCACAGATCCTCCAGGGGCTTCAGGATCGGCTTGACCTGCGCACGGTGGTCGGTAACGGCACCCATCCGGCGGTGCTTGAGCGGGCGGGCGCGGATGATGCCGACATGATCATTGCAGTGACCGATTCGGACGAGGCCAACATGGTGGCCTGCCAGATCGCCTCCACCCTGTTTCATACGCCCAGCAAGATCGCCCGGGTGCGGGCCGTGGAGTATCTGTCACATCCGCAGATCTTTGCCCCCGATGCCCTACCGATCGACGTGCTGATCAGTCCGGAGCAGCTGGTCACGCAGTACGTCCGCCGTCTCATCGAGCATCCCGGGGCGCTTCAGGTCATGGACTTCGCCGACGGCAAGGTCCGCCTGGTGGGGGTGAGGGCCTATTACGGCGGCCCGCTGGTTGGCCAAGAGCTGCGGACGCTACGCGAGCATGTGCCGGGCGTGCAGACCCGGGTCGCCGCCATCTACCGCCGCGGCAGCGCCATCATCCCGGAGGGGGATACCGTCATCGAGGCCGGCGACGAGGTGTTCTTCGTGGCGGCCCGCAAGAACATCCGCGCGGTGATGAGCGAGCTGCGGCGGCTCGACAAGCCGGTCAAGCGCATCATGCTCGCCGGTGGCGGCAATATCGGCACGCGACTGGCGAAAGCCCTTGAGACGCGCTACCAGGTCAAGATCATCGAGCAGAACCCGGCCCAATGCCGGATGATCGCCGATGAGCTCAAGAAGACCATCGTGCTGCATGGTGATGCGGCGGATGAGGATCTGCTGCTCGAGGAGAATATCGAGAACACCGATGTATTCTGCGCGCTGACCAATGATGACGAGGCCAACATCCTCTCGGCCATGCTCGCCAAGCGGCGCGGCGCGCGGACGGTCATGGCACTGATCAACCGGGCCGCCTATGTGGATCTCATCCAGTCCAGCGACGATATCGATGTGGCCATTTCGCCACAGCAGGCCACGATCGGCAGTCTGCTGGCGCATATCCGGCGCGGCGATGTCGCCACGGTGCATAGCCTGCGCCGCGGTGCCGCCGAGGCCATCGAGGCCATTGCCCATGGTGATGCGGGCAGTTCCGAAGTGGTGGGCCGGCGCATTGATCAGATCCGCCTGCCAAGGGGCACGACCATCGGCGCCATTGTCCGTGGAGACGAGGTGGTGATGGCGCATCATGACACGGTCATCGAGCCCGAGGATCACGTCATCCTGTTCCTGGTCGACAAGAGCCGCCTCGCCGACGTCGAAAAGCTCTTCTCGGTGGGCGTCACCTTCCTCTAGGAGGAGCGTAATCCATGCATCCCGATGCCGTTCAGCGCGTGCTGGGTGTTCTGCTGATGGTCTTCAGCATCACCATGCTGCCGCCGGGGCTGATCGGCGTAGCCATGGCCGATGGCGTCGCCATGGCTTTTTTCCTCACCTTCGGCTTGCTGCTTGCCCTGGGCGCCCTGCTCTGGCTGCCGGTCCGCCGCTCGCGGCGTGAACTGCGCACCCGCGACGGGTTTTTCGTTGTGGCGATGTTCTGGGTGGTCCTTGGTATGGCGGGCGCCGTCCCGCTGGTGCTCCAGAACGCGGTGAGCCTGTCCCTGGTGGACGCCCTGTTCGAGAGCATCTCCGGGCTGACGACCACGGGCGCGACGACGATTGTCGGCATTGACGATCTGCCCCTGTCGATCCAGTACTACCGCCAGCAGCTGCAGTGGCTTGGCGGCATGGGCATCATTGTGCTCGCGGTGGCCATCCTGCCGATGCTGGGCATTGGCGGCATGCAGCTTTATCGGGCCGAACTTCCGGGCCCGGTCAAGGATGCCAAGCTCACGCCGAGGATCGCCGAGACCGCCAAGGCCCTGTGGTACATCTATCTGGGCCTGACGGTAGCCTGCGC
The DNA here is from genome assembly GCF_040838345.1 of Spiribacter sp. 1M189. Lineage (NCBI taxonomy): Bacteria > Pseudomonadati > Pseudomonadota > Gammaproteobacteria > Chromatiales > Ectothiorhodospiraceae > Spiribacter > Spiribacter insolitus. Next base: position 1,651,940 of record NZ_JBAKFF010000001.1, on the reverse strand, counting down.
CATTGCCTACTGGCTGGCGGGCATGACCGCGTTCGATGCAATCGGTCACTCGTTCACGACCATCGCCACCGGTGGCTTCTCCACGCACGATGCGAGCATGGGGTACTACGACAGCGCCCTGATCGAAATGATCGCGGTGGTGTTCATGATCATTTCGGCGCTTAACTACTCGCTGCATTTCATGGCCTGGCGACGGATGAGCACGGAGCCCTGGCGGACCGACCCCGAGCTGGTCACCTTCCTGACCGTGCTTGCCGTGGTCACTTTCCTCATGCTGGGCGGGTTGCTGATCTATCAGGCCGCCCACAACCTGCCCCTGGAAGAGACCTGGCATCACGCCATCTTCCAGGTCGTCTCGTTCGCGACCACCACGGGCTATACCACGGCCTCATACTATGTGTGGCCGGCCTTTCTGCCCGTGCTCCTGCTGTTCGTGGCGGTGGTTGGCGGCTGTGCCAACTCCACTTCGGGCGGCCTGAAAGTGATCCGCGTGCTTCTGCTCTGGCGCCAGGGTGGTCGTGAGATCCTGCGTCTGATCCATCCCCAGGCGCAGATACCGGTCAAGGTGGGTGACCGCCCCGTGAACGAGCGGGTGATCGATGCGGTCTGGGGGTTTTTTGCGGCCTATGTGCTGCTCTTCGTGCTGCTGATGTTGATCATGCTCGCCATGGGGCTCGATCAGATAACGGCCTTCTCGGCGGTGGCCTCCGGGCTGGCCAACCTCGGTCCGGCGCTGGGTGAGGTGGCGGCCAATTTCGCCAGCGTCGGTGACGGACCCAAGCTGGTGATGTGTGTGGCCATGATCATGGGGCGACTGGAGATCTTCACGCTGCTCGTGCTGTTCACGCCGGCCTTCTGGCGGCGGTGACGCCGGGATTGCTAGTCTCTGCGTCATGGATATCAACGCACTCCGGAAGATGATTGAAGGTGGCCGGGACGGGGCGATGCCCCGCCTGACGCTGGGTGAAGCCATGGCCCGGGAGGGGGATACCGCGGAGGCCGTTGGGCACCTGCACAAGGCCATCGAGTTCGACCCTGACTACTCGGCGGCCTGGCGGGCGCTTGGGCGTCTGCAGCTGAAGGCCGGTGACACCGAGGCCGCGGCAGCGACCTTCCGCCAAGGGCTGGAGGCCGCACGTCGTCGCGGGGACATGCAGATCGTGCGCGAGCTTGAGGTGCGCCTGAAGCGACTGGAAGGCGAATGATCGGGCTGCTACAGCGCGTCACTCATGCTGAGGTGCGCATCGATGGCGAGTCGGTGGCTGCCATCGGGCAGGGGTTGCTCGTGCTCGTCGGCGTGGAGGCCGGAGATGACGCCGCGACGGGACGGCGGTTGCTGGAGCGCCTGCTCGGTTACCGGGTTTTTGCTGATGACGCGGGGCGCATGAACCGCAGCCTCGCCGATACCGGAGGTGGTCTGTTGCTGGTGCCCCAGTTCACGCTGGTGGCGGATACTCGCAAGGGCTCGCGGCCCGGGTTTTCCGGGGGCGCTGATCCTGCCGAGGCGCAGTCTCGGTTCGTGGATCTGGAGGCAGCCGCCCGAGAGTGTCATTCGCCGGTGGCCGCCGGCGTCTTCGGCGCCGATATGCAGGTGAGCCTCTGCAATGACGGCCCGGTCACGTTCTGGCTGACGGTTCCTCCCCGCTCACGGCCGTAACGGCGGCATGCTATCCTGCGCCGCGACGGCAGAGAGGCGATCCAACCGATGAGCGAACGCAAGGCAACCATTGAGCGCAACACGCTGGAAACACAGATCCGCGTGAGCCTCGACCTCGACGGCAGTGGCGATGGTGAGCGCCGCACCGGTGTTGGCTTCTTTGACCACATGCTGGATCAGCTGGCCCGGCATGGTCTTTTTGACCTGAATGTCGCCGCCGAGGGCGATCTGCATATCGATGCCCATCACACCGTCGAGGACGTCGGCATCACGCTGGGGCAGGCCTTCGCCGCCGCAGTGGGCGACAAGCGTGGCGTGGCACGTTATGGCCACGCCTTCTGCCCGCTGGACGAAGCGCTGTCGCGGGTGGTGGTGGACTTCTCCGGCCGCCCCGGACTCTTCTTTCGTGCCGCCTTTCCGGTCGAGCGTATCGGCGGGTTCGATACCCAGCTGGTGAGGGAGTTCTGGCAGGGCTTTGCCAGTCATGCGGCGGTGACGCTGCACATGGATGCCCTGCAGGGTGAAAATGCCCATCACATCGCCGAGACGCTTTTCAAGGCGGGCGGGCGGGCGTTGCGAATGGCCTGTTCACCCGATCCGCGGCTGGGCGATGCACTGCCTTCCACCAAGGGGGCGCTCTGAACGGATTGAACGGGAGGCCTCGGCGATGAGCATCGCGGTGATCGACTACGGCATGGGTAACCTGCGTTCCGTGGAGAGGGCGCTGGTCCATGTCGGGGCGCCGCAGGTGCACGTGACCGATGACCCGGCCGTGATTGATGCCGCCGAGCGGGTCGTGTTCCCGGGCCAGGGCGCGGTGCGCGACTGCATGAGTGCACTCCACCGCCATGAGCTCATCGATGTGCTGGATCGAGTGATGCGGGATCGGCCGTTTCTGGGTATCTGCATGGGCATGCAGGCGCTGATGACCCGCAGCGAGGAGAACGAGGGCGTCGAGGCGCTTGGCCATTTCCCCGGTACCGTGCGCCATTTCCGTCGACTGACCGGCGATGACCCCCGCCTCAAGATCCCGCATATGGGCTGGAATCGTCTCCGTCAGGTACGCCGGCATCCGCTTTTCGCCGGCATTGCCGATGAGACACGGTTCTACTTCGTGCATAGCTATTATGTCGATCCCGATGACGAGTCCATTGTTCAGGGCCGGAGCGAGTATGGTGCCTCGTTCGCGGCGGCCATCGGGGCGGCCAACGTCTTCGCCACGCAGTTTCACCCCGAGAAAAGTCAGCAGCCGGGGCTGCAACTGCTGAAAAATTTCCTGTCCTGGGATGGAGAGCCATGCAGCTGATCCCCGCCATTGACCTCAAGGATGGCAAATGTGTCCGCCTGCGCCAGGGGCGCATGGATGACGAGACCGTATTCTCCGAGGATCCGCTCGCCGTTGCCGACCGCTGGGTCAGGGCCGGCGCCCGCCGGCTGCACCTGGTCGATCTGGACGGGGCCGTGGCCGGCTTCCCGATTAACGCGGACATCATCGGCCGGATCGCCGAAGCTCACCCAGCGGTGGGTGTTCAGGTCGGCGGCGGGATCCGTAGCTTCGAGGTGATCCAGACCTACCTGGATGTCGGCGTCAATCATGTGATCATCGGCACCCAGGCCGTGCGTGCTCCGCATTTCGTGGATGACGCCTGTCTGGAGTTTCCCGGTCATATCATCGTCGGTCTTGATGCCCGGGAGGGTCGTGTCGCCACCGATGGCTGGGCGAGCGTCTCGGAGACCGCTGCCAGTGATCTTGCCCGCCGTTTCGAGGATGCCGGTGTGGACTCCATTGTGTTCACCGACATCGGACGCGACGGAATGATGCGTGGCGCCAATGCCGAAGCCACCGCTGAACTGGCCCGGGCCATCGATATTCCCGTCATTGCCTCCGGCGGTGTCACCAACCTCGACGATGTCCGCGCGCTATGTGCCGTGGCGGATGCCGGCATCAGCGGCGCCATTGTCGGCCGGGCGCTGTATGAAGGCAGCATTGATCTGGCGGAGGCCCAGGGTCTGGCCGACCAGCTTGTGAAGGGCGATTGAACATGGGTGTCGCGCGCCGGATCATTCCCTGCATGGACATTGACGCCGGTCGGGTTGTCAAGGGCGTGAAGTTCGTGGACATCCGCGATGCGGGAGATCCGGTCGAGATTGCCCGTCGCTATGATCGCGCCGGTGCCGACGAGCTCACCTTTCTCGATATCACGGCCAGTCATGAAGAACGGGATACGCTGGTGCATATGGTCGAGGCAGTGGCCTCGGAGGTATTCATCCCGCTGACCGTGGGCGGGGGCATCCGCTCGGTGGCCGATGTCCGGCGCATGCTCAACGCCGGTGCCGACAAGGTGTCCATCAACACGGCGGCCATCCGCGAGCCCGACCTGGTCCGCGAGGCCGCCGAGCGATTCGGCTCGCAGTGCATCGTCGTCGCCGTCGATGCCAAGCGCCATGGCGGCACCGTGGCCGAGCCCCGCTGGGAGGTGTTCACCCACGGCGGACGCAAGCCCACTGGACTCGATGCCGTGGAATGGGCGGAGCGGATGGCCGAGGCCGGCGCAGGCGAGTTGCTGGTGACCAGCATGGATCGCGATGGCACCCGGATCGGCTTCGACAACGCGCTGAATCGAGCGATTTCAGATCGCGCCGGTGTGCCCATGATCGCCTCGGGTGGCGTCGGTCGTCTCCAGGATCTGGTCGATGGGGTGATCGACGGGCATGCCGATGCCGTGCTGGCGGCGAGCATCTTCCACTTCGGCGAGTACACGATTGCCGAGGCGAAGGATTACATGGCGGCTGCGGGTATCGAGGTGCGCCGATGAGCTGGCTGGATGAGGTAGCCTGGAACGCCGACGGCCTGGTGCCCGTGATTGCCCAGGATGTCGATGATGGCCGGGTGTTGATGATGGCCTGGATGAATCGGCAGGCGCTGGAGTCGACACTCACCACCGGGGAGGCCGTTTACTGGTCCCGGTCACGGCAGCGGCCCTGGCACAAGGGCGAGTCCTCGGGCAATGTTCAGCGTGTCAGGGGCATAGCGATGGACTGTGACGGCGATACACTGCTTCTGCAGGTACAGCAGGTCGGCGGTGTCGCCTGCCACACCGGGCGGCGCAGCTGCTTTTACAGGCGGCTGGATGACGGTCAATGGCGGGTTGTCGAGTCGGTCCGTAAGGATCCTGCGGCCATGTACGGGGGCAGCAACAGTGAGCGATGAGATACTCCGGCGCCTCGATGAGGTGCTCGAGGCCCGGCGGGCGGCCGATCCGCAACAGTCCTATGTCGCCGGGCTGCACGCGGCAGGCATCGACCGCATCCTGCGCAAGGTCGGCGAGGAGTGTACCGAAACCGTCATCGCGGCCAAGAATGGCAATCGCGACGACATCGTTTATGAAACCGCGGATTTGTGGTTCCATAGTCTTGTCATGCTTTCCCACTGCGGGCTCGACTCCGAGGCCGTACTCGCAGAGCTCGAGCGTCGCTTCGGGCTCTCCGGGGTCACCGAGAAAGCGGCGCGGGACAACAAGGGCGATAGCGCCCGATAGCACATGCTGGAGGTAGTCCAAGATGGGTCCTGGTGGAATTAGTCCCTGGTCACTGCTGCTGATCCTGGTCATTGTCCTGTTGCTCTTCGGCACCAAGAAGCTTCGTAACGTGGGCTCCGACCTGGGTGGCGCGCTTAAGGGGTTCAAGAGCGCCATGAGCGAGAGTGAGAAAGCCGCCAAGGAAGGCAAGGAGAGCCTCGAGAAGGACGAGGGTGAGGACGCGGAACAGCCTTCGACCGCGCAGCGGGAGCAGGTGGACGAAAAGGAAAAGTCGGGCGGCGGTTCCTGAGCGTCGGGAGTAGCCGCTGATGCTCGATGTCAGTTTCTGGGAGCTGCTCATCATCGGGGCGATCGCGCTTGTGGTGGTTGGCCCCGAGAGGCTTCCACGGCTCATGCGCACGATCGGTCTCTGGGCCGGGCGGGCCCGGGCCTCGTTCCAGTCCATTCGTGACGAGGTGGAGCGCGAGGTGAATGCCGAGGGGCTCCGTGAGACGCGGCGTGCAGTGGATCAGCAGGCCAATGAGGCCAAGCGCCACGTGGACGAGGCCGTGAAGGGCGAAGCGAGTCCTACGCCGTCGCCCTCAGATGAAGGGCCGGCGGCGGGTGCGCCGGAGCAGAGCCCGGTCAAGCCGGCTGCTGGCAGCGACAGAAGCGAGGGAGAAGACGGCCGGTGACCGATCCTGCCAGTGACCCGGATTATCAGGACGAGGATCGTCCACTCCTGAGTCATCTGCTGGAGTTGCGCACGCGGCTTATTCGTTCCGCAGCCGTTGTCCTGCTGCTCTTCCTCGTTGCCTACCCCTTCCGGGATGCCCTCTATTCGGCGCTGGCCGGCCCACTGATGGCCGTCCTGCCCGAGGGCGCCACGATGATTGCGACGCAGGTCGCGACGCCGTTCCTGATCCCCCTCAAGGTGGCGCTGGTCGGCGCGTTCTTCCTGAGTATCCCGTTCCTGCTCTATCAGCTCTGGGCGTTCGTCGCGCCGGGGCTCTATCGGCATGAGAAACGGCTCATATGGCCCTTGCTGATCTCCAGTATACTGCTGTTCTATCTTGGCATGGCGTTTGCATACTTTGCGGTTTTTCCCCTGATTTTCCAGTTTTTTGCGGCCGCAACGCCGGAAGGTGTGTCGATGATGACCGACATTGGTGAATACCTGTCGTTCATCATGGCGCTTTTCTTCGCCTTCGGCGCCGCATTCGAGGTGCCGATCGCCACCATCCTCCTGGTTCGCAGTGGCGCCACGACCCGGCGAGCGCTGGCTGCCAAGCGTCCTTACGTGATCGTCGCCGCCTTTACGGTCGGCATGCTGTTGACGCCCCCCGATGTCATCTCGCAGGTGCTGCTGGCCGTGCCGGTGTGGCTGCTGTTCGAATTGGGTATCTTCTTCTCCCGCTGGTTCGAGGCTCCGTCGGCTGTCGAGGTAGGCCCCGATTCCGATAATTCATGATCACTTCCGGGGTTACCCGGGGGTAATTGCTGACCTGGGCGTCAGAAAAAACAGGGGTCTGGGTGGGTGAGGCCGTAACAAGTGTGCGAAAAATGCCCTAAGTGCCCATCGCTGTTGTGTTTAGAGCCGGTCGACGGTATCTTTACAGAAACTCGTTCAACGAGGTCCTCCCTCCGCAAACGCAGGTGACCTGCCATGAGTGGTGCGTTTGAGCAAGCGCTCAGTCATTCCTACCTCAACGGAACCAATGCGAATTTCATTGAGGCCCTCTACGAGAAGTATCTGAGTGATCCCCACTCCGTAGAGCCCCGCTGGCGCGATTATTTCCGCGACCTCGAGTCCATGGATCCCGCGCGGGTGCGTGATGTGCCGCACGGCCCGATTCGCGAAGCCTTCGAGCAGATGGGACGCAGCAGCGCCCGTGGGCGTGCGGTGCTCGCCGGCGAAGGCATGGATGCTGTGGCGGCCCAGAAGCAGGCGGCGGTGCTTCGCCTGATCAACGCCTATCGTGTCCGCGGCCATCAGCACGCCGATACCGATCCGCTGCATCTGCGGGAGTATCCGGAGGTTCCCGATCTGGACCCCGCCTTCCACGGTCTGACCGAAGCCGACATGGATACGGAGTTCAATACGGGCTCGCTGTTTGCTCCCGACCGTCTCACGCTTCGGCAGATTATCGAACAGGTCCAGCGGGTGTACTCGGGCAAGATCGGCTCGGAGTACATGCATATCACCGATACGGCGCAGAAGCGCTGGATCCAGGAGCGCCTCGAAAAGCCCCAGGCACAGCCGAAGCTCGATGATGAGCAGAAACAGGCCCTGCTCGGCCGGCTCACCGCCGCGGAGGGCATCGAGAAGTATCTCAATAGCAAGTACGTGGGTCAGAAGCGCTTTTCGCTGGAAGGTGGTGAGGCGACGATCCCGGTGCTTGATGAGATCGTCCAGCGTGGCGGAGCTCACGGGGTCAAGGAGCTGGTGCTGGGCATGGCCCATCGAGGCCGACTCAACGTGCTCATCAACATCATGGGCAAGTCGCCCGCGGAGCTGTTTGCGGAGTTCGAGGGCGAGCATGCCCCCGAACACGCGAATGCCGGCGACGTGAAGTACCACATGGGCTACTCGTCGGACATCGACACACCCGGCGGTCCGCTGCATCTGGCATTGGCCTTCAACCCCTCACACCTTGAGATCGTCAATCCCGTGGTCGAGGGCTCGGCTCGCGCCCGGATGCGCCGCCGCGACGACGAGACCGGCGAGTCGGTCCTTCCCGTGCTCATCCACGGTGACGCCGCCATGGCCGGTCAGGGCGTCGTGATGGAGACCTTCCAGCTCTCGCAGGCGAGGGGGTTTTACACCGGGGGCACCGTCCACCTGGTCATCAACAACCAGATCGGGTTCACCACCTCCAATCCGCTGGATACCCGGTCGACCTTCTACTGCACCGAAGTGGCGAAGATGGTGCAGGCGCCGATATTCCACGTGAACGGCGATGATCCCGAGGCCGTGCTGTTCGTGACCCGGCTGGCCATGGACTATCGGCGCACCTTCCACTCCGATGTGGTCATCGACCTTATCTGCTATCGGCGGCATGGCCACAACGAGGCGGATGAGCCCTCGGCCACGCAGCCGATGATGTACCGGAAAATCAAGGCACGGCCGTCGGTGCGCAGGCTCTACGCCGACCAGCTCATGTCGGAGGGGGTCATCGACAAGGATCGTGCCCGGGGCATGGAGCGCGAATACCGCGACGCCCTGGACGCCGAGCAGGTCGTCGCGCCGGGTGCGCTCGAGGAGCAGGACAACGACTTTACCGTCGACTGGTCGCCCTATTTTGACGCGGCCTGGGACGAGCCCGTGGACACTGCAGTGTCGGTTGAGCGTATTCGCAGCCTGCAGGAGCGACTGCAGCGGCTACCCGAGGGCTTCGAGCTGAATCCGCGGGTTGCCACGGTCATGGAAAGCCGCCGCAAGATGGCTGCCGGCGCGCTGGCAATGGACTGGGGCTTTGCTGAAACCATGGCCTACGCGAGCCTGCTCGAGGAAGATCATGCGGTCAGGCTCACCGGTCAGGATTCGGGGCGAGGCACCTTCTTCCATCGCAACTCCGTCCTCCATAACGCCGTCGATGGCTCCACGCATACACCGCTGAAGACCATTCCGGAGAGCGCGGATGACTTCGTGGTCATCGATTCACTGCTATCCGAGGAGGCGGTGCTCGGGTTCGAGTACGGCTATGCAACGGCCGATCCCCGCACCATGGTGATCTGGGAGGCGCAGTTCGGCGATTTCGCCAACGGCGCGCAGGTCCTGATCGATCAGTTCATTGCCTCGGGTGAGACCAAATGGGGCCGGCTCTGCGGGCTTGCGCTTTACCTGCCGCATGGCTACGAAGGTCAGGGTCCGGAGCACTCCTCGGCGCGTATCGAGCGTTTCCTACAGCTCTGTGCCGAGCAGAATATCCAGGTGTGCATCCCGTCGACGCCGGCTCAGTTCTTCCACATGATCCGTCGCCAGATGCTGCGCCGCTGGCGCAAGCCACTGGTGGTCATGACGCCCAAGAGTCTGCTGCGCCACAAGCTCTCCACCTCGGTGCTCGATGATCTCTCAGGGGGGCATTTTCAGGTGGTCATCGACGATACCGAGGGCGTCAAGGCCAGCAATGTCCGCCGGGTCGTGCTTTGCAGTGGCAAGGTCTACTACGACCTGCTCGAGGAGCGTCGCCGGCAGGAGCGGAATGATGTGGCCCTCGTGCGCATCGAGCAGCTCTATCCGTTCCCGGAGGCGCAGCTCTCCGCGCTGCTCAAACGCCGTTACAAGACCGCCAAGTCGGTGGTCTGGTGTCAGGAAGAACCCAAGAACCAGGGTGCGTGGTACCAGATCTACCATCACCTCACGCAGTGTGTAACCCGCGAGCAGAAACTCACTTATGCCGGTCGCGATCCGTCGGCATCCCCCGCGGTGGGTTACGCCAAGGTTCACCATGAGCAGCAGCGTCGCCTCGTGGCGGACGCGCTTGGCAAGATTCACGGATAAAAAGAGCGAGGAGTCGATGAGCATCGAAGTCAAGGTACCCGCGCTGCCGGAGTCGGTCAGTGAGGCCACCGTCGTCACGTGGCACAAAAAACCCGGCGACGAGGTCGAGCGTGACGAAAATCTCGTCGACCTCGAGACCGACAAGGTCGTCCTGGAGGTCCCGGCGCCGGAAGATGGCGTCCTCGGCGAGATTCTCAAACCCGAAGGTGAGACCGTAATGGCCGGTGAAGTTGTCGCGGTGCTGAACGCGGCCGGCGAAGGAACCTCGGCAGCCGCCGGCGGCGACCAGAAGACTGACGGGGAACCGGCCGCGGAGTCGAGTGCGCCCGCGGAACCTGCTGCCGAGGGTGAGATGCCCTCGCTCAGCCCCGCGGTGCGTAACCTCGTCGAGGAGCATGACCTGGATCCGCGCCGTATTCCTGGCACGGGGCGCAACGGCCGTATCCTCAAAGAGGATGTGCTGCGTTACATGGAACAGGGTGGAGAGGAGCCGCCGGCAGCCGCTCCCGCTCCATCCCCGGCGCCTGCGCCTGCGCCGAGCAGCGAGCCCGCCCCGGCCTCCAGCGCGCCGCCGGCCCAGGCCCCGTCGGCGGCCGTGCCCGCCGGTGAGCGCGAGGAGCGGCGGGTGCCCATGACCCGACTGCGCCAGCGTATCGCCGAGCGCCTCGTGCAGGCGCAACAGAATGCCGCCATGCTGACCACCTTCAACGAGGTCAACATGCAGCCGGTAATGGACCTGCGCGGGCGCTACAAGGACTCCTTCCTCAAGGCCCACGACACCAAGCTCGGGTTCATGTCGTTTTTCGTCAAGGCGGCGGTCGAGGCATTGAAGCGATATCCGGCGGTGAATGCCTCGATTGACGGTACGGACATCCTCTACCACGGCTACTACGACATCGGCATCGCCGTTTCCACCGACCGAGGCCTGATGGTGCCGGTGCTGCGGGATGCCGACCAGCTGTCGTTCGCCGAGATTGAGGCGGCGATCGCCGACTTCGGCCAGCGCGCCCAGCAGGGCAAGATCGAAATCGAGGAGCTGACCGGCGGCACATTCACCATCACCAATGGCGGTATCTTCGGCTCGCTGGTCTCCACGCCGATCCTCAACCCGCCCCAGAGCGGCATCCTGGGGATGCACAAGATCCAGGAGCGTCCCATGGCGGAGAACGGCCAGGTCGTGGTGCGGCCAATGATGTACCTGGCGCATTCCTATGACCATCGCATCATCGATGGCAAGGAGGCCGTGCAGTTCCTGGTCACCATCAAGGACATGCTTGAAGACCCGGCGCGTCTGCTGCTCGAGGTCTGATCCAACCGAACTCAGGAGTCATCATGGCGAATTCCTACGACGTCATTGTTATTGGAGCCGGCCCGGCCGGTTATGTCGGCGCCATTCGCTGTGCGCAGCTTGGCATGAGCGTGGCGGTCATCGACGAGTACCGGCGCAAGGATGGTGAGGCGGCACTGGGCGGAACATGCCTGAATGTCGGCTGCATTCCCTCCAAGGCGCTGCTCGATTCCTCTGAGCATTACCACCGCGTGCAGTCGGAACTTGCCGGGCACGGCATCCGGGTGGAAGGCACGAGCCTTGATGTCCCGCAGATGATCAAGCGAAAGGACAAGGTGGTCGCCGACCTCACCGGGGGGATCAAGCAGCTCTTCAAGGCCAACCGCATCGAGTGGCTGCAGGGTCACGGCAAGCTGCTCGCCGAACGGCAGGTCGAGTTCACCCCCCACAAGGGCAAGGCCAGGACGCTGACCGCGGATAGCGTCATCCTGGCCACCGGTTCACGTCCCATTGAGATCGGCGCGGCCCCACTGGATGGCGACCGGATCGTCGACTCGGCGGGTGCCCAGGAATTCCAGGAGGTGCCGAAGCGCCTGGGCGTGATCGGCGCCGGCGTGATCGGCCTCGAGATGGGCAGCGTCTGGAACCGGCTGGGATCCAAGGTCGTGCTGCTGGAAGCCCAGGAGGAGTTCCTCTCGCCGGTGGATCAGCAGGTCTCCCGCGAGGCACGCAAGCTGTTCGAGAAACAGGGCCTCGACATCAAGCTCGGCTGCCGGGTGACCGGAACCCGAAAAGGCAAGACCGTCAGCGTCCACTATGAGGACGGCGAGGGTAAGCAGAACCTGCAGGTGGACCGCCTGATCGTCTCGGTCGGGCGGCGCCCGAACACCGATGGGCTGTCCTCGGAGGATGCCGACCTGCTGACGGATGAGCGGGGCTATGTGCACGTCAACGACGACTGCGAGACCAACATCCCGGGTGTCTATGCCGTGGGGGATGTCGTCCGCGGGCCAATGCTCGCGCACAAGGGCTCGGAAGAGGGCGTCATGGTGGCCGAGCGCATCGCCGGGCATGCCGGGCACGTCAACTACGAGACGATCCCGTGGGTCATCTACACCGACCCCGAGATCGCCTGGGTCGGGCGCACCGAAAGCCAGCTCAAGGCGGCGGGAACGCCCTACCGCAGTGGCACCTTCGGGTTTGCGGCCACCGGCCGTGCCCGCGCCATGGACCGCGCCGACGGTATGGTCAAGATCATCGCCCATGCCGAGACGGATCGCATCCTTGGCGTCCACATGGTGGGACCGCAGACCAGCGAGCTGATCGCCGAGGCGACCCTGGCCATGGAGTACGAGGCCAGTGCCGAGGATCTGGCGCGCACCATCCATGCGCATCCCACCCTGTCGGAAGCGGTCCATGAGGCCGCGCTCGCCGTCGGGAAACGCGCGATTCACAAAGCCAACTAACGGTGATAGACGGGGCCACGGAAGTGGCCCTTTTCATGTCGGTCAAGGGAGGAGATCATGGCGGAAAACACCGCAGGGCTCAGAGGGATTACCGCAGGCGAAACCGCGCTCTGTACCGTCGGACAGGCGGGCACGGGGCTCACCTACCGCGGTTATGACATCCACGATCTTGCCCAGCACGCAGAGTTCGAGGAAGTCGCCCATCTGCTGCTCCATGGGCACCTGCCCACCAGCAGCGAGCTACGGGCCTATCGAGAGCGACTGCAGTCGCTGCGGGCCCTGCCCGAGGCGCTTCGGGCGGTGCTCGAGCAGATACCCGCCAATGCCCATCCGATGGATGTGATGCGCACCGGCTGCTCGATGCTCGGCAATCTTGAAACGGAAGCCGACTTCAGTGAGCAGGACTGGCATATCGACCGGATGCTTGCCACCTTCCCGGCGATCATCACCTACTGGTACCGCTACAGCCACGACGGCGTGCGGATCGACACCGACAGCGACGAGGCCAGCATCGGCGGGCATTTCCTGCGCCTGCTGCATGGCGAGAGCCCCGATCCGATGCATGTCCAGGTCATGCATGCCTCGCTCATCCTCTATGCCGAGCATGAGTTCAACGCCTCGACCTTCACGGCACGGACCTGCGCATCGACATTGTCGGATATTCACTCGTGCATCACGGGGGCCATCGGCACACTGCGCGGGCCGCTTCACGGCGGTGCCAACGAGGCGGCGATGGCCATGATCGAGCCCTGGCAGACGCCGGATGAGGCCGAACGCGAGTTGCTCGGCATGCTCGAGCGCAAGGACAAGATCATGGGCTTCGGTCACGCGGTCTACCGCAAGAGTGACCCGCGTAATGCCATCATCAAGGAATGGTCGCGCAAGCTCGCCGAGCAGGTGGGCGATAGCCGACTCTATCCCGTCTCCGAGCGTGTCGAGGCGGTGATGGCCCGCGAGAAGGGCCTTTTCTGTAATGCGGATTTCTTCCATGCCAGTGCCTATCACTTCATGGGGATTCCCACGCCGCTGTTCACCCCGATTTTCGTGATGTCGCGCCTCAGTGGCTGGGCCGCGCACGTCAAGGAACAGCGCGCGAACAATCGCATCATCCGGCCCAGCGCCGACTACACCGGCCCCGAGCTCCAGACCTGGGTGCCCATTGAGGAGAGAGGTTGAACCATGAGTGACGTGCGAGTGCGAAGCGCCGAGCGGCCCGAGCCGGATGCCCTGCTGCGGGAGCTGGCGGATTATGTGACCGGCACGACCATCAACTCCGATGAGGCCTACAGCACGGCCCGTTACTGCCTGATGGACACGCTGGCCTGCGGCATGCTGGCCCTTGAGTATCCGGCCTGCACCAAGCTGCTGGGCCCGGTGGTCGACGGCGCCGACATGCCGGGTGGCGCCCGGGTCCCGGGGACCCCCTTTCAGCTCGACCCCGTGCAGGCGGCGTTCAACATCGGCGCCATGGTGCGCTGGCTCGACTTCAACGACACCTGGCTGGCCGCCGAGTGGGGCCATCCTTCGGATAACCTCGGTGCCATCCTGGCGCTCGCGGACTGGCAGGCCCGCAAGGCGGTCGCCGAGGGTCGTGAACCGCCCGTGATGCGTGACGTGCTCACGGCCATGATCCGTGCCCACGAAATCCAGGGCGTCATCGCGCTGGAGAACAGCTTCAACCGCGTCGGTCTGGACCATGTCCTGCTCGTCCGTCTGGCATCGGCCTGTGTCAGCACCGCCCTGCTGGGCGGCAGTCACGAGGATGTCATGACGGTGGCCAGCCATGCGCTGCTGGATGGTGGTGCGCTACGGGCCTATCGCCATGCACCGCAGGCCGGACCCCGAAAGAGCTGGGCGGCCGGTGACGCCTCCTCCCGCGGGTTGCGTCTGGCGCTGATCACCCGTACCGGCGAGATCGGCTATCCCGCAGCGCTGTCGGCACCGACCTGGGGCTTCCAGGATGTGCTCTTCAAGGGCGAGGAAGTGAATCTCGCTCAGCCGCTCGGCAGCTATGTCATGGAGAATGTGCTCTTCAAGATCAGCTTCCCCGCCGAGTTCCATGCCCAGACCGCCGCCGAGGCAGCGATGACACTGCATCCCGAGGTGGCCGGGCGGATCGACGAGATCGAGAAGATCGTCATCGAGACCCAGGAGGCCGGCGTACGCATCATCGACAAGACCGGTGCGCTCAATAACCCGGCCGATCGGGATCACTGCATCCAGTACATGGTCGCGGTTCCGCTGATCTTTGGCCGGCTGACCGCCGCCGATTACGAGGATGATGTGGCGGCGGACCCACGTATCGATGCCCTGCGCGACCGGATGGAAGTGGTTGAGAATCCAGTGTTCTCGGAGGAGTACCTGGATCCGGACAAGCGTGCCATCGGCAATGCCGTACAGGTCTTCTTCAAGGATGGCAGCCAGACCGAGCGTGTCGCAGTGGATTACCCCATCGGTCATCGTCGGCGCCGTGATGAGGGCATTCCCGAGCTGGTCGGCAAGTTCGAACGGGCGCTGGCCACGCGATTTGCGCCCCGTCAGGCGCAGCATATCGAGGCCGCGTGTGGCGATCAGAACCGACTCGAGTCCATGCCGGTCAACGAATTTATGGACCTGTGGGTGCAGTGACGGCATCCTCGCCGTCATGAATATCTGGATCGGCAAGATTCTCGGGGCAGTCTTCGGCGGCATGGCCGGCGGATGGGTCGGTGCGCTCATCGGCCTCATCATCGGCAACTTCTTTGACCGTGCCCTCGCCCGCAAGGGCGGGGGCGGTCTGGGCGGTGCCTTTCGAGGCGGCGCGGGCCATCGGCAGATGGTCCATGCCGCCTTCTTCCGCAGTGCCTTCGTGGTCATGGGTCATGTCTGCAAGGCCGATGGCCGGGTCACTGAGGCAGAGATCCGTGTCGCCGAACAGGTGATGGCGCGCATGGATCTCAATGCGACACAGCGCGAGGAGGCGATCAGCTACTTCCGCGCCGGCCGTGATGGCGAGGCCGATCTCGAGCAGACACTGCAGGAGTTCCGGCGTTACTGCCGGGGGCACCTGCAACTGGTACGCCTGTTCCTGGAAATCCAGATCCAGGCGGCATTGGCGGATGGACAGTTCGATGAGGCCGAGCGGGCGGTCCTGCGCCGCATCGCCCTGGGCCTGGGTCTCTCTGAAGCCGACTACGCCCGGCTCGAGACCATGATGGGCGGGCAGGCGGCCAATCAGACCGGCACCGAGTCGGAGCTGGAGGCCGCTTATGACACGCTGGGTGTCTCCGCCGACGCCAGCGATGCCGAGGTCAAGAAGGCCTGGCGCAAACTCATGAGCGAGCATCACCCGGACAAACTGGTGGCGAAGGGGCTGCCTGAGGAGATGATGCGCATCGCCAAGGAGCGGGCCCAGGAAATCCAGGCGGCCTACGACACCATCAAGGCATCGCGCGGCATGCGCTGAACCCCTCCCCTCAATTCAGGGTCCCAGAGATAATGATGAAATTTCGCAATACACGGGATGGCTGGGGCGCCGGTGCGCAGCTGCTGCATTGGCTGATTGCCGCTGGCATCGCCACCGCGATGCTGCTGGGCTGGATCATGGTCAACCTGCCCAACAGCCCCGGTAAGTTCCAGCTCTACGCACTACACAAAAGCCTGGGGATCACGATCCTCGCGCTGGTGCTGCTGCGAATCGTATGGCGCTGGATTAATGTGGTTCCCGCCATGCCGGGTACCCTGTCGCCCCGGGAGCAACAGCTCGCTGGTGCCGGGCATATGGCCCTCTATGCACTGATGCTGCTGATGCCGCTGTCAGGTTATGTGCTGAATTCCGCGGCAAACTTCCCGCTCAATGTTTTCGGGGTGGTGCAGATCCCCAATCTGACACCCGAAAGCGAAACGCTGGCGGAGGTGGCGGGCGTCATGCATCTCACTTTTTTCTGGGTCCTTGCCGCCGTCCTCGTGGCGCATATTGGCGCTGCCCTTCGGCATCACTTCGTGCTCCATGATGACGTCCTGCGTCGCATGCTCCCAGTCCGCCGCCGCTGATTAGAGGGAGTGAATCCATGTTTCGAATGACGAGCCGTCCAGCCGGCCGATTCTTCCCCAGGCTCTGGCTCATGGCCGCGGCGCTGCCGATGGTGGCGTCCGCCGCGACCGAATGGAATATCGTGTATGACGAGAGTCGCCTCGGTTTTGAGGCCACTCAGCAAGGCGGGCGTTTCGAGGGCCGGTTCGAGGATTTCAGCGCGGACATGCGATTCTCCGCGGATGACCTCGCCGCCAGTCGGTTCGACGTGACCATTGAGACGGGAAGTGTAGAGACCGGCAGTAGCCAGCGTGATTCCAATCTCCCGGATACCGCATGGTTCAACACGGACGCCTTCCCCGAGGCCTATTACGTCACCCGGGAAATCCGTGCCACCGCCGATGGCTACGAGGCGGTTGGTGATCTGACGATCCGCGATAACACCCACGAGGTTGTTCTGCCCTTCACCTGGCGGACCGAGGGTGAGCGGGCGGAAATGGATGGCGCCGTCACCATTGACCGGGTTCGTTTCGGTGTTGGCCAGGGTGAATGGCGTGACCCGTCCGTGGCCGGCCATGAGGTCAGGGTGGTCGTCGACCTGACGTTACAGCGCTGATCAGCGCACCAGTCGTATACGATATCCGACTTCGCGACGCTCACCAGCGGCGAGGTCTACCACCCGGCTCAGGCCGATCGGCGTGCGCCGCCAGTCATCCTCGCCCTCCTCGATGGTCCAGCCGCCATCGATTCGCTCAACCAGGGTGATGCGATGGGCTTCGTTGTCGCGGTTATGGAGTGCGATGCGCCAGGCGATATCGATTTCGCCCTCCCCTTCGTCGCGATAGGCGGCCTGGACTCGACGCACCGTGACCGCGTCACTATTACCGCCGATGACAGCCGGCATGCCTTCGGCCGTCGTGGCGAAGCGTCCCTCACCCAGCGGGCGCGGTGGATTGTCAGTTGTCACGAGGGTGACTGGGGTGTCTGGCGCGGGCGGCTGCTCAAGGGCCTCGATTTCGAGCAGGTATTGTACGGCCGGGCGCCAGAGCGATTCGGCGGGCAAGTCGCCACGCGCCTGCGTCACCAGCGATTGTTCGACGGCAACCCGGGTCGGCGGCTTGGGCCGGATACGCAGTAGGGTGTTGGACGGCCATGGCCCCTGTGCCTCCAGATGGGTCATGCCGCCATTGCCAAGGGCAACGGACAGGCGGGCGTTGTCGAGATCTGTGCCGGTCCGA
The DNA here is from genome assembly GCF_040838345.1 of Spiribacter sp. 1M189. Classification (NCBI taxonomy): domain Bacteria; kingdom Pseudomonadati; phylum Pseudomonadota; class Gammaproteobacteria; order Chromatiales; family Ectothiorhodospiraceae; genus Spiribacter; species Spiribacter insolitus. Next base: position 1,634,257 of record NZ_JBAKFF010000001.1, on the reverse strand, counting down.
TTGTCGACGGTGACGGCGGCAGTGAGCCGTGCGGGTGTCTCGGTGTCCTGGGCCGGCAGGGCCATCCGATAGTCGACACCCCGGTTCAGTCCATCGACGAGATAAGTCAGGGTCAAGCGCCGGCTGCCGCCCGCCTCGACGAACAGGCCCGCCTCCCAGGCGGATGCATCCCGACTGATCCGGCTGAGGCGTACCGGCTCTGACGGCCCGTCCAATTGCCAGTGCAGACTCAAATCACGCAGGGTCTGGGGCAGATCGCGGATGCGGATCCGGTTGCGCCCCGCCAGCAGTGCCACTTCACGTTGTTCCACGATGAGGGACGGGCCGTCTGCAGGCACCCGCACCTGCAGGCTGAGACGGTCGTCAGTCGCGCTGGTGAGGGCATCCGTACCGGCTTCCAGCGGCATGGCCTCCAGCGCTCGTTCACCCTCCATGGCGGGGGACGGTTCGGCGGTCTGCTGCGCCGGGGCAGACTGAACACCGACCGCGAGCAGCAGCACGGCGAGGGCGTGGCGGATCATCACGGCATTGACTCCCTTTGCTCAGAGGCCGAACAACCAGGCGAACAGCGGCACGAGGAGCGCCGTCAGCGCGCCATTGAGGCCCATGCCCAGGCCGGCATACGCTCCGGCCTGGTTACTGTGCTGAAAGGCCCGTGCGGTAGCAATCCCGTGGGCGGTGACGCCCACGGCAAAGCCCTTGACGGCCGGGTCCCGCTCGCCGAGAAGGCGCAATAGCGGAATGCCGGCCACGGCGCCGGTGATCCCGCTGAGCATCACGAACACAGCGGCAAGCGCGGCCTCGCCGCCGAGGTTCGCCGCGACGCCCATGGCGATCGGCGTCGTCGCTGATTTCGGCATCAATGACATCAGGGTCGATGGGCCGAGACCCAGGCCAAGGCCCAGGGCCACCGTGCTGCCGATGGCCGTCACGGAGCCCACCAGCAGGGCGATACTCAGTGGCAGCCACTGGCGTCGCAGCCGGTGAAGCTGGGCGTACAGCGGAACGGCCAGGAGTACCGTGGCGGGCCCGAGCAGGAAATGGACGTACTGGCCACCTTCGAAGTAGGTGTTGTACTGGGTGCCGGTGGCGAGCAGCAGCAGTACGACCAGGGTGATCGCGACCAGCACAGGATTAAGCAGGGGGAACCCGCCGGAGCGCTGGAACAGCTGCTGCGCCACCACGTAGGCCGAGACCGTGACCGCCAGCCAGAGAAGGGGTTGTTCGGCAAGGTAGACCCAGATCTGGAAAAGGTCGTCCATCAGGAATCTTCCCGGTTCATGCGTCTTAGCAGGAATTTCAGGGTAAAGGCCGTCACGACGATCGCGAGTATTGTGCTGATGCTGATCGTCAACAGGACGGCCAACCAATTGTCCGCGAGCAGGGCCAGATAGCTGATGACACCCGCGCCTGCGGGTATGAACAACAGCGACAGGTGATTGAGCAGGCCGTTCGCCAGTGCCTGCAGGGGTTTGGGCGGGCCGCCCTGGAAGATCAGGATCACCAGCAGCAGGATCATGCCGATGACGGGTCCCGGGATGGGGATGCCGAGGGCCCTGACCAGCGCTTCGCCGGCCAGCTGGAGAAGGAGGACCAGGGCGATGAAAGCGGGGATCACTGTGGTTTCCCCAGCAGTCGGTCGCGAGCCTCGTTAAGCCTTGCCGCCAGGTAGTCGGTGCCACCCCGATCGGGGTGCAGCCGTTGCATGAGTCGTCGATGGGCAGCCAGGATCTCTTCGCGCTCGGCATCCGGCGCAACCCCCAGCAGTTCCGCCGCTTCTTCACGACTCATGCGGCCGTCTGATCGGGCCGGGCGGTTGGCCCCGGCGCCATTGTCATCCGCAGAGGCGGCACGCCCGTGTCCCGTGAGCCGTGCGATCCAGGGCAGGAATCGCAACAGTGACGCCAGCCGCCAGATGAAGGGTAGCGCTGCGCTGACGGCCGCGAAGATCCAGTTGAGACGACCGGTGGCGGCGAGCGCGATGGCGACCGCGGCGATCGAGCCGAGAATGAGCATCGGCGCCCTTGCTCTCAGCCAGCCGCGGAATCGGGACGAGAGCATGAAGGCGAGGAACAGCACCAGGAGCAGTGCGCTGATCAGGCGGATCATGCCGGCTCATCCGTTGAGGTTGTGCCGGACTGATCCGGTCGCGACTGCTGACGATTGCCCGCCGATGCCCGCAGGGCGTCGCAGCGCCTCCGCCAGCGCTCGAGCCGCTGATCGTAGAGATCGAACACACACGGATCGCAGCCATTGCCACAGCACTCGTCAAGATCCGGCTCGCGGGGCGGCGGAGGAAATTCGTTGTCTCGACGCATCGCAGCGCTATCCCGTGACGAAGGCATGGGCGTGTCGGAGCAGAACCGCGATGACTGCCGCCACCGGCAGTGCCAGCAGAACCCCGGCAAAGCCGAACAGCTGACCGCCGGCGAGCACCGCGAAGATCACCACCACGGGATGCAGGCCGATGCGGTCGCCCACGAACAGCGGGGTGAATACGGCGGATTCCAGCACCTGTCCGCCCCCGTAAACGACCCAGACGAGTAGCAACGGAATCAACCAGTCATTGAACTGGAAGAGGACGGCGACGCTGGCCGCGGCAATGCCCACAATGAACCCCAGATAGGGTACCACCGCGGCAAGCCCGGAGAGCAGGCCGATCAGAAGACCGAACTGAACGCCAACGAGCCAGAGCCCCAGACCGTAGAAGATGCCGAGACTGATCATCACCAGCAGCTGGCCGCGCAGAAAGGCACCGACGACCTCGTCGCACTCGCGCGCCAGAGTGGCGGCGGTCCTGCGCCAGGCCGGCGGCAGGGTGTCCAGCGCCGCGGCGAGTACCCGGTCCCAGTCGCGCAGGAGATAGAAAGCCACGACCGGCACCAGTGCAAGGCTGGCGAGGGCGCCGGCCAGGGCGAGGCCCGAGCGGGTCAGTCGCTGGATCAGCTCTGCCGCGACATTGCCCGTGGACTGCCAGTGCTCCGAGACCGCGGTGCGCAGGGCGGCAAGGTCGAACGTGGCGGGGTCGACACCCAGTGTCTGCTCCAGCCAGGGGATTGCCTGTGACTGCGCCCACTCGAGCATGGCCGGTAGCTGCGACTGCAGCATATTGATCTGGCGGCCGACGAGCGGGATGAACATCAGGACCACGGCGGCTGCCACCGCTGTCAGGCCAAGGAAGACGAGGCTGACGGCAAGCGTGCGATTCAGTCCCACACGTTGCAGCCGGCGGGCGAGCGGATCACCGAGATAGGCGAGCAGCGCACCAGCCAGGAAAGGCGTCAGGATCGGACGTAACCAGTAAATCAGGAAGCCCGCCAGTACCAGCAGCGCGAGCCCGAGGCCGGTTCGGTAAATGCGCGTTGCATCATTCATGCTCGCGAGGATAGCCCAGCGCGGGCGCGGACGCAGCCGGGGGGCTACATCCTGAGGGGATTCGCGATAAGGTAGGGCAAGAACGCGAATACCAACGGGGGAAATGGTGTGCGCAATCCCAATCGCGTCCTGATCTGGATCGTTGTTTTCCTGGCCGCTGTTGCGGCAGTTGGCGGAATGCTTCTGCAGCCGCTCAGTGACGCCTTTCTCGCCAATCCAATTTTCAATGGCATGATCCTGGCCGTGCTGTTCATCGGCCTGGTCATTAACTGTCGCCAGGTCGTGGTGTTAAAGCCCGAAGTCGACTGGGTGGAGCGGTTCCGCCATGCCGAAGAGGGTGACGCCCCGTCGCTTCCCGGCACCCGCCTGCTTGGCTCCATGGCGCGTATGCTCACCGGCCGGCGTGGCGACCGCTTCAGCCTCTCGGCCATGTCCATGCGCACGGTGCTGGATGGCATCCGCACCCGTCTGGATGAGTCTCGGGACATCTCGCGCTATCTCATCGGCCTGCTGGTGTTCCTCGGTCTGCTGGGCACCTTCTGGGGGCTGCTCGATACGCTTCGTGCGGTGGGTGCCGTGATCGCCAATCTGAGCGTTGACGGCACCGATGCCGGACAGATCTTCGCCGATCTCCGGGATGGTCTGCAGGCGCCGCTGACCGGGATGGGTACCGCGTTCAGTTCGTCGCTGTTCGGGCTGGCCGGCGCCCTCGTCCTCGGGTTTGTGGATCTGCAGGCCTCTCATGCCCAGAACGGCTTCTATAATGACCTGGAGGAGTGGCTATCCGGTCAGACGCGGCTGTCCAGTGGCGCCCTCGGGGGGGATGGCGAAGGCTCGGTGCCCGCCTATATTCAAGCCCTGCTCGAGAATACCGCCGACAGTCTCGATAAACTCCAGCGGATCATGGCGCGCGGCGACGAGGAACGCCGTAGTGTGGATGCGCGCATCATCGAGCTGACCGAGGAGGTGTCGCGTCTGGCCGAGCAGTCCCATACGGAACAGCGTGGGCTGATCGGGCTTACCCGCACCCAGTCGGAGTTGCAGGGCGTGCTCGGCCGGCTGGCCGATGTCAGCGAGACGCGTGGTAGCCACGACACGGAACAGATCGAGCAACTCCGGGCCATGGCTCAGGGGCTGCAAGAGCTCCGCCAGGAGCTGGTGGCCGATCGCGAGCGCTTGATGACCGAGCTGCGGGATGAAGTCAGATTACTGACGCGCACCGTGTCGCACCTCAACAACGGCGGCATGGACTGACGACCTGATGCTCGGGAGCAGTCGCCGCAACCGATCATCGGTGAATATCTGGCCGGGGTTCGTTGATGCCCTGGCCACCATACTGCTCGCCTTCGTCTTCGTGCTACTCCTGTTCGTGGTGGCGCAGCTCTATCTCAGCACCCAACTCTCGGACCGCAACCAGGCGCTGGAGTCATTGCGCGCCGAACTCTCGGACATGGCCGACGCGCTGTCCATGGAGCGCAGTCAGCGGGCCCGGCTCGAGGAGCAGGTGTCTGATCTCTACGCCGAACTGCATGCGACGCTCTCGCAGCGCGATGAGGCTCGGGAAGCGCTTGCGCTGACGCGTGAGGAGCTCGACGCGGCCCGCGAGCGGATTGCGGTCGGCGAGTCTGATCTCGAGGCGAGCCTGCTGGAGATTGCCATGCTGCAGCAGGAGATCTCGGCACTGCGGGCGGTTCGTGATGATTTGGAGTCACAGGTCGGCGCGCTGGTGACCCGCCTTGAGCAGACCGAAACCGATCTGGCCGATACGCGCACGGAGCTCGGTGCGCTGCGCGACCGCAACCGCGAGCTGCAGGCGGCGCTCGCGGATGCCGAGGAACGCACGCTGCTTGCCCAGGAGGAGATCGAGGCGCGCGAGATGCGTATCCGTGATCTGGTGGCGGAGATTGAGGACCGACAGCGAGCGCTCGAGCAGGAGGCGCAGCTGAGCGCCGATGCTGAGGCACGCGTCGAGGCCCTGCGCCGGCAGATACGCGCCCTGCGCGATCAGATCAGTGCGCTTGCCGAGGCCCTGCGGGTGGAAGAGGACACCGTTGCCGAGCAGCGCACGCGCATCGATACGCTGGTGGAGCGGCTCAACGTGGCCCTTGCCGAGGAGGTACAGGAGCTCTCCAGCTACCGGTCTGAATTCTTCGGCCGGCTCCGCGAGGTGCTCGGCGATATCGAGGAAATCGAGATCGTCGGCGATCGATTCCGCTTCCAGTCGGAGCTCTTCTTCGAGACTGCCTCCGCGGAAATCGGCCCGGGTGGTGAAGAACGACTCGAGCAGGTGGCCAGCATTCTCCAACGGGTGGCGGATCGTATTCCAGCGGAGATCGACTGGGTACTGCAGGTGGAGGGACATACCGATCGGCGCCCGATCAGCACGCCGGAATTCCCCTCCAACTGGCAGCTTTCCACGGCACGCGCCCAGTCCATCCTCGACTTTCTAATCGACAAGGGGGTCCCGCCAGAGCGGTTGGCGGCGGTGGGCTACGGTGAATACCAACCCATCGCCGAAGGCGACAGTCCCGAGGCGCTGGCCCGGAACCGGCGCATCGAGCTGCGCCTTGGCAACCGTTAGCCGCAGACGTGCGCCGCAATCCGTGTACCCGACTGGTCATCTGGCTGCTGCTGGGCATTGCAGTGTGCCTGCCCGCCAAGGCAGTGGTGGTGACCGACGAGGATGCCGTCAACCTGAACCCTGATGTCGAGTACCTGGAAGACCCGAATGGCGAGCTGACCGTGGAGGCGGTGCGCAGCGGGCGCTACGCCGGGCGCTTTCGATCCCATGATGATTCGGCGGCCCTCAATCTGGGGCTCAGTGACTCCGTCTGGTGGCTGCGACTCGAGCTGGACTCGCGGGCACCGGCGGTAAGCGAATACCTGCTCGAGGTGGGTTACTTCGGTCTGGTGGACGTGCGCTTCTATCCGCCAGACGGCGCCGGACTGCGCACCGGATATAACGAGGCGGTGGACGAGCGTCCCTTACCTCACCGGCATTTCCTGTTCCCGATCACGTTGCGGCCGGATACAGACCAGACCTATTACCTGCGGGTATCATCCAATGGCTCGGTGACCGTACCGCTTACGCTGTGGAAGTCCGATGCGTTCGTCATTTCGGACCGGCTGCAGTTCGCCGGGCTGATGATCTACTTCGGCGTGCTGTTCGGCCTGCTGCTCTACAACCTCTTTCTGTTCTTCTCGCTGCGCGAGCGGCAGTACGCGCTCTATTGCGCCTTCCTGCTGTTCGTTGGCGTTGCCATGACGGTCCATAACGGTTTCCGGACCTATCTGCTGTTGGCCTGGCCGGGCTGGCCCGACACCCTGGGTACCAACAGCCTGTTCGCGCTGGCCGGTATCTTCGGCATCCTTTTCGTGCGGGAGTTTCTTGCCACCCGCAGCGAGCAGCCGCGACTGGATGGGCTGCTGCTGGCGCTCGCCGGCGTTTTCCTGGTGATCGCGCTGCTGCCGGTGCTCCAGGTTCCGGTGCGTTTCGGGTCGGTGGCCATCAGCGTCGCCGGCAGCCTCACTGGTCCGGTCCTGTTGCTGATCAGTTTCCGCAGTTGGCGCCGCGGGCATCCCGGTGCCCGATATCTGTTGCTGGCCTGGGCGTTTCTGCTGGTCGCGGTCTTCGTCCAGGCGCTTCGCAATTTCGCCCTGATCCCCACCACGGTCATCACCGGGAATCTGTTGCAGATTGGATCGCTATTGGAAATGCTGCTGCTCTCCTTCGCGCTGGCCGACCGGATCCAGACCGAACGCCGCGGTCGTGAAAAGGCGCAGATGGAGGCCCTGCAGGCGGAACGCCAGCTGGTGGAAGGACTGCGGGCGTCGGAGCAGCGCCTGGAGGGCGTGGTCCAACAGCGTACCCGCGATCTGGAAAAAGCGCTGGCTCGGGAGCGAGCGATGCTGGATCAGTATGTGGAGTTTGCGGGCCTGATCTCACATGAATTCCGTAATCCGCTGGCGGTGATCGCCGGTCAGGCACAGGTCGCGCGCATGGAGCGTGACCGGGCGGTGGGTGATCCGCTCAAGCGCTTCGAAGCCATCGAAGAGGCGGCCGGACGGCTGCAGCTCCTGTTCGAGCAATGGCTGGAGAGCGACCGCCTCACCAAGGGGGACTCGGCGCTGGAGCCGGTGCGGCTGGACCTGGCGGAGTGGCTGCCGGGGCTGCTGCGCCCGGGCAATCTGCGAACCGGGCATCCGCTGGAAATGGGCGAGCTGGCCGGCGTCATCGAGGCCGACGAGGCCCTGGTGGGGAATGCCGTGCATAACCTGGTGGACAATGCGGCGAAGTACTCGGCCGAGGGTGAGCCCATCGAGATCCGGGTGCTGCATAGCGGGGGCGAGGTGGGCATCCGCGTCTGCGATCACGGCGTTGGTATGTCCGCCGAGGAGCAGGCGCAGGCCTTCGACAAGCACTACCGCGCGCCGAACAATCTCAGCACCCGGGGAATGGGGATCGGCCTCTATCTGGTCAGCCAGGTGATGTCTGTCCATGGTGGCCGGGTGGCGCTGGAGAGCGAGCCCGGCAGGGGCAGCTGTTTTACCCTCTGGTTCCCCGCCGCCGAGGGCTAGACGGCATCGACGCCGTCCGCGGCAATGAAGCCGGGTGTCTCGCCACGAGCCCGCCGGTGCGAGGCGGAGTCGGTCTCGGGTTCGAAGAAATCCGGGCGCATCATCTCCAGAAACCGACGGGCCTGTGGCGAGAGGAACCGCCCATGGCGCGACATGGCGCCATAGGTGCGCTTGGGAAAGACCTCGGGCAGTGATCGGACGACGATGCCGGGATAATCCTCGGCCAGGCAGACATTGCTGACGATGGCGATACCAAACCCCAGTCCCACGTAGCGTTTGACGGCCTCCCAGCTGCCTACCTCGAGACGGACCCGATAGCGCACCGCATGCTGCTGGAAGACCAGATTGATCAGCCGCCAGGTGGTCATGTTCTTGGGCGGTATGATGTAGTCCTGGCCGGCGAGATCGCGCATGGTGATGACGTCACGCCGGGCGAGCGGGTGATCCGGCGGCGTGATCAGTGACAGGCCGTAGGAGTAGATCGCCCGGTAGCGGAGTTCATCGGGCATATCGAGGATGGCGCCCACGGCAAAGTCCACCTGATCCTGCCGCAGCGCGTCCATCAGCTCACCCACCGATAGATGGTGCAGGCGGACCTGGACGTTGGGATGCTGGTCCATGAACCGCTCAAGGGTTGGTGGGAGCAGATAGAGCGTGGAGGATTCGCCGGCACCGATATCGAGGCGCCCGCTATCCAGCGGCCGGTTGCCCTCCGCGAAGCGTCCCGCCAGTCCGTCGATGGACTCCACCAGTTTGTGCGCCTCGGCGTAGAGCGCTTCGCCATCCGGGGTCAGCCGGATCCTGGGGCCGCGGCGCTCGAACAGGGTAATGCCCAGGTCCCGCTCCAGGGCCTGGACCTGCAGAGAGACAGACGGCTGGGTGACGTCGAGCCGCTCCGCGGCGCGGGAGATGCTGCCCGCCTCCGCCGTGAAACAGAATGCGCGCAGCTGCCGCAGACGGTCCTGACGGTAGTTCGGGGCCTTGTTAAGGGACGCTGCCATCGACCGGCCTCAGTATAGGTAAATTAAATGCTATGTATTGTTTACATTACCTTGTGCAATGGTGCAACGCCGCATATGGTCGATCCATCGACACCGATGGCGTCGATGAGTCTGCGACCAAGGCCCAGAGGAGGCGTGAGTGATGAAAAATCTGAAGACTGCTGCGGAAATCGAGAAGGACTGGGCCAGTAACCCGCGCTGGGCCGACGTCAAGCGCCCCTATCCGGCCTCCGAGGTCGTCCGTCTGCGTGGCACGGTGCCGGTTGAGCACAGCCTGGCGGAATCGGGTGCCGATAAGCTCTGGGGTTACCTGACAGGTGGCGACCTGGACTACGTCAACGCGCTGGGTGCACTGACCGGCAACCAGGCCATGCAGCAGGTCAAGGCCGGGCTCAAGGCCATCTACCTGTCCGGCTGGCAGGTGGCGGCCGATGCCAACCTCGCGAGCACCATGTACCCCGATCAGTCACTGTATCCCGCCGACTCCGTTCCGGCGGTGGTGGAGCGCATCAATAACGCGCTGCTGCGGGCGGACGAGATCCATCACGCCGAGGGCGACGACAGCGTCGACTGGATGCAGCCCATCGTGGCGGATGCCGAGGCCGGCTTCGGTGGCGTGCTCAACGCCTTCGAGCTGATGAAGGGCATGATCCGGGCCGGTGCCGCCGGCGTGCATTTCGAGGACCAGCTCGCCTCGGTGAAGAAGTGCGGCCATATGGGCGGCAAGGTGCTGGTGCCCACGCAGGAGGCCGTGCAGAAGCTGGTTGCCGCGCGTCTTGCCGCCGACACCATGGACGTGCCGACGCTGCTGGTGGCGCGCACCGATGCCCTGGCCGCCGATCTCATCACCTCGGACGTGGATGAGTATGACGCACCGCATATCACCGGTGAGCGGACGGTGGAGGGCTTCTTCCGTACCAACGCCGGCGAGGCCCAGGCCATCAGCCGCGGCCTGGCCTATGCGCCGTTTGCCGATCTGATCTGGTGCGAGACCGGCACGCCGGATCTCGACTTCGCCCGGCGCTTTGCCGAGGCGATCAAGAAGGATCATCCAAATACCATGCTCGCCTACAACTGCTCGCCATCCTTCAACTGGCGCGGCAAGCTGGACGAGAACACCATCGCGAAGTTCCAGAACGAGCTGGGCGCCATGGGCTACAAGTTCCAGTTCATCACGCTGGCCGGTTTCCACAGCCTCAACTACTCGATGTTCGAGCTGGCGCGTGGGTACAAGAGCCGTCAGATGGCCGCGTATTCCGAGCTCCAGCAGGCCGAGTTCGCGGCCGAGAAGGATGGTTACACCGCCACGCGCCACCAGCGCGAGGTGGGTGCGGGTTACTTCGATCAGGTCACCCAGACCATCCAGGGTGGTGTCTCATCGGTGACGGCCATGACCGGCTCCACCGAGGAGGAGCAGTTCAAGACCAGCTGATTTCAACGACTGCCTGAGTGGGTTGTGATCGCCACCCACTTTTTTTACGGGGGCCTCGGCCCCCGGTTTTTTTTCCGCTGCCGGTTCAGGCGCCGTATTTCTCGTCCAGCGCCAGGTAATCGGCGGTCCGGATCACTTCCTCGCGACCCTTGAAGGTCACCATCCGCTCCTGCATGGACGCGCTGTGTCCATCGCGCCGGATCGCCTCGAGGGTGTCCTGCATCCCCTTGATGGCGGCCCGCTGTGTGTCACTGGGGATGATGACAAGGCTGTAGCCGAGCTCGCCAAGGCGGTCCACCGGCATGAGTGGCGTCTTGCCGCCATGAAACATGTTGATGAGCTTGGGCTGCGGGAGGTCGCGGGCGATCTGCTCGATCTGCTCCTCCGAGGTGGGCGCCTCTACGAAAATCGCATCCGCGCCCGCCTCCATGTAGGCATGGGCCCGCTCGATGGTGGGACCGTAGCCCTCCACGGCCAGGCCGTCCGTGCGGGCGATCAGCACCGTGTCCGGATCGTGGAAGGCATCCTTCACCGCACGCAGCTTCTGGGTCATCTCCTTCTGCGGGACGATGGACTTGTCCTCGTAGTGCCCGCACTTCTTGGGGAAGACCTGATCCTCAAGATGGAAGCCGGCGACACCGACGCGCTCGAAGGCGCGGGCGGTTTTCTGTGCATTGAGGGCATTGCCGTGCCCGGTATCGGCATCGCCGATCAGCGGGATGTCGACCACCTCCACCATGCTCTCCAGCCGCTTGACGATCTCGTCAAGGCTCATCAGGCCGAGGTCAGGGATCCCGTTGCTGCGGGCGATGCCGCCGCCGGTGGCATACACCGCGGGGAAGCCGGCCTGTTCCACCAGCCGGGCCGAGAGGCCGTCAAAGGCGCCGGGGGCGACCACGGGGGGTTCGTTCTGCATGAGTTCGCGCAAGCGGCGTGCTGGGGTCATGGTTTTTCTCCTCCTCAGTTTCCCAGACCAGATTGTGGCTGAAGCCGGGCGTTCATGCACCCGCCGCCTTCCGCTACCGATGCTATAGGGAGCGCTGGTTGACGCGGGCCGAGAGTGCCTCGGTGCTCTCGACCCGTTCCGAATAGCGATCCACCAGGTAGTCCCGGCAGCCTCGGGTCAGACGGGTGAACTTCACCAGCTCTTCCATCACGTCGACGATGCGGTTGTAGTAGGGGGACGGTTTCATCCGATCATCATCGTCGAACTCAAGGTAGGCCTTGGGGACCGATGACTGATTGGGGATGGTGATCAGCCGCATCCAGCGGCCCAGCAGGCGGAGCTGATTGACGGCATTAAAGCTCTGAGAGCCGCCGCAGACCTGCATTACCGCAAGCGTCTTGCCCTGCGTGGGCCGGACCCCGCCAAGGTTGAGGGGGATCCAGTCGATCTGCGCCTTCATGATGCCGGTCATGGATCCATGGCGTTCCGGAGAGGACCAGACGAAGCCATCGCACCATTTCGCCAGTTCGCGCAGCGCCTGTACCCGCGGGTGGTCGGCATCGGCATCATCCGGCAGCGGGAGTCCCGCCGGGTCGAAGAAGCGGGTCTCGGCGCCCAGCCTGCGCAGGATCCGGCCGGCCTCCTCAGCTGCCAGGCGGCTGAACGAGCGTGCCCGCAGGGAGCCATACAGCAGCAGGATGCGGGGTGGCTCCTCCCCGGGCCCTGCCAGTAGCCGCCCGTCGTCGATGGCGTGAAGCGCCGAGGCCTCCAGGTTCGGGAAGGTATCGTCGTTGCTCATGCACTGGCTCCGCCGGCCATATGGCGTTCGTACCAGGCGCGCGAGCCATTGACGAGCTTGACCAGCGCCAGCATCACCGGAACTTCCACCAGCACGCCCACAACGGTCGCGAGTGCCGCCCCGGAGTTGAGTCCGAACAGGCTGATGGCCACTGCCACGGCGAGCTCGAAGAAGTTGGAGGTGCCGATGAGCGCGGCAGGGGCACCGATGCCGATGGGCACGCTCCAGCCTCTCGCCCAGAGGTAGGCGAGCCCGAAGATACCGATGCTCTGGATGATCAGCGGAATGGCGATGAGCACGATGATCAACGGCTGAGTCAGGATGCGCTCGCCCTGGAACGCGAAGAGCAGCAACACCGTGACGACCAGACCGATAATCGTCACCGGCTTGATCTGTCCGGTGAATCGCTCCACGGCCTGTTCTCCGCCGCGGCTCATCAGCCTCCGACGCGTCAGTGCGCCGGCGAGCAGCGGGATGACCACATACAGCCCGACCGAGAGCAGTAGCGTCTGCCAGGGCACGATCACGTCGGCCACCCCCAGCAGAAGGGCAACCAGCGGCGCGAAGGCGAACACCATGATGAGATCGTTGATTGCCACCTGAACCAGGGTGTAGGTGGCATCGCCGTCGGTAAGCTGGCTCCAGACGAACACCATGGCCGTGCATGGCGCGGCGCCCAGCAGGATCATGCCGGCGATGTAGGCCTTGGCGTCGTCCGGCGGCACCAGGCCAGCGAAGACACCCTGGAAGAAAAGCACACCCAGCCCCGCCATGGTGAAGGGCTTGATCAGCCAGTTGATCACCAGCGTGATGGTGAGCCCCTTCGGCTTGTCGCCTGCATGGCGCAGCGAGCTGAAGTCGACGTTGATCATCATGGGATAGACCATCGCCCAGATCAGCACCGCCACCACCAGGTTGACGCTCGCCACTTCCAGACCACTCAACCATTCGAAGACGCCCGGGAAGAACTTGCCAAGGGCAATGCCGGCGACGATGGCCAGCGCCACCCAGACGCTCAGGTAGCGCTCGAAGATCCCCATGACGTCACCGGCCGCCCGCCGGCCGGTCACTTCACACTGCACGCTCATTGTTCACACTCGCTTCGGTTACGTGCGATCGCCCGGCGTACCCGGGCCGTATCGCCGGAGAATGGCGGTTCGTCGGCCAGATCTCCGGCCACCGTGGTGAGCAGATCATGTGCCCAGGCGGGCAGATCGCTGCGCAGCCGGTAGTGAATCCACTGGCCGCTGCGGCGGGTCTCCACCAGACCTACGTCGCGCAGATGGCCCAGATGCCGGGACATCTTCGGCTGGCTGACGCCCAGCGCCTCGGTGAGTTCGCAGACGCAGAGTTCTCCCTGCCGGTGCAGCAGGACAGCCGTACGGAGGCGCGTTTCCTCGCCCAGCAGGCGGAAAAAGCGGGCCGGATCGAGCCGGGTGTCCGATGGGCTGGTCGCGGCCTGCATCATGTCGCCGGATCATCCTGCCGTCCGATGGTATCGATCTCCTTCTGCAGCCTGAGTCGATCCAGCGAGCTGATCGGCAGGTTGGTGAACAGACCGATGCGGCTGCGAAGGGCGATGGCGGTCTCCCGAAAGCGACGCATCCGCTCCTCTTCGCTGCCCTCGACCGCGGCGGGGTCCGGCAGCCCCCAATGCGCCGTCATGGGCTGTCCCGGCCAGATAGGACAGGCCTCCGCCGCGGCGCGATCGCAGACGGTGAAAACGAAATCCATCCGCGGGGCATCGTCGGTGGCGAAGACGTCCCAGTTCTTGCTGTGCAGCCCCTCGGTGGGGAGCTTCATCTGCTCCAGGGTCCGCAGTGCGAGCGGGTTCACCTCGCCGGCGGGGAAGCTGCCGGCGCTGTAGGCGGTGAACTGGCCCTTGCCCATGCTGTTGAGCAGGGCTTCCGCGAGGATGCTGCGCGCCGAGTTGCCGGTGCACAGGAAAAGGACGTTGTAGTGCGGCATGGTTCAGACTCATCCAAATGGGTAAGCAATTACTATATACGCATATCCGGATATAAAGAATTACAGAAATATGACAGGTGATGCAGGACTCGGGATGTCCCGGCGGCTTCAGCCCCGCCCCAGATAAGGCATTTTGGTCGCCATCACCGTCATGAACTGCACATTGGCCTCGAGCGGCAGGTCGATGATGTAGCGCACCGCGTTGGCCACATGCGCGACATCGATGACTGGTTCTCGCATCACGCTGCCATCGGGCTGCGCAATGCCGGCCTTCATGGGCGCGGTCATAGGGGTTTCGGCATTGCCGATGTCGATCTGGCTGCAGGCGATATCATGGGGTCGGCCGTCCAGGGTGATGGACTTGGTCAATCCAGTGATCGCGTGTTTCGAGGTGGTATAGGCAACGGAGTTGACCCGTGGGGCATGGGCAGAGATCGAGCCGTTGTTGATGATCCGCCCGCCGGCCGGGTCCTGCTCGCGCATCATCCGAAAAGCGCCCCGCGCCATCAGGAAAGCCCCATCCAGGTTGACGCCAAGCACCCGCCGCCAGTCTTCCCAGCTGACATCGGCGGTTTCGGTCGAGGCCATGAAAGCGCCGGCGTTGTTAAAGAGCACGTCCACACGCCCCCATTGACCGGCTACCTGCTCGTAGATCCGGTCAACCGCCTCTGGATCCGACACATCGGCGGCGATGGGTAGCGTCTGATCCGGATGGGCAGCCGCGACTGCCTCGAGCGGCTCGCGGCGGCGGGCGACCAGGGCCACCCGATGACCATCGGCCAACAGCGCTTCGGCAACGCCCCGGCCGATGCCTTGACTGGCGCCGGTGACCACTGCCACCTGCTCAATAGTGGCCATTGGTTTTCTCCTACGCACGTCGAGTAGTCGGGCATATTCGGGGCCAGCGGCCCATGCTCGTGCCGAATTCATTGAATGTGGTGGGCCCACCAGGATTCGAACCTGGAACCAAAGGATTATGAGTCCTCTGCTCTAACCATTGAGCTATGGGCCCGTCATGCGAGCGTCTGCCCAGACCGGGAGGATACCAGTACCGCGGTGGAATCCCATGGACAATAAAAAAGGGCCTCCGAAGAGGCCCTTTGATGAAGCACTAAACTGCGGAGAGTTTAGAAGGCCACATACAGTGCAGTGGCGAGGATATCCTCGGAGTTGTTGCTTCCACCGAAGTTCTTATCCGGGTTGGTTGCACCAACGGCCACGGCGACGTTGCTGGCAAAGTTGTACTGAGCCTCAGCAGCGACCGAGCTGGAGGAACCGCCATCACGATCAGCGTCGGCGTAAGCCACCTTGAACGTCCAGTTCGGCACACCCGTGTAGGTGCCAACGATCTCGTACGGCTTGCCGTCGCTATCGGTGTAGAAGTTGTTCGCCTGAACGTTGGTGCCCGAGAAGGACGTCATGTGGTCATTGTCCGTCATGGAGGCCGCGATGACGCCGGCGCCATAATCGTAACTCACGGCAGCACCGAAGCTGGTGGCATCGTCCGGGCTCTGGTCAACGCTGAGGTAAGAAACCGAGGCGTACAGATCTTCGAAGTTGTACTTAGCGGAGACGGTGTATGAATCGAAGCCCGAGCTCTCGTTGCCGGAGCTGTTGTCACCGCGCTGAAGCGTACCGCCCGCACGCAGCTGGAGGCCGTCGAAGTCTGGAGTGGTGTAGAAGATGGCGCCATCCTGACGGAAAATCACGTCAGTAGCGCGCGCTTGCTGGAATGCACTCGTCAGGAAGAGGTCGGTGGTCCCTGTGGTCCACTCGTACATCGAGTTGTCCTGGCTGCCGACCTCGACTCGGCCGAAGTCGCCGGTGAGGTAGGCGTTGGCCTGACGAAGACCCGGGTTGCTGGTCTGGCCGCCAGAGGCTGCCGAGGCGTTAGCCACGGAGTACTCAATCTGCACACCACCGGTCATGCCGTCAGCGAGAACGGTCTCGCCGAGGAAGCCGAAGCGGCTCGGGCCGTTACCACCGTCAGAGCCGACGGTGCTCCCGCTCTGGTTGACGTCCTGGTCACTGAAACCGGCCAGCACGAAGCCGTAGAAGCTGCTGGTCGTGGAACCAACTTCCATGGACTCCGCTTCTTCCTGGGCGGAGGCGATGCCAGCGGACAGGGCCAGCGCACTGGTTGCCGCGGTCAGAATTGTCATCTTTTTCATGATTGACTCCTTGATAAGCCAGTCGAAACAACATGTTGTTCAAGCCAGGCCCCGTTGCCACCGCAACCGTCAAGCCCCCTGAAAATCATCGGTAATCAAGCGGCTGTGGCGTCACGCCAACACCTGTCTCTTTTCCGATACACAGAGAATATCCGCACCTGTCACGAAGTTGCAACCTTTTTTTGCAATAAGCACCTGACGTTTCGATGCCAAGTCCCTGATATAGGTATAACCCACCGCGGCCGGCGGTCGGAAAACCCGCCAGCTGACTCGTCGATCATCGGGGTGGGTGCCCTCTCCGGTTGGCCGAAGAGGGCCATTTTGTTGCGCAGCCGCAACAGTAGGATTAGGTGAGGCGGGCCGCTAGTCGCCCGATTATCTGAGTGGATGCCCCGGGTGGGGCATCACTGCTCGTCAAGGAAGCTGCGCAGGCCGTCCGATCGGGTCGGATGGCGGAGTTTACGCAACGCCTTGGCTTCGATCTGGCGGATGCGCTCGCGGGTGACATCGAACTGCTTGCCGACTTCTTCCAGGGTATGGTCGGTGTTCATGTCGATGCCAAAGCGCATGCGCAGGACCTTGGCCTCCCGCGGCGTGAGCCCGGAGAGCACCTCGCGTACCGACTCGCGCAGGCCCTCGCGGGTCGCGGAGTCGACGGGTGACATGACCGAGGTATCCTCGATGAAATCGCCCAGATGCGAGTCCTCGTCATCGCCGATGGGCGTCTCCATCGAGATCGGCTCCTTGGCGATCTTGAGCACCTTGCGGACCTTGTCCTCAGGCATCTCCATGCGCTCGGCGAGTTCCTCAGGGTGCGGCTCACGACCCATTTCCTGGAGCATCTGCCGGGATACCCGGTTCAGCTTGTTGATCGTCTCGATCATGTGAACCGGAATACGGATAGTCCGCGCCTGGTCGGCGATCGAGCGGGTGATGGCCTGCCGGATCCACCAGGTGGCATAGGTCGAGAACTTGTAACCGCGGCGATATTCGAACTTGTCCACCGCCTTCATCAGGCCGATGTTGCCTTCCTGGATCAGGTCGAGGAACTGCAGGCCGCGGTTGGTGTACTTCTTGGCAATGGAGATCACCAGGCGCAGATTGGCCTCGACCATCTCCTTCTTGGCCCGACGCGCCTTCGCCTCGCCGATGGACATCCGGCGATTGATTTCCTTGATCTCGGATGGCGGCAGCCCGGTGAGCGCCCGGATCTGGATGAGCTCCGACTGCTGCTCGATCAGTGCCTCCCGGCACGCCGCCATCTGCTTGCTGTAGGCCTTGCCCTCGGTGATCACCCCGTCAACCCAGGCGGTATCCGTTTCATGGCCCGGGAAGCTGGCGATAAAGTCCTTGCGCGGCATGCCGCCCTGCTTGGTGGCCACGCGCATGACCTCGCGTTCCGCAGCGCGGACGCGCTCCACGGCCTTACGGAGGTTGCCCGCCAGGCCCTCGATGACTTTGGGAACGAACTTGATCGCAAGGAACAGCCCGGTCATCTCTTCGCGGATCTCCGCCAGCTGCTTGCTGCCAGGGCCTTCCCGCTCCAGTACCTCGATCATTTCGTTGTGGCGCACCTCGATGCGATCGAAGATCTGTGCGGCACGCTCCGGGTCGGGGCCGGTGTCGGCGGTGGGGGCCTCCTCGTCCTCGCCGGATTCCGCGGCGCTGGCCTCGGCCTCGCGCGCGGCTTCCTCAGCCTCGGCCTGCTGGATGGCGACCACTTCCGGGACGTTCTCAACCAGCTCGTTGACGTCACGGAATCCGGCGACCACCTCGGCCAGCCGCAACTCACCGTTCTGAATGCCGTGATGCAGCGCCACCATCGTGCGCGACGACTCGGGATAGGCGGAGAGTGCCCGCAGCACCTGGTCGAGGCCGTCCTCGATGCGCTTGGCAAGCTCGATTTCCCCTTCCCGGGTGAGCAGCTCCACCGTGCCCATTTCGCGCATGTACATGCGCACCGGGTCGGTGGTGCGGCCGAACTCGGCATCCACGGCGGCCAGTGCCGCCGCGGCCTCTTCGGCTTCGTCCTCGTCGGTGGAGACCGCGCCGTCGCTCAGCAGGAGCGTGTCGGCATCGGGCGCGGTTTCATGGACCGGGATGCCCATGTCGTTGATCATGCCGATGATGTCCTCGATCTGCTCCGGCTCGACGATGTCGTCGGGCAGGTGATCGTTGACCTCGGCATAAGTGAGGTAACCCTGCTCCTTGCCGCGGGCAATGAGCTCTCTAATCTGGGACTGCTGATCCTGGCTTGCCATAAGCTACCGATGCTGGGGTTGTTTCGGCGGGCCGCGTTTTACGCTGAACCGCGTATACTAGCACTTCGTGGCTAATTCACAACGCTGCGCTGCGACAACGTTCTACTTCTTGAGTCGGGTCCATTCGGTCCACTCCTCGGCGGTGAGTTCGCCGGCCTGCAGACGGTCGTTCAAATGCTCCAGGCGCCGGTCGGACAACAGTCGACGAACCCGGTTCATTGCATCCGCAAATTCGGCTTCCAGTCCCGATTCCGGCACCAGGTGATCCCATGTCGCGAGTTTCCAGAGGGCGCTCTCGTGCTCGGTGTCCCGGAACCGCTCAAGTATTGCTCCCGGAGTGATCTGGGGTTCATTGATGCTCAATTCAAGCAGTTGGACCAGTAACGGCAGCCCCGGGAGGTCATCGAGGCCGCGCAGAGTGGCCACGTCCTCGACCTGACGCGCCAGCGCCGGGCGCTGGAGTAACAGGGCCACGGCAAGCCGTACTGGTGTCCGGCGTACACTGCCTGCGTCCGGGGCGGGCTGGCGCGCTTCGCTGTCGCGTTGCCCGCGCCCGAGTTGCTCGCGGCCGTCAACAACGCCCTCGAGGTAATCCGTATCGAGGCGGGCGAGGCCGGCCACGCGCTCCATGAGCATGTGCCGGTAGACATCCGGCGGCAGGCGCTGGAGGAGCGGTCGGGCTTTTTCCACGAACCTGGCGCGGCCATCCATGCTCTGCATATCCGTGTGTTGCTGCAGTCGTTCGATGAGATAGTCGGACAGGGGAGCGGCGTCTTGAAGCTGTGCCTCAAATGCCTCGCGACCGTTCTCCCGGACCAGGCTGTCCGGGTCCTCACCATCCGGCAGGAACAAAAATCGGATCTGACGGCCCTGGCGCATGGCAGGCAGGGCATTCTCGAGCGCGCGCCATGCCGCGCGGCGGCCGGCCTCGTCACCGTCAAAGCAGAAGATGACATCGCCGGTTGTTTTCAGCAGCCGCTCCACCTGACGCGTTGACGTGGCCGTGCCCAGCGTCGCCACGGCACGCGGCAGGCCGTGCTGGGCGAGTGCGACCACGTCCATATAGCCCTCGACCACGACGATATCGCCCGGATGCCGATCGGTCTGCAACACCTCATAGAGGCCATACAGCGCCTCGCCTTTGTGGAAGACCGGTGTTTCCGGGGAGTTCAGGTATTTCGGTTCGCCGTCATCCAGCACCCGACCGCCGAACCCGATGGTGCGACCACGGCGATCCCGGATGGGAAACATGATGCGGTCACGAAAACGGTCGTAGACCCGGCCGCCGTCCCGCTCGACGACCAGCCCGGCCTGTTTGAGCGGATCGGTGTTGGCAAGCTCACGAAGCAGGTTATCCCAACCCGGCGGCGCGAAGCCGATGCCAAAGCGCTGGGCGATCTCGCCGTTCAGTCCGCGGCTGCGCAGATAATCGATGGCGCGCTGGCGCTGCGGGTGCTGACGCAGCCACTGCTGATACTGCCGACTGGCCCGATCAAGGAGATCATAAAGCGGTTTCTGGCTCGGTTGTGACGCCTCGCCGCGGCTTTGTTCGGGCATTTCCATGCCGGCCATCTGCGCGAGCTGAGCGACGGCCTCGCGGAATTCAAGGCGGTCATACTCCATGAGAAAGCGGATGGCGCTGCCATGCGCCCCGCAGCCGAAGCAGTGGTAGAACTGCTTGTCCGCGCTGACGGTAAAGGACGGGGTCTTTTCGCCATGGAAAGGACAGAGTCCGAGGTGGTTGCTCCCGGAACGGCGCAGCTGCACCCGCTCGCCCACGATATCCGCGATATCGACTCGGGCGAGCAGTTCGTCGATGAAGGTATCTGGGATTCGGCCGGCCATGGTCGCCACTTTACGGCAAACCGCCGGGCCAGAGGAGGCGAAGGATCAGCTCAGCTGCTGCTTGACCCGGGCGCTGACGGTGCTCATGTCGGCCCGGCCCTGAACCTCGGGTTTGAGTTTCGCCATTACCTTGCCCATGTCGCGGATGGACTCGGCGCCGGTCTCTTCGATGGCCGCCGCGATCATGGCGCTGATCTCCGACTCATCGAGTGCCCGGGGAAGGAATTCCCCGATGATGTCGATCTCTGCGCGTTCCGCCGCCGCCAGTTCTTCACGGCCTGCGGTCTCGTACTGCTCCACCGATTCCCGGCGCTGCTTGACCATCTTGTCGAGGATGGCCAGCACGTCAGCATCGGTGAGTGTCCGGCGCTCATCCACCTCTTTCTGCTTGATGGCGGCGCTCACCATCCGCAAGGTGGCAAGGCGTGACTTGTCGCCGGCCCGCATCGCTGCCTTGACGGCGTCGGTAACTTGCGTTTTGAGATCACTCACCGGCGGACGTCCGGTTCAGTAGAGACGCTGGGTGCGCTGATTCTCCCGCTGCAGACGCTTGGCGTGGCGCTTGACTGCCGCGGCCTGCTTGCGCTTGCGCTCCTGGGTGGGCTTTTCGTAATGCTCCCGGCGACGTACCTCGGAAAGTACGCCGGCCTTCTCGCAGGACCGCTTGAAGCGGCGCAGGGCCACTTCAAAGGGCTCGTTTTCGCGAACCTTGACACTCGGCATAGAGCTCAAACCTTACCGTGTTGCTGTAAACGTCGTAGAATCGGCGTAAACCAATCGAGCCCGGTAGTCTAAGCCGGCCCGCCCTTAAATGCAAAAGCTTCCGGTAGTGCCGTTGCCATGATCGTTCTGGGTATCGAGACCTCCTGTGATGAGACGGGGATCGCCCTGTACTCGGGTGACCGCGGCCTGATTGCCCATCGTCTGCACAGCCAGGTGGCGACCCATGCCACCTATGGGGGCGTCGTGCCCGAGCTGGCCTCCCGCGATCATGTGCGTCGGGTGCTGCCGCTGGCGCAGGACTGCCTGGCCGAGGAAGGCCTCGACGCTGGCGATATCGGCGGCATTGCCTATGCCCGTGGGCCGGGGCTCGCCGGGGCGCTTCTGGTCGGAGCATCGGTCGCGGAGGGCCTCGGCTGGGCACTGGATTGCCCGGTGCTCGGCGTCCACCACATGGAGGCCCACCTGTTGGCGCCGATGCTCGAACCGGACCCGCCGGCATTCCCTTTTCTGGCGCTGTTGGTCTCCGGTGGCCACACGCTGCTGGTGGAAGTCGCCGACATCGGCCGCTATCGGGTGCTGGGTGAGTCGCTGGATGATGCCGCAGGCGAGGCGTTTGACAAGACCGCCAAGCTCCTCGGGCTGCCCTATCCGGGTGGGCCGCAGCTGGAGGCCCTGGCCCGGGAGGGAGAGCCGGGACCGTTCCGCTTTCCGCGCCCCATGACCGACCGGCCCGGACTGGACTTCAGCTTCAGCGGCCTGAAGACCGCTGTGGTCAATGCGGTGCGTGAGGCGGACGAGGATGCGCCAACCCGCGCCGCGATTGCCCGCGCGTTTCAGGATGCCGTGGTGGATACCTTCGCCATCAAGGTGCGGCGGGCGCTTGAACAGACCGGCGTGCGGCATCTGGTGGTGGCGGGTGGCGTGGGGGCCAACCAGGCGCTGCGCGGCCGGCTCCGTCAGGTAGCAGAGGATCAGGGGGCGGTCATGGCCTGCCCCCGGCTGGCGTTCTGCACGGATAATGGCGCCATGATCGCGTATGCGGGATATCGGCGGTTATGGGCGGGGGAGCGCGATCCCGGACCCGTGGACATTCGGCCGCGTTGGCCGATGGATGAACTGCGGGTGCCGGCGCCGGCTGACTAGCGCCGGCCGATCCGCGGCTCCTCGCCGCGGGCGATACGCTGGATGTTGCTTCGGTGCCGCCAGGTCGTGAGGAGTGCCATGACCGCAGCGGCTGCGGCGAGCGGCCGGGAGCCGGTGATGAACAGGGCATAGAGCGGTGCCAGCGCAAAACTCACCAGCGCCGCGAGTGACGAAATCCGCATCAGCGCCGCGATGGCGAGCCAGCTGAGGATGACGCCAAGCCCCACCAACCAGGACCAGGCCACGAAAACCCCCAGCCCGGTGGCAATCCCTTTGCCGCCACGGAATCCAAAGAAGACCGGGTAGAGATGGCCCAGGAAGGCAGCAAGCCCGATCAGCGCCAGGAAACCGCTCGACAACCCCAGCGCATGGCCTGCCAGCACGGGGAGAACCCCCTTCAGGGCGTCGCCGAGCAATGTGGCGGCCGCAGCGTTCCGTCCGCCCAGGCGCAGCAGGTTGGTGGCGCCGGGATTGCCGCTGCCGTCCTCGCGGGGGTCTCCCAGCCCCATCAGCCGTGCCACGATGATGCCGGCGGACAGTGAACCCGCCAGATAGCCGATGAAGACCATGAGAAATCCCGTCATGTCGGCATTGCACCCCCTGGGTGATGTCTGGTCAAGCAGACCTTGTGCTGCCTGCGGTGACATGAAATGCTCCGTCGCCCATGGATACCGTATTCCTTGAGCGGCTGTCATTGCGCTCCGTGATTGGCGTTCATGCCTGGGAACGGGCCTTTGCCCAGCAGCTGGAGCTCGATCTGGCGCTGAGCGTGGACACTCGTGCCGCGGCCGCCAGTGATGCGCTTGATGATGCCGTGGACTATGCCGCCCTGAGCGAACGACTGGTTCGGCAGGCCGCGGAGGCCGACTGTCAGTTGATCGAGACACTGGCCGCGCGGCTGGTGGACGTGGTGCTCACCGACCCCGCCATCCGCCAGGTTGAACTGGTGCTGCGCAAGCCGGGTGCCCTGCCGGCTGCCCAGAGTGTCGGTGTCAAACTTGTCCGAAGCCAAGCAGAGGTCCCATGAACCGCGCCTATCTCAGCATCGGCAGCAATATCGAACCCGAGCGCCATGTGCGCGCCGCCGTGGCGGCGCTCCACCACCGATACGCTCCGCTCATCATCTCGCCGGTTTACCAGACGCACGCGGTGGGGTTCGACGGTGATGATTTCTACAACCTGGTGGTCGGGCTCGACACCGATGACTCGGCCGAGCATCTGGCAGCCGCCTGTCGCGAGATCGAGACCGCGCAGGGGCGGCTTCGCACGGATCAGCGCTTCAGTTCCCGGACGCTGGACATCGATCTGCTGACGCTTGGCAATGTCATCCGCGAGGATGTGCCGATCCTGCCGCGGGATGAAATCCTCAAATATGCCTTCGTCCTGAAACCGTTAATGGACATCGCGCCGGAGGAACGGCATCCCGTGGATGGTCGCCGCTACGCTGAACTCTGGGCGCAGCTCGAAGCCGAGGGCGGCCTGCGACCCATTGCCCTCGATTTCTCCGCCGAGACTGGCGACTGACCATGGCCCGGCGCGCACCCCCGTCGCCCCCGGCGCCGGATGCCAACGCGGCGGATCACAGCCGCAGGTTGCGCGAGCGGATCGATGCCGCGATAGCGATGGCCGGTGGGGCGATGGACTTCGCCGACTACATGGCACTGGCGCTGTATGCCCCCGGGTTGGGTTACTACAGCGCCGGGCAAGCGCGTTTTGGACCCGGTGGCGATTTCACCACCGCGCCGCTGATGAGTGCCCTGTTCTCGCAGACCCTGGCGCATGAAGTACGCCGCATACTTGAAGCGGCGGATGGCGACACAGTGCTCGAGTTTGGCGCGGGAACAGGACAGATGGCCGCTGACCTGCTGCTGGAACTCCACCGGATGGAGCGCCTGCCGGCGCGATACCTGATCATTGAGGTGAGTGCCGATCTGCGGGCGGAGCAGGCACGCACCCTGGAGACGCTGCCGGCGTCCGTCCGCAACCGCGTGGAGTGGCTTGAGCGGCTGCCGACGGCGGCGTTTCGTGGGGCGGTTCTGGCCAACGAGGTGCTCGATGCCCTGCCGGTTCAACGCTTCCAGAGAACCGAGAATGCGATCCACAATCTGGCGGTCGGCGTCGACGGGGACGGCGAGCTTTGCTGGCGGCCGCAGCCGGCCGATGACGCGCTGACCTCAGCGGTGTCCGACATCGAATCGGATTTGGGCGGGCGATTGCCGCCAGGCTACTGTTCCGAGTGGTGTCCGTCGCTCCAGCCATGGGTGGCCGCCCTCGGCGACATCATCGAAGCCGGTGCGGCTTTGCTGATCGATTATGGCTATCCGCGGCGCGAGTTCTACCATCCGCAGCGTGCCACCGGGACGCTGCTCTGCCATTACCGGCATCGCGCCCACGACGATCCCTTCTTCTGGCCGGGTCTGCAGGACATTACCGCCTCCGTGGATTTTACCGCCGCAGCGCGGGCTGGCGCTGCCGCGGGGCTGGATGTGCTTGGTTTTGCAACGCAGGGGAATTTCCTCGCTGGTGCCGGCCTGCCGGGGATCATCGAGGAGCGGGCTGCCAGCGATCCCAACCAGGCGGCCGAGCTGGCACAGCAGGCCAAACCGCTGCTCTTCCCGGACGAGATGGGCGAGCGTTTCAAGGTGCTGGGCCTGGGACGCGGCCTTGAAAAGCCGCTCCCGGGGTTCGGCTTCACCGACCATCGGGCGCGCTTGTCAGTGAAACAAGATTAATTTAGTACTCATTCGGGTCAGTCATGGAAGCGACCAATGGGAGAAGAGAATGGAATCCCCCGGCTCTTACCGATTCCGGCCCGCAACCCCGCTTTATGCGTACCGACAATCCTGGTTTTCCCGCTATCTGTCTCCACCCGTTCGGGAATTGCTCGATGCCGGCCCTTTCGCCGAACGGGCCCTGCGATCACCGCGTCACGTCGATGCCTGTATTCTGTTCACCGATATTCGCGGTTTCACCGAGTTGTCGAGAAGTATGGATCCCGGCGTGCTGATCGACACCGTCGATCGTTGCATAGGCCGTCAGGTGAATGCCGTGGAGCGTTATGGGGGCTATGTGGACAACTTTACCGGTGATGGCCTGATGGCGGTTTTTGAGGGATATGGGATAGAGGAAAACGCCTGTCTCTGTGCGCTGGAGATCGTGCAGCGACCGGACCGCATGGGGCTGAACCGCGCGGATGATCAGGTACCGATTGGTGCCGGCCTGCACAGCGGCGATGTCGTGATGGGGAGCATCGGCTCTGAGAGCCGTCTCATCTATACGACGGTCGGAGACACGGTCAACGTGGCGGCAAGGCTGTCCGGGCGGGCCGCCGGCTGTGATGTGGTGATCAGCGACCCGGTCCGTGCGGCGCTGTCCGACGGAGCAGCGCGACACTTCCGTCGTCTGCAGGGGCCGGCGCCGGACGGCGTCGATCCGGCGATGGCACTGTATCGCGCCGAGCCGCGTTGAATGGATCTTGTCCAGGCATTCTGGCTGGGACTGATCCAGGGACTGACGGAGTTCCTGCCCATCTCCAGTTCGGCACACCTGATCCTTCTGCCGCGACTGCTGGGGTGGCCCGACCAGGGGCTGGCGTTCGATGTCGCCGTTCATGTGGGCACGCTGCTGGCGGTTTTGCTGCATTTCCGTCGCCAGCTGGTTCCGCTGACGACCGATACGCTCCAGTCCGTCTGGCGGCGCGAGCGGGTGGGCGACAGCGGCCTGGGCTGGGCCATCGTCATTGGCACACTGCCTCTGGTGGCTGGTGCGCTGGTGCTTGCGGATGCCGCCGACTCCGTTCTGCGCCAGCCCCTCGTCATTGCGGCGGCGACCATCGGGTTCGGCATCCTGCTCTGGGTCTCGGCCCGTCATCAGGGGCGACGGAGTGAAAGGGACATCGGGCCGGGCGCGGCACTTTTCATCGGGGCGGCGCAGGTGCTCGCGATCATTCCCGGCACCTCGCGCTCCGGCATTACCATGACGGCGGCGCTCTGGCTGGGGCTGGAGGCAACCGCGGCCGCACGCTTTTCGTTCCTGCTCTCCATCCCGGCTATTGCGCTCGCCGGTGGCTGGAAGGCCCTGCAGCTTGTCGGCACGAGTGCTCCCGTCGACTGGATGGCGTTTGCTGTCGGTGTCGGTGTCGCCGGCGTCTCCGCCTATCTCTGCATCGGTGCCTTTCTGGCGCTCGTCGCGCGTGTCGGCATGACGCCGTTCGTCGTCTACCGAATCGGCCTTGGTCTGATCCTCATCTGGCTGTTCGCGGGTCAACAAGCGGTTTAGGAGACCGCCTCCTCAATCGGGCGTATCGCCCTTTTCGGCACGCAGGGCCTTCAGCGCCTGAAGGCGGGCATGACGAATGGCCTCGCCGATGGCGGGGCCTTTCAGGCCCTGCTCGACGAACCGTGAGGCGTCCACCGCCTGGCAGCGCGCCAGGGCCTCGGGCAGGTAATCGGCCTGTGGATAGGCGCAGTTCTCCAGTCCGAGCCGGCCGCGATAGTCCGCCTCGCAGGCGAGCAGGAAGCTCTCCAGCCGTGCCGGCCGCCGCAACAGATCGAGCTTCTCCATCATCTCGAGGAGGGTCTGCGGGCGGAGCGTCCGGACCCGATGGCAATGCAAGTGGTAGCGGGTGACGCCGCGGGCCAGGTCACGGCATTCCGATGGCACCCGCAATCGCTCGGAGATTGCATCGGCCAGTGGGACACCGCGTGCCTCATGGCCTCGATGCCGCGGCAGCTCGGCGGTGGGAGTCAGTCCCTTTCCGACGTCATGAACAAGGCCGGCGAATCGGGCGGGCAGATCGCTGTCGAGGCGCGCGGCCTGTTTCAGGACCAGCAGGACATGCTCGCCGGTATCGATCTCCGGGTGATGGTCCTCGGGCTGGGGGATTCCAAAGAGGCGGTCGATCTCCGGCAACAGGACGGCCAGTGCGCCGCAGTCCCTGAGGGTCTGGATAAAGGCATCCGGGGACGGCGCCATGAGGGCCTTGGCCATTTCCTGCCAGACCCGCTCGGGCACCAGCGCATCGACCTCGCCGCTTTCCACCATCTCGCGGCAGAGCGCGATGGTGTCATCCGCCACCCGAAACCCGAGTGGCGCGAATCGTGCGGCGAACCGGGCCAGTCGTAGAATGCGGACGGGGTCTTCGCGAAAGGCATCCGAGACATGCCGCAGACAACGCGACTCAAGATCGCCGCGGCCGTCGAAGGGGTCGATGATTGTCCCGTCCGGCGCCGCTGCCATGGCGTTGATGGTGAGATCCCGCCGGGCGAGATCCTCGGTCAGGCTGACCGCTGGGCTCGCATGGAATGCGAACCCATGGTAGCCGGGAGCGGTTTTACGCTCGGTGCGGGCAAGGGCATATTCCTCGCCCGTCTCCGGGTGGAGGAATACCGGGAATTCCCGACCAACGGGACGGAAGCCGCGGTCGGTCATCGCCTCCGGCGTTGCGCCGACCACCACCCAGTCATGCTCGTGGACCGGCAGGCCAAGCAGTCGGTCGCGGACCGCGCCACCGACTTCGTAAATCTCCAGGCCGGCGGTACTCACTCGTTGTCGCGACCGGCCTCGCGGCGCCACTCGTCATATCGGTCGCGACTGCGTCTGCCACCCAGATACCCCGGCGCGACTGCTTCCAGCGCCGTCGGGTGGATGCCCAGATCGGGCAGCCCGTTGTGATGGCACACATTATCCACCTGGGCGGAGAGGTAATTGTCATAGGTGTAGGGTTTGCCTGGCAGCCGCTGCATGATCCGACCCTGCAGTCGCGAAAGCCTGTCGGGCAGGCCGATCACGGCGCGCTTCAGACCCATCAGCTCGGCGACGTAGCGGACCAGCGTCTCCAGGGTGTAGGTCTCCGGGCCACAGAGCGCATAGGTCCGGCCGAAGGTGTCGCGGTTGGTGAGCGCCGCTTCGAATGCGGCGGCGACGTCATCCACGTAAACGGGCTGGAACCGGGCGCCGGGTGTCGGCAGGGGCATGATCGGTGCGAGCCGGAGCATGCCGGCGAAGGTGTTGAGAAAACTGTCGCTCGGGCCGAACACCACCGAGGGCTGGAAGACCGTCACCGCCAGGTCGTCACCATTGGCCGCCAGTGCCAGCCGCTCACCCTCGCCCTTGGTCTGCTGATAACGGCTGGGGCCGTTGATATCGGCGCCGAGCGCACTCATGTGCAGAAGCCGCTTTACGCCGGCATCGCGGCAGGCCCCGAGGAGTTTTTCGACCAGGTGCACGTGCACATCCTCGAAACGGCGCCCCGGTTTGTTCTCCTCGTTGAGGATGGCGACCAGATTGATGACCGCGTCAACGCCTTCCAGATGGTGAAAGAGATCTTCCCGATCGTGCACGTTGGCCTCGATGAGCTCGAGGTTGGGGATGGGCAGCAGATGGCGGTTCCGCTCGCGGCGTCGCGTGAGCACCTTGATGTGCACCGCCGTGTTGGCGAGGCGATTGGCAATCTGGCGGCCGATGAAGCCGGTGCCGCCCAGGATGCAGACAGTCTGGATGCGCATGAGCCCGCGCTCTCCTGATTCGCTTGTCGATACCGACATTGTAGAGCAAATGCCATAATGGACGCTTCGATCTGCATCAACGGAGCAGCGGGTGCTTGATCTTTTGATCTACGTCCTCGCCGGCGTGGTGGTCGGATTTGCCTCCGGGCTGTTCGGTATCGGCGGCGGCGTGGTTGTCGTGCCGGTGCTGCTACCCATCTTCCAGGCCCAGGGGCTGAGCATGGACGTGGCCATGCACATGGCGGTGGGCAGCTCGCTGGCGACCATCGTGGTCACTGGGCTCTCCTCGGCGCGGGCGCATTGGAGGCTGGGCAACGTGGTGCTCTCCGCGTTGCCCTGGTTGGTGGCCGGCCTGATGACCGGCGCGCTGCTGGGGGCTCACCTCGCCGCGGCACTACCCGGCGATATACTGCGGGTGATCTTCGCGGTGTTTGTCCTGACCCTTGCCGTGCGCATGGCGTTCGCCCTGCAGCCACCGGCGGGGCGTCTCATGCCGAGGCCTGCCATTGTGGTCGTCGCCGGTGCGCTGATCGGCACCATCTCCAGCCTGGTGGGCATCGGAGGCGGCACGCTCGTGGTGCCTTTCCTGATCTGGGCGGGCGTGACCATGCGTCAGGCGGTGGGGACCTCATCCGCGGCCGGCGTGAGTATTGCGATCGCCGGGAGTATCGGCTTCATTCTCGCCGGCACCGGGGAGGATGCGCTGCCACCATGGAGTACGGGGTACATCTATTGGCCGGCCGTCGGCGGGATCACCGTGGCGAGCGTATTCCTGGCGCCGGTCGGCGCGAAGGTAGCGACCCGCCTGCCGGCGGTCTGGCTGCGCCGTGCCTTCGCGGTGTTTCTCGTCCTCGTCGGCCTGCGGCTGCTGCTGTCCGGCTGAGCGCGGTGCCGGTCGTGGGCCTCAGCTGAGCCCCAGCTTTTTCTCCAGGTAATGGATGTTGGTGCCGCCCTCCTCGAACCCGCGATCGAGCAGCAGATCCTCGTGCAGCGCCGTATTGGTATTAATGCCCTCCACCACGAGCTCGCTCAGAGCGGTCCGCATCCTGGCGATGGCACTGCTGCGGTCTTCGCCCCAGGTGATGACCTTGCCAATCATGGAATCGTAGTGGGGCGGGACGTGATAGCCGGTGTAGACATGTGAGTCGACGCGCACGCCGGGACCGCCCGGCGGGTGGTAGAGGGTGATCTGACCGGGGGAGGGGATGAAACGCTCTGCATCCTCAGCGTTGATGCGGCACTCGATGGCATGGCCGCGGAATTCGATTTCATCCTGTGCGAAAGAAAGGGGTTCGCCGCCGGCGACGCGGATCTGCTCGGCAACCAGGTCGCGGCCGGTGACCATTTCCGTTACCGGATGCTCCACCTGGATGCGCGTGTTCATTTCGATGAAGTAGAACTCGCCATCCTGGTAGAGGAATTCAAAGGTTCCCGCCCCGCGGTAGCCCAGCTGGCGACAGGCCTCGGCGCAGCGCTCGCCGATGCGGGTGCGCTCCTCGGGGGTGATCCCGGGGGCCGGGCTCTCCTCGATCACCTTCTGATGGCGGCGCTGCATGGAGCAGTCGCGCTCGCCGAGATGCACCGCATTGCCCTGCTCGTCGGCCATGACCTGAATCTCGACGTGGCGGGGATTGTCCAGGTACTTCTCCATGTACACCACGTCACTGCCAAACGCGTTGGCGGCTTCCGTGCGCGTCACCGATATCGCGTGCAGGAGCGCCCCCTCGCCGTGGACGACCCGCATGCCGCGACCGCCGCCACCGGCGGCGGCCTTGATGATCACCGGATAGCCGATTTGCCGGGCAAGCTGAAGGTTGTCGGCGTCGATATCGGTGAGCGGGCCGCCAGAGCCCGGCACGCAGGGTACGCCCGCGGCCTTCATCGCATCGATGGCCGAGACCTTATCGCCCATCAGCCGGATGGTCTCGGCCCGCGGGCCGATGAAACGGAAACCGGACTGCTCCACGCGTTCTGCGAAGTCCGCGTTCTCTGAGAGAAAGCCATAACCCGGATGAATGGCGACGGCGTCGGTAAGTTCGGCGGCGCTGATGATGGCCGGAATGTTGAGGTAACTCTCCGCCGAGCTGGCGCCGCCGATGCAGACCGACTCATCGGCCAGCCGAACATGTTTGAGGTCCCGGTCGGCCGTGGAGTGGACGGCGACGGTGCCGATGCCGAGCGTCCGGCAGGCGCGCAGGATGCGCAGTGCGATTTCGCCGCGGTTGGCGATGAGAACCTTGTCGATCATCGCGTGGGCCCTATTCGATGACGAACAGCGGCTGATCGAACTCCACCGGCTGTCCGTTCTCCAGCAGTATGCTTCTGACCACGCCACTGCGATCGGCTTCGATCTGGTTGAGCATTTTCATGGCCTCGATGATGCAGAGGGTGTCGCCGGCATTCACGCTCTGGCCCTCCTCGACGAAGGGAGAGGAGTCCGGTGACGGGGCGCGGTAGAACGTGCCCACCATGGGTGATCGCACCGCATGCCCGCCGACCTCCAGGGAATCCGTCTCGGCGGGGGCAGCCGGCTCGGTGGCCGCGGGTTGTGCCGGGGCTGGTGCCGGGGGTGCGGGCGCCACCGGCGCGGGCGCGGCGGCGAGCTGAGCGGCGGCCCGCGTGATGCGGACGCTCTCCTCTCCCTCGTGAATCTCGATTTCGTTGACGCCGGATTCGTCGAGCAATTCGATGAGGCGTTTGATCTTTCGAATGTCCATGGCAGGTCAGTTCCGTTCGGTGTTTGCTAGCAGGGCGCTCAGGGCAAGCTCGTAGCCCAGCGGCCCGAATCCTGCGATGACGCCGCGGGCGATGTCCGAGAAATACGAGTGCTGTCGGAATGGCTCGCGGGCGTGGATGTTGGATAGATGCACTTCGATGAAGGGGATAGCCACCGCCGCGAGCGCATCGCGCAGCGCAACGCTGGTGTGAGTAAACGCCGCGGGGTTGATGATGATCCCACCCATCCTGTCATGGGGCGCTTGCTGAATGCGCTCGACGAGAACGTGCTCGGCATTGCTCTGGAGGCACTCGATGTCGACGCCGGCCGAACCCGCCTGGCGCGTCAGGCGCTGGTTGATCTGATTCAGGTCGGTGTCACCGTAGATAGCCGGTTCGCGCGTCCCCAGCAGGTTGAGATTCGGGCCATGGAGGACCAGTAACCGGCTCATGACGTCGCGCTCCCCCGTCAGTAGAAACCATGATTCTGGCTCATTGGGGAGCTTTTTGTCCATGGTCGCCGGAGTTCGCCACGGGATCGGCGCAGATCGCGGCTATCAGTCGGACAGATCCTCAAGCAGCGGCCGCAGGTCCGGTTCATGAAGCTGCCCGCTGTAGCGTTCCAGGATATCGCCGTTGCGACCGATGATGACCGTATAGGGCAACGTGCCACGATCATTGCCGTAGGCGGCGGCCACATCCAGGGCCGACTCCATGCCGTAGAGCGTTGGGTAGCTCATGGGGACCTCGGCGATGAAGCCACGCACCGGCTCCGGATCGTCAATGGCCACGCCAAGGAACTGGATGCCGTCATCTCCGAACTCGTCCTGCAGTGTCGAGAACAGGGGGATCTCTTCGCGGCAGGGGCTACACCAGGTGGCCCAGAAGTTCAGCACCACGACGTCGCCATCCCACTCGTTGATGCTTCGGCGCGTGCCGTCCAGCGCCGGGAGCGTGAAGTCAGGTCGCTTCATGGTGGGTTCCGGATCGCTCTGCAACCAGCTCACGGCGAGGATGCCGCCGCCGGCACCGATCACGGCGGCGAACAGAACGGTCAGCGCGGTTCGGATGCCGCCGGTCATTGCGCCGGCCCCGCCAGTCCCTGCCGGGCGCGGGCGATGAATGCCTCCGGCCCGAGGAAGCCGACGACCCTTGCGTCCCGGTTCTCGCGGCCCTGTGGGCCATAGAAAACGATGGCCGGTGGCAGGTAGACATCGAGACGTGACATCAATGCCCGGTGCTCGGCGTTCATGTCGGTGACGTCGGCGCGCAGGAGCATGGCCTCGGCAACGGCATCCTGAACCGCGGAATCGGTAAAGGTGCGTTGCTCGAGCTGTACGCAGTAGACGCACCAGTCGGCGTATATATCCACCATCACCGGGCGGCCCGCCGCGCGGGCATCCATGAGTGCCGTCTCCAGTTCTTCGGGGCTGTTGATGTCACGAAATGCCATCTCCTGCTGTTCGCTTCCGCCCCCGCCGCCGGCGGACAGGGAGAGGCCCGTTAAGGGTCGCAGGACATCACCACCGCCCGCCGACGCCCCCAGTAGACTGGCCGCACCCCAGAGCATCGCCGCCACGCCGATTGTCCGCGCCAACCGGCGGATATTGCTGACCGGCGGCTCGACCCGCTCGAAAACACCGAGCCATACGCCGCAGCCGATCAGCAGCACGCCCCAGAGCGCGAGTGTGACTGGCCCTGGCAGGAAGCGTTCCAGCGTCCATAGCGCAACGGCCAGGAAGCCCACACCGAAGATCGCGCGGACCGTGTTCATCCAGGGGCCGCTGCGCGGCAGCCAGCGGCCGGCCGCCGTGCCAATCAGCAGCAGAGGTAGCCCCATGCCGTTGGCCAGCGTGAAAAGGGCGAGGCCCCCGAGCCAGGCATCGCCGGTGCTGCCGATGAACACCAGCGCGGCAATCAGCGCCGGTCCGGAGCAGGCGCCGACGATTAGCGTCGAGAGCACACCCATGATGGCGACACCAATGGCGGTGCCACCACGCTGCCGGTTGGACAGGGTCGTCAGTCGGGTCTGCAGCCCGTTGGGCAGACGAAGCTCGAAGACGCCGAACATGCCCAGTGCGAGGATGACGAATACGGCGGCGAAACTGCCAAGCACCCAGGGTGACTGCAGATCGGCCTGCACAGCCGCCCCGGTGAGTCCCGCCGCCACGCCGGCAAGCGCATAGGTGATCGCCGTGGATTCCACATAAATCAATGACAGTCCCAGCGCGCGGAGGCTGCCGCTGCGGTGCGGATCGCCGGCGATCAAGCCCGACAGGATGGGTATCATTGGATAAAGGCAGGCCGTGAAGGCCAGCAGCAGCCCGGCAACGAAAAACCCTGCCAGGATCGTCGGCAGGCTTGCGTTGTTCAGCAGTCGCTCCAGCCGTCCGGCCTCGCCCCCGCCGGCGCCCTGCGGTGTGTCCGCCGATGCCCCGCTTGGTGCGGCCGTGGCGGCGGACTCGGCTGTTTGTCCGCCGGCCGTTGAGGATTCGGCGGTCAGCGTCGGTGCGGTGGGGTTGATGGCATAGGCAAGACGTTGGTCGCTGGGGGTCCCGGTGGCGCGGTAAGGGGGGTAGCAGACACCGGATTCGGAGCAGCCCTGGAATGCGACGCTGAAGACGCTTTCGCTGGTGAAATCGGCCTGACCGATGAGTGGCAGGCTGACCGGCCGGGTATAGACCGTCTGCCGCCCGAAAAATGCATCTTCTTTTACCGTACCCTGCGGATGATCGAACGCGAGGTCTTCTTGCTGCGCGCCAGCGCCGTCGAGCTCTACGTCCAGGCTGTCGCGATAGACGTAGTAACCGTCCTGTACGTCGATATCGATCGTCGCCTGGCCATCGTCATGCAGCCGGATGTCGAGCTCGAAAGCTTCCTCGACCGGGAGGACGTCCTGGCTCTGACTTTCATTGCCAAACAGCCCACCCAGGCTGGATTGCGCGGTGACCGCGCTGGCCGCGAGCGTCAGCCACAGGCCGACGAGGAAAGCGAGCTGGCCGATTGCCTTATTTGTCATCCCTGCCGTTCCGTCTCTGTGCCGATCCACGCCAGATACCCGGCAAGCCCGGTGGCGATCGGCATGGCGACGATCTCCGGCAGTTCATCCGGGTGCAGGTCGAGTACACAAGCCTCCAGCCCCGGATAGGCTGATTCGGTGGTCTTTGCAACGAGAAGCCATTCCTCGTCCCGCTCGATGCGGCCCTCCCAGCGGTAGACCGAAGTCAGTCCCGGGATGATATTGACGCAGGCGGCATGCCGCCTTTCCACCAGCGCGTCGGCGATGGCATCGGCCACCGTTCTCTCCGGCGCGGTGATCAGTGTAACCAGCCTTTCGGACACCCGGCCCTCCTCGGGCAAAAGCCGCATAAACCTTGAATCGTAGCACCATCGTCCCCATGCCAAGGACAAGGTATTGACGCGGAAGGTTTCGTAACTATCATTAGCACTCACCTAAAGCGAGTGCTAACAAAGGCACGTAGGTCCAACATCAATCAATTGAGGGAGAACAGAAGATGAATCTTCGCCCGCTACACGATCGAGTCGTCGTCAAGCGCATGGAAGAAGAGCGCACCACCCCGGGTGGCATCGTCATCCCCGACACGGCCACTGAAAAGCCCATCCGCGGTGAAGTGGTCGCCGTTGGCAATGGCAAGCGCCTGGACAACGGCGAGGTTCGCGCCCTCGACGTCAACGTCGGTGACAAGGTCCTTTTCGGCAAGTTCTCCGGCACCGAGGTCAAGGTCGGTGAGGATGAAGTCCTCGTCATGCGTGAAGACGACATCATGGCGGTGATCGAGGGCTGAATCGCCCGCGCACTGCAGGGAATTTCCACAGGAAACGGAACCGAGAGGAAAAGAAACAATGGCAGCGAAAGACGTACGCTTTGGTGATGAAGCCCGCCATCGCATGGTTGCGGGTGTGAACACCCTGGCCAACGCAGTCAAGGTCACCCTGGGCCCGCGTGGTCGCAATGTGGTGCTCGAGAAGTCCTTCGGCGCGCCGACGGTCACCAAGGATGGTGTGTCGGTGGCCAAGGAGATCGAGCTTCAGGACAAGCTCGAGAACATGGGCGCGCAGATGGTCAAGGAGGTCGCCTCGCAGACTTCCGATGCCGCGGGTGACGGCACTACGACCGCCACGGTGCTGGCGCAGGGCATCCTCCGCGAGGGCATGAAGGCCGTTGCCGCCGGCATGAACCCGATGGACCTCAAGCGCGGCGTCGACAAGGCCGTGACGGCCGCCGTCGAGGAGCTGCACAAGCTCTCCAAGCCCTGTGAGACCGACACGGCCATCGCGCAGGTCGGCTCCATCTCCGCCAACTCCGACAAGGCCATCGGCGAGATCATTGCGGATGCCATGAAGAAGGTCGGCAAGGAAGGCGTCATCACGGTCGAGGAAGGCAGCGGTCTCGAGAATGAGCTCGACGTGGTCGAGGGCATGCAGTTCGACCGTGGCTACCTGAGCCCATATTTCATCAACAACCAGCAGAGCATGGCCGCCGAGCTCGACGATCCCTACATCCTGCTCTGCGACAAGAAGATCTCGAACATCCGTGATCTCCTGCCGCTGCTGGAGAACGTGGCCAAGTCGAGCCGCCCGCTGCTGATCGTCGCCGAGGACATCGAGGGCGAGGCCCTGGCCACGCTGGTGGTCAACAGCATGCGTGGCATCGTGAAGGTTGCCGCCGTCAAGGCGCCGGGCTTCGGTGACCGTCGCAAGGCGATGCTGCAGGATATCGCCGTGCTGACCGGCGGTACCGTCATCTCCGAGGAGGTTGGCCTGACCCTGGAGAAGGCGACCCTCGACGACCTGGGGACCGCCAAGAAGATCAACGTCTCCAAGGAGGAGACCACCGTGGTCAATGGCGGTGGTCGTGCCGACGAGATCAAGGCGCGTGTCGATCAGATCCGCACCCAGATCGAGGAATCCACCAGCGACTACGATCGCGAGAAGCTGCAGGAGCGGGTGGCCAAGCTCGCCGGCGGCGTCGCGGTGATCAAGGTCGGTGCCGGCTCCGAGATCGAGATGAAGGAGAAGAAGGCGCGCGTCGAGGATGCCCTGCACGCCACGCGTGCCGCGGTCGAGGAAGGTATCGTTCCCGGCGGTGGTGTGGCCCTGCTGCGCACCCTCAAGGGTCTCGAGGGTCTGACCGGTGACAACCACGATCAGGACGTCGGCGTGAACATCGTCCGTCGCGCCCTTGAGGAGCCGCTCCGTCAGATCGTGTTCAACTGCGGCGAGGATGCCTCGGTTGTCGTCAACAAGGTTGAGGACGGTGAGGGCAACTTCGGCTACAACGCCCAGGCCGAGGAGTACGGCGACATGGTCGAGATGGGTATCCTCGACCCGACCAAGGTCACCCGGACGGCCCTGCAGAACGCCGCTTCTGTCTCCGGCCTGATGATCACCACCGAGTGCATGGTGGCCGAGCATCCGGATGAGAAGGACGATGGCGGCGCCGGCATGGGCGGCATGGACGGCATGGGTGGCATGGGCGGCATGATGTAATCACGCCGTCGGCGACCCGCCGGCTCTCGTTGCGAGCCGGTCTGCCAGCAAAGCCCCGCTTCGGCGGGGCTTTTTTGTGGGTTTTGCGATCAGCTTTCAAATCCCCGGGGCTTCATGCATTATCCGACGCAAAATTAGGAGGATAGGAAGAGGCATTGCTGGAAGTTCGGGTCATTAGTCTGAAGGGTTCACTCGAACGTCGCGCCTCCGTCCGTGAACAGTTCGCGCGGTTGGGGCGGGATTTTCGGTTCTTCGATGCAGTCGATGGGGGTGACATATCTAACCCGGTGGTGGCCCGATTCAGCCCCCGCCGATTCCTCATCCAGCATGGACGTCCCCATGTGCCGGGCGAAATTGGCTGCTACGCAAGTCATTTTCTGTTGTGGCAACACTGCATTGAGACTGGGATGCCACTGGTCATCATGGAGGATGACCTGGAGTTCGTGGGAGATGCCGGCGGCA
Organism: Spiribacter sp. 1M189; assembly: GCF_040838345.1. Taxonomy (NCBI): domain Bacteria; kingdom Pseudomonadati; phylum Pseudomonadota; class Gammaproteobacteria; order Chromatiales; family Ectothiorhodospiraceae; genus Spiribacter; species Spiribacter insolitus. The sequence goes on along the minus strand of NZ_JBAKFF010000001.1, from coordinate 1,596,821 downwards.
TCCTTGCCGTTGCCGAGGAATTGAGCAGCCGGTTCGATTTCATCCGGCTTGAAGCGACTCGGAAAAAGCCCTCGATCCGGTGCTGGCAGCGCGATGGTCGGTCGATTGTGCGCTACCTGAAGATTCCACAGCGTCTGACTGCCTACCAGATTACGCCGCGAGCGGCCCGCGCGCTGGTTACCGCGAGCCAGACCTTCAGCTATCCCGTCGATGTTTTCGTGCGTAATCAATACCTGCATGGGGTCCCGATCCACGGGATCGAACCTTTTGCTGTCAGACCTCGCCAGAAGCCTCTTGCCTCGCAGATTGGTGATAGGCACACCCAAAAGGGTCCCTGGTGGAGCCGCACAACGCGATTTTTTCACCGTTCTCGTAACGGAGTGCTCAATGCCTGCGCTAGCTTTCGCCATATGAGCGCCCAGCCTGATGAACTGTTGCCGGGCACCACTGATCCCGCGGTTGCGGAGCAATACGGAAAATCGAGGTAGTCCTGAGCGCGTTTATGAGTCCTGACGAACTCCCCTCCACTCTTGAAACCTCTCTGCAGGCCGTACCGGAAGAGCTCCGAGGCGCCGTCACTATCGCATTGGATCGTTTTCCGGGGCCTGATGACTTGCCCGAGGATGAAGGCGTACTGGCTGAATTGCCGAGCGTTTGGGCAATGAGCGAGTTCGTGAGTCGTATCTGTCTGCGTAGCCCGGAGATGCTCCGAGATTTGGTGCAAACCGGCGATCTGCATGGCTCCTACCCTGTTGATGGTTGCCGTAGACGACTGCAGTCCCAGCTCGACCGCATCAGTGACGAGTCTTCTCTGCATCGTGCGCTGCGCCGCTTCCGCTCGCGCGAGATGCTGCGCATCGCGTGGCGGGATCTGAGTGGGCGCGCCGAGCTCGACGAGGTGCTCGAGGATCTCTCCGAACTGGCCGATGTACTGATCGACGAGGCGCTGGAGTGGCTCTACCAGCGGCTGTGCGGGCAAATGGGCACACCCCGTGACAGTGCCGGTAATGCCGAGCGAATGATCGTGCTGGGTATGGGCAAGCTGGGCGGTCGCGAGCTCAACTTCTCGTCCGACATCGATCTCATCTTTGCTTTCCCTGAGCCTGGTTTTACCGACGCCGAACAACCGAAGGCCAACGAGCAGTTCTTTCTGCAGCTGGGCCGTTCGCTGATCGCCGCCCTCGACCAGCAGACACCCGATGGCCAGTGCTTTCGGGTGGACATGCGGCTGCGACCCTACGGTGACAGCGGGCCGCTGGCGATGAGCGTCCCCGCGATGGAGCTCTACTTTCTCGAGCAGGGCCGGGAGTGGGAGCGTTATGCGCTGATCAAGGCCCGGGTCGTCGCCGGCGATCAGGTTGAGGGACAGGCACTGCTCGAGACACTCTCGCCGTTCGTCTATCGCCGGTATCTCGATTACGGCGCCCTCGAGTCGCTGCGCTCGATGAAGGCGATGATCGCCCGGGAGGTACGCCGTCGCCGGCTGGCGGATAACGTCAAGCTGGGGCGCGGCGGCATTCGCGAGGTGGAATTCATCGCCCAGGCATTCCAGCTCATCCGCGGCGGGCAGGAGCCTGCCTTGCGGGAGCGCAGCCTGCAGCCGGTGCTGGCGTATCTTGCCGAGCAGGCGCTGATCCCGGCCCATGCCCAGCACGACCTCACGGAGGCCTATCGCTACCTGCGGCGCATCGAGAACCGCATTCAGGCCATGCACGATCGCCAGGCACACGATCTGCCGACGGACGCGCTTGATCAGGCGCGCCTGGTCCTGGCGATGGGTGCCGAGGACTGGGATAGCCTGCGCGAGGAACTCGACAGCTGGCGGCGTCGGGTGCAGGGGCATTTCGATCAGGTGTTTGTCGCTCCGCAGCAGGAGGATGAGGCGGAAACCACCGATGAACCGGATTTCTCCGATGTCTGGTACGACACCGTGGACGAGGAGATGGCCCGCGAGATCCTTGCGGATGCCGGATTTGCCGATCCGCATTCCGCCTACCTCATGATCCAGCGATTCCGCGACGGCAGCCGGGTTCGGGCACTCTCGGAACAGGGTCGGACACGGCTGGACCGGCTGATGCCCATGCTGCTGGCCGCCGTGGTAGGCGGTGATGCGCCGGATGCGGCCCTGGAGCGTCTGCTGACCCTGCTCGACGGCATCGTTCGCCGTACAGCCTATCTGGCACTGCTCAACGAGCATCCCATGGCGATCTCCCAGCTCGTGCGCCTGGTGGGCGGCAGCCCATGGATCGCCCGCTACCTGTCCCTGCACCCGATGCTGCTCGACGAGCTGCTGGATCCTCGCACGCTCTACGCACCGTTGAGCCGGGAAGCTCTGGCCGCCGAGGTCGACGCGCGGATGGCCAGTGCCGATCCCGACGACCTTGAGCAACAGATGGAGATTCTCCGTCAGTTCAAGCAGACCCAGGTGCTGCGGGTCGCGGCGGCGGATCTCGCCGGCGCCATTCCGGTGATGCTGGTCAGCGACTATCTCACGGATATCGCCGAGGTGGTGCTCCAGCGGGTGATCACGCTGGGTTGGCGGCAGGTCAGCATGCGCTATGGTGAACCGCTGCGTGCCGATGGAGAGGTGGCGGATTTCGGCATCATCGCGTACGGCAAGCTCGGTTCGCTGGAACTTGGTTACGGCTCCGACCTCGATATCGTCTTCCTTCACGATCCGGTGCCTGCGGGCACGGCCACGACCGGTGAGAAGCCGGTGGAGCCGGCGGTTTTCTTCGCAAGGCTTGCCCAGCGCGTGATCCACATCCTGAATACGCCTACCCCGGGTGGGATTCTCTACGAGGTGGATACCCGACTCCGCCCCAGCGGGCAGTCCGGCCTGCTCACCACCAGTATCGATGCCCTCGCCGAATACCAGCGCGAAAGGGCCTGGACCTGGGAGCATCAGGCGCTGGTTCGTGCCCGGATGGTGGTCGGTGGCGACGATCTGAGTGATCGTTTTGTGGCGCTGCGCCGCGAGATCCTGACCCGCCCCCGAGACCGCGACGAGTTGCGAGAGGAGGTGCGCCACATGCGCGAGCGTATGCGGCGCGAACTGGGCTCGACGGCGCGCAATGAGTTCGATCTCAAGCAGGACCGCGGCGGTATCGCGGATATCGAATTCATGGTTCAATATGGCGTATTGGCCGGAGCCTATGGGTATTCCGGCCTGCTGCGCTACACGGACAACATCCGCCTGCTCGACGAGCTTGAGCGGGCGGGCGAGTTCACCACCGAACAGGCGCGGGTGCTGGCGGATGCCTATCGACACTATCGGGGCATGGTCCACCGGCTGACCCTCCAGGAGCAGCCGGCCCGCGTAGTGGTTGATTCCGTCGACGAATCCCGGGCGGCGGTCGCCGGGGTCTGGGGCGCGGTCATGGAACCCGGGGCAGACGAGAACGCTTAGGAGAGCCGCGCATGAGCATGGCCGATCTCGACGGTTGGATCTGGATGGACGGTGAGTTAGTGCCCTGGCGCGACGCTCAGGTGCATGTGCTCACACATACCCTGCATTACGGGATGGGGGTGTTCGAGGGCATCCGTGCCTACAAGACGGACCGCGGTCCGGCCATCTTCCGACTGCCTGAGCATGTCCGTCGCCTGTTCGACTCCGCCAAAATCCTTGGCATGTCGCTCCCCTGGTCGCAGGACGAAGTCATCGAGGCCTGTCGCGCAGCGGTGCGCGAGAATGGGCTCGAGAGCGGTTATATCCGCCCGATGGCCTTCTACGGCGCCGAGAGCATGGGCCTGCGGGCCGACAATCTGCAGACCCACCTGATCGTGGCCGCCTGGAGCTGGGGCTCATACATGGGCGAGGAGAACATGGAGCGGGGCATCCGCGTTCGCACCTCCTCGTTCACCCGCCATCACGTCAACATCGCGATGTGCCGGGCCAAGGCCAATGGTCAGTACATCAACTCCATGATGGCGCTCCAGGAAGCCGTTGCCTGTGGGTATGACGAGGCCCTGCTGCTGGATCCGGAAGGCTTCGTGGCCGAGGGTTCCGGAGAGAATTTCTTCCTGATCCGCGATGGTGTCATCCATACGCCCGAGCTGCACTCGGCGCTTGCCGGCGTCACGCGGGATGCCATCATGACGCTGGCCCGTGAGGCGGGTTACGAAGTCCGTGAACGGCGCATTACCCGGGACGAGGTCTATGTCTGCGACGAGGCGTTCTTCACGGGAACAGCCGCCGAAGTGACGCCCATCCGCGAGCTTGATGGCCGGGTTATCGGGGAGGGCCGACGTGGCCCGATCACGACGGATATCCAGAGTCGCTTCTTCGCCCTGGTGGAAGGGCGTTCCGATGCCCATCATGAATGGCTGACGCCCGTCGCCTGACGCGGCCGGAGACTGATTCGAGGAGACTGCCGTGCCTGATCCGCAAACTCACGATCGCCCCGATCTGATCAAGCCGAATAGCGAGAACCGCTACGAGGTCACCGTCGATGACCTCCCGCTCTCCTGCCCCATGCCGGGCATGTACCTCTGGAACAGCCATCCCAAGGTCTATATTCCGGTTCACAAGACCGGCGAAGGCAAGTGTCCCTATTGCGGTGCCGAGTACTTCATCCGTGACTTTGATCCGGACGATCCGGCGCTGGCCGAGCATCACCGCCGGGAGTGAAACCGCCGTCTCCCGCCTCCCCGGCAGCGGCTGACGCGGATATGGAACAGCCGCTGCGTGGTCGTGGCAGGGCCATCGACTGCCTTCTCGGATTGTTCTCCCATCTCTCCCTGCCGGCATTGCATCGCCTGGGTCGCGCCGTCGCCTGGTTGAGCGAGCGGTTGCACCGGGAGGAGCGGCATGTCGCCCGGGTCAACGTCGAGCTCTGCTTTCCCGAGTTGTCGGTGGAGGAGCGCGAGAGGCTGGCGCGTGCGGCGTTGCGTGAGAATGCCAAGGGGTTGTTTGAGTTGGCTGCGCTCTGGAAATGGCCAGTGCCCCGGGTGCTGGGATTGATTCGTTCGGTGGAGGGCGCGGATGAAGTGGATGGAGCGCTCGCCGAGGGCCGGGGGCTGCTGGTCATCGCGCCGCATCACGGTGCCTGGGAGTTGCTGCAGATGTGGCTTGCGCAGCGCGTCAGGCTCCATGCGCTCTACCGTCCACCACGCTGGGCCGATCTGGAGATGTTGCTGAATCGCGGCCGATCGCGGAGTGGGGCCATATTCTGGCCCGCACGACCCTCCGGAATCCGGGCCCTGTTCAAGGCGCTCAAGGCTGGCGAAGCCGTGGGCGTGCTGCCGGATCAGTCCCCGCCGGGTGAGGGTGTGTTCGTTCCATTCTTTGGCCGCCGCGCGAAAACCATGACGTTATTCGGCAAACTGGCGGCGCGCACCGATGCGCCGGTGGTCATCGGTTGGGCGGAACGGCTGGAGCATGGCGCTGGCTATCGACTGCACTGGCGACGAGTGACGGAACCGGTCGGAGATGCAGACCCGGAAGTGGCCGCCACGGCGCTTAATCGGGAGATAGAGAAGGTTGTGCGCGAATGTCCGGAGCAGTATCAGTGGACGTACCGGCGATTTTCGCGGCGGCCGGAGGGTTGGGGGAATCCGTATGAGTGAAGGAAGGTGAATCGTGATTGTTGTAACTGGCGGTGCGGGTTTCATCGGTAGCAATCTTGTCCATGGGCTCAATGCGGAGGGTCGCGACGATGTGCTCGTGGTCGACGATCTGACCGATGGCACAAAGTTTCTCAACATCCGCGATGCCGGTGTCGCCGACTACCTGGATCAGAATCAGTTTCTCGACTGGTTGGTGGAGAACGGGGACGAGGCCGTTGACGCGGTTTTTCATCTGGGTGCCTGTTCGGATACCACCGAGTGGGATGGCCGCTACATGATGGAGAACAACTTCGAGTACTCGAAGCAGGCGCTGAATATCTGCCTGGCTTATCGCATTCCGTTCATCTACGCCTCATCGGCGGCGGTTTATGGCGCCGGTCACGATTTCCGCGAGCGGATTGGCGAGGAGCGGCCGTTAAACGTCTACGGTTATTCCAAGGCGCTTTTCGACCAGTATGTCGAAGCGAGGTTGCCGAGGGCCGGAAGTCAGGTGGCCGGATTGCGCTATTTCAACGTCTATGGCCCGCGCGAGCAGCACAAGGGCGGTATGGCGAGTGTTGCCTATCATCACTACCAGCAGTTGCACGCCGACGGCAAAGTACGGCTTTTCGAGGGTTGTGACGGCTACGACGATGGCGAACAGCGGCGCGACTTCGTCTACGTGGAAGATACGGTCGCGGTAAAGCGCTGGTTACTGGAGAATCCGGGGGTGAGTGGCGTGTTCAATTGCGGCACGGGGCGAGCCGAACCCTTCAACCACATCGCTCATGGTGTGATCGAGTACTTTGGTCGGGGAGAGGTTGAGTACATTCCTTTCCCGGATCAGCTGCGCGACCGTTATCAGAGCTTTACCGAGGCGGATGTCTCTCGGTTGCGGGATGCCGGATATCCGGGTGAGTTTCGGGATGTCCGAGCGGGAGTCAGGGATTACATGGAGTGGCTGGTCGGGAGTGACTGAGAAGGTAAACGGGTTGTTGGCCGCATTCCATCAATCCACCGCCCCCCGCTGGCTTACCCTCGCGGTTTTCCTGATGGCCGCTTTGGCCCTTGTTCTGCCCTCTGGCTATTCGATTGGCGCCCTGCTCCTGCTGATTGTGAGCGTTATCCGGGTCAGGGGGCGGGATTTCCGTCGTCTCGGCAGTGCCGAATCGTGGGTTTTCATCGTTATGGTGGCCTACTCTCTTGTCTGGATGCTTGAGGCCATGCTCAGGGGTCGTGGCATCGATGCCTTGGATCAGCCGAGTCGGTTGCTCTTCGCCTCCCTATGCCTCGTTGCGCTCGCCAAGTATCGGCTTGACTGGGGAGTGGTATGGGTCGGGATTGCACTAGGGTCGATCGGCGGCTGTGTTGTTGCCCTCTGGCAAACGGCGCTGGAGGGGGCGCCCAGGGCAACAGGTTTTGTTGGCCCGGAACACCTGGGAAATCTAGGAGCGCTTTTCTTTAGTCTCTCGGTTCTAGGCGGGGTCTGGTTTCTGACGGTGGAGCGTCGATACGTCCATGCGCTGTTCGCTGCAATCGGCGGTCTCTCGGCGCTGGTCATGGTGCTGCTCTCGGGTAGCCGCTCCAGCTGGATTAGTCTGCTGCCTCTGCTCGTCCTCGCGGGTTTCACGCTGGTACGGTTGGGGCATAAGCGCCTGCTTGGCGGCCTACTGCTCGCAATGCTGACGCTGGCCGTAACGGCTGCCGTAATCCCGCAGTCGGGTGTGGCTCAGCGTGTTACCGAGACCGCGCAGGATCTTGAGGCATATTCCCAAGGGACATCGCCCGGTTCGGTCGGCCAGAGGTTTCAGATCTGGTCGGGTGCCATACAGCTTTTTCAGCAACGTCCCCTATTCGGCTGGGGAGAAAGTGGTTATCGGTCCGAGATGGCATCAATGGCCGATCGGGATGTGATTGCCGAAGAAATCGCAACGTTCAATCATGCGCATAACGACTGGCTCAACGTGCTTGCCAAAAAGGGGTTGTTCGGTGCGATCTGGCTCTTTGCGGTTTATGCCGTCCCCCTGGCGTTTTTCATGAAGAGGCTTATACGGAGTGTTGATCGGGAGACCTGTATCCTGGCCACAGCCGGTGCGATGCTTGTGACCAACTTCGTGACCTACGGGATGGCTCATAACGCCCTGGGTTCAAATAATGGCGTGATGACCTATGCTTTCTGGCTGGCAGTCATCACCGGTGGCCTGGTTGAGCGTCAGCGTCAGCATGCGCAGGAGTAGAGGTTTCTTGCCGAGCGTTCTGGTTGTCCGTAACGACAAGCTCGGCGATTTCATGCTGGCGTGGCCGGCGCTCGCCTGGTTACGGGAAATGATGCCGGCTGGTCGGATCGGTGTTCTGGTCTCGAGGGCAGTTGCCGATATGGCGGCGCATTGCCCGCACATCGATGAGGTCATCGTGGATGATGCCCAACCCGGCGTCGCGTTGGCTACACGGCTCGAGTCCGCCGGTTTCGATGCCTCGATCGTTTTGCACAACGATACCCCTACCCTGCGGGCGCTAGTCAGGGGATGCATCGGTTATCGGCTGGGACCGGCCAGCAAACTCGCCCAGCTCTGGCTGACCGATCGGCTGATCCAGCGCCGGTCCAAGTCGTTGAAGCCCGAGTTCGAGTACAACTGCGATCTGATCCGGCGCTTCGCAGAGGACTGGCATATCCCACTGCCGGACCGGCCGGACCCACCCTTCCTGGCTTTTGATGGCAGTGCACTCGAGCGGCTTCGCCATCAGTGCCAGCGCAAGTACGGGTTTGCCGATTCAGACCGGCTCCTCCTGGTGCATCCGGGCAGTGGAGGTTCGGCAGCGAATCTCAGTCCATCGGCTTATGCGCGACTGATCGACGCGATTGATGCCCCTGATGTCTTTGTGCTCGTGACGAGTGGGCCCGGCGAGTCATCTATTGCGGCCGAAGTGGTACGCGGGGTCCGCCGCCGGGGCGTTGCGCACCATGATTCGAGCGACGGACTGATTACCTTTGCGAAGCTGATCGCATTGGGTCAGGCTTTCATCAGCGGTTCGACCGGGCCATTGCATATTGCCGGTGCGCTGAATGCCAGAACGGTTGGGTTTTACCCCAATCGACGATCATCGACGGCCTTAAGGTGGCAGACCACCAATGAGGCGGCGCGGCGGCTTGCCTTTTCCCCGCCACAGAGCGCGGGTGAATCAGATATGGCGGAAATAGATCTCTCCGAGGTTGCAGTCGCCATCAGTCGAGCTTTCCTGTAGGCGATTTCATGACCGAGCCAGTCCCCGAGAAAGTACTCCACATGTGCCTGTCCCGGAGCTGGGGCGGTCTTGAAATGTATCCGGCCCGGGCAGCCCAGGCTCTGCGGATGTTGGGCTGGGAAGCCCATGGGCTTGCCGCCCGGGGATCGCGGGTTGCTGAGAGCTTTGTCTCCGCCGGCTTGCCTTGCCTGGAAATTCCAGGCATGAAACTGGCACCGTTGTGGATCAAGCGAGTCCTCGACTACATACAGCACAACAACATCCGGGTTCTCCATGCACACAAATCGGGTGATATGCGTATCGCGGCTCTATGCGTTGCCCTGAATCCGGAGCTCCAGCTCTTCTTTACCGATCATATGGGCGTGACTAAACCCAAGAAAGACGTCTATCACCGATGGGCGTACGGGAAGGTGAACCGGATCTTTTCAATTAGCGATGCGACATATCAACGCAATATCGCTGCGTTTCCGGTTTGTCCGGAAAAGATATCGCGTCTCTACCCCGGGGTGGATTTGACGGACTTTGAGTTCCCTTTCGGTGATGGGGCGCGCGAGCAGCTGCTCGGGTCGATCGGTATTGATCCGTCACGGTTCGTGATCGGGTTGCCGGCCCGTATAAGTCGTGACAAGGGTCATCTGGAATGGGTCAGGGCGTTGGGCGCGCTGCGCCGGCGACGGAGCACGGATGACTGGACTGCAGTTGTGATTGGCGCCACCGACACTGGAAACAGCGAGGATGTCAGATTCCTTGGACAGCTTCAGTCGGAGATAAGCGAGCAAAAGGTTGATGCGAATATCCACTTCCTCGGGTTCCAGAAAAATATCCTGGAATGGCTTAAAGCGATGGATGTTGTCTGCGTGCCATCGCGCAACGAAGCTTTCGGTCTCGGCGTTGTAGAGGCAATGGCCGCAGGTACCGCGGTTGTTGGCGCCGAAACCGGCGCTATCCCTGAGGTTATCGGATCTGGCGGCGGAAGGCTTGTCAGTCCAGATGACGCAGACGCCTGGGCGGCCGCCATCAACGATTTGATGGACAACCCGCACGACCGATCACGGATGGAGGAAACCGCGCGGCAACGGGTGGAAGCTGCGTTCTCCATGTCCGGACACGCGCGAAAGCTGATCGAACACTACCAAAGGAATTGACTCGGCCGCAGATAGACATAGCGGTCAGTTCGGGGATTGCCCCCTTCCGCCTGCGCCACCGACATACTGGCGGCGGTAGTAGGCTCCCTTTAAATAGTGATGGGCCTTCCGTACGCGCACTAAATATTCTGACATGGAGGCCTTCCGGCGGTATGGCCACGGTGTTCGCGCCCGGTAGTAATGGTACCGGTCACGGAGCGGGTGGGGGCAGACTGCGCCCCATGGCTTCCGTGCTCCGACGTAGTGGATTATTCCCGGTGATTTGATGGCCTGCCGAAAGTCCGCCTCGCTGTATCCGGTGATGCCCGATCGCCGCATACGCCGCCTGTAAACCCCGGACTGCTGATTCCACAACAAGGGCATCCGTACCCATCGATCCCAGAGGACCCCGTTCAGCGCGCACTGATCGTTCGTTGTGAGCTTTTCCGCGAATCGGTCCTTGAATTGTCTCACCTGTTCCCCTATTGAATGGCGTCGCCAGTAAGGAAGGTTCAACAACAGGACCCCTGAGTTGAAGTAGTGATGTGGCGGGATGTCGAGGCGCTGATATGCGGGCGTCCTGGATATGTCCTCGACCGCCGCCACCGCCATATCGTGATCAATGGAGAAGGTCACTAGTTCGAGAATGTCCCTTTCAATCACTAGGTCACAATCCAGATAAAGCGCTCGCGCGACATCGCTGGGTAAAATCTCCGCGATCGAGATTCGATAGTAGGCCGCTACGCTCATCCGCTCCGCATTCACTGGAAAGTTCTGATAAAGCGCCTGCGATTGGGAGCTGAGAACCATGTTGGCGCCATAGCCTTCCACCAGTGCAGACAGCCGGTCTGCGGTTTCCGGATGAAGGCCGCCGTCAAGTATTGTGAATCGGATTCGGCCCGGGTCGGAACAGTTCATGAGCGTAGAGACTAGAACGACAGAAAGATGCTCGGCGTACCGCTCGTCTGCGCTCAGTACAACATCCAATTTCTTCATATTCTCCCCGCGAACGCCCTTCGGCATCTGATTCCTTTTGCAATCCGCTTCAGGTCGATGGATTTTTTAATCATGGTGCGGATGTTCTTGTCCGGATAGCGATAGTCGCGGAACGGAGTCATCTGTAGGTAGTGCCAATAAAGACTTTTTAAAGGATGCGTTGATTTATATAGCCACGGTTTGCTGTTATTGATGTAGTGAACGATTGCTGGGTTTCTCAATGCTGCTGCAAGATCGTCCTTTTTGAATCCAAGCCCCGCCCACTTTTCTCGACGGCTATTATAGACGCCAAGCTGTGTATTCCAGCGGGGGGGGAGTTCCTTCCATGAGCTGCTGAAAGTGATGTTGAGGGCATCCTGATCAGCGAAGTGAAAGGCACTAGGAGCCTCTATCAAATGCCCTTTTATCACATCGCTTAGACTTCTTTCCCGCCATTGGTTCAGATCCAGCAAGAGGACGCCGGAGTTAAAGTAGTTCCCATGCCCGAGACCTAGCCTTTCGCCGGAGGATGTGGAAAAGTCCCTGGCAGCAGCGATTATTTTACCGTCGAGCGGGAAAGTATAAAGTCCCGAGACATCGTCGAGGACGATGATATCCGAATCAAGATAGATTAGTCGCGAGATCTCGCGTGGTAGTAGGTCGGGTGCAAACAACCGTGCATAAGATGCCTTAGTATGCCTTGTATTGGGCAGTGCCGATAGTTGGTGTGCGTCAACCTCAAGGAAATAAACGTTGCCGGAGAAACCTCTTATATTGTCAGCGATTAAGTTTTTTTCGGCCTTTTTTATGCCGCAGTCCAGGATATGGAAAAATATATTGCCGGGATCTTTTGAATTGCAAAGGACAGATGTCGAGAGTACGCAAATATGCTGGGCATAGTTTGAGTCAGTTGCAGCAGCAATATGGATTTTCTTATCGGTCAAATTTAGATGCTCCATTTGACTCGATAGTGCGATATATTTCTGCGGTTGAACTTATAGTTCGTTCTATATTAATTTTTTCTTTTATGACGGTCTTTGCGGCCAGCCCCATTCTCTGACGAAGATCACCGCACTCAACCAGCGATAGCAGCGCGTCGATAAGCCCGTTCAGGTCGTCGATCGCGATGACACGACCGGTTATTCCGTCATCCACGAGTTCCGGTAGGCCGCCGGCCGTAGAGACGACCGCGGGGACTTGCTGGGCCATACCTTCAATCACCGTCTTGGTCAGGCCTTCGCGACCCCTGGACGGTGCGGTGTTGATGTCGAGTGCGCCGATTAGGCGCGGAGCATCTTTCCGGAAGCCAGTGAAGTGGACTCGATCGCGGATACGGGGATCGGCAGCAAGTGTTTCGAGTTGTGGGTCGCGGGCCTCGCCGATGAGCAGTGCATGGACATGGTCCGGGAGCTCGAGCATTGCCATCAGCAGGAGATCGGCCCCCTTGACTGGCCGCATATTGGCTGCGATGCCGATTAAAACGGCGCTATCCGGAATGCTGAATTCGTCATTGACTGACCGGCGGGCGGCATGGGGATCCAGCTTCTCGTACCAGGCGAGGTCGTGGCCTTTGTAGATCGTGATGAGTTTGTCGGATCTCACGCCGTTGGCGGCAAGATCGCGTTCAACCGCCTTTGATACGCAGATGATTTTATCGATCCGTGGATTTAACCATTTGATATAGCAGCTAGGATCCCACCGGGAAACGTGTCCGATGGCGCCGCGATAGGCAATGACGTTGTTTGGCAGGCCATAGCTGGCGGTGATGAAGTTGGCGACCTGGCGATTCGCCAGGCCGTGGGCGATGTCGAAGTGTTCTTGCTTTATCCAGCGGCGGATCTGACGGGCGTTCCGTAGGTCGATATTGCTCCGCAGATCCAGTGTCCGAACTGGGACGCCACTGGCCTCTAAATCTTCTAGATGGGGTGAAGTGGACTCGAGTGCCGCGTGGATATTAATGCCTTCCCGGCGCAGTCCTTTAATCATCTCGATCTCGGTGATGTGGCCATCACCGGCCGCGATGAGAACCTTCGGTTGGTGGCTGTCCCGAATCATCGCTCGGATCCTGATTCGTGGCTGTCCCGATTTGAGGCAGAGTCTGCCCCGCTCGCTGGGTATCGCTTGCTTCGCTGGATTTCATAGAGAAATGCGTACTTCAGGAAGCACGAGAACATCGAGGACCAGGCGATGATCCAGCCCCGCCATCCGTCCCGCCAGCCCTGACGGAAGACCATCAGTCGGATAAGCCGGACAAGGGGGGCGAGCACAATCTTGTGCCAGCGGAACCGCTTGCCGCGGGCAGCGAGCGTCTCCGCACCGATGCGCGCATAGTCGATGCTACGCCGGAAGTGATCTTCGACATCGGCGTAGGAGTAGTGGTGGATGTCCCCTTTAATGCGCCCGACGCTGCCATCGATCTCGAGCCGGTCGTGCGGGTTGTAGCCCGCCCATCGGGCTTTGCCGTTGCGGATTAGGCGGAGTCGCCACTCCGGATACCAGATGTGCAGGAGCCAGTCACCGAGGTACCAGGTCAGGCGGCTGATCTCATAGCCGTCCTTGTCCGGCTCACCATTTTCAAGGAGTTCACGAAGGTTGGCCGCCAATTCAGCGCTGATCGGCTCGTCGGCGTCCAGTGACAGTATCCATGGCTGAGTACAGGCATCGAGGGCCCGGTTCTTCTGCTCGACATGTCCGGGCCAGTCGGTCACGTGGACCTGTGCGCCGCGGGCGCGAGCGATCCGCACGGTGTCGTCGGTCGATCCAGAGTCGATCACGACGATCTCATGGGGATTCAGGGTCGCCAGACTGTCGAAGAGCCTCGGCAGGTTGTCGCTCTCATTCTTGGTGATGATGGCAACGGAGAGGGAGAGTGGCTGTCCCGTACCAAGCTCCGAAAGTGCCTGTCCCCTATCGGTACTCAACTCAGGCAAGCCCCTGCTCAATCAAGTCGCGAAAGTAGCCGACCGTTGGTTTCAGTCCTTCGGCGAGCGTTATGTTCGGTGTCCAGTTGAGTGTTTCCAGCGCCTGTGAGATGTCCGGCTGTCGCTGCCGCGGGTCATCCGAAGGCAAAGGGTGGTGGATCATCTCGACTCCAGCAACCGTCTCTGTAATCACCTGCTGTGCCAGCTCGCGCATGGTGAATTCGCCGGGGTTGCCGAGGTTGATCGGACCCGTGACATCGGGATTTGTTTCCATGAGGCGATGCAAGCCGTCGACGAGGTCGTCCACATAGCAGAACGAGCGAGTCTGCTCGCCGTCACCGTAGAGTGTGATGTTTTCGCCCTTCAGTGCCTGGACGATGAAATTCGACACGACCCGGCCGTCGTTGGGATGCATCCGGGGGCCATAGGTGTTGAAGATGCGTGCCACCTTGATCTCGAGACTGTGCTCGCGGTGGTAGTCAAAAAACAGGGTCTCGGCGCAGCGCTTGCCCTCGTCATAACAGGCGCGTGTGCCGATGGGGTTGACGTGTCCCCAGTAATCCTCCGTTTGTGGGTGAACTTCCGGGTCGCCGTACACTTCGCTGGTCGACGCCTGGAGGATCGGGACGTTGAGCCGCTTGGCGAGGCCCAGCATATTGATCGCGCCATGCACGCTCGTCTTGGTGGTCTGTACAGGATCGCGCTGGTAGTGAATGGGTGATGCCGGGCAGGCCAGGTTATAGATGCCATCGACCTCGACGAACAGAGGGAAGGTGACGTCGTGTCGCATGGCCTCGAAATGCGGATGATCCAGCAGATGCGCGATGTTATCCCGACTCCCGGTGAGGTAATTGTCCACGCAGAGCACGCCGTGGCCGGCCTCAATGAGCCGATCGCAGAGGTGGGAGCCGATGAAGCCAGCCCCGCCGGTCACGAGGTAGGTCTTTCGGAAATGATTGCGTGTGGGCATAGCTCAGAATCTCGATTAGCGGCTGTCGGCGTCCGCTGATAAAGCTCGATCGATTGCATCAGCCACGCTCTGCGAGTTGATGCCGCGGAGACAGTTGAGATGCCCCAGCGGGCACTCACGCTGAAAGCAGGGGCTGCAGTCGAGGTCCCTGTAAATAATCTGCGCATTATCGCTAAGTGGCGGAGTATATTGAGGATCCGACGAGCCGTATAGTGCGACGAGTGGTGTCGACGTCGCGGCTGCTATGTGCATCAGCCCCGAGTCGTTGGTCACGACCACTGTGCTGGCGGCGAGCAAATCGATGGCCTGACTCAGCGTCGTGCGACCTGCAAGATCCACGACACCGAGTGCCTGTCCCGAAATTTCCCGGGTGATCCGCGTGTCTTTGCTGGATCCCAACATCCACACCGACCAGCCCATTTCGATATATGTCTTCGCAAGGCTCGCGAAATGCTCAACCGGCCAGCGCTTCGCTGGCCCGTACTCAGCCCCTGGGCAGAGGGTGAGGATAGTGCCTGTCCCGAATCGCGCGCCTGCTGAATTCCAAGCGCCTGATAGGCCAAGCTCTTGTATTGCCGAATTTATTTGAGCGGTCGAGCTCGTGAGAGCGGGTTGCGGGATGCTGGATGGGTTTGTGCCTGTCCCTGATCGCTCACGGTCGTCTCCGCGTCCCGGCGGATCAGCCAGCGCCACAAAACGATCGACCGTGCGGTAATGCATTTCCCGGTTGAGCGGGCGGATAT
This sequence comes from Spiribacter sp. 1M189, assembly GCF_040838345.1. Taxonomy (NCBI): domain Bacteria; kingdom Pseudomonadati; phylum Pseudomonadota; class Gammaproteobacteria; order Chromatiales; family Ectothiorhodospiraceae; genus Spiribacter; species Spiribacter insolitus. Next base: position 1,581,298 of record NZ_JBAKFF010000001.1, on the reverse strand, counting down.
CGTTCAGCAGGCCGTAGCGATACTCGCCGAGGTATCCCGTTCTGCGCGGGACGCCCGCGACCCATGGCACCAAGGCTGCTTTTGCCGAGCGCGGGAGAACGAACGCCTGGGCATAATTCCGGTCGCGCAGTGCCTGTCCCAGTTTCCAGCGTCTGCCCAATCCGAGTTCCCCGTGCGCAACATCCAGCGGGATCGCGTGTCGGATTTCCGGCATGCGTTCGACCAGTGCCTGTCCCCAAGGTGGAGTGATCATATCGATCGGGCGAGTCGGCGCCGCTTGCTTGAGCGCTTTGCATAGACTCTGCGCCATGACCATATCACCCACCCAGCCAGGCCCGACGATCAGGATTGCATTCGCATCGCTTGAGTCGGTCACTGCGCTCACCATGGAGCACCCGCGACCCGGTTGTAGGATTTTTGCAGTGAGTTGCGATAAGCGGGCCGCTCACCCGGGGGCGGATGCTTGAACCGGCGATGGACCCACAGGTATTGCTCCGGATGTGCACGAATGCCGCGCTCTAGCACCGCGTTCATCCATTGCGCATCAAGGACATCGGAGCCGGTTGGGAAACCCTCCAGCGCTTTACCGAGTGTTACTTCGTATCCATTACCGGTGGCGTTGACGTTGAAGAAAAGCGGTACCACCCGTGCTTTTCCGAGCTTACTTAGACGCGTCAGTCCTGTGATCGTGGCGGCAGGGACACCCATGAAAGGGACGAAAACGCTGTTTTTTACGCCGTAATCCTGATCACCCGCGTACCAGACTGGCGTTCGGTTCTTGAGGGTCCGGATGATGCCTCGCAGATCATTCCGCGGTATCGCGCCGGCCAGGGTCCTGGATCGGCTGCGAAGCATTGCTCGGTCCATCAGTGGCTTTTTACGCAACGGCTTGTAGATCACAGCCATATTGAGCTGTGGTCCGATGAGCCTTGCGGCCAGCTCGACGCACAGGAAATGTCCCGACAGGAGAATAACGGGGCTACCGTCTGACTGTGCGGCATGCAGGTGATGGATCCCCCGAACCTGGCAGGGGATCTCGTCGACGCGCTTTCCACCAAACCAGGCAAGCGCCGTCTCCGCGATGGCCCTACCCATGTAGCACAGATTTTCGCGGACTAGATGCTCACGTTGTGCCTGTCCCAACTCCGGGAAGCAAAGCTCGAGGTTCCTCAGCGCGATCTGGCGACGTCGTCTGGACAGGCGTAGAAGCAAACCTGCCCACTCACCGATGCCAAAAGCCGCTTTGGGGGGAAGCCTGCCAATCAGCCATAGCAGCCCCAGCATTAGCCATTGGCCAGCGTTGTGCGGGTGATACGAGGGACGAGTTGTCGGATCGGACACGTTAGCCAAAGCTCTCTATCAGAGTGAGGGCGTCGTTGGTGATGGTGGCTGCTAGAATCTGAGTATTGCTTCTCACAATTTACCGTCTCGAGGACCTCGATGCAGCTTGAAGTTCCGGATTTTGGTGCCGCCCGAGTGCTCGTGGTCGGTGATGTCATGCTTGATCGCTACTGGCACGGGCCAACCGGGCGTATATCCCCTGAGGCACCGGTCCCAGTACTGCGCGTTGACGAGGAGGATCTGCGTCCCGGGGGCGCGGCTAACGTCGCGATGAATCTCGGTACCCTCGGGGCGCAGGTCAGGATCATCGGGCTGATAGGAGACGATGATCATGGTCGGCTGCTTGAGTCACGGCTGCGCGCGGCTGGGGTGCAACCGCTACTCCAGCGAGTTGATACTCACCCGACGATCTGCAAGCTTCGCGTCATCAGTCAGCGCCAGCAGCTGATGAGGCTCGATTTCGAGCGGCCGTTCACTCCTTCCGAGACGGCCGGCCTTGCCGACCGGTTTGCCGAGGCCCTGCGCGAGGCCGATGTGGTGGTGGTCTCGGACTACGCCAAGGGGACGTTATGCGGGGTTGAGGGTCTTATCCAAGACGCACGGAGAGTGGGTGTCCCAGTCCTGGTAGACCCCAAGGGAACGGAGTGGGATCGCTATGCAGGAGCCACGCTGCTGACGCCCAATCTCACCGAGTTCCAGCAATACCAGGCGCAGCATGGCAATGGCGATTGGGACGGCCATCAGCTGGAGCAGCTGGCTGGCCAAGTGATCGAGCAGCTATCGCTGGCCGGGATGCTCATCACCCGTGGCGAGGAGGGCATGAGTCTGCTGTATCGTGATCAGCCCCCATTTCATCTGCCGGCGCATGCGCGCGAGGTTTTTGACGTCACGGGTGCGGGAGATACGGTGATCGCACTTCTCGCTGCTGCGCTCGCGGCCGGGGCGGATTTTCGGCACGCCACCTCGCTCGCGAATCTTGCGGCCTCCCTCGTGGTGGCAAAAGTCGGCACCGCCTCGGTGGCTGTCCCGGAATTGGAGGCGGCGGCGGGCGTAATGCATGGCAACCGCGAAGTGCTCGATTCCAAGACCCTCCAGGCTATCTTGGCACCACTACGCAAGCGGGGAGAGAAGGTCGTGATGACCAACGGCTGCTTCGATCTGCTCCATGCGGGCCATGTGCATTATCTGGAGCAGGCACGACGGCTTGGCGATCGTCTGGTGGTGGCAGTCAATGATGATGAGTCGGTGCAGAGGCTCAAGGGCGAGGGACGCCCGGTCATGCCGCTCGCCCAGCGGATGTCGGTGCTAGCGGCTTTGAACGCCGTCGATTGGGTCATTTCGTTTTCCGAAGATACGCCGGCGGCGCTGATCGGTGAAGTTCTGCCGGATGTGCTGGTCAAGGGCGGCGACTATTCGCCAGAGCAGATCGCCGGATACGACGCAGTGACCGCGGCCGGCGGAGAAGTGCGCGTCCTTGATTTCGTCGAAGGTGAGTCGACCAGCGCGATCATCGATCGGATTCAGGGACCCCGCGAATAGGCGCTCATTAACAGGGGCCAGCCCTGCCGGGCGATGCTCTCCAGCTCCGCCTCCCGGGACAGGGATCGGCGAAGTCGTGCCATGCTTCGGCTCTGAATCGCGGCGCCCGCGTTCAATCTACCGCGATCCCAGTCAATCAACCAGACTTTGCGTTGCTCGTCGATAAGGATATTGCGGACATTCAGGTCCGCATGGTGGGCGCCGATTGCGTGGAACGCTCGTATCACCCGCCCGGTTTCACGCCAGATGTCATCGCGAGCGTTCTGATCGTGGGTGTCCCCGAAATAACTTGCGAGCATGAAATCTGCCAGCGATCGAGCCCCCGGGATCCGCCGAGTAATGATGTCCGCGGTATAGCTGACTGTTTTCTTCTGGACACGGCCAGCGATTGGGACAGGCACCGGAAGGCCGAGGGCGTGCAGTCGCGAAAGGACGGATAGTTCTCGCCATGGACGACTCCTTCTCAGCCCGATCCAGAGGAATCGATCGTTGCTGAACCGGGCTGGCAGGCCGCCGCGGCGATAATGACGAAGCACCAGTTGTTCGTCTTTTAAACGGATGAACCAGGCGGCCGCACGGCCTTGCGCCGTCCCTTCGATCAGCGCCTGCGCTTCAAGCCATTGCGGGTTAAAAAGTTTGGAAGACACCTCGTGCGACGAGGTGATCGGCGGGCTGATAAAGTAAGTCGCACCTTGAGCGCGGACATCCAAATGCACCATCAGCAATTACCCGTGAGCGCCAATGCTCCGCGTCGACTGTGCCTGTTCCGTCTCTCGGCGATAGGTGATTGCTGCAACATGGTTCCCATCGTTCGGACTCTTCAGGAGCATCTGCCAGAGACCAGGCTTACTTGGATCATGGGCCAGACGGAAGCCGGCCTGCTCGGTGACCTTGATGGTGTAGAGATTATCACTCACGACAAGAAAACCGGGACAGGCACTCTCCGCCGCAAGCTCTCCGGTCGGGCGTTCGACGTTCTGTTGCTCATGCAGGTTGCCCTTCGTGCGGGGCTGGCGTCACGTGCGGTTAAGGCACCAGTACGTATCGGATTCGACAGGTCCCGGTCTAGAGATGGGCATAGCGTTTTCATTAATGAACGCATCCCGAATGTTCCGCCCGGACACGTCATCGACGGTTTTTTCGGGTTCTGCGAGGCGCTCGGTGTTCAGGAGCGTCACTTGCGCTGGGACATCCCCGTTCCCAACAGTGCGAGAGAGCGATCGGAGGATCTGCTGGCGCGGTTTGGTGGGGAAACGTCCGGTACCGATGGTGATAAGACTGCGGCTCGTAAAATCCTGTTGATCAGCCCATGCAGCAGCGATCGGTTCCGTAACTTCAGGAACTGGGCGCCTGAGTACTACGCGGAGGTTGCCAGCTACGCGGCATCGGTACATGGACTGCGAATCGTCCTGACCGGTGGCAGAAGCCAGGTCGAGCGGGACTACGGAGAGCGGATACTCGCTGCGCTGAATAATCCATCGGGTCGGAAAGTGCCTGTCCCGATCCTGAACCTCATTGGACGCACGGATCTCAAGACATTATTTGCCCTGATGCAGCGGGCATCTGTGGTGCTCGCACCGGATTCCGGCCCGTTGCACATGGCGGTTGCTGCGGGCGCTCCGCCGATTGGCCTTTATGCGACCTCCAATCCGGAGCGGACGGGGCCCGTGCTCGGCATGCGGTGGGTCGTTAATGCCTATCCGCAGGCGGTTCGGGAGTCACTGGGCCGAGCGGTGGGCGATATTCGCTGGGGAAAACGGGTCAGAGATCCTCGTGCCATGGAGCTGATCAAGCCAGCGGCGGTGATCGCGAAGCTCGATGAATTGATGTCGACGCCGACCAAGGAACGGCTGGCCGTATGACGGTCACTTTCTACCGGGTCCTGTCTCGGCTTTTGCGGCCGCTTGCACATGCCTACCTCCGGAGGCTGGGTCGGAAAGATCCAGCCTACCGACTTGGTATCAACGAGCGGTGGGGCCGAGGCGATTATCATGCGGTCGCCTCAGGGTCCCTCTGGATTCATGCCGCATCGGTGGGCGAGGTCCGCGCTGCCCAGCCCCTCATCGATCGTCTGCTTGAGGAGGGCCGTGCGCTTTTTATTACCACGAACACCCCAACCGGCCGTCAGACCGCGGAGGGCCGTTATGGCGCCGGGATCGTGGTGAGATTCCCTCCAGTGGATGTCCCAGATGCCGTTGAGCGTTTTCTCGACAAGCTCCGGCCGTCCGCCGCTTTGTTCGTCGAGCTGGAGCTATGGCCCAATCGGCTGGTGGCGCTGGAAAGGAGAAGCATCCCCGTCGCCCTCGTCAACGCTCGTCTGAGTGAGGCGAGTTTCCGGCGTTATGCCCGATTTGGCCGCTTGATGAAGCAGTGCCTGGCGGGCGTTGTCTGCGTCAGCGCACAAACCGAAGCCGACGCGGAGCGGTACCGCAAGATGGGTGTCCCGGATCGGCGGATTGAAGTCACGGGCAACCTCAAGTTCGATCAATCGGTCAATGATCAGCAGATCCAGCTGGGCCGCCTCTTGCGCTCGCAGATAGGTCTCGATCGTCCTGTATGGGTGGCGGTGAGCCTCAGGCAGGCCGAGGCGCCGATCGTGAAAGAGGCGCATGAGTTGCTTCGTGCGCGTTACACGAATGCGCTCCTCATTGCGGTGCCGAGACACCCTGAGCAGTTCACCTGGCCTGACTCGGTTTGGGACAGGCATGTTCTGATGGCTTCGGGGTTGTACGAGAATGAACCGATAGCCCCCGAAACAAGCGTCGTGCTGGGAGACACATACGGGGAGATGATCCGGTTTCTCTCCGCCGCCGACATCGCGTTTGTGGGGGGTACGCTTACACCGGTCGGTGGCCATAATCCCCTGGAGCCAGCGTCCTTGGCCAAAGCGATTCTAATGGGGCCGAATGTCACCAATTTCCGTCAGATCGATAGCCTGCTGGGAGATCGGGGTGGCCGCATCCGGGTTCATAGCGCGGCCGAGCTGGCAGACTCACTGACTTCGTTATTCGGGGACAGGCACTATCTGGCGGAGGTGGGAGATAACGCGAGACGGCTTGTTGAGGAGCACAGGGGCGCGACGGAGCGTACGCTAAGTGCGCTGCATCGGACACTTTTTGTCGATCAGGTTAAGTCTTAGGGCGCCTCTTCGAGCAGTGCATTGACGCGGTCAACATCCTCCTTCGAGAGTGTTCCGGCGGCCTGCTGAAGTCTGAGCGTGTTGAGAAGATAGGCGTTTCGGGCCTGCTGGTAATCACGCTCTGCATTAAAAACTTCACGCTGAGCATTGAGTACGTCGACGATCGTTCGTGTGCCGACATCAAACCCGGCTTCGGTCGCCTCGAGCGCGGATCGGGTGGATACCCTTGCCTGATCCAGTGCCTGGACGCGCTCCAGTGCTGTCAAAACCCCGCGATACGCATTCGCTGCGTCGCGCGTGACTGTCCGCCGAGTTTCCTCCAATGCCTCTCGCGCCTCGGTGTACCGGAACTGCGCCTCGCGGATATTCGATGATATACCGCCACCTTGATAGAGCGGTAGGTTGAGCTGCACGCCCGCGCTCAGCTGGTCGGAGCTCGTGTCTCGGCCCTGACGGCCATACTGCTCGAGCCCGTCATATCCGGCGACAAGATCAACCGTAGGACGGCGCACGCCACGCTCCACGTCGACGCCTTCCATGGCCGCTTCAGCCGCGAAGCGTGCAGCAGCAAGCTGTCGATTTTCCTGCTGTGCCTGTTCTCTCCATGAAGCCAGGTCGGACGGCTCTGGTGCCGTCAGTGAGACGCCCGCTCCCAGGGCTTCGAGTACGCCAGGGGGTTGATTGGTCAGCTCCCGAAGCTCTTCCCGGCGATTCTGGAGGTTATCCCTGGCCTGAAACAGCTCAGCTCGGGCCAAGTCCGCGCGCGCTCTGGCTTCCTCGACGTCTGTCCTTGCGATGACCCCCACCTCAAAACGCTGCTCCGCCTGTTCGAGCTGGCGTTCGATGGCCTCAAGACTCGCTTCGGCGGCATCAACCGCCTCCCTCGCGTCCAGGACATCAAAGTATCTTTCCGCGACCCTCAGGATAAGCGCCTGTTCAGCGAACGCGAATTGGGCCTGGGCTTGGCTTACCTGCGCGTCTGCACGGTCAACGGCCTTGGCCTGCGAATACCGGTAGAGGGGCTGCGACAGCGAGACTCCATAGGTCAGTTGCCGATACTGACCGTCCGCTTGCCCACCGGCCAGGTCGCCGTTTTCGTCGTTGACATTGAATGACGAAGTTACTGAGACATCAGGTCGCAGACCGGCTCTTGCCTGCGGGAGCGACTCTTCCAGGGCCTGGCGTTCAGCAATGGCCTGCTGGAACTGCGGATCACTGGTGAGCGCCCGCTCGTAGACGTCCAGAAGGTCCTCTGCCGACGCCTTCTGGTTGGGGACAGACACTAATGTCGCGATTGCAAAAACCGCCAGGCCGATGATCACTGTTTGCGGGCGAGGCATTTTCAAATCCTGTCGTCAGTACCTGGGCAGGCTCGGGTCGATGGTGCGGGACCATTCATCGATCCCGCCACTGAGATTAAAGACCCGTTCCCGGCCATTTTGTTCAAGCCATTGGGTCACCATGGCACTTCGAACGCCATGATGACAGAGGACAACGACATCTCTGTCGTCGGGCAGATCATCAACGATCTCGGTGCCAAAGGTGCTCAAGGGCGCAAAGACGCACCCTTCGAGCCGAGCAATTCGAGTCTCCCATGGCTCCCTTACATCGAGGACTGTGATTTGTGCCTGTCCCGATCTGATCTTTTGATGGAGTTCCCGTGGCGTCAAGCTCTGCATGTGCAGAATGCGGCCCTCGCTGTCTTAGAGAGAGAATTCCCGAGTGACCGGCGAGCCTAAAAGTGGTGGCGCGGTGGTGTCGAACAGGCTCTCGCTCGACCACTGATCCTCGCCAACTCGAGTGATGAGAACCGCCTCCATGATCGGTGGCTGTCCCAGAATGAGGAACAGTCGCCCGCCTTCGGCTAGGCTGCGATGGAACCCCTGGTGCAGCTGGGGCAGAGAGCCGGTAACGGCGATGACGTCATAGCGTCGACCATCATCCCAGCCCAGCGCTGCATCGCCCACTTCCAAACGGATGTTCCGTACCCCCGCATGGCGAATGGAATCCTCGGCACGCGCTGTGAAGTCGGGGTAGATGTCGACACTCGTGACGTGGGATGCGAGGCGGGCAAGGCAACACGTGAGATAGCCAGAGCCGGTGCCGACCTCGAGGACACGCTCGTTGGGCTGTGGGTCCAGCGCTTGCAGTAGCCGACCCTCAACCTTCGGTTCGAGCATTACCTCCCCATGCCCCAGCGGAACCTGCATGTCTGCGTACGCAAGGTTGGCGTACTGGGGCGGCGTGAAGGCTTCCCGTGGCAGCTTCTCCAGTGCATCGAGGACGCGGCCGTTCAAGACCTCCCAGGTCCTCAACTGCTGCTCGATCATGTTTTCCCTTGCATCAGCCAGATTCACGTCAGTCATGGAGGTCCGCTCTATGATGGCCATCTCAATGGCCGGTTTGGCCTACGGGCGGTACGCACTCTCGTGTACCGAACGCATCCCCGCACGAGTGCCTGTCCCTTAATCTCGCCCGAGATGAGAGGTTAAGGCGTTTGCCGCAGAGCGACAAGCATCATCCATACCCCACATATGGGGGATAGTTTTCGTCGCCACGGTTGTAGATACTTTGTCCCAGACCAGTCGCTGGCCCGTCGGATACGGCAGCAGGGACGCTGAAAAATCGCTTGGGCTGGCGGCTGGTCGCCTCTTTCGCCCGACGGGTCCCGTTTGGCTTGTGATCGGCCCGATATTCAAATCGAGTCAATGGGGTAGTCGAGCCAGCAGAACCCCCTGTTGAGCAGCCGTTCGTCCTGAGACGCCTACCGCCCATCGGTTACGGCCCGTGGATACTGGAAATCCGGGAGCACTTTTCCGAGACTAAGCTTGTGGCCAGCCGCCGGCAAGCCGGTAAAGGAATGGATGCCACGCCGGGATGCCGGCGGCTGTCACATCAATGCCGAAATTGTTTCCACTGTTTGGACTGAAGTCAGAAGGTTATCCAGGGATGGGGCAACCTCGTCGCAATCAGATCTCGCTCAAGGCAACGCCTTACTATCACCTCGTATCGCGATGCGTAAGACGCGAGTTTTTATGTGGCCATGATCCGCTGACGGGCAAGGATTACTCGCATAGGCGTCGGTGGATATGTCAGAGGTTAGAACGACTCGTTCAGATCTTTGCCGTCGACGTCTGTGCCTATGCTGTGATGTCCAATCACTATCACTTGGTCGTACGGATCGATGAACAGACCGCGAGATCGTGGACGCCGCATGAAGTCTTGAGGCGCTGGCTCATGCTTTTCAAAGGGCCGGCTTGGATGCATGAGGTTGTGCAGTCCGGCCATCGGATGGCGTCGCATCCGTCGATGTCGCTCGTCGTGGCGATGTACCGTTCCCGTCTCATGAGCCTCTCCTGGTTTATGCGCTGTATCAACGAACCGATCGCCCGTCGGGCGAACCGGGAGGACGAGGTGAATGGCCATTTCTGGCAGGGCCGCTACCGCTGTCAGGCGTTGCTGGACGAAGGGGCTTTGATGACTGCCATGACCTACGTGGATCTGAACCCTCTAAGAGCCGGCATCGTCGAACGTCCTGAAGATGCGGAGTACGCCTCTGTAGCCCAGCGATTTGCCCATGCGGCCGGTCGACCGTTTCCTGGAACAGGCCCCAAATTAATGGCGCTCCCCGCAGGTGGAGCGGAAGAGAGCGACGGCCCTGGAGCATCGCCTCCATTGACCTTGCTCGAATACCTCGAGCTCATCGATTGGAGCGCTCGGGCCGTCGCCGCCGGCAAAGGCGCAGCGATGCCGGATGGTATCCCGCCGGTTCTGAGCCGATTGGGGCTTAGCTCTGAGATGTTCGGAGATTTCGTCGCCGCTGGCGGAGGGCATGGCCTGGCCGTACTGGGTGACCCCGATAGTCTACGATCATGGGCGGTCTCTCTCGGCCGCCACTACTTTAGGGGTCGTCGGCTTGCCGCCGCGCTTTTCAGATGCGCCGGCGAACGCCTTCGTTTCAGCTCGTCGAAGCACGTGGATCGAAGTCAAAGGCCTCTGCCATCGACTTGAAGAAGTCTTCCGACTGCTGGCTGTCGAGCGGCGGGTTGACGATCTTCAGAGAAACATATTGATTTCCTCTGTTTCGACCGGGAAGCCCCCGTCCTTTCAAGCGCAGCCGTGTGCCAGTCTGGCTGCCTCGCGGGATTTTAAGCTCGACCGTCCCGCCCAGCGTTGGGGCCGGGATCGTTCCTCCCAGCGCGGCCTCCCACGGCGCAACCGGCACATCGACGTGGATATCCTTGCCGCGAAGATGGAAGCGGTCATGGGGGCGGATATGAATCTCAAGGAGGAGGTCACCCGGCTCGCTACTCATGGGTGAGCGCGTACCCTGACCCTTGAGTCGAATCTGTTGTCCGTTCGTGACGCCCTCGGGGATCTTCACGCGAAGGCGCTTGGGAGACTCTCCGCCAGCACTGATATCCACCGACTTGGTGGCGCCGGCATAAGCGTCTTCAAGGTCGATCTGCAGCTTCGCAGTGGTATCCGGAGCGCGGAAATCCCTTGCATGACCGGCTGTGTGCCTGTCCCCGTCAGGGCCTTTTCCAAAACCACTTGAGCCGAACCCGCCTCCCAGGCCTCCGCCAAACAGGTTCTCGAAGAAGTCGCTGAAATCACCAAAGCCGGCGCTGTAGCTTGCACCACCGCGTGTGCCGGTCTGTTGTTCCCAACCCGGCGGTGGCCGGAAGTCCTGGCCCGATTGCCAGTTCTCACCGAGCTCGTCATACATCTTGCGCTTATCCGGGTCCTTGAGGACCTCATAAGCTTCGGCGACCTGCTTGAACTTTGTCTCGGCGTCTGGCTCCTGGCTCACGTCCGGATGATATTTGCGCGCAAGGCGACGATACGCCTTTTTGATCTCGTCTTTGGACGCCTCGCGGTTTACGCCGAGCGTCTTGTAGTAGTCCTGGAACTCCATATCCCCTCGGTGCCTGTCCTAATCCGCCACGCTTGAAGATATGGAGGCTACTGGCAGTGAATTCAATGAGCAGCCGTAGGAGGATTGCAGCCTCTGGGCGGGACTGGTATAAAGCTCGGTTCACCGAGCGCGGTTAGGCGCGCACGTTCGGACATGAATTTCGGGAGGCCCCAATGGCCAAGGTATGTCAGGTCACCGGTAAGCGTCCGATGACCGGAAACAACGTCTCTCACGCCAACAATAAGACGCGTCGGCGCTTTCTGCCGAACTTGCGCTACCATCGCTTTTGGCTGGACAGCGAGAGCCGTTGGGTCCGGCTGCGTGTCTCCAGCAAGGGCATGCGGATTATCGATAAGGTCGGTATAGAGCAGGTTATTTCGGATCTGCGTAACCGTGGCGAGAAGGTCTGAGGTAAACCATGCGCGACAAGATTAAGCTCGTCTCTTCAGCTGGCACGGGGCATTTCTACACGACGGACAAAAACCGGCGTAACACCCCCCACAAGCTTGAGTTCCGCAAGTATGATCCGGTGGTGCGTAAGCATGTGATCTACAAGGAAGCCAAGATCAAGTAGGCCTTGGCTACCATCTCAGCGCGAAAGCCCGCTCCCTAGCGGGCTTTTTTGTAAGCGACATCCGGAAAACCGATTGCATGCCCGAGTTGCCAGAGGTAGAGACGACGCGCCGGGGCCTGGAACCCCATTGCGTGGGCCATCGATTACTGTGCTTGAGGGTGCGAGAACCCAGGCTGCGTTGGCATGTCCCGGTGACTGACCCCCCTCGCGTCGCCGGTGCCCGCATCCACTCCCTCGATCGGCGGGGTAAGTATCTGTTGTTTCGGCTCGAAGCAGGTACCACGATCCTCATGCATCTGGGCATGTCCGGACATATGCGTGTGGTCAGACCGGGACAGGCACTAAAGTCCCATGACCATGTCGACTTCGAGCTCGACAGTGGCGAGCTACTCCGCTTTAACGATCCGCGCCGCTTTGGGAGTCTCCATATCACCGAAGATCCGCCGGAGCAGCATCCGCTGCTATCCCGGCTTGGCCCGGAACCGCTTGGTGGCGAATTCAAGGGTGAATATCTCCACCGCATAGCCGCGGGGCGCCGTGTTGCCGTAAAAAACCTGGTAATGGACAGCCACGTCGTAGTTGGTGTCGGGAATATCTATGCGACTGAGGCGCTCTATCGTTCCGGTATCCATCCAACGCGCCCCGCAGGGCGCATTGCCCGCCAGCGCTATGACCATCTGGTCGGCTGCATTCGTGCAGTTCTGGAGGAGGCGATCGAGGCGGGCGGCACAACTTTGCGAGATTTCAGCGGTGCCGATGGTGTCCCCGGATACTTCCAGCAAACCCTCCACGCCTATGGACGAGGAGGCCAGCCATGCGGTTACTGCGGGCGGCGCTTGAAAGAAATCCGCCTCGCCCAGCGCTCGACCGTCTATTGTCCGCGTTGCCAGCGTTGATTGTGCCTCAGCTCGCGGCGACGGCTCCATCACTACGCGGGTCGCTGGCACCTTCGAGCAATCCGTCGGGATGACGCACTATCGCGCCGGCATGTCCCATCATGCTGTCGAAATTCCCAACCATCTCAACGGCATGCCCTGCCTCATGGAGTTGCTCCGAAAGGCTTGAAGGGAATCGAGACTCGAGCTTCAGGTTTGTACTCGAACTTCCCCAGGTGCGACCGAGCAACCATCGCGGCGCACTGATCGCTTTTTGAAGAGGCATCATGTCATTGGCGTAACGGGTGAAGATTGCAGCTTGTGTCTGTGGCTGTCCCTCACCGCCCATAGTCCCGTAAACCATATCGCGCCCGTCATCGAAGCGGGCCATCGCCGGGTTTAGGGTGTGAAAGGGACGCCGACCGGGCTCAAGGGCCTGAAGATTCTGTGCATCCAGACCGAAGCTGATCCCGCGGTTCTGCATCAGGACTCCGGTCGCCGGTAGTACGACCCCCGCTCCGTATTCCCAGTAGATCGACTGAATAAAGCTCACCGCTTGGCCCTGCGAGTCGACGGCGCCCATCCAGACCGTATCGCCGGCAGCTCCTGGGTAGGGCCAGGGCGCTGCCCGGGTCATATCGATCTCACTGGCAGCTGTTTCCAGCCACTGACCGCAAAGGAAATCCTGCGGGTTTACGGTCATCCAGCGTGGGTCCGCAACGTGCCTGTCCCGAACCTGGAAGGCCTTTTTGGTCGACTCGACGAGCGCGTGGATATGTCCAAATGGGCCCATGTTTGGGACAGGCACTCTTTGATGAATCCCAAGTATCAGCAGCGAGGCGAGTCCCTGAGTGGGCGGAGGCATGTTGTAGAGGCGGGCTTTGCCGACGCGAAGGCTCAGTGGTTCGACCGTAAGTGGTCTGTACTCCAAGAGGTCGTCCAGCCGGAGCGGGCTGCCAAGCGTGTCGAGATCAGCGGCTATGCTGCGGGCAACATCTCCGCGGTAGAAGTCATCCAGCCCCACACGGCTCAGTTGCTCGAGCGTATCGGCCAGCGCTGGCTGACGAAGCCGTGCTCCGCATTCGAGTGGCCGGCCATAGGCATCGAGAAACGTTTCCGCGAACCCTGGTAAATCATGGAGCTCGTTGAGCTTTTCTCGCGTAACCAGCGCTTGACCAGCGGTGATTGGCACGCCGTCACGCGCTAGTGCTGCGGCGGGCTCGAGCAGTCGGGATAGCGGTAGTCTGCCTCCGCCTCCGCCGTTGGTCGCATGCGATAGTGCCGTCTGCCAACCTCCCACCGTACCGGGCACCGTCAGTGCGGCCTGTGGTCCCCGAGTCGGAATGGCCGCCAAACCGCGCTCGCCGTAGTAGTCTCTGGTAGCCAATCGGGCGGCCGGGCCACAGGCATCAACACCAATCGGCGCCTCCCCGGGTCGACTGATCAGCCAGAAACCGTCGCCGCCAATCGCATTCATATGCGGATAGACGACGGCGATGACCGCTGCTGCCGCTACCATCGCTTCAGTGGCTGTCCCGTTCTCGCGGAGCACATCACGGCCAGCCTCGGCCGCCATGTGATGGGGAGCGGTCATCATGCCCCGGGTGCCCATTGTGGTATTGAGCATCCGGTTCAGTTCAGCGTATCGCCTAGAAAGGTCCGCAGCGCCTGCCAGGACTTCAGATCGGCCTGCGGGTCATACCGGTCCTCCGCTTCCCAGTCGGTAAAGGCATGTCGTGCCCCGCCGTAGATCTCGATCTGATAATCCACTCCATCGGCATCAAGACGGTCGGCAAGTGACGATATGTCCTCCATGGGCGCAACAGCGTCATTGCTTCCATGCAGAATCAACAGTTCGCCCTGCACATCGGTATAGTCCTGACCCTCTGGCGTGCCGAGCCCGCCATGGAAAGAGACGAATCCCTCAAGGGGTAACCCCGCGCGCGCCATCTCCAGGACCACGGCGCCGCCGAAGCAATAGCCGATCGCCACCATCTCGCCGATGTCCGTAGCGCGCTGATTGAATGCGGCGTCCATCCCGGCATCGACGAGTGCACGCATACGATCGCGATCGGCGTAGAGTGCGCCGGTCAGTTCGCGGCGACGTTCAATACTCTCGGGCCGGACGCCCTCTCCAAACAGATCGATGGCAAAAGCGGTGTAACCCTCCCTGGCGAGCATCCTTGCGCGCTTGCGTTCGTACTCGCCAAGACCATCCCAGTCATGCACGATCACAACGGTGGGCTGGTTGTCACCCAACGCCCGGTTGTAAGCCACGTAACCCTCGAAAGCGGCATCGTCATGCGTGTAACGAACTGATTCGGAAACGATTTCTGCGTGCAGGGCCTGACTGACCGCCAGCAGCCCCAACAGCGTCATGGCAGTGATCAATCTCGACATCACGGAGATCCTCCCAAGGTTCTCTGAATTGCCTGTCCCCATCCAATCACCTGTCCCGATCCACTCAGCCCTTCAGTTCGGCGAGTACGCGGTCGGCGAATTCGCGGGTGCCTGCCTGGCCACCCAGGTCCCGGGTGAGGACGCGGCCCTCGGCCGTCACTGTCTCGAGCGCGCCCATCAGGTCATCGGCGGCTTCCTGCTCGCCGAGATCCTCGAGCATCATCACCACCGTCCAGATCATCGCAATCGGGTTGGCGAGATCCTGGCCGGCGATGTCCGGGGCGGAGCCATGGACCGGCTCGAACATCGATGGCATATCGGGGGACGGGTTGATGTTCGCGGATGGCGCGACGCCGATTCCGCCGGCCGTTGCCGGCCCAAGGTCCGATAGGATGTCGCCGAACAGATTGGTGCCGACCACAACATCGAACCAGTCCGGGTGGGTGACAAAGTTAGCGGCGAGGATGTCGACGTGGTATCCATCCACCTGCACGTCTGGCCAATTCGGGGCCATGGCCGCCACCTGCTCGTCCCAGAAAGGCATCGTATGCTTGATGCCGTTGGATTTGGTGGCGTAGGCAAGCCGCTTTCGCGATCGTGACTGTGCCAGCCGGAACGCATAATCGAGGATGCGTTCACTGCCCTTGCGGGTGATGACGGTCGCCTGCACTGCCATGGCCTCGGGCAGACCATCGTAAAGTCGGCCACCAATTTCGGAATACTCACCCTCGTTGTTCTCGCGAACCACCAAGTAGTTGATGTCCTCCGGACCCCTGTCTCGCAGCGCCGAGGTGAGGCCGCGGAGCAGGCGGACGGGACGCAGATTGACGTATTGCTGAAACTCGCGCCGGATCGGCAGCAGCAGTCCCCAGAGAGAGACATGATCTGGCACACCGGGATAACCGACGGCACCCAGCAGAATCGCGTCATGTGGGCGCAACTGCTCGATGCCATCCTCCGGCATCATGGCCCCGTGTTCAGCATAATATTCGCAAGAGTAGGGAAACTCGGTGAACGCGAAATCAAGACCTGGACGCCTGGCAAGCGCCTCCAGGCAGCGCACGCCGACAGGGGTAACCTCCAGGCCGATACCGTCGCCGGGTATGAGGGCGATTCGATGGGTCATGCTGAACCTTTCACACTGATCAATATTTGAACTGCAATGCTAGCCGATAAGCGTCCGCGGGCACAGCGGGCGACTGGATATGCAGGCGTGCCGAATATCCGGCTACCCGGTCGATCCTCAAACCGGTGTCAGACGACCCGTGCGCAGTTGCAACACCCGCTCAACGGATGGAATCGCGGATGGCTCGTGTCCAAGGACGATGGCCGTGCGTCCCGCGAGCCAGCGCTTGATGGCAAGACTCACGTGGGCGGCGGTGCCCTCATCCAGCCCGCTGAGGGGTTCGTCGAGCACGACGATCGTCGCCTCTCGCAACATCACCCGGCCGAGGGCGAGCCGCCGGGCTTGCCCGCCCGAGACTTCCAGGCCCGATTCCCCGATCCAGGTATCTATTCCATTGGGGCAACCGGCCACGAATTCGTCCAGCGCCAGCGCTTCCAGTAGAGACCATAGACGTGCGTCGCTTGCGTCCGGGCAGGCGACCCGCAGATTGCCGGCGATTGTTCCGCTGAACAGATCGGTGTGCTGTGTAAGGTAGCCCAGCCGAGCGAGATGACTGGCGGGCACCAGCTTTTCGACCGGCTCCCCTCCTGCTGATACCCGACCGCTGTCCGGCACGAGCCATCCGGCAACGAGGTTGGCGAGACTCGATTTTCCGCAGCCTGATGCGCCGATTACGCC
Source organism: Spiribacter sp. 1M189 (assembly GCF_040838345.1). Taxonomy (NCBI): domain Bacteria; kingdom Pseudomonadati; phylum Pseudomonadota; class Gammaproteobacteria; order Chromatiales; family Ectothiorhodospiraceae; genus Spiribacter; species Spiribacter insolitus. The sequence continues at coordinate 1,564,708 of NZ_JBAKFF010000001.1, read as the reverse complement.
GACATGCTCGCCTTCACCGACTACCAGGTTCAGCTCATCGAGGACCTTTGCACCGGCACCGCGGCGTAGGGTGACCGACTCGAATCGGATATCCGGTGCCTGTCCCGATCGTGCCTGTCCCAGAACTGCCTTAGTGGATTGATCGCCACCGCCATGGCCATCGCCCGCCCGGGTCTCATGCCGCGAGGGTGTTGCGTCGAGCTCCCGCGTGTCGAGGCGCTGTGCCGAGGCACGGGCACGGGCCAGGTGCAGTCCGGATCCCGGCAGTACGCCCAGTGGCTCAAGCAGGGCGAGGACGGCCAGGGGCATCATCACCGCGACGGCACCACTGATCCGATCGGCTGTGAACAGACTCAGGGCAGCGAGCAGGACGCCCACCACGACCAGCTGGACGGTGCCGTGAAGGATTGCCTCGCCCGTGGCGATCTCGGCGGCGAGCCGGTTCTCGCCTGCGCGTTCCTCTTCATCGAGACGATCCACGCGTTTGCGGTGATAACCAACACTCCCGAAAGCCTTTAACTCGGTGAGGCCCCGGAGATGGTCCACCAGCTGAGCGCGCAGGTTTGCGTTGGCGCTCGCCAGGCGTCTGGTCAGTGCCTGTCCCAAAGACCAGGCACGAAGTCCGATCAGCGCGCCCGCCGTCGCCAGAATCAGACCAGCGGTTAACGCCACGGTGACCGAGCCGATGGCCAGGAGCGCGCCGGTGATCAGTATCGCGAGGCCGGCGACCAAAGGCGGTGCCAGCCCCCGTAGATAAAGCCCGTCGAGTCGGTCGATGTCCGTGGTCAGCCGATTGAGCAGCTCGCCGCTCCGCAGCGCGCCCAGTGCGCTCGGCGAGAGGTTTGCCAGGCGCGAGAAGGTCTGTCCGCGCAGATCGCGCAGCAGCCTCAACACCACATCGTGGTTGAAGACCCGCTCAAAGTAGCGGGCGACGGTGCGCGTGACGGCAAAGGTGCGGATGCCGCCACCCGGTACATAGATATCAAGCCGCGCCGCAATGCCGGCGGCCAGCAGTGCACCGGTGACAGCGGTTGCGGTAATGAACCAGCCCGAGAGCGCCAGTAGCCCGATCCCGGATGCCGCCGTCACCAGCATGAGTGCGGCACCGATGAGGAGACGGCCGCGGTAGGGACGCAGCATGCTCAGATAAGGGCGCAGCTCATTCATCGAGGACAGGCTCCAGGCACGCATGGCGGATCCGGTAACGGCGCTCTGCGCTGTCCCGCAGTGCCCGGTCATGACTGGCGATCACGATGATGCGGCCCTCGGTGGCGAGGGCGCTCAACCCATCGATGACATAACGCTCGGTTTCGGCGTCGAGGGCTGCCGTTGGCTCATCAAGCAGGATCAGGGGTGCCGGCGAGACAAGCGCCCGTGCCAGCGCCACGCGTTGTGCCTGGCCCCCGGATAGCCCAACGCCACGTTCGCCAACCCCGGTATCGAGTCCGTCCGGGAGGCGCCTGGAGAATTCGGTGACCCCGGCACGATCGGCTGCCGACTCCAGTGCCTCGTCGCCCGCGTCTGGATAACCCAGGCGGATGTTTTCGCGGAGGGTGGCATTGGCGATAAAAGGTGGTGCACCAAGCCAGCCCGTGCGCTCATCTGCCGACGGTCGCCGGATAACACCGGCGGCGGGCGTCAGTAACCCGGCCAGTGCCAGCAGCAATGTCGTCTTGCCGGTCCCGGAGGGGCCTTCGATCAGCACCCGCTCCCCGGGATGGGCCACCAACTTGGCGACTTTCAGCACAACCCCTCGGCCAGGGCGCTGAAGCGTCAGGTCCATGGCGCAGAGGCTGTTATCGCCGTTCGGCGTCCCACCGGTGGGAGCGGGTGCTCCCTCGCGTAGCGGCTCTACGGATGCCGATTCGGCCTCGGCTGCAGCCTCGGCCTGATCCCCAGTCTCGCCCTCGGCCTCGAACTCCATCAGCAATTCTGCCGCCCCCAGTGCAGTGGCTCGGTCATGGTAATGCTGGGCGAGCGTGCGCAGGGGCTGGAAAAACTCCGGGGCGAGCAATAGCACGAATAGACCGCTGAACAGCGTCAGCTCCGGCGCCGGCCCGAGTTCGATGTAACCCAGCAAACCGAAACCGATATAGATGGCGATCACCGCGATCGCCACGGAGGCAAAGAACTCGAGCACTGCAGACGACAGGAAGGCGACCCGTAGCACCCGCATGCTGCGCTGCCGGTACTCATCAGAACCCTCAAGAATCCCGTCCGTGGCGTCCTGCACCCGGCCGAACAGTCGCAGCGTGGTGAGGCCGCGAACGCGGTCCAGGAATTGCCCGGACAGCCGGGCGACCGATTCGAACTGATCACGGTTGAGACGTTCCGCCCCCATGCCGACCAGCGCCATGAAAAGCGGGATGAGCGGCGCGGATACCACCAGGAAGGAGGCGGCGATCCAGTCCTGAGTGAATGCCGTGATGGCAATGGCGACCGGAATCACCACGGCCACGGTCATCTGCGGACGATAGCGGGAATAGTACCCATCCAGGGCACTGATTTGCTCGGTGAGCTGGCTGGCGGTCTCGCCTGTATCCCTGGCGGCAAGACCAGCGGGACCCAATGCCTCAGCGTGAGTGATCAGTCGCGAACGCACGCGCTGTCTCACCGTGTCTGAGGCCTCGATGGACACCCGAGCACGGAGGATCTGGGCGACAGGTCGAAGCAGGACCACCAGGACCAGCATCGCGGCGGGCGCCAGCATGGCATACAGGCTGGCGCCTTCCATCACGACCCGGTAAACGAGCCATGAGATCAGACCCGCCTGGGCGATGATCAGCAGGCCCTCCATGACCCCATACAGAGCGGCAAGCCGCAACCGGGGGGTGACCGCCCGGCCTTCCCGGGCGAGCCATGCGGCGGGTGTCATCTCGCTAGTGGTATCCCTCGCCGGGCCGCACCTTGCCGCGGAATACCCAGTAGGTCCAGGCCGTGTAGGCAAGAACCACCGGTATGACGAACAGTACACCGATCAGCAGGAACATCTGCGACTCGCGCGCCGATGCAGCGTCGTAGAGGGTGTAGTCCGGCGGGACCACGTAAGGCCACTTACTCGCCAGCAGCCCCAGATAGGTGAAGATGAAAAGCCCCATGGTCGCCACGAATGGCAGGCCCTCGGAGCGATTGCGCACGGATCGCATGATCAGCCAGGCGCAGCCCAGTGCGCCCGCGGGCAGGAGCCAGATGGAGAACAGATTGCTGAACCAGCGGTCACGGACGAACTCGTCGACCAATGGTGTCCAGAAGCTGATGATCAGGAATACACCCAGCACGCCGCCGAGCAACTTCGGCGTCAGCCGATAGGCCCAGTCCTGCACCGGGCCTTCCGTTTTCATGATCAGCCAGGTGCTGCCGAGCAGGGCATAGCCCAGCACAAGGCCGATGCCCGTGAGCACGGAGAACGGGGTCAACCAGTCGAAGGCCCCCCCGACATAGGTGAGATTCTCCGTCTGGAAGCCCTGGATATACGCGCCGACGACAATACCCTGCGCCAGCGCGGCAACGGTGGATCCGCCAGCGAAGGCCGCGCTCCACCACCCCTTTTTCTCCGGACTTGCCTTGAAGCGGAATTCGAAGGCCACACCGCGGAAGATGAGGCCCGCCAGCAGAAGAAAAACCCCGAGATAGAGTGCCGGGAGAAGCACGGAGTAAACCAGCGGAAACGCGCCAAGCAACCCCGCGCCACCCAGCACCAGCCAGGTCTCGTTGCCATCCCAGACCGGTGCTACGGAGTTCATCATGACGTCCCGCGATTCTTCGTCCGGGGCGAAGGGATAGAGGATCCCGACGCCCAGATCGAAGCCATCCATGAGCACGTACATGATCACACCAAAGGCGATGATGACCGCCCAGATCATGGTGAAGTCGATCATGTCCAGTCTCCCCTCACCGGTGCCGCGGGAGCGTGATCACCGATCGGGCCCCCCGCGGACAGCGGCCGCTTGGGGTGCGCTCCCGACTCGGTGCTGGCCGGCTCGACATCGGTCATGCCGCCCTTCACCAGCCGCCAGAGGTAGTACCCGCCGGAGGCATACACCACTGCATAGACGGACATGTACCCCACGAGACTGAGTACGGCCATCCAGCCGGTGAGCGAAGGGGTGACACCTTCCGAGAAGTTGATCATGCCGTAGACCAGCCATGGTGCACGCCCGGACTCGGTTGTGAACCAGCCGGCAAGGACGGCAACAAACGGTGCGGCGATCATCAGCGGCAACAGGCGATGGAAGCGCCCCGGCTCATAGAGTCGTCCACGCAGACGCAGCACCAGCCCCCAGATCCCGAAGGCGATCATCAGGAAACCAATCCCCACCATGATCCGGAACGACCAGAACACGATGGATACTGGCGGCTGATCCTCCGGCGCGGCCTCGGTGATCCCCGGCACTACGCCATCCGCCTCATGCGTGAGGATGATGCTGGCGAGCTTGGGGATGCCAATTTCGAAGCGGTTTTCCTGGGCGGCCTTGTCAGGCAGGGCGAACAGCAGCAGCGGCGCACCGGCCTGCGTCTCCCAGTTGCCCTCCATGGCCGCGACCTTGGTCGGCTGGTACTCCAGCGTATTGATGCCGTGGAAGTCACCGATCACCGCCTGCGCCGGCGCCAGGAACAGAATCATCCAGAGACACATGGAAAGCGCCTTGCGATTGGCCTCGACCATGTGGCCCTTGAGTAGGTACCAGGCGCTCACGCCGGCCACTACGAAGCTCCCGGTGAGGAAGCTGGCGACGGCCATGTGCGTGAATCGGTACGGGAAGGAGGGGTTGAAGATCGCCTCGGCCCAGCTGCGCACATGCAGCATGCCGTCCTGGAACTCCACGCCGGCGGGGGTATGCATCCAGCTATTGGCGACGAGAATCCAGAACGAGGAAATAAAGGTACCGAGGGCCACCATGATGGCGGCAAACAGATGCGTGCCCCGGGGCACCTTGTCACGGCCGAATAGCAGCACGCCGAGGAAGGCGGCCTCCAGGAAGAAGGCGGTGACCACCTCATAGCTCAGGATCGGCCCCAGAAAGTTCGCCGACATCTGCGCGAAGTTGCTCCAGTTGGTACCGAACTGGAACGACATCACGATGCCCGAGACGACACCCATGCCAAACGCGACGGCGAAGACCTTGGTCCAGAACCGGGAGAGTTGGGCCCAGGCGGGATTGCCGGTCTTGAAGTGAAGTCCTTCAAGCAGCGCGATATAGGATGCGAGCCCGATGGTGAATACCGGGAATATCGCGTGGAAGGACACAACGAACGCGAACTGGATTCGCGAAAGCAGCAGTGGATCGAACTCCATGGCATCTGCCTCTGTATTGCATGTCTGTGGCGCGCCGTGCGCGCCCGGTTCTCAGTACCGCGCCGCCTGATGACGCTGCGTACCGCCTCAGGCGCTTGCCTTGCCGGCCTGCGCCCGCCCCACGTCAGATAGGGCCGTCGGATTGACGATGGTGATGCGGCCGCGCTCCAGGGTTACCAGCCTCCGCCGCTCGAACTCTTTCAGAAGACGGCTGATGACCTCCCTGGCTGTTCCCAGCTCCACCGCCAGATCCTGATGCGTAATCGATAGCTGCCCATTGCGCTGACGCTCAAGCAGTCGCTCGGCCAGGCGCTGGTCAAGGCGCCGGAAGGCGACCTCCTCGATGACCAGCATCAGTGACTGCAGACGCTGGCCATAGCTCTCGAGGATGGCCTGCCGGAATCCGGCTGCGTCGTTCATCAACCGCTCGGTCAGACCCGCCGGGATGAGCAGCACCTCGCTGTCTTCCTCAACCACCGCCTCCGACTGATGGCTGCCCTGTGTGAGCAGACATGCGACCGAAAGCGGACACAGTTCACCCCCTTTGATCCGATAAAGGACGATTTCGTTCCCGGATGCGCCTACCATCTGCACACGGATTTCGCCGTTGAGTACTAGCGGCAGTCCCTGACATTCATCACCGGGCCCGAACACCGACGTGCCCGCCGGCAGGGTCAGCTGCTGCGCGGCCTGTCTCACCTCGTCCCAGGTGCCCTGGTCCAGGTCTGCGAAGGCAGGTGGCCGTGCATCCGGGACATGACGGGGATCATGTTCATTCATGGTCTGTCCGAAGTTATGTGACTTCATCACTGATCGGCTGATGAGTAGGCGCGCTTACTGGGGTAAACGTTCAGAGACATCCATCGCATTGGGTCAAAGGAGTGCATTTCATGTTCAAACAAAACGTCGGTTCTGCCGACCGCATCGTTCGCGCCATCGTAGGACTGGCCCTCATTGCCATGGCGGTCTTTGGCCAGGGTATGGCGTGGGGCTGGATCGGCCTGGTGCCATTGGCCACCTCGGTCGTCAGCTATTGCCCCGCGTACAGCATTTTCGGTCTAAACACCTGTGGGCGCAACGCCCAGCAGTAACACGCTGATCCCATGAGGAGTCCAGTCATGACACCTATCAAATCTCTGGCCAGCATTCTGCTGCTGGCGCTCTTCTCCAGTGTCGCCATGGCGCAGAACGACGCCGACATGCTCACCATCATCACCAGTGATGAGGATGAGACACAGGCCATGGCCCTGATTCTGACCATGCAGGCCCAGCAGAAAGGGGCGTCACCTCAGGTGCTGCTCTGTGACGACGCCGGTGACCTGGCCGTCCGCTCGGAGGTCGCCGAATCCGAGACGCTGCGCGGCCCCGATGCGAGCCCCGCACAGATGATCCAGGGCCTGGTCAATAACGGTGTGACCGTGGATGTCTGTGCCATTTATCTGCCCAACCGCGAGTACACCGAGGCAGACCTTATCGATGGTGTCGGCGTTGCCCAGCCGCCTGCTGTTGGCGCGCTCGTGGCCGATCCGGCCATCCGTCTTTTCACGTTCTGATCGCCGCGGAGGACGACACCATGCGAAGTGGAACACTCGCGCGAAACCTGATACTCGCTCTGGCGATTGCCGTCCCCGGCATGGCCGGCGCACAGTCCGGCACCTCCATCGCCGATATCGGTCCTGTCGTGGATGCCGAGTGGGTGCTCGACCACCAGGATGAGGCCACGGTGATCAACGTCTCCCGTCGCCCGTCTAACTATGACGAGACCGGCTTTATCGCCGGTGCACCGTTCGTGGGGATGGGTGAGTTCCTCACCGAGCGTCCCGGGCTGAAGGACACGATCCGCTACCTTGCACCCACCGCGGAGCAATTCGAGGCGGTCATGCAGGGTCTCGGTGTGGATGCCGGTGACATGGTGGTCATCGCACCGGCGGGGACCACGGTCTACGGCGACGCCACGGTCGCTTCGCGGCTCTACTGGCAGCTCAAGTACTTCGGCCATGACAACGTCGCTATCCTGGATGGTGGTGTCGCTGCCTGGGATGCTGCCGGTGGCGAGGTGTCCGAGTCACCGGCGGCGTCGCCCGGGGGTGGCAGTTATACGGCGGGAGCGCCGCGTGGCGAGCTGCTCGCCACCACCGATGAAGTGGCGGCGGTGATCGCCGGGGATGAGGCCGCTCAGCTGGTGGATAACCGGCCCCTGCCGCAGTTCACCGGCGTGATGAGCAAGGATTATGTGGATGGCAGCGGTCATCTGCCGGCGGCGAGGCCCGTGCCTTTCAACCTGTTCGTCGCACCCCGTGAGGGCGTTGTCTACTGGCGCACTCCCGAGCAGGTCCGGGACATCGTCTCGGCGATGCTGCCGGGCGTGGAGGGCCGGATCATCGACTATTGCAATTCCGGCCATGTCTCATCGCTGGCCTGGTTTGGTATGTCCGAGATCGGTGGAATGCCCGATGTCGCCCTCTACGATGGTTCGCTGCATGAGTGGACCCTCGACGGTGATCGCTCGCTGGTCATCGGTCAGTAGGCGAGAACCGCAGTTTCCGGGGCAGGCATCGTGCCTGTCCCGGATTCCATCTCCCGGACGTTACCCGCCCGTCAGCAATCCAATGGCGATCGCCCAGACCATCAGGGCGATACCTCCTTCCAGTATCCGCCATGCGGCAGGCCGGGCGAATAACGGCTGAAGCGGCCTGGCGCCGTAGCCAAGGGCGAAGAAGAACAGAAACGATCCGGTGATCGCACCGCCGGCAAACGCCGTTCTTGCGCCTTCGAACTGGGTCGAGATCGTCCCCAGCATCACCACTGTATCGAGATAGACATGGGGGTTGAGCCAGGTGATCGCCAGGCAGGCCAGCAGCGTGCGCCCCAGGCGATTACCGGCAGCGCCCACGCTCGGCGCCTCACCCGCATGCAGTGCACCGCGCGAGCGGAGTGCGGACCAGAGGCTCCTGGCGCCGAAGACGAATAAAAAGAGCGCGCCGGCGATACGCGCCGTTGGCTCGATCCAGGGCAGCCACGCCGTGATCCCTTCAAAGCTTGTCACGCCAAGCGCGATCAGGGCGGCATCCGACAGTGCGCAGGTCAGGCAGACGGCGAACACATGTTCGCCGAGCAGTCCCTGTCGCAGGACGAAGGCATTCTGAGCGCCGATGGCGACGATGAGCGCGAGGCCCATCGCCATGCCAGTGAAGAATACGCTGGTCAGTAGTCGCAGCCCATGGCCTTGGCCCGCTCCCGGGTCGCCTTGGGATCCCGCCGGTTCCGCAGGACCTCCGGGCTTGCTTCCGGCCAGCCCTGAAGATGGTCGATGGCCAGGTTGGTCAACATATCGAGGTGGTCCGGTCGGGCGTTGAGCGCCCGGATATAACGCAGCTCGCCGCCGCCGTTTTCTTCGAAGATCTCCGCGTTTTCGCCCTCGATCTCCTCGAGTGTCTCGAGGCAATCCGCGGAGAACCCGGGACAGATCACATCGAGCTTCTTCATCCCCGATTCGGCGAGGCTCTTGACGGTCTCGTCGGTATAGGGCTGCAACCAGACCTCGCGTCCGAAAAGCGACTGGAAGGTGACCTGCCATTCACCGTCGTCCATGCCCAGTCGCTCCGCTACCAGGCGCGCGGTTTTCTGGCACTGGCAGTGATAGAAATCGCCATTCAGCAGGTAACGCCGCGGCATGCCATGGAAGGAGAAAAGCATTTTCTCCGCCTTGCCATGGGCTTCCCAGTGCTCGCGAATGGTGTTGGCCAGGGATTCGATGTACTGCGGGTCGTCGTGGTACTGCCCGATGAGTCGCAATTCCGGGATTACGCGCCACTTCTTGAGCTCGTCGAAAACGGCGTCGTAGGTGGACCCCACCGTGGTGGCGGAGTACTGGGGGTAGAGTGGCATGACCAGAATACGCTCCGCGCCCGCTTCACGAAGCTTGCGCAACCCGTCCCGGATGGACGGGTTGCCGTAGCGCATGGCGAGTTCGACGCTGACCGGGCCATCGAGCCGCTCTGCCAGTCGCGTAGCAATCCCCTCAGTCTGTTCCTTGCCGATGGTGAGCAGCGGTGAGCCGCCTTCTTCCCATACTTCGGCGTAGGCGGCGGCGGATTTTTTCGGTCGGGTGCGCAGAATGACACCATGCAGCAGCAGCCACCAGAGCGGGCGATTGATCTCGACGACGCGCGGATCACCCAGGAATTCGGCCAGATAGCGTCGCAAGGCTGGCGCCGTGGGCGCATCGGGGGTTCCCAGGTTGGTGACCAGCACGCCCAGACGCGGCACATCGTCGTGGTGGGCATTCGGCTTAGAGCTGTACATTGGCATGTCGGTCAGTCCCGCATTCGACAGAAAACGCCAATGATAGGCCGGAACCGCTGCTGGGGAAAATGCAACGGTGCATGACGATCGATAGTCAGAGTCTATGAATCAAGACATTAGACGTCGTCATCCGCCTCGTCGTCCTCTTCCTCATCCGCTTCTTCATCGTCTTCGGAGAGGACATCCTCTATCCAGGTGAGGCCGGCGACTGCCGCCGGGAATCCCGCCGTGGGAATGGCCAGCAGCGCAACCTGGCGCAGGGCCTCGGCGCTGAACCCCTCGTCCAGGGCACGACGTGTATGCGAATGGGTGGCGCCCTCGCTGCCGATGCCGATGGCCAGGGCCAGCTTCACCAGCCGGCGCTCGCTGCCGTCCAGCGGGCCCGATTCGGCCACCGCCAGCCCCAGGTCGCTGTAGGCATCCCAGACATCCGGATTGTTGGTGGCGACATCATTCGCGCCATGCGGGAGATCGTTGCTCATTGCTTGACTCCGGTTGTCGTGCAGGCCGTGATGTCAAAACGGTATCACGGCCTGATTCTCCGCAAGGGGTTCATTCGCGCATGCTGCGCTCAGCGCATGGGCAGACTCTGCGTGAGCTGGTCGATGAGAATGGCCGTCTGCTCCTGACGCTGTTTGGATAGCGCATCCGCGGCGATCCCGCCACCAACGGCGCCACCTACACCGCCTACAACGGCGCCGGTGTCATCACCCACCTCGGCACCAATGATGCCGCCGCCAATGGCGCCAAGCAGCTGTCCAGCCCGGCGGGTCATGCTGGCCCCCGTCCGGGCGCTGCCGGAGGCGGACCAAAGGATCGTGCCGTCCTCCACGTCCACCATCTGGGCGCTCATGCTCATGTCGTCGCCGAATTCCGGAATGTTCACCAGAACGACACTATCCACGTTCAGCACCTGGCCCGCCCGGGCCGCTCCGGAGGCTGTGGTGACCTGCGATCGTGAAAAGTCCTGCTCCTCAAGGACCGCGTTGATCTGGCTGCGCTCGATCGGGCTGTAGCCATGGCGCAGCAGGGCCTGGTTGAACATGCTGGCGATCTGGTCACGGGCGGCCTGTCCACCGACCCCCTCAACCGACACAACCGCCGTGCGCTGGATACTGGCGAAATCAAAACTGCGGTTGTACTCCCCGCTGCCGCTCACCGAAGCGCAGGCGCTTACCACCAGTGCCATCGCCATCGCGAGCCAGACACTTCTCCATTCCCGGATCATCTGCATCGAAACTCTCCTTGCCATGTCCTCTGTGATTGACCCGATCATGACCGAGGTGTTCTCCCGAGTCACGTCTCTTGCCGAGGATCCGCAGTGCTGTCCTCATCAGGCAAGGGCGATTGCCATTCGAGGCATTCCGCCGGATACTCGAAACATCACGATTCCCGAGGAGTGAGAGCATGCTGGACAAGACCAAGAACCCGGCCAGGCGCAGCCTGGTGGTGAACGAATTCACGAATTCCGTACTGGATCCCGACGGGCCGATGCTGGGACCGGTGGAGGATGGCGGCACGGTCATCGCCAACACCGCGCCTGGCTGCTGGGGGCCGATGATTACGCCCAGTCTGCGCGGAGGCCACGAGGTGACCCGCCCGGTGGAGGTGGCCGGTGCAGAGGTTGGTGACGGTCTCGCCATCCGCATCCGCGATATCACCGTGACGGCCACCGCCACCGCGTCGGGCCACGATTCGTCGCCCGAGGGATTCTGCGTGGGCGACCCCTACGTCGCCGCGCGCTGCCCGACCTGCGATACCGTCTGGCCGGAAACCCATGTGGAGGGGATCGGTCAGGATTCCGTGCGCTGCGATGTCTGCGGAAACCCGGTCAAGCCCTTCGAGATCGTTCATGGCTACACGGTGGCCTTCGACGACACACGCAGCGTCGGCGTGACGCTGCCGAAGGAGGCCGCCGAAAAGGTCGGCCACGAGGCGGACCACTATGCGGCGCTGCCGGATGGCAGCCATCAGCACTCGATCCTGAACTACGCGCCGTCCGATATGCCGGGAGCGCTGGTGCGGATGCGCCCGTTCCTGGGGCAGCTCGGTAGCTGCCCGTCGCGCGCCATGCCGGATAGCCATAATGCCGGGGATTTCGGGGCTTTTCTGGTGGGCGCTCCGCATGACTATGCCATCAGCGCCGAGGAGCTGGCCCGGCACAAGACCGACGGGCATATGGATATCGACGCAGTGCGGGCCGGCGCGATTCTCGTCGCACCATGCAAGGTCAAGGGTGGCGGCCTCTACCTCGGTGACATGCATGCGGGCCAGGGCGATGGCGAAATTGCAGGCCACACGATGGATGTCTCTGGCAGCGTGACCCTGCAGGTGGAGGTGGTGAAGGACTACCCCATTGATGGCCCGGTGCTTTTCCCGCTGGTTGAGGATCTGCCGCCCATGGCGCGGCCGTTCTCGGCCGAGGAGCAGGCAAAGGGCGAACGGCTCGCCCGGCGCTGGGGCATGGAGACCCTCGACCCCATGGCACCGATTTCCGTGATCGGGACAGCCGCCAACCTCAATGATGCGATCGACAACGGACTTGAGCGTGCCGGCCGGCTGCTGGATATGACGGTGGCGGAGGTGCGTAACCGTGCCACGGTGAATGGTGCCATCGAGATCGGCCGTGCGCCGGGCGTGATCCAGGTGACTTTCCTGGCGCCGCTGGCAAGGCTGGATGCCTTCGGCCTCGGCGACTACGCCCGCGAGCAGTACGGCGTATAACCGCCCTTGGCGGCCGGCCTGACCGGCCGCCATTGATCGTTTCCGTTTTGGGTTTTCGCCATGTCGTTCTGTAGTATCGAACGATATGGCGATACTCAATTTTCATCATCTGCGCTACTTTCATGTGGTTGCCCACGAAGGGCATCTCACCCGGGCGGCGGAACGGCTGAATGTGTCTCAGTCCACGCTGTCCGCGCAGATCCGCCAGCTTGAGGATCGTCTGGGGCAACCGCTTTTCGAGCGCCGCGCGCGGGCGTTGCATCTCACCGAGGCGGGACGGATCGCGCTGGATCATGCCGATACCATCTTCGCGACCGGTGATGAGCTGGTGGCGACGCTTCAGCAGACCGGCCAGCCCCGGCAGGCGCTGAGGGTCGGCGCGCTCGCGACTCTGTCCCGAAATTTCCAGCTCGCTTTCCTGCGGCCGGTTCTCGACCGGTCCGACGTGGAGGTCATCCTGCGGGCCGGGAGCGCCGGCGAACTGTTCGAGGCCCTGCTGGCGCTGCAACTGGATGTGGTGCTCACCAACGAGCCGCCACGAGCCGACGCACTGCATCCGTTCATCACGCACCGGCTTGCCGAGCAACCGGTCAGTCTCATCGGCACGCCGACGCTGGTCGCGCTGGGGGACTCTCTCGAAACCTGGCTATCCGCTGCGCCACTGCTCCTGCCCAGCCGTTCCAGCGGACTGCGCACGGCATTCCGCGCCGTGCTCTCTGGTATCGACGTGCAACCGAGAATTGCAGCGGAAATCGACGACATGGCCATGCTGCGGTTGCTGACCCGGGAGGGCGCCGGGCTCGCCGTCATTCCGCCGATCGTTGTTCGTGACGAGCTCGACAGCGGCGAGCTGGTCGAGGCGGATCGTCTTCCGGCGATGAGCGAGGCGTTTTATGCCGTAACCAGCGAGCGTCGCTTCCCCAATCCGCTGTTAAGCGACATGCTGCCCTGAGCATGATGCTCTGGATCCTGTCCGCGCTTGGGCTGACTTTGCTGCTGCTATGGGGCGGGGGCAAATGGCTGCATTGGAGTCTGGCCGCACCTCGCCGGCCAGTGAACGGTGAACCTGCCGATCACGGCGTGGTTGGCCAAGAGATCTCCATTCCCACCGCGCGAGGGCGTCGGCTTTCGGGTTGGCTGCTGGATGGCGACCCACGCGTGGGTCGCGTGGTGATCTGCCATGGCTGGGGCGTTAATCGGCTGTTCATGCTGGCTCTGGCGAGACCGCTGCAGGACGCCGGCTGGCAGGTATTGCTCTTTGATGTGCGAAACCATGGCAGCAGCGATGCCGACAACTTTTCGTCGATGCCACGCTTTGCGGAGGATATTGACGCCGCAGCCAGCTGGATGCGGCGCGGGGAGGATGGCAGTGAAGGCCCGCTGGTGCTGATCGGCCATTCCGTGGGCGCGGCGGCGACCCTTCTGGCCGCCTCCTGGCGGAACGACATTGATGGAGTGATCAGTCTCTCCGGTTTTGTACACCCCGAGCTCATGATGAAACGCTGGCTCGCCGCCCGGCGGATCCCGTTCATGCCCATCGGCTGGCTCGTGCTCCGTTATGTTGAACGGGTGATCGGGCATCGTTTCGATGATATCGCCCCGGTCAGCGTCATCCGGCACATCCATGTGCCGGTACTCGTTGCCCATGGCCGGCGCGATCAGGTGATTCCGCCGGCGGATGCTGAGACCCTTGCGCAGGCCGGTGATCCGGCGACCACGAGACTGGTCTGGCTCGAAGGTGGGCACGACCTGAGTCGGGAGTTGACCGTGCAATGGCCGCAATTGGCGGATTTCCTGGCGCAGCTTTGAGGGAGAGGCATTGCATGCCGATATCACCTTGCGCATGATGCCTGACTAACCTACCGACTTCTCAGCCTCGGGCATTAGCATGGATACCGTCACCGATCAGGTCTGCCTGGCCATCCGCCAACGCATCCTCCGCGGAGCGTTCCCGGGTGGAGCGTTTCTGCAGGAGCAGGCGCTGGCGGACGAGCTTCGCACGTCGGTTGCTCCGGTGCATGAAGCGCTGGTGCGTCTCGCCGCCGATGGCTGGCTCGAGCTCATTCCCTACCGAGGGGCTCGGGTGATCGAGTGGACCCGCGAGGACAGCCATGAGGTGTTCGAGCTGCGTGCGCTGCTGGAGGCGTATGCAGCGCGGCGTGCCGCCACCCGTATCCGTCCGCCTCAATTGACCCGGCTGCGCGCCATCGTCGACGAGGAGAAGGCCCTGGTGCAGCAGGACGGGCCACCGCATGAGCGACTCAGCGAGCTGAATCTCGAGTTCCACGAGACAATCCTGGTGGCGGCGGGTAGCCGACGGCTACAGCGTTCACTGGAGACGGTCCTGCATGGCGCGACATCCACGCGCAGCACCTACGGACTGACGCGCGCTGCCATGGACAAGGCCCTCGACGAGCACGCCGAGATCGTCGATGCGCTGGCCAATGCCGACGGCGAGCGGGCCTCCGATCTCATGCAGATCCACATTCTCTCCGTGGCCCGTGGCCAGCCCGACGGGCGGAGCTAGCCTGCGCGGAAACCGGTCACGAAATCCCCTCCAGCCAGATACTAAATTAGTAGCCGAAATTCGTTGCGACCCGTCCGTGGCGTGGATAGCGTCCAGAGCTTTACGGATAGAGAGGGGATTGCCATGGAGCGGCAGGAGGCGCTGGCGGATGCACGCCTGACCGAGCGACTGCGGCAGGCGCTGTCGCCCGCGCTACCCCATGGGGCGTCCTTGATCCCACTGGATATCCTCGTTGTCGTGTCGATTGCCCATCACCTCGATCAGCCGCTGAGCGTCAAGCAGCTGCTTGCCGTGCTGCCATATTCCGTCACCGGTATTCGCTACAACCTCGCCCAGCTGGTTGCCGACGGCTGGGTGATCAAGGCGCGCAACGGGGACGATCGACGTCTTGTTCATCTGCGCCCCACCAAGCGCGTGGCCGAGGCCTTTGCCGAGGTCAGGGCGGAGGTGCTGGAGACGGTCGACCAACCGCCCCGATGAGGGGAAGTGCCCTGGCCTCGTCATGCTTGCATTGCCGTCCCGGCCTGATCAGCATGGGCAGCACTGAACGGAAGAACGCTTTTCGAGGAGGACGGCATGGGTAATCGCGTACTGAGACTCGCCCCCGGGGGCGGCTTTGATCAGGTGAGCATCGAGGAGGCCGGAGAGCCGCCAGCACCCGGACCGGGGGAAATCACCGTCCGACTGCGCGCCAGTTCGCTCAACTTTCATGACTACGGCGTGGTGAAAGGCCCGATGGCGCCGAAGGACGAGGCGCGCATCCCGTTGTCGGATGGCGCCGGCGAGGTGACCGCGGTGGGCGAGCGAGTGACCGATTTCGCCGAGGGCGATGCGGTGGTCAGCACGTTCTTCCCCCACTGGCTGGATGGCGATCCCGAGCTCGAAGGCTTTGGCGGGACGCCGGGTGACGGCATCGACGGCTATGCCCGGGAGAAGGTCACCCGCCCGGCGACCGCCTTCACACGGATTCCGGCCGGCTGGAGCCATGCCGAGGCGGCGACCCTGACCACGGCGGGCGTGACGGCATGGCGGTCGCTGTTCGTCCACGGCAATCTCCAGCCTGGTCATACCGTGCTCACCCTGGGGACCGGGGGCGTGTCGATCTTCGCACTCCAGTTGGCCGTGGCGGCGGGTGCCCGAGTGATCTCCACCTCATCCAGCGATGAAAAACTCGAGCGGCTCAAGTCGATGGGCGCTGAAGCGGTGATCAATTATCGTGATACGCCGGACTGGGGTAAGGCGGTGCGTGAACTGACCGGTGGCCGGGGCGTCGACCATGTGGTCGAAGTCGGCGGGCCAGGGACGCTGCAGCAGTCGATGGTGGCGGCGGCGGTAGGCGGTCATATTTCGCTGATCGGTGTGCTCACCGGTGTAAAGGGCGACTTCCCCCTGATTCAGGCCCTGCTGAGGCAGCAGCGTCTGCAGGCCGTACTGGTTGGCAGCCGTCGTGATCAGCAGGACATGGTGTCGGCGATGGAGGCCACGGATATCCGACCGGTCATCGACCGGCATTTCCCGCTGGATCAGCTGGTCGATGCCTTCCGGCACGAGGAGAGCGGTGCCCACTTCGGCAAGATCTGCATCGACATCTAGCGGCGCTGATGGCGATCCGGCCCCGATCAGCTCGGGGCCTGGCCTGAGATGGCAGCCTCACCGCACCAATCCCTGACGGCGTGCCATGGCATACGCGGCTTTCGGACCGGTCCATAACGATGGCAGCAGGATCAGCGATACCGGGATGGCGGTCACCACGATGAACTGCTGGAGCGCCGAGATCTGCCCTGCTCCCATGTAGAGGAGAATGCCTGCCATCACGGCCAGGGCAATACCCCAGAAAGCCCTTACCAGGGTGCTCGGCCGGTCGTGCCCGGTGGCTACCATCGAAATGGTATAGCTCATCGAGTCGCCCGTGGTGGCGACGAAAATGGTCGTCAGCACCAGGATAGCGACCGCCATCAGGCTCCCCAGCGGCAGCGCCTCGGCCACGGTCAGCGTCGCAACATCAAAACGGAAGTTGGTCAGCGCTTCGGCAAGATCGATGGTTCCGGTCAGCTGGTAGTAGATCCCCGATCCACCCAGCAGCGTGAACCAGACCGTGGTGGCGATGGGTGCGGCCACGCAGATGGCGAGGATCATCTGACGCACGGTGCGGCCACGGGATATGCGCGCGACAAAGAGCGCCATGAGCGGCCCGTAGCCAATGAACCAGGCGAAGAAGAACACCGTCCACCACTTCATCCACCAGTCGGGGGCGGTCTGCGTGGTCATGGTGGCCATCGACAGGAAATTGCCCAGATAGGCGCCAAGCGCCTGAGTATAGGCATCGACCAGAAACAGCGTCGGGCCAAGGATCAGGATGACCGCACCGATGGCCAGGGCCAGATAGACGTTGAAGCGGCTTAGCAGCTGGATGCCGCGATGGATTCCGCTGACCGCCGAACTCACGTAGATCGCCCCCAGAATGAAGAGGACAGCGAGCTGTGTGCCGTATCCCTCGGACAGGCCGAACAGGACGTTCCCGCCATAGGCCACCTGCGTGGCAAGGAATCCGATCGGCCCCACGGTGCCGGCCACCACGGCGATGACGCACACTGCATCAACGATCCCGCCGAACAGGCCATGCATCACGCGATCACCAAACACGGGATAGAGCAGGGTGCGGGGTTGCAGCGGCTGTCCGTTGACGTAATGGGCATGGACCAGCACCAGACTGGTCAGCCCTCCGAGCACGGCCCATGCCAGAAACCCCCAGTGCATGAAGGACTGGGCGAGGGCACCCTGGATCGCTTCCGGGGTGCCAAGCTCCGCATCGAAGGCCGGCGGACTCTGGGCGATGAAGTGGTAAACCGGCTCACCGGCCGCGAAGAATACGCCACCCCCGGCAAGCAGGGTGCACATGATGATGGCTACCCAGCGAAAGGTGCTCATCTCGGGTTCTTCGAGGTCGCCCATGACCGCCCCACCGGCCGGCGAGATGGCCACCGCGATCGCGATCACGAAGGTCAGCAGCAGGAGGAGCTGGAAGTAAGCCCCAAGATACTTGGCCGTCCAGGTGAACCCGGCACCCACCAGCTGCGAGAGCAGATCGACGTCGTAAACGGAAAGTCCGATGAACAGTAGAATGAACCCGGCGCTGATGCCCAGCACCCATGGGTCGCCCAGTTCATTGCCGCTTCGCGTCGCTGCCCCTTGATGCGGGTATCCCGCCATGTCGCCTCCGCAGTGGAAAAAGGGCGCTATCCTGCGGAGAGACAGGCGGGAAGTAAAGTTGATAGCGCCAATCGATCGGCTTACTGAACCTTCGCCAGCAGCTGTGCGTTACCACCCGATGCGGTGACGTCCACGCAGACATGACGCTCATGGTTGACATGCGCCCGGTCCGGGCAGCCGGTGATGACCGGCAGGATGGGGCCATCCCGCCGCGAGAGCGCCAGCGCATAGGGCCGTGTACTGGCCTCGTCACCCCACCAGATCACGCCGGAGAAGCCCTCCAGTGTCTCCAGTGCCTCCGGCAAGAGCTGCCCGGTGACTTCAACGGCCGTGCCCCCCAGTGCCTCCACCTGGCGTCGCTGCTCCGCCGCCGCGGCGGGGCCCGGGCCAAGGCACAGGACCGGCGGTCGCGGGACATGATACAAGCGGTTGGACTCGCCGGTGGGACCGGGCATGTCCATGCTCTCCGCCGGCATGGCCGGATCCGGCAGCGCATTGATTTCGGCCTGGATGGCGGACATGTCAGCGTCTCCTGCGGGGGTCTCCACGGCAACCGCCGGAGTATCGGGCGCCGCAAAGCGCGGGACATAGTCGGGCCCGCCGGCTTTCGGGCCCGTGCCCGAGAGCCCCTCGCCGCCAAAGGGCTGAGACGCCACGATCGCACCGATCTGGTTGCGGTTCACATAGATGTTGCCGGCATGCACCCGATCGACGATGTGCTGGACCCGATCCTCGATCCGGGTGTGCAGGCCGAAGGTCAGGCCGTAGCCGCGGGCATTGATCCGTTCGATCACGGCGTCCAGATCCTGCGCCCGGTAGCTGGCTACATGCAGAACCGGGCCGAAGATCTCGCGCTCGAGATCCTCAATGCCGTCCACCTGAATCACCGTCGGGCCAATGAAGTGGCCGCTCCCCGGCGCGTTGACCTGCTTGATCAGCCGCCCGGCGCCGCGGGCCCGGTCGATGTAACCGGCGATGTCGGCCGCGGCATCGGCGTCGATTACCGGGCCGATGTCGGTGGACAAACGCCATGGATCGCCCAGCCGCAGCTCGTCCATGGCTCCCAGCAGCATCTCCATGAAGTCTTCACGGACGTCCTCCTGGATGTAGAGGCAGCGCAGGGCCGAGCAGCGCTGCCCTGCCGACTGGAATGCACTCGCCAGAACGTCCCGGACGGCCTGCTCGTGCAATGCCGTGGAGTCGACGATCATGGCGTTCAGACCGCCGGTCTCAGCGATGAGCGGGGTGCCTGGCGCCAGATGCTGGCTCATGTTCCGCCGAATGGCCTGGGCCGTGTCGGTGCCACCGGTAAAGGCGACACCATTGATGCGCGGATCGCCGGTGAGGGCGGCTCCCACAGTGGCACCGTCACCGGGGAGGAACTGCAGAGCGGATTGCGGGACGCCGGCCTCATGCATGAGAGCCACGCCCTTGGCGGCTGTCAGCGGTGACTGCTCGGCCGGCTTGGCCAGCACCGCATTGCCGGCCGCCAGCGCCCCGGCGACCTGACCGGTGAAGATGGCGAGCGGAAAGTTCCATGGGGAAATGCAGGCGAAGCGGCCGCGCGGAGCGGGTTCCAGGCACTTCGCCTGACGGGCGTAGTAATAGAGGAAGTCGATGGCCTCGCGTAGCTCACCCACGGCATCCAGCAGGTTCTTGCCGGCCTCGCGGGCGACAATCGCAATAATCTCCCCAAAGTCCCGCTCATAGAGCTCGGCGGCCCGTTCCAGTACGGTCGCCCGTTCGCGCGGACTGGCGCCCCAGGGCGTCGCCGCCGTGATGGCCTGTTCAACCTCCGTTGCGGTGGCGTCGCGGACCAGACCAACGGTGTCGTCCGGATCCGCCGGATTGATCATGGGGCGCCATTCGGCGGCCTCCGGATCCAAGGGGATGACGGTAATGGGCATGGCCCGGAAGTCGCGGTCGCGGAAGGGGCGCCTCGCCCCCTCGATGCAATCCAGATCGGCGATATCGCCCAAATCGAAACCACGCGCGTTGCGTCGCGTGGGCAGGAATATCTCCGGCCCGCGGGAAAGCCCCGGGTTGACGGGCTGCACGACATCATCGAGCGCCTCGAACGGGCAGGCGACCACTTCCTCCGGCGGAACGGCTTCATCGACGATCTGGTTGACGAATGAGGAGTTGGCGCCGTTCTCGAGCAGTCGACGGACGAGGTAGGCAAGAAGGTCGCGGTGTTCTCCCACCGGCGCATAGATGCGACAGCGGGTGCCGTTGCGCTCCATGACGATGTCATGCAGTCGTTCGCCCATGCCATGCAGCCGCTGGAACTCGAAGGCCTCGCGGGGGATCGCCATCTCGTCCGCCATCGCCAGCACGGCTGCCACCGAGTGGGCGTTGTGGGTGGCGAACTGGGGATAGAGGCGGTCGGTCATGCCCAGCAGCTTGCGCGATACCGCCAGATAGCTGACATCACTGCCGGCCTTGCGCGTGAATACCGGGAATCCATCAACGCCCAGCACCTGGGTGCGTTTGATCTCGGTATCCCAATAGGCGCCCTTCACCAACCGCAGTGTCATGCGGCGGTCGAGGCGTTGGGCCAATTGGTAGAGCCAGTCCACCGTATCGGCCGCCCGCTGGCCATAGGCCTGGACGACCATGCCAAAGCCGTTCCAGTCGGCAAGGGCCGGATCCGCCAGCGTGGCCTCGGCAACCTCCAGCGAGAGGGCGAGCCGGTCGGATTCCTCGGCATCGATGTTAAAGCCAAGCCCTTTCTCCGCGGCGAGCCGCGCCAGTGCAGTCACCCGCGGCACCAGCTCGGCCAGCACTCGATCACGCTGGGCGAGCTCGTAGCGTGGGTGGAGTGCCGAGAGTTTGACGGAAATACCGGGGTTGTCCCGGCTGTCATCATGCTCGGCCGCTCCACTGATGGCGAGGATCGCCGCGCGGTAGGCCTCGAAATACTGGTCGGCATCGGCGGCCGTCCGGGCCGCCTCGCCAAGCATGTCATAGGAGTAGGTGAACCCCTTTTTCTCGAGGCCCCTGGCGCGTTTCATGGCCGCCTGAATGGATTCGCCAAGCACGAACTGCCGTCCCATCTCGCGCATGGCCCGCCCCACGGCGGTGCGGATCACCGGCTCGCCCAGTCTCTTGAATGCGCTGCGCAGATTCCGGGTTACACCGCGGCCCTCATCATCGAGTATGCGTCCGGTGAGCATGAGGGCCCATGTGGAGGCGTTGACCAGACTGGAGCTGGAATGCCCCATGTGCTGGCCCCAGTCGGATGGCCGGATCTTGTCCTCGATCAGGGCGTCGATGCTGGGTGCATCCGGTACCCGGAGCAGTGCCTCGGCCAGGCACATAAGCGCAATGCCCTCGTCGGTCGACAGGCCATACTCGGCCAGGAAGACCTCCATCAGGCCCGGCCGTGCGCTGCTGCGGATCTGCCTGACCAGCTCGGCGGCATCACTCACGATGCGCTGCCGCTGCTCCCGGTCGACTGCTGCTGTATCGACCATCTGCTGCAGGGTGGGTATCTCGGCCCGGCGCATGCCGTGGGTAAGTCCCGCGGGCAGGTGGAGGGGCCGTTCGGTGTCGAGTGCGCTGATTCGAGTATCCATAAGCTCCACGATAGCGGAGAAATAATGGTAGATTGTCTTGAAAAAGCGCTTTTCAGAATATTTTCAGACTGTTTTTTCGGGAAAATCCATGTCGATCGAACTATCCTCTAACGAAAACCTCGACCGATTGGACCGCGCGATACTTCGGGTGCTTTCCGTAGACGGCCGTATCAGCATCGCCGAGCTGGCTCGGCGGATCGGTCGATCCAAGACGCCGACGCAGGCCCGGTTGCGACGGCTTGAGAAGGCTCGAGTCATCCGCGGTTACCGGGCGATTCTTGACCCGATCGGCATCGGCGCGGCGCATGTGGCCTTCGTCGAGGTGAAGCTGTCGGATACCCGCGAGGCTGCTCTGCGCGACTTCAACGAAGCGGCGCGGGATATACCCGAGATCGAGGAATGCCACCTGATTGCCGGTGGCTTCGATTATCTGCTCAAGGTGCGTACGCCGGGCATCGCGACCTACCGGCGAGTGCTCGCCGAGAGTATTTCCAGTCTTCCGCATGTGGCCTCGACCAGCACCTATGTCGCCATGGAGGCGGTCAAGGAGCTGGGCCCCTGAGCGGACGTTTGCAGTCGTTGCGGGGCTTCAGGCGCTGATGAGGTCGAAGACGATCTTGGCCGAGAAGCCGAGGAAAGCGATGCCGGCGAGACGCTCGATCCAGTGCTGATGATCCTCAAGCCGCACCAGAAGCCCTGTGGAGGCCGTGAGCAGACTGACGGTGGAAAACCATAGCAGTCCGCAGATACCAACAATGCCAACCACCGCAGCCAGAACCCAGGCCGGTGTGCCGGGCTTGATGGCCGTGCCGAAGATACTGCCGAAAAAGACGATGGCCTTGGGATTGGTGAGGTTGATGAAAAGCCCCAGCAACACGGGATTTCGCGGACCCGCCGGCTCGGTCGGAGCTTCCTGCTCGATGTGTCGCTCCGGCATGCGCGTCAGCAGCAGGCCGATGCCCAGGTAGCCCAGGAACGCCGCGCCACCGATACGGACCACCATCTCAAACCAGTCAATGCGATTGATGAGCGTGGACAGGCCTGCCGCGCTCAATGCCGCGTAGGCCGTGATGCCGATACTCACGCCAAGTGCGGTCAGGATGCCGGCCCGCTTGCCCCGGGCAATGGTATTGCGCACCACCGCCACGAAGTCCGGTCCGGGCAGCATGAGGGCGGGGGAGAAGATGGCGAAGACGCCGAGTAGTGGCAGAACGGTTTGCATAGGGAGTCAGATTATTTGGTGGCCAGGGAGAGAATCGAACTCCCGACACGACGATTTTCAGTCGTCTGCTCTACCAACTGAGCTACCTGGCCGCCGGAGAGCGGTATTCAAACCGATGCGGCCGGACGGGTCAAGCTGAACGCCCTAAAATGGGAGTATGCGCCGACGTGTTCTCTTGCTCTCCGCCTATCAGTCCGACAGCCATGCCTGGTGGGTGCGCTGGCTCCAGCAGGCTTTTCCGGCCATCGACTGGCGGCTGTTGACCTTGCCAGGGCGCCATTTCAAGTGGCGTATCCGCGGTAATCCCCTGTCATGGCTGGAC
Source organism: Spiribacter sp. 1M189 (assembly GCF_040838345.1). Classification (NCBI taxonomy): domain Bacteria; kingdom Pseudomonadati; phylum Pseudomonadota; class Gammaproteobacteria; order Chromatiales; family Ectothiorhodospiraceae; genus Spiribacter; species Spiribacter insolitus. Next base: position 1,541,524 of record NZ_JBAKFF010000001.1, on the reverse strand, counting down.
CAGATCGAGTCGGCCTGCGAGGACATAGATCAGGTCGTGGCCACCTCTATGGTGGATCTGGCTACTTTGCGCGGACTCTGTCCCCCCCTCGGTCAAATTCCCACGGTTTACTATTTCCACGAAAACCAGTTTGCCTATCCCATCGGACCGGGCCAGCGGCACACGATCGAGCCCCGGATCGTGCAGCTCTACGGCGCGCTCGCCGCCGATTATCTGTTGTTCAACTCGGACTGGAATCGGCGGAGTTTTCTCGACGGTGTTGATGGGCTGCTCGGGCGAATGCCCGACGCGGTTCCCGCGGGGGTGGCCGCGCGACTGGGCCGTCATGCGGCGGTCCTTCCCGTGCCGATAGCCGAACGTGCCTGGCCGGTCGCTGAGCATCGGGACCCGCGGCTTATTGTCTGGAATCACCGCTGGGAATACGACAAGGCGCCCGAGGTCTTTGCCCGGGCGCTGGATCGTCTGGGGGAGCGTGGCTATGACTTTCGTCTTGCCTTGCTCGGTCCGCGTGCACCAAAAATCCCGGCTGTCCTCCAGGCGCTGGAGGAGCGGTGGAGTGCGCGCATCGTGGCCAATGGCTGTCTGGCTAGGGCCGACTACGATGCGATCCTGCATCGCGCAGGCATCGCCGTGAGTACGGCGATCCATGAATTCCAGGGGCTTGGGATGCTCGAGGCGGCGAGCGCCGGCGCAGCGCCGCTGGTTCCCGACGCACTCGTCTACCCCGAGCAGTATCCCCCCGCGTATCGTTATCCGGCGGGTGATGTCGATGCCCTGGCGGCGCGCCTTGGGCAGTGGCTCGGTGACCCGCCCCCGGCACCGGACGTGAGTGCGTGGTCTGAAGTGGCCCTGAGGCCATCCTGGGCCCGTCCTCTGGGCGGGGATGGCGGTTGATGTTTCTCATCCCTCCGGCTGGTAGTCCGGCGGCGGTGCCGAGCCCTCGCCGAAGAAGAAGTTCTCCATCTCCTGCTCCAGGAACTGCCGCGCCTTGGGGTCCATGGGGGAGAGCCGATACTCGTTGATCAGCATGGTCTGGTGGCCAAGCCACATCTGCCAGCCCTCCTGACTGACATTCTCGAGGATGCGCTCGCCGAGTTCCCCGGGATAGGGTTGGCGCTTGAGTTTCTGGCCTTCGCGGCCAAGCTTCACGCAATGGACCGTGTCGGTCATTCCGATGGCTCCTTTTGATGAATGAGGCGGTGGACGGGGGCGGGCAGTCCCGGCGCTTCGTCCGACAGCGGGTCATACCAAAGCCGATCATTGTCCGCTACGACGGTCTCATCCATCAATCGGCCCCGGACCGGCTGAATCTCCAGACTGAAGTGCGTGAATTCGTGGCGTAGCGTCGCCGGTGATTCCTCCAGCAGTTGGATTCCAGCACCGAGTTGCTCCCGGGCCCATGTTTCGGGGTCACCGGTTGCTTCCGGCAGCGACCAGAGGCCGGCCCAGATGCCGGTGTCGGGCCGACGCTCAAGCAGGATGCCGCCGTGGCCATGGATGATGAGCATGGTCGTCTGGCGGAGGGGCTTTTGACGGCGCGGTCTGCGGCCCGGGTAGACGGTCGGATCGCCCTCGGCGAGGCCCCGGCAGTCACTGCGCAGCGGGCAGCGCTGACATTGCGGTTGCCGGTTGCAGACGGTCGCGCCCAGATCCATCATCGCTTGATTGAAATCCCGGGCACGTCTTCTCGGCGTCACCGCTTCGCTAAGGGTCCATAGCCGGCGCGCGACGGCGGTCTGGCCGGGCCAGCCCGGGACTGCGTAATAGCGGGCCAGGACGCGTTTGACGTTACCGTCAAGAATGGCGTGTGGGGCATTGCGCGAAAGCGACAGGATGGCCCCCGCCGTCGAGCGGCCGATGCCGGGTAGCGCGGCCACGTCATCCAGTGCGTGAGGAAACTCGCCGTTATGCTGGCTGACCAGCATCCGCGCGCAGCGATGCAGGTTGCGTGCCCGGGCGTAGTAGCCAAGCCCGGCCCAGTGGGCCAGAACGTCATCCCGATCGGCGGCGGCCAGTGACTCGACGTCGGGAAAGCGCGCTAGGAAGCGCTCGAAGTAGGGGATGACCGTGCTCACCTGGGTCTGTTGCAGCATGACTTCGGAGATCCAGACCCGGTAGGGCGTGGCCGGATGCTGCCAGGGGAGATCATGGCGCCCATGGCGCTCGAACCAGTCCAGCACGGCGGTTGCGAAGTCTTCGGCCGGCGCAGGATCCGCGGCGGACATCAGTTCATCAGCCCCTCGAGACGATTACGCAGCTCATCGACCTCCTCCTCGATGCGTTCGCGGATGCGCGTGCCCTGGCTTTCCTGGAGCACTCGCGCAACGTCGACGGAAACGCGGGGCTGATCCCAGCTACCCTCGATCTGCAGGGGGATCGCGACACCGCGAAGGGATTCCAGGGTTTTTCCGCCCTGTCCCTCGATGCTGCCAACGATATTCACATCCAGTCTCAGCGCCAGGGTCTGCTCGACGAGATCGCTCTGGCCGCTGCCACGAACCCTGAGCAATGGCGAGTCCAGGCTGATGTCGTCGCTGCTGGCCACACCGTCGCGCACGGATACGCTCCCGGTGAAGCTCGTGAAGTCGGTCTCCGGTGTCGCGGTGTCAGGCGGTGGGGTCCGCCCTTCAAGCCGCGCCAGCGCCTGACGGATGATCCTTGCGATATTGATGCCGCGCAGGGCGCCGTCGCGGATGCTGAACTCGCCGTCTGCAGTGAGGCTGGCCAATGGCGGGTTGCCGCTGGAGAGCGCCAGCGCACCGCTGGCCGCCATGCCGGCCTCGCCGGTGACCCGTTCGAAGCCCGTGAATGCGGCGAGCAGAGGGCCCATGGCGACACCATTGAGGCTCTCGTCAAAGCGCAGAGGCATATTCTGCGCCTCGGTCTGGAGGCGGATGTCGCCGCTGTAATCGCCGTCGTAGAACACCGCGGAGAGGGGGTGGATCCGCCAGCCCGATGCGGTCGGGCTGATATCGGTGCTGATCTCGCTGATCTCCAGCTCGTTGGCGGTCAGTGTCGTGTCCCTGAGCGACAGGCTGCCATCGCGGCGGATGGTGACGTCGCCCGCGAGGCGCGCATCCCATTGCGCGTCGCCGCGCCTGATCAATGCCTCGAGCGTCAGCGAGGTTGCCTGGCCGATGGTCACGGCGCCTAGATCGAGGTTGATGGGGTCCGCCGTCAACACATCGCCCGTGGTCTGATCTTCGTAGCGGATTCGGCCATCCGAGAGGTCGATGCCACCGAGACTCAGCCCGGCGAGCCATTCCGGGGGTGGTGTCATGCCGCCGGACCCCGTCGCTGTCTGCCCGCCATTGCGATCGAGTTGCCAGTTGCCGACACCCTCCGCGTTGCGGATCAGGTTGATGGTTGGCCGTCGCAGCTCCAGCGTCTCCAACTCGATATGGCCGGCGAACAGTGGCATCACGGCTAATCCCGCACCCAGGCCCTCGGCGCTCACCAACGGCCTGTCGGGAAAGCCGGTGCCACTGCCCAGCCGAACCGCACCCAGATCTATGCTGAGGCGCGGGAACAGGCTCCAGCCGATGTCGCCGCTCAGGGTGAATGTGCGCCCGGTCTCGCTTTCTACCGCAGCAGCCAGCTGATCGCGGTAGTCGTTCGGGTCGAAAAGGAGCACCACGGCAGCAATGGCTGCCAGGAGCAGGCCAGCAATCCCACCGAACGCAATGAACAACCACCTCATGATGTCTGTCTCTTCGTAAAGGGCAATGATGAAAACGCCAGATGGCAGAAAGGAGAACATGAATGAGTGAAGTCTGCATCGTCGTAGCGGATGGATCCCGCGCCCGAGTGTTTGAATTGACTCATCCGCAACAGCCGGAGTTCGAGAGCGGCCCTGATCTCAAGGAGGTCACCTCACTGGCGGCGCCTGAACACACCGGACGGGATCAGGCGATCTACAGCGACGAGGTGACTGGCCGCAACCGGACCGTCGCCGGTGGCGGACACAACTACGATGAGCATCGTGACGCCCACGATGACGAAGTGGAGCGACAGTTCGCCCGTGACATCCTCGCTGATCTGGCGTCACACGGCGCGGATCGGAACATCCTCTGTGCAAGCCCTCGCATGATGGGTTACCTGCGGGAGGCCAGGGGGCAGTTCGCCGGTCTGGAGTTCACCGAGGTGCAGAAGGACCTCACCGCTCAGGAGCCGCGTCGCATTCATGAGCAGCTCGCCGACGAGGGATTGCTGCCGGCGCGAAAGCCGCCGGGCGCCTGATGGACGTCGATTGACGCCTGTCACCACCCAGTAGAGCATATCGCCTGACTGTACGGGGGTCGGGTGAGATGACACGCTGGATTGTTGGCTGGATGCTTGTGCTGGCGGTGACGCCGGCGATGGCCGAATCGGTGCGCGTGGCGGTGGCATCCAATTTCCTCGCACCGCTTGAGCAGATTGCGGATGCGTATTCCGCGCAGGGGGGCGCGGCGCTTCAGATCAGCGCTGGCGCGACGGGACAGCACTACGCGCAGATCGTCAATGGCGCTCCGTACGATGTCTTGCTGGCGGCCGATCAGGCCCGGCCCGAAAGGCTGGCAGTGGAAGGGTACGCGCGCCCCGAGAGTCGTTTTTCGTATGCCGTGGGGCGGCTGGTGCTGTGGGCGGGGGCGAACGCCTCGCTTCCCGATGACGGCCTGGCGGGGCTCGCCGGGCATCCAATGCGGCGCCTTGCCATTGCCAACCCCGAGCTGGCGCCCTACGGGCTGGCGGCGCGCCAGACGCTGGAGGCCACCAGCCAGTGGTCGGCGCTGTCCGAAGACATCATCCAGGCGCAGAACGTCGGTCAAGCCTTCCAGTATCTGGCCACCGGCAATGTCAGCCATGCCCTGGTTGCCGCCTCCTACACGGGCCTTGAGAACGCGCCCCGGGGCGACTGGATCATGGTGGATGCACGCTTGCACGATCCCGTTCGGCAGGACGCGGTCATCCTCGAGCAGGCTGCCAATCCCGAGGGGGCCAAGCGTTTCGTGGAATTCCTCAAGGGGCCGGTCGCCGGCGAAATCCTGACGCGCTTTGGATACCAGGCAGCGGTCTCGCGTCCATGAATCTGACGCCGGTCTGGATCAGTCTTCAGCTGGCCAGCGTCACCGTCGTGGTGCTGCTGGCCCTGGGTACACCGCTTGCCTGGTGGCTCGCCGTTGGGCGCAGCCGATGGCGCGTTCCGGTGGATGCGCTGGTGGCGCTGCCATTGGTGCTCCCGCCCACGGTGCTCGGCTTCTACATGCTCGTGCTGCTTGGCCCGCAGGGTCCGATCGGCGGGCCCTGGTTCGCGGTGACCGGCGACACCCTCACTTTCAGCTTTATCGGCCTGGTGATGACCTCGGTACTCTATTCGCTGCCCTTCGTGGTGCAGCCGCTCCGCGATGCCTTCCGCGCCGTGGGGGCGGGGCCGCTGGAGGCGGCCGCCATGCTCGGCGCGCGCCCCCTCGATGCCTTCTTCAGGGTGGCCTGCCCTCTTGCCGGACGGGGGTTTCTCACGGCTGCCGTGCTCGGCTTCGCGCACACGCTCGGGGAATTCGGGGCGATCCTGATGGTGGGCGGGAGTATCCCGGGTGAGACACGGGTGGTGGCGATCGCCATCTACGAGCATGTTGAAACCCTCGATTACGCATCGGCCCATGTCCTGTCAGCCGGCCTGTTGCTCTTCTCCTTCCTGGTGCTGCTGGCGATCTACACGCTGAACCGGCGCGGCCGTACCGGAGGGCTGGTGTGAGCGAGCGGTTGTTGACGTTCGATCTGCGACTGCGCCGGAGGGGGTTTGAGCTCCAGGCCGAGGGCCACCTGGAACCGGGCATCACGGCGCTTTTCGGTCCGTCGGGTTGTGGCAAGACGACGTTGCTGCGTTGCCTGGCCGGACTGGAGAAGGCCAGTGAGGGCGTCATTCGGCATGGCGGCAGTGCCTGGCAGACACGATCTACCCGTCTGCCGCCGCACCGCCGACCCGTTGGCCTGGTATTTCAGGATACCCGTCTGTTCACGCACCTGAGCGTCGCACAGAATCTTGAATTCGCGCGGCGTCGCCGGCGAGCGGAAGGGCCCGATCAGCAGGAGGTCGTCGAAGCACTGGGCGTGGAAGGGCTCCTCGACAGGATGCCTGCGGCGTTATCCGGCGGCGAAGCCCAGCGGGTCGCGCTGGGCCGGGCCCTGCTCGCAGGTCCCCGCGTGCTGTTGATGGATGAGCCCCTGGCTGCACTGGATCATGACCGTCGGGCTCGCATCATGCCGCTCGTCCGCGCCATTCCGGAGCGCTTCGGCGTGCCGCTTCTATACGTGACCCACACCCGGGACGAGGTCCTTGCCCTGGCCGATCGGGTCATGTTGATGAACCGGGGCGAGATCGTTGCCCATGACACGGTGGCCGAGATGTTCTCGGCCCCGGCTTTCTGGCCGGCGCTCGGCGGTAGCGAGCCAACGGTGGTGTGGGACGCGAGAGTCGTCGCCCGGGATAATGATTGGGGCCTTACCGCGCTGGCCTCGGACGCCGGACGTCTGCGGCTGGCAGGCATCAGTTTCAACACGGGTGTTCGGCTGCGCTTGCTGGTCGCGGCGCGTGACGTGGTGTTGACGCTGGAGCCACCCCTGGCCAGCAGCGCGCTCAACGCGCTGCCGGTCCAGGTCGAGTCGCTTGAGAGTCGTGGCAACGGGCTTGTTCTCGTGCGACTGACCGCCGGCGGTCGCGCTCCTCTGTGGGCCGAGGTGAGTCGCCAGTCAGCGGCGGCCCTGCGGCTGGCACCCGGACGCCGCGTTCATGCATTGATCCGGCCTCAACTGCTCGGTGGTCCTGATTGACAGGAATGAACGTCTAGCCCTTTACTCTCCTCAACCCCCGCTTCACAATCCGCGCTTTCGCACTGCACCAAAATCCGCTGGGGGTCGGGGTATGGCAGCGACTCTTTGCCAGAACTGTCGCGTGGAGTACAGGGATCGGGAGATCGTGATCAGCGGACCGGACCGGGAGGCCCGTGAAGAGGCTCAGCGCATCATCCAGCGATTTGCCTGCAGTGCTGTGCCCTATCGTCTGGCCAGCGTTGCGGCCAATCAGGTGGTGCTCCGCCCGGCCTGATCCGCGAGCCGTCGCGGGACCTCGAATCCCGCCCGTAACGGGTCTTTGGATTCCACGCAGAGGCTGCCTTCCCCGCTGTAGTAACCCTGTCCGCTGACAGTGACGATCACCTGGTCATCCGTCAGCGCCTCCCGGATCTCTCCCGCGAACGGTACACCGCTGAGGCCGGCGAACTCGCAGGCGACACCCGGCGCCAGGTGCCCGCGGGCATGGGCCAGGGCCAGCCGGGCGGTGATCCCCGACCCCGTCGCACTGCGATCCACCTGACCGTCTCCGAACAGGCACAGGTTGCGGGTCATCAGGGAATCGGGCGGTCCGCTTCCGTCGGTGATGATGCAGCCATACAGGAATCCGAGATCGGCCTCCCCGGGGTGGCGGATGTCCAGTTGCTCCCGACCCGCCGCAATAATCGAGCGACCGGCCGCGACGAGTTCGTCAAAAGGGCTGCCGTACAGGTCGAGGCCGAGTCGACTGGCCGGCAGGATGGCGTAATAGGCACCGCCATAGGCGATATCGACCGCAATGCGCTCATGCCCGTTCAGCTGAAGCGGCTGACTCAGCTGGCCGGCGAATGCCGGTACGCTGTCAAAGCTGACCCGTCCCGTTCGGCCCGTGGCATCGGTCTCCACCCGGACATCCACCGGTCCACAGGGGCACTGCAGTCGAAAGCTGGTCAGGGGTCGCGTTGCCTGGACGATGCCCTGGTCAATGACCCAGCGTCCCAGCGCTACCGTTGCATGGCCACACATCGTGCTCCAGCCGCCGTTGTGCATGAAAAGCACGGCTAGAGCGCAGTCCGATCGGTCGGGTTCCGTGGGCCAGACGCCATACATATCCGCATGGCCGCGGGGCTCGAGCATGAGATGACGGCGGACCGCATCGTGTGTCTGCATGGCATCGCGGCGCTTGTCCAGCAGAGTGGCACCGGAGAGTACCGGTGCACCGCCGGTGACGATCCGCACGGGCTCGCCCGCCGCATGCAGATCGGTGTAGGCATAGCGACGCTCTGCGCTTGTCACCGACTGGCGCCCGGCTCGGGCTCGCCATCCACCAGTCGCGGCAGGCCGAGCGGATTGGCGTCCTGCAGGGCGGGTGGCAGTGCCGGGTCCGGCATGTCCTGCAGTGCAACGGGACGAAGGAACCGGTCGATGGCGAGGGTGCCCACCGACGTGCTGCGGCTGTCCGTCGTCGCGGGGTAGGGGCCGCCGTGCACCATCGCCTCGCCCACTTCCACTCCGGTGGGATAGCCATTGAAGAGCACCCGCCCGGCGCGTCGCTGGAGCAGCCGGAGCAGGGTGCCATTGGCAGCCGCCTCCGCCTCGGTGGCATGGATGCCGGCGGTGAGCTGACCCTGGAGGTTGTCCGCCGCTGCCTGCAACTCCGCCATGCTCTCGAGGGTCACCACCAGGGTGACCGGGCCAAATACCTCCTCGGCGAGCGCCGGGTCGGCGCGAAAATGCTCGAAGTCCGTCCGGTAGGCGCGGGCCTGTGCATGGTGGTCGGCGGACCCGCCGGCAGCCAGTCGCTCGACCCCGACAGTGCCCTCCAGGCGGGTGCAGCCGGCCTCGTAGGCTGAGAGGATGCCGCCATGCAGCATTGGCGTTGCCGTCATGCCCTCGACGGCCCCGGCCAGCGTCTCGCAGAAGGCGTCGAGGCCGGCCCCACGGATCGCGAATACCAGTCCGGGCTTGGTGCAGAATTGCCCGCAACCCAGGGTGAAAGAGCCTGCCAGGCCGCTGGCGATGGATTGCGGACGCTCTTCCAGGGCGGCCGGGAGAATGAAAAGCGGATTGACGCTGCCCATTTCGGCATAGACCGGTATCGGGCTGGGGCGCGTCGCCGCCATTTGCTGCAAGGCCAGCCCGCCGCGCTGCGAGCCGGTGAATCCCACCGCCTGGATATCCGCATTGCGCACCAGGGCCGCGCCGAGATCATGCCCGGCCCCCTGCAGCATGGAGAAAACGCCGCCTGGCAGGCCCAGTTCGGATACAGCGTTTTCCACGGCTTGGGCCGCAATCGCCGAGGTGCCGGGGTGGGCGGGGTGCGCCTTGACCACCACCGGGCAGCCGCTGGCCAGCGCTGATGCGGTGTCACCGCCGCAGACGGAAAACGCCAATGGAAAGTTGCTCGCGCCGAAGACGGCCACCGGCCCGAGGGGAATTCGATACTGGCGAAGATCCGGCTTTGGGGCCGGCTGGCGTTGGGGGTCACCGTGATCGATGCGAACGCCGAGGAAGTCGCCCCGGCGAACGACTTTGGCAAAGAGGCGTAACTGCCCGGTGGTGCGAGCCAGCTCACCACGAATTCGTGCCTCTGGCAGCGCGGTCTCTGCCCCGGCTCGCTCTACGAAGTCATCGGCGCTGGCCTCGAGCATCTCGGCAATCCGCTCGAGCAGACCGGCGCGCATCTCAAGTGATACGCCGGCATAGGCCTCGGCGGCCTGCGCGGCGGCACTGCAGGCCTGATCGACTTCCTCAGGGGTCGCCTCATGGAAACGGGGTTCGAGGGGTTCGCCGGTGATGGCGTTTTCCGCCTGGAAGGATGGGCTGCCCTCGGCACTGTGCCGACCGGCGATGAATTGATCGGTTGCGATGTCCATAGTCGCCTTCTGTCCTGTTGATCTGTTTTCAAGCGTCGATTGAGCGGGCCAGGACCCGGCCGGCGGCGAGGTCCCAGAGCGACTGACCGACACTCTTGAATATCATCGGGCCTTCATCGGCTGGCCGCTGGCCATCGACGATGACGGATTCCAGCGTGATGGCCTGCGACCAGTCGAAGGCCCCTGCCTCATGGGCCTGGATCAGGTCACCGGCCTCGTCACGCGCCCCTTCCGCCGTGTCGACGATGATGTTGCCCTGCTGCAGGAGGGCCGCTGGGATCTCGGCCATATGAGGACGGAACGCCCCCACGGCGGCGACGAAGGTGTCCTGCGGCAGCGATGCGGGCAGGAAGGGCTCGGTCGCGGTGGTGGCCGTCACGATCAGTCGCACCTCCTCCAGTACGGCCCGCGGATCGTCGATTACCGTGATGTTCATGCCCTGTTCGTTCATGTCCGCCGCCAGTGCCTCGGCACGGCTTCGCGTCCGCGAGTGAATGAAGGCCCGCCGTGTGCCCAGGCCATCCCGGAATGCCTCCAGGTGGGTCCGTGCCTGGGTGCCCGCGCCATAGACCAGTAATGGTGTGTCGGTTCGGTGTGCCAGCCGCTGCGCGGCCAGCAGCGAGACGGCGGCGGTCCGACGCGCCGACACGGCACCGCCATCCACCAGGAGCTGGCGCTCGCCGGTGGCGGCATCGAGGATGACCATCTCGCCCTGGATCGTCGGGCGCCCCTTTACGCCATTGCGGGGATGCACGGTGACCAGTTTCGTGATGGCGATCTCACCATCGGTTGCGGGCATGAGCAGCAGGGTGCCGTCCTCGGACAGCGGCATGAAGCCACGCGGTGGGCATGCGGTCTGGCCGGTGCGGGCCAGCTTCAGAACCTCCGCGCAGGCGTCCGCTACCGCCTGGTAGTCAAGCCGTGCCAGCGTCTGTTCGCGGTCGAGCTGTTGCATGTCTAGTTCACCGAGAAACCATGGGCGAACGGATCCCGATCATCGATGAAGATGGTGTTGTAGCCCGTCACCCGGGCCCAGCCGGTGATGCCCGGACGTATGCCCTGATGCGGGCCAACGGTCTCCAGCGCCAGGACCTCTCCGGTGAACAGACTGCCGATGATGCTCTCGTGGACGAACCGATCCCCCACCGAGAGCCGGCCACGGCCGTGCAGCTGTGCCATCCGGGCCGACGTTCCCGTGCCGCAGGGCGATCGGTCGATGGCGCGGTCGCCATAGAAAACGGCGTTGCGCGCATCGGCCGCCGGGTCATGAGCCGGCCCGGTCCACATGACATGCGAGATACCGCGGATGGTGTCGTCATCGGGGTGGACCGGCTCGATCAGGGTATTCAGCCGCCGCCGGACCTCCGGTGACAGGCGCAGGATATCGTCGACGGCAAGGGCGTCGAGCCCCTCGAAGCCGGGCTGGGGATCGAAGATGGCGTAGAAGTTGCCCCCATAGGCGATGTCACAGCGCAGCGGCCCCAGCCCCGGCACCTCGACTTCGACATCGGTTGCCTCCAGCCAGGCCGGGACGTTGCGCAGGCTGACCGACTCTACGAAACGCCCGTCGCTTTGATAGCTCACCTCGACCACCCCCGCGGGGGTATCCAGTCGCAGGGCGCCCGGCTCACGGGGGGTGACGAAACCTTCCTCCAGCGCGGTGGTGACCGTGCCGATGGTGCCATGCCCGCACATCGGCAGGCATCCGGAGGTCTCGATGAACAGCACCCCGACGTCGCAGTCGCTGCGCGTTGGCGGGTACAGGATCGAACCCGACATCATGTCGTGGCCCCGCGGCTCGAACATGAGTCCCCGCCGGATCCAGTCGTGGTTGGCGAGGAAATCCTGCCGGTATTCGCTCAGGCTGCTGCCGGTCAGCTGTGGGCCGCCCCCCGCGACAACCCGGACCGGGTTGCCGCAGGTGTGGCCGTCAACACAATGAAAGGTGTGTCTTGCCATCGCCTAGATCGCAGGTCGAGTGGCCAGGGCCTTTTCGATGATGGCGGTGGCCTGTTCACGTTCCTCGCCCACAAGCGGCAGACGTGGCGGGCGCGCCGTCTCACTGCCCCGTCCGGCGATCTGTTCGGCGAGCTTGATCATCTGGACCAGCTTGGGGTGGGTGTCCATATGCAGGGAATCCATCATCCAGCGGTAGATGGTCACGGCCTTCGCGATGCGGCCGTCCTGCAGGCAATCGTAAATCGCCACGCTCTCGCGAGGGTAGACGTTGGCGAACCCGGATACCCAGCCAATGGCGCCAACCACCATGCACTCCAGGGCAACATCATCAACACCGGACATGATCGCCAGTGCGTCAGGATCGAGGTTGATCAGGTCGTTGATGCGGCGCGGATCCTCGGAAGACTCCTTCACCGCAACGATGTTCGGCGTCCGGGACAGTTCGACGAGTGTCTCGGGATCGATGTCGATGCCGTAGGAGGCGGGGTTGTTGTAGATCATCGCCGGGAGACCGCAGGCCCGGGCAACCGTGTCGATATGCGCGATGATCTCCCGGCGGTCGGCCTTGTAGACCATGGCGGGGAGGATCATGACGCCATCGGCGCCGATGGCTTCGACGTCGCGCACATAGCTGGACGCCATATCGGTGGTGTACTCCGCAACGCCAGTGATGACGGGGACGCGGCCGCTGCTTACCTCGCAGGCCGCGCGTATGACGTCGAGTTTCTCCTCGGCGGTGAGTGACGTGTTCTCGCCGCAGGTTCCCAGCATGACCAATCCGTGGACGCCGTCGTTGATGAGGTTGTCCACCACGCGCCGGGTCGCCTCCAGATCGAGGCTGAAGTCGGGTCGGAACTGCGTGGTGACAGCGGGATAGATGCCGCGCCAGTCAGGGGTCATGAAGGTTCTCCTTGTTGTAATGAGGGTTTCCCCTCGCTTGTCGTATATTGTATAAAAATTAGCGTTCGGGATAGGGATGGTCAACGACAATGCGTCTGGAGGGGAACGGGGAGCGGCAGACCGTCGCCGGCATGCTGGTGGATGCGCTACGCGAGCGGATTCTCAATCTCGAGTTTCCGGAGGGTGTTCCACTTCGCCAGGACAGTCTTGCCTCGGAGTTTGGCGTGAGCCGAATACCGCTGCGCGAGGCACTCCTGCAGCTTGAGGGCGAGGGGCTCGTCACGCAGACCGCGCACAAGGGGTATGCCGTCAGCGTCCTGTCCCTTGAGGAGATCCGCGAGATCTTTGATCTCCGTGCCCTGATCGAGGTGGATCTTCTCCAGCGTGCCCTGCCGCACATCACCTCGGAGGTCATCGCCTCGGCCCGTGAGGTGCTCCGCCAGTTCGACGAGAGCCTTGCCCAACCGGTATCAGACGGCAAATGGGGGCAGTACAACTGGCGCCTCCACAGCGCCCTGTATGCCCCGGCAGGCCGTCATCGCAGCATGGATATCCTGCGCAAGCTGCATCGCAACGCCGACCGCTACCTGCGTCTGCAGCTCAATCTGTCCGATCACAACACCTCAAGGGCACGCGAGGAGCATGATCGGCTGGTCACGCTCTGCGAGCACCGTGATAACGCCGAGGCCACGCGTCTGCTGGCCGAGCACATTCTGGCCGCCCGCGACGATCTGCTGGAATTTCTCTCGGAACGCCGCGGCAAGGGCTGAGTACGGAGAGTCCCGTGAAAATCACCGCCATTAACGTCTACCAGCTCGATCTGCCGCTGCACGAGGGGCGTTATGCCTGGTCGGGCGGGAATAGTGTCGACGTTTTCGACACCACCATCGTCGAGCTGGAGACCGATGCCGGCGTGACGGGGGCGGGAGAAGTCTGCCCCCTGGGGCCGGCTTATCTGCCCGCCTACGCCGAGGGCGCGAGAACCGGTCTGCGCGAACTCGCGCCGCAGCTGCTGGGCATGGATCCGTGCCGCCCCATGCAGATCAGCCACTTCATGGATCAGGCGATGCGCGGACACAACTACGTCAAGTCACCGCTGGACATTGCCTGCTGGGACATTCTCGGCAAGGTGACCGGACAGCCGGTCTGCCATCTGCTCGGCGGACGCTACGGCGATGATATCGCTCTGTACCGTGCGATATCCCAGCAGGGCCCGGAGCAGATGGCCGATCGCTGCCGCCAGTATCAGGCGGAGGGGTACACCAGGTTCCAGCTCAAGGTGGGCGGTGATCCGGACACCGACATCGAGCGCATTCACGCCTGCGCCGCGGTGATGCGTGCCGGCGACACGCTGGTCGCGGATGCCAACACCGGCTGGACTCAGCATGGCGCCATGCGTGTTGCTGCCGCGGTTGGCGATCTCGATGTGTATATCGAGCAGCCCTGCCCCGGGTACGAGTCCTGCCTTCAGATCCGGCGTGCGACGGCCCGGCCTTTCGTGCTCGACGAGAGTATCGACGGTTTTGCCACCCTCATGCGTGCCCTGTCGGATGGCGCCATGGATGTGGTGAACATCAAGATCGCCAAGGTTGGCGGGCTCACACGGGCCCACCGAATGCGGGACCTTTGCGTCGAGTCGGGAATTGGCATGACGCTGGAAGATACCTGGGGCGGCGACGTCGCGACCGCCGCGATCGCCCATCTGGCGCACTCGACACCGGAAGCGATGCGCTTCTCGGTCACCGACTTCAACAGCTACGTCACACGGGATTTCGCCCCGGGCGCGCCGCGCCGTCGCGGTGGCCGCCTGGCCGCGCCGGATGCACCGGGACTGGGGCTGGAACTGGATTACAGGGTGCTGGGCGACCCTGTATGGCGCACTGCAGCATAGTGCGTGCTTGCGCCCGAAGGCAGGATCGTCTAAACCTGTCAAAGTGTATAAAATTTGTATCTGGAGGTTGAGCAGATGAAAAACGGAATGACTGCACTGGCCTCGGCCGTCGCGCTGGGCCTTGGTCTCAGCGGGGCTGTACAGGCCCAGAACGATAGTATTCTGATCGGTGTCCAGGTGCCCACGACGGGCTCCGAGGCCACCTACGGCCAGGACATGTACAACGCCGCGGAGCTGGCCGCCGAAGAGCTCAACGCTGAAGGCGGCGTCCTCGGTATGGACATCGAACTCATCAACGGCGACTCCGCCTGCGATCCCCAGCAGTCGGTCAACGCCGCTGGTAACCTGGTCTCGCGAGGGGTACAGGGCATTGTCGGTGGCTATTGCTCCGGCGCCACCATGCCGACGCTCAAGGTTTACGGCGATGAGGGCCTGCCCTTCGTCATCACGGCTTCCAACTCCACCCAGCTCATCCCGGCCAACCCGGGTAATGCCTTCATGATCAACTCCACCGGAGCGGATCAGTCGAAAAAGGCGGTGGATTTCTTCGAGAGCCAGGGTGTCGAGCGGCTGGCGATCATCGACCAGGGCGACTCCTACTCGCAGGATCTGGCGGACCTGACGGCCGAGCGTTGGGAGTCCATGGGCCACGAGGTGGTGCGCGAGACTGTCAACAAGGGTGAGCAGGACTTCTCCGCCGTGGTCAGCAATGTGCGCTCCAACGACGTGGATGCGGTTTTCTGGACGGCCTACTATGCCGACGGCGGTCTGCTCATCCGCCAGCTTCGTCAGGGTGGCTACCGCGACATCATTGCCGTGGGTGACGGGTCCAACTCCCCGCAGCTGTTCGAAATCGCCGGCGGTGCCGCCGAGGGCGTCTATGCGTTCTCGAACCCCACGGCCGAGTTCCTGCCCGCGGCCGCGAGCTTCATCGAGAACTACCGGGCCGAGTACGGCCAGGATCCGGGTCCGTATGCACCGCTCAACTATGACGGTCTGAAGCTGCTGGCTTGGGCGATGGAGAAAGCCGGCACCACGGATCCGGCCGCGGTGGTCGACGCGCTGGCCAGCGCCGATGGCGAATCGTGGCTCACCGGTCCGATCACCTTCACCGACGAGAACACCCTGGCGCGCAGCAACTTCATCATCCTCGAGGGTGAAGACGGCGCCTGGACGTACTCCGAGAACTGATAATGCCGAGAGCCGGTGCCGGCGGGGTCAACCGCGCCGGCACCGGTCAGGTTTAACGCCGGTTACGGGGGGCTCGGCATGCCAGCCTTGGAAACCTTCCTCCAGGCTATCGTCAATGGCCTGGTGCTGGGGTCTTTCTACGCGCTCATTGCGCTCGGTTACACCATGATCTTTGGTGTGATCAAACTGCTCAACTTCGCCCATGGCGATGTGTACATGGTCGGCGCGTTTGTCGGATTCGGTGCGCTGTCGCTGGTTTCCGGCGTCTTCGGCGCGGGCTGGACCGGACTGTTCATCGCCATCCTCATCTCGATGGTCGCAGTGGGCTTCCTCGGAGTGATCATTCAGCGTGTCGCCTATCAGCCCATGCTGTCGGCGCCAAGACTCTCCATCCTGATCACGGCGCTGGCCGTGTCGCTGGTTCTGCAGAACGGCGCCCTCAGCCTGACCGACGGCAAATACACCGCTTTCCGCACCGATCTTGGATTCGGCGGGTTTGAATTCGGACGCCTGTTCATCAGCCATCAGGCCATTGTGCTCGTCGCGACGGCGGCGGTGCTGATGATCGCGCTGGAGTTCTTCGTCAGCCGCACCATGTACGGCCGGGCGATGCGGGCGGTCTCAATCGACAAGGACATGTGCCGGCTGCTGGGCATCAACGTCAACCGGGTGGTGGCGATTACCTTCCTGATCGGTTCCGCCCTGGCGGCGGCGGCCGGCACCATGGCCGGTGCCTACTACGGCAGCATTTGGTACTTCATGGGCTTTCTGATCGGCCTCAAGGCGTTTACCGCGGCGGTGATCGGCGGTATCGGCAGTATTACCGGGGCCATGCTGGGCGGGCTCATCCTGGGGATGCTCGAGTCCTTCGGCACCCAGATTCCGTGGATCGGTAGTGAGTGGAAGGATGTCTTCACCTTCGCGATCCTGATTCTGGTGCTGGTGTTCAAGCCGACCGGTCTGCTCGGCAAGTCAGAAGTGGAGCGGATGTGACCATGAATACATCAACCGGCCGATCGGCAAACTTCATTGACCGGCTCTACGCATTCTTCGACAGCCCGCGCCGACAGACGCTGCTGCTGGTGGTGATCGTCGCCGTCATGGCACTGGCACCGCTCGTGATGGGGCGCTACATGACGACCATCATGACCAACGCGCTGCTCTATGTGGTGCTCGCCCTCGGGCTTAATATCGTGGTGGGCTATGCGGGCCTGCTCGATCTCGGCTACGCAGCGTTCTTTGCGGTGGGGGCCTACAGCATCGGCATCCTTACCGTGCAGTTCGACTGGAATTTCTGGTTGGCGATACCGCCGGCGCTGGTGGCCGCTTGTCTGGCTGGTGTCATCATCGGCGGGCCGACACTTCGGCTGAGAAGCGACTACCTGGCCATCGTGACCCTCGGTTTCGGCGAGATCGTGCGTTTCGGTGCACGCAATCTGGAAATCACCGGACGGGCGACTGGCCTGTCGAATATCCCGGAGCCGAATTTCTTCGGCTACGTCATCAGCAGCTATGTCGATTTCTACTACATTTTCCTGTTGCTGGCGGTTGCGGCGGTCATCGCCAGCCATCGCCTCTATCACTCCCGACTCGGTCGGGCATGGCTGTACGTGCGGCATGATGAGGATGCGGCCGAGGCGATGGGCATTAACCGCGTACGTGTGAAGCTCGCCGCCTATGTGACCGGATCGGTGTTCGGTGCCTTTGGCGGCATTTTCTTTGCGGCCAATCTGGGGGCCATTTCCCCGGAGAGTTTCAGCTTCGAGCAGTCGGTGCTCGTTCTCATGGCGGTGATACTGGGCGGCATGGGCAAGATACCCGGGGTCATTCTCGGCGCTTTCATCATCATCCTCGGCCCGGAGCTGCTGCGTGATCTCGGCGAGCTGCGTCTGCTGCTGTTCGCGGTGGTGATGCTGCTCATCATGCTGCTCAGGCCGAGTGGCATCTGGCCGGAACGGCGTCACTAGCGCAGGGGAGGACAGAGATGCTGCTTGATCTAGAACAGGTCACCCTGCGATTCGCAGGCAACACCGTGCTCGACAAGGTGGATTTCGGTGTCGAGGCGGGTTCGCTGGCGAGCCTGATCGGACCCAACGGTGCCGGGAAGACCTCGCTTTTCAACTCGATCACGGGTTTCTACCGCCCGCAGGAGGGGCGCATCGAATTCAACGGCGAGCGGATCCTGCGCCGCAAGCCACACAAGGTCACCCAGTTCGGTATCGCCCGGACCTTCCAGAACGTTCGGTTGTTCCGGGAAATGTCGGTCATGGAGAATGTCATGGCCGGTATGCACTGCCGCACGCGGTCGGGGGCCTTCGGAGCGGTTTTCCGCACGCCCGGGCAGCGCGCGGAAGAGCAGTACATCGCCGAGGTGGCGCACGACTGCATGCGGTTCGTCGGCATTGACGAATATGCCGACCGCCTGGCCACGAACCTGGCCTATGGTTATCAGCGCCTGGTGGAAATCGCGCGCGCCCTGGCGACTCAGCCGCAACTGATTCTGCTTGATGAGCCGGCGGCGGGCCTGAACGGCACCGAGAAGGCGGCTTTGGTCGAGCTGATCCGCCGCATCCGTGACGAGCGCAACGTCGCCGTGCTGCTCATCGAGCACGACATGGGCCTCGTGATGCAGGTCTCCGAGCATATTCACGTGCTCGACTATGGTCGCATCATCGCCAAGGGCACCGCCGAGCAGGTCAAGAATGACCCGAAGGTCATCGAGGCGTATCTGGGACAGGAAGACGAGGAGATGGCCCTGTGACTGAGCCAGTGCTTCGGGTCGAGCAGGTCGAGTCCTATTACGGCAAGATTCAGGCGTTGCGCAGCATTAATATTGAAGTGACGCCGGGGCAGATTATCGCCGTTCTGGGCAGTAACGGCGCGGGCAAGACCACCACGCTGAGAACCATCTCCGGTATCGTGCGGGCTCAGACCGGCCGCGTCCTGCTGGATGGTGACGACATCACGCGTCTGCCGGCCCACGAGATCGCCCGGCGCGGCGTCGTCCATGTGCCGGAGGGGCGTCACATCCTCAAAGGTCTGAGTGTTCAGGAAAATCTCGAGCTTGGCAGCTTTACGGTGCGGGATCATGGCCTGCGTCGCGAGCGTCTGGCGGATGTCTACGAGCGCTTCCCCATCCTGGCCGAGCGGCGCAATCAGGATGGCTCGCTGCTGTCCGGCGGCGAGCAGCAGATGCTGGCGCTGGGCAGGGCGCTGATGCATGGGCCACGCGTACTGCTGCTCGATGAACCGTCCATGGGGCTGGCGCCGAAACTGGTCACGCAGACGATGCGCATCGTCAAACAGCTGAACGAGGCCGGCACCACGATCCTGCTGGTGGAGCAGAATGCCCGACTGGCGCTGAAGATCGCCCACTACGCTTATGTGCTCGAGAATGGCGAAATCTGGAATCAGGGAGAAGCGTCGGCACTGGCGGCCGACGAGAGTATCGTTCAGGCCTACCTGGGTGCGTGAGCGGGATTGATGTCGAGTGGTGCCGGACAGCCTGCCCCCTGCGTTTCGGTTATAGGGACCGGGCCGGCCGGAGAGGCGGCCATCCGTGGACTGCTTGCACGCGGTGCCCGCGTGACCGTGTTCGATGAACAGCCCCGCACCGGCGGAAACATCAGCCGCATCCGGACAACGGCTCCAGCCACACCGCTGGAGGCCCTGGCGGCGGAATCCCCGGAGCTGATCCTGCGCTCGGGGACCCGGGTCCTGTCGGTCGAGTCCGATGGCCGCGTCTGGTTCGAAGGCGGGGATGGCGCGGATCAGGCGAGATTCGATGCCGTTGTCCTTGCCTGTGGCGCCTACGACCTGCATGACCCCGTGCCCGGGCTGCCGGCCCGCGGCGTCACGAGCGCCGGCGCCCTGCAGGCCCTTGGCAAGGGTCATGGCATCATGCCTCGCGGCCAGATCATTATTGCCGGCAGTGGCCCTTTCCTTACGGTGGTGGCGGCCGGCGTCGTGCGGGCCGGCGGCACGGTCACGCATGTCATCGACCGCCTGCGGCGCAGCGACTATGCCCGCCTCGCGCCGTGGGGGCTCGGAATCCCCGGCAACAGTCTCGAATTCATGCAAAAGCGTCGCTGGCTCGCCCGGGCCGGGGTGCCAATCCGCTACGGCGCAGCGGTTGCCGCCGTAGGCGATGGCGAGCTGCTCACCGACGCCGATGAGCGAATCGCCTTCGATCATCTGGGCTTGACCGAGCGCTTCGTGCCGCAGACACAGCTTGCCCGGACGGCAGGGTGCCGGATCCAATACGATCCAGTCGGTGGCTATTGGGCGGTGGCGACGGACTCGCTTGGACGCAGCAGCCAACCCCGGATTTACGTGATTGGTGAAGGTCAGGGCATCCGTGGCTGGCGGCATGCCCAGCTTTCCGGCGAGCGTGTCGCGCCGGCTGTGCTGAGCGATCTGGCGGGGCGGGCGGCCGCTCGGCCGACGGGGGAGTGGCGGCGACGCTTTCTGATCGGCTTCGCCCGTGGCCTGGAGCGGGCCCAGGCGCGGCGTGCCCGCCAGACACCGGATCCGGACGCTGTCATCTGCGCCTGTGAAGGCGCCCGGGTGCGGGTGGTTGATCAGGCGGTCGCCCTGGGTCTCGCCGACCTGTCCTCGATCAAGGTCGTCACCCGTTGTGGTATGGGGCCCTGCCAGGGCCGCTACTGCGAGGCCCAGGTCAGTGAGCGCATCCGCGCAGCCGGGCTCGAACCGCGCGGAGCGTTGAACCAACGGGCATTTTCCCGCCCGCTGTCCGTGGCGGAGGTATTGAATGGCCCACGTTGATGCCGTCGTGGTCGGCAGTGGGATCATCGGCAGCTTTGTCGCGCTCGCCCTGCATGAGCGCGGCCTCCGGGTGATGGTCGTCGATCGCGCCGGTCTGGCGCCGGGGACGTCGCGCAGCAGTGACGGTAACCTGCTCTGCTCGGACAAGTCTCCCGGGCTCATGCTCGAGCTCTCTCATCGCAGCCTGCAGGCGTGGCACCGCTTTGCCGAGCGGTACGGCAATCATTGTGAGTTCGACCCCAAGGGATCGACCGTGGTGGCACGCTCACCGACCGAGGCCGAAGGGCTGGCGGAATTGGTCCGCGCCCAGCAGGCGGACGGGATCGACTGCCGTTTCCTGGAATCGGGCTGGGAGGCACTCGAGCCGCATCTGGGCCCCGATACGGTGGCCGTAGGGCACTGGCCCGGGGATGCCCAGGTACAGCCCATGCTCGCCTGTTATCAGATCGCCCGGCACCTGCGCGAGGCGGGCGTGGAATACCGTTTCTATCAGGCAATCGAGCAACTTGAGCCGACCGATGATCGGGTGGTGGTGACACTGGCCGGAGGGGAGACGGTGACCGCCGGGCACGTCTGCCTGTGCACGGGTATCTGGACGAACGAGGTGCTCAAGCCGCTCGGGCTCTCCGTGCCGATCGAACCGCGCAAGGGCCATATTGCCGTGCTGGAGCGCGGGGATGTGGCGGTCAACTCCAAGATCGCCGACTTCGGCTATCAGGCCGCGGCCGAGAGCACCGAGATCGACGGGACGGCGGTGCAGACGGCGGCCATCATCGAGGCCACCCGCAGTGGGACCATCCTCTGCGGGAGTTCGCGGGAGTTCGCCGGGTTCGACATGACCGTCAACATGGAGACGGTGCAGCGGCTGCTGGCCGACTGCGTTGGGGTTGTGCCGGATCTGGCGCGGTTGCGGGTCATCCGCGCCTATGCCGGGTTGCGGCCCTTCTCCCGGGATGGACTGCCCATCATCGGCCCGCTGCCCGGCGCGGAGCGTGTCATCGCGGCGACCGGACATGAGGGTGCGGGCCACGGCCTGGCGGCGATAACCGGTGAAATCGTGGCTGAGACGCTGGCGGAGGGCATCACTCATCCCTATGGCGGTCGGTTGCATCCGGGGCGTTTCCTATGAGTGGGCAGGGGTTTCGTCCGGTGCGTGATTCCGGCGAGCGCATCATGGTCGCCATCGACGGGGTGGAACATGAACTGCCGGCCGGCATGAGCGTTCTTGCCGCGCTGCTCTGCGCCGACGCGGTGGCCGAGGGCCGGGTGACTCCGCCCGACTGGTTCTGCGGCATTGGCCAGTGTCAGCGCTGCCGTGTGCGCATCAATGGCCGGGAGGCGGCGGCCTGTCAGACGCCTGCCCGGCCGGGCGACGTCATCGAGACGCGGGAGAACTGGAGCGGCTGACCGGGATCGAACCGGCATCACTGCCTTGGGAGGGCAGCGCTCTACCATTGAGCTACAGCCGCGTCGGAGTCCTAGTATCCGGTTTTGATCAATTTCGGCAAGCCCTGTGATGAATTGGATAAGCCCGTCTGCGTTATAATGTCGACATGAATTCCCCTGCACCGGACATCACCATTCGCGTCAACGGCGAGCCCTTTACCGTGCCAGCCCGCTGCACGCTCGAAGAACTGCTCGAGCGCATGGACATGGGCAGTCAGCGCGTCGCCGTTGAACACAACGAGGACGTGGTGCCACGCAGTGAATACGCGGCCACCGGACTTCAGGATGGAGACCGGGTCGAGATCATCCGCGCCATCGGCGGCGGCTGAAGCAGAAAGAGGCAACATGACCGACCAGGATATCCTCACCATTGCAGGCCGTCAGTTCCGCTCGCGGCTGCTTGTGGGTACCGGCAAATACCGGGATATGGCCGAGACCGGCGAGGCGATTCGCGCCAGTGGCGCCGGAATCGTTACCGTCGCCATTCGCCGGACCAACATCGGCCAGAATGCCGACGAGGAAAACCTTCTCGACGTCATTCCCCCGAGCGAATTCACCATTCTGCCGAACACGGCGGGCTGCTATACGGCCGATGACGCGGTGCGCGTCTGCCGGCTCGCCCGTGAGCTGCTGGATGGTCACAACCTCGTCAAGCTCGAGGTGCTGGGTGACCAGAAAACACTCTATCCGGACGTGCCCGCCACGCTGGAGGCGGCGGAGAAGCTGGTGGCCGATGGCTTTGAGGTCATGGTCTACACCAGCGATGATCCGATTGCCGCGAAGCGACTCGAGGAGATGGGTTGCGTGGCCGTCATGCCGCTGGCGTCACCCATCGGTTCCGGGCTGGGTATCCAGAACCGTTACAACCTGATGACGATCATCGAGAACGCCGGCGTGCCCATTATCGTGGATGCCGGCGTTGGCACGGCATCCGATGCAGCGGTGGCCATGGAGCTGGGCTGCGACGGCGTACTCATGAACACCGCCATCGCCGCGGCGAGGAACCCTGTCGGCATGGCCTCCGCCATGCGCAAGGGCATCGAGGCCGGGCGCGAGGCATTCCTGGCCGGCCGTATGCCGATGCGCCGTTTCGCCGCCGCCAGCTCGCCGCTGGAGGGCACCTTCTGGCAAGGCGGCGCGTGAGCCAACCCACGCACCGCCCCATCCGCAGCTTCGTCCGTCGCGAGGGCCGGCTCACCACCGGCCAGCAGCGCGCCCTCGATGAGCTGTATCCGCTGTACGGCATTGACTGGACGGCGGCCTCGGGGCTGCTCGACATCAGCGCCCTGTTCGCGCGGCCGGCACCGCTGGTGCTGGATATCGGCTTTGGAGATGGTGAGGCACTGGCCGAGATTGCGGTTGCCCACCCCGAGCGCAACTACATGGGCGTTGAGGTGTATCGCGCCGGTACCGGTCGGCTGCTTCGGCGCATTGAGGCCGACGGCATCACCAACCTCAAAGTCCTTCTGGCCGATGCCAGCGAGCTGCTGCGTCAGGGTGTGCCTTCAGCCTCTCTGGCCGGCCTGCAGCTCTTCTTCCCCGATCCCTGGCCAAAGAAGCGGCATCACAAGCGCCGCATGGTCCAGGCGCCGTGGCTGGCCACGGTGGCTGACCGGCTTCAGCCCGGCGGTTTTCTGCACATGGCCACCGACTGGGCCGAGTATGCCGAGTGGATGCTGGAGCTCACCGACGCCGAGCCGCGTCTGCACAACTCCCACGGCGGCTACGCCCCGGACCCCGGTGATCGCCCCGGCACGCGATTTGAGCGCCGTGGCGTGCGCAAGGGCCATGATGTCTTCGATCTGATCCTGCAGCGGCACACCCCCTCAACTTGAACCCCCGTCCGATCCATTGCACACTTTTAGTGACTTCGGTTCCGGTGCCAAGGCATCGGATTAAAAGGGAACGCAGTGCAAAGCTGCGGCTGCCCCCGCAACTGTAAGCGGCGAGCGAAGCCCCCGGATGCCACTGTCGCGGATGCGATGGGAAGGCGGGGCCAAGCAACGACCCGTGAGCCAGGAGACCTGCCGAGGCGATCACCCATTTCCGGTGCGGGGCGCGCCAGGGAAGCGGCACTACCGCAGAGGTGACAGTCGCCGGTCTGCGGTGGGCTGTCCGATGAGGGCCTTCGCAGACCTCGTGTGTCTGTCGGCGGGAGCCATCCCGCCAGGGAAAGAAAGGCCTCAACAACATGAAAAAGGCATTTGCCACCACCGCGCTGGCCATCGCCGCCGGCGTGCCCACCTACGTGTACGCCCAGTCCAGCAGCACCACCGAGCTCGAACCCATCATTGTTTCCGGCGGTATCTCGCCGGTCGCCGCCGATGAGTTCGGGCGATCCAATACCGTGATTACCCGGCAGCAGATCGAGGACCGTGGCTTCGTCACGGTGCAGCAGGCGCTGGAAGCGCAACCCGGGGTATCCGTGACCGGAACCGGACCAAGCGACCGCCAGGTCCGTATCCGGGGCGGGGAGGCAAACCATGTGCTGATCCTCGTCAACGGGGTGCGTGTCGCCGCAGGCGACAGCGGCTATGACCTGCGGAGTTTCGACATTGCGAACATCGACCGGATCGAGGTGCTCAGAGGGCCGCAGTCCGTTCCATATGGCACCGACGCCGCCTCGGGCGTGATCAATATCATTACGCGCCGGCCTGCCGCGGGGGTATCACGGGGCGCGAGCTTCGAGTTCGGCGAAGGCGACCGGCAGAGTGCTTTTCTCACCTACGGGGTACCGCGTGGTGATCTGTCAGTGACGGTGGATAACCTCCATGACAAGGGCTATGACCTGAGTGGTGATGGCGGAGAGAGGGATTCGACGAGCTGGGAGAGCTTCACCTCAAAAGGGCGACTCGCTCTGACGGAGCAACTCGATGCTGGATTTTCCTTCCGATTGGCTGATGGGCGATATGATCTGGACGATGCGCCATTCGGCGCAACCAGTGAGGACACCTACGTTGTTGATGACATCGATAAGACCAACAAGCTTCTGGAGCGCTCGATCGAAGCTTTCCTCGACTACACCTCGCCGACCGGCGCTTCCACTAGCCGGGTGACCCTGGAGGATATCGGCAACCAGACCGCGAATACTGCGATCGGGGATCAGACGACACGCATCTACAAGTATCGTGGGCAGTACGCTTTGGATGACAGACCAACCGCATCAAGCGATCAGCTCGTGAGCCTGCTGCTGGAATCAAAGGAAGATTCCGCCAAGAGTTCAACGGATGAGCGAAAAAATCGCTCCTATGCGATCGAGTATCGGGGCTTTCTTTCCGATGACTTCTCCACGCAGACGGGTGTCAGGCTTGATACCAGTGATGATTTCTCCAATTCGGTAACCTGGAACCTGGCAGGCTCCTATTACTTTGAGCCCTCTTTGCGGGCTCATGCTTCTGTGGGTCGTGCCGTTGTCTATCCGTCGTATTTTGATATCTACGGTGGCGACTTTCCCTTTTTCAATCTGGTCTATGAGCCGAATCGCGACATAAAGCCCGAGAAGAATCTGGGTTTTGATATCGGTCTGGAGTGGTCTTTTCCCGATGATGGCGGTCTGGTCGCATTGACCTATTATAACGAGACGCTGGAAGACGAGATCTTCGCTAAAGAACTAACCGATAAGTCAACAGGCGAGAAAACCTACTTTCAGGCAACAAATCGACAGAGCGATAGCAGACGCGAGGGCATAGAGATTTCGACCGAATTTCGTCCGGCCGAATCGGTGGATTTCGGTCTGAGTTATACCTATACCCGCTCGACCAATGACGAGGGGTCGGTTGAGGGCCGGCGTCCAATGCACGAATTCGGCCTCAACACGACCTGGCGGGCTTCCCGTTTGCCACTGACACTCTCCGGGGACCTTCGCTACGTCCGCGACCTCTACGACCAGCAGTTCTACAAGGAAGGCAACCCCTTCGCCAAGATCCCGGCATTCACCGTGGTTAACTTCGCGGCGCGGTATTCACTCACGGATCATATCGACCTGACCGGGCGCATAACGAATGCCTTCGATGAGGACTACACCGAGGTATGGGGATATGCGACCCGGGGGCGCGCGGGCTATATCGGCATGGCGGCGTCATGGTGACCTTCTCTTCGGTTGTCCCGCTCTGGCTGGGCAGGCAGGACTGGATTCTGGCTGGGGTCATGATCGTGTTGGTGGCGCTGAGTCACCAGGCATCCGCAGTGGCGTCATCTGCGCCCCAGCGTGTCGTCTCGATGAACCTCTGCACCGATCAGCTGGCCATGCTGGTGGCGGGCGAGAGTCAGCTCGCGTCCGTCTCTGCACTGTCGCGTGACCCGATCAGCTCGGCGATGGCCGATGAGGCGCAGGCCTATCCCGTCAACCACGGCCGGGCCGAGGAGATCCATCTGATTGACCCGGACCTGGTGATTGCCGGGCGTTTCAGTGCCGGTGTCACCGTCGCCATGTTGAAGCGGCTCGGCATCCCCGTGGCGGTGTTCGAACCGGCCACCTCGCTGGACGATGTCCGCCGCAACCTCCTTCGAATGGGTGAACTGCTGGGACGAACCGAGCGGGCCCGCGAGCTGGTCGAGGCATTTGACCGGCGTATGACCATGCTCTCCGGCGAGCCGCTGGATCCGCCGGAGGCGGCCTTATACTTCCCCAACGGCTACACCCGGGGGGAGGACACCCTGGTGGGAGATATCGTCCGCGCGGCCGGATTCAATAACATTGCCTCGCGACTGGGTATTGCCGGCGGCGGGCATCTGCCCCTGGAACAACTGGTGGTGGCGGAGCCGGAGCTGGTCATTACCGGCAGTCGCAATCGGGGCTATTCCCGCTCGCAGGCCATCATGCAGCATCCTGTGCTGGATGAGGTGGCCCGGTTTGGCGCCCGTCGCGGCCTGGTCAATCGGGAGTGGGTATGCGGAACGCCGCGGGTACTGGCCGCCATCGAGCGGATCGGCGCGCTCCGCGGTGAGCTGGTCGGCTCGCGATGAGCCGGCTGCTGGCGGTTCTGCTGGCCTTGGCAGCGGGGCTGTTTACTGTCTCACTGATCGTCGGACCCGCGGCAATTGGTCCGCTGGCAAGCCTGCAGGCGTTGTTTGCGGCCAGTGATACGCCCCTGTCGCTGGTCATGCAGGAAATCCGGCTGCCCCGGGCCATACTGGCCACGCTGGTCGGTGCGAGTCTCGGGCTGTCCGGGGCCGCGCTGCAGGGCTATCTGCGTAATCCGCTGGCCGAGCCCGGCTTACTGGGCATCTCCGGCAGTGCTGCGCTGGGTGCGGTAATCGCTATCCAGACCGGTCTGGCGGCGACATTTCCCCTCGGGTTGCCGTTATCGGCCCTGACAGGGGCCTTTGCCGGCGTTCTGCTGATCACGTTGCTGGCCGGCCGCCGCGGTGGAACGCTGAGCCTGATTCTGGCGGGGATCGCGATATCGGCCCTGGCGAGTGCCATGGTCTCGTTGGCCCTGAACCTCTCACCCAATCCATTCGCCACCAGCGAAATCGTTTTCTGGATGATGGGATCGCTGGCCGACCGCTCCATGCAGCATGTCTGGCTGGCGCTGCCCTTTGTGATCGCCGGTGCCGCGTTGCTGCTCACGCTGGGTCGTCCACTGGACGCTATCACGCTGGGGGAAGACGCCGCCGAGACACTCGGAATGCGCCTGGCGCGCGTGCGCTGGCAGCTCATTGTCGGATCAGCCCTGGTGGTGGGGGCAAGTACGGCCGTGGCCGGCACCATCGGTTTCGTGGGGCTGGTGGTGCCTCATCTGCTTCGCCCCTGGGTTGGTGCGATGCCCGGGCGGCTGCTTGGCGCCAGCGCCCTGGGGGGTGCCGTCATGGTGCTGGCCGCCGATATCCTTGTCCGTAGCGTCCTGCCCGAGGCGGATCTCAAGCTGGGTGTGATCACCGCCCTGATCGGTGCGCCGCTGTTCCTGCATTTGATCTACCAGACCCGGCGGGAGCTGGCATGAGTCTTCTCGCCCTGCACGACTTCTCGGTATCACTCGCCGGCCAACCGGTCCTGCGCGATGTCAGTATCGATATACAGCCCGGGGAGCTGGTCGGCATCATCGGCCCCAATGGCGCCGGCAAGACGACGCTGATGCGGGCCGCTCTGGGCCTGATCCCTGCGACGGGGTACTGCTCGTTGGCCGATCTCGATGATGGGTCGCGTGCCCGGGCGATGGCCTGGATGCCCCAGGATCGCACCGTCGCCTGGCCCATCAGTGTTGAGGCCCTCGTCATGCTGGGGCGCATGCCCCATCGTGGCCCGGGTCTGCGGCCGAGCCCGGAGGACCGGACGCAGGTTGCCGACGCGATCCGGCGGGTGGGGCTTCAGGGATTCGAACATCGTGCCGTCACGAAGCTCTCCTCCGGTGAGCGGACCCGAGCGCTCATTGCCCGGGCGCTGGCGCAGCAGACCTCGCTCATCCTCGCCGACGAGCCCATCGCCGGGCTTGATCCGGCCCATCAGATAAGCACGATGGAGACCTTCACCGCACTGGCCGATGATGGCCGCACGGTGATGCTCTCCATTCATGATCTGGGACTGGCCGCGCGACACTGCACACGGCTCGTTCTCCTCGGCGAGCAGCGGGTGGTCGCCGATGGGCCTCCCGCCCGGGTGCTGAGCCGGGATAATCTGGCCCGCATCTTCAACATCGAGGCCTATCTGAGCGAGACCGAGTACGGGCCTGTCTATCAGTCGCTTCGCGTCCTCGGTCCGTAACTCTTCGAGACGAAAGCGACCTCGGTCGTGTTCCGGCGCTGGTTGATCACCAGGATCATCGCGAAGAAAAGATTGCAGAGGATGTTGCAGAAACGCGGCAGGACATCAGGCACCTCATGGCCGGACTCCTCAATGCGCACCATCTGCCGAATGGCCTTTTTGGCGCCGGAGCGCGAGAGGTTCAGGAAGGGCACGGGCATCTCGCCGCGCGGGAGAACAAACCCCGCCGCGCGGCCCGCCGCTTCATCGCGATAATCGGCGAGACGCTGTTTTGCGCAGTCGAGGTCTTCTTCGGTGACGGCAAGCCGGCCGCGAAGGGAACCATTCAGGTGAAACGCGAGCGGCTGCAGCATGGCCAGGTCCTCCCGAATATCCTTGCAGTCCGCCGGAGAGCCGGAGATCGCCGCGCCGATATTGCCGCAGAGCTCGTCGGTGATCACCTCGAAGTCACACAATGGGCCGCTTTCGTGAATGAAGGGGTAGCAGACCTCATCCAGGTCCGAGCTTCGCCGCATGCCGATTCTCCTTTCAATTCCTTTATCCTGACCCACCATGACGCTATCGATCATGACTGCCAACCTGAACGGGATCCGCTCGGCCCAGCGCAAGGGCTTCTTCGAGTGGCTCGAGTCGCAGCGCCCGGACGTCCTGTGCATCCAGGAGACCAAGGCACAGCGGGATCAGCTGGAAGGCGGGCCGTATTTTCCGTCCGGTTATCATGCCGAGTTCGTCGACGCCGAGCGCAAGGGCTACAGCGGCGTTGCCGTCTATAGCCGGCGCGAGCCCGATGCTTACGTTCGCGGCCTCGGCATGCCCGAAATCGACCGCGAAGGCCGCTGGCTGGAGGCCCGCTTCGGCCGCCTCAGCGTGGTTTCCTTCTATATGCCGTCAGGCAGCTCCGGCGAGCATCGCCAGGGGGTCAAGGATGCCTTCATGGAGCCTTTACTGGAGCGGCTCAAGGCCATGGCGGATGACGGCCGTGAATATGTGATCTGCGGCGACTGGAACATCGCCCACACCCGGCGTGATCTGAAGAACTGGCGTTCCAACCAGAAGAACTCCGGCTTCCTGCCCCATGAGCGGGAGTGGATGGATCGGCTCTTTGGTGAGGTGGGGTTCGTCGATGCCTTCCGTGAGGTCAACGACGACGATGATGAATATACCTGGTGGTCATTCCGCGGTCAGGCGTGGGCCAACAATACCGGGTGGCGAATTGACTATCATGTCGCCACGCCGGGTATCGCGGCATTGGCTCAGGACGCACGGATCCATCGGGCTGACCGGTTTTCCGATCACGCGCCGCTGACCATCGACTATGACTGGCCCGGCTGACCCCGGGCCGCTGCCCCTAGCGATCGGCGTCCAGCCGTTTCAGGTAGTCGATGATATCCGCGGACTCGTAGAGCCACTCGACCCGGCCGTCCGGGTACTCGATGCGCAGGCAGGGCACCATCCCCTTGCCGCCACCTTCGATCAGCTCCTCGCGCCGACCCGGTTCGCGGAGGATGTTGCGCGACTCGACCTCCAGGTCAATATCCCGGGTCGAGCGGCGAACCATCTGACAGAAACCACAGAGTTCATGCTCATAGAGGGCGAGATGGGCGGGCTGTTCCATGCTTAGGCTCGCTTCTGGTCCATGTCGAGGGCGTCAAGGTATTTCTCGGCGTCGAGTGCCGCCATGCAGCCGCTCCCGGCGGAAGTGATCGCCTGGCGGTAGACGTGATCCATGACATCCCCCGCGGCAAAGACGCCGGGGATGCTGGTGGCGGTGGCGTTGCCATCCAGGCCGCTCTGCACGCGGATGTAGCCGCCGGCCATGTCCAGCTGACCCTGGAAGAGCTCGGTATTGGGCCGATGGCCAATGGCGATGAAGACACCGGCCAATTCAAGATCGTCGGTGGTGTCGTCCACCGTACTGCGCAGCCGGGCGCCGGTGACGCCGGTCTCATCGCCGAGCACCTCGTCGAGGGTGCTGTTCCAGCGGATGGTGATATTGCCCGACTCGGCGCGTTGAAGGACCTGATCCTGCAGTATCTTCTCACCACGGAACTGGTCGCGGCGGTGCACGACGGTGACATGCCGGGCGATATTGGACAGGTAGAGGGCCTCTTCCAGCGCTGTATTGCCGCCGCCCACCACGGCGACATCCTGGTTGCGATAGAAGAAACCGTCGCAGGTCGCGCAGGCCGAGACACCCTTACCCATAAAGCGGGTCTCGGATTCCAGGCCCAGGTACATCGCCGACGCGCCGGTCGCGATGATTAATGCATCAGCGGTGTACTCGCCACTGTCGCCGATCAGCCGCAGTGGGCGGGCGCCGAGCTCTGCGGTGTGGATATGATCAAATACGATATCGGTGCCGAAGCGCTCGGCATGCTGGCGCATGCGCTCCATGAGCTCCGGGCCCTGTAGCCCGGAAACATCCCCCGGCCAGTTGTCGACATCGGTGGTGGTGGTCAGCTGACCGCCCATCTCGAGCCCCGTCACCAGCACGGGCTCGAGGTTCGCCCGAGCGGCATACACGGCGGCCGTATACCCGGCAGGGCCCGAGCCGAGGATCAATAAACGACAGTGACGCGCTTCCGACATGACGGACTCCGTGAAAAGTATTTCGTCATTGTCCATTGCGGAGCGGCTCAGCGTCCACCGTCTCCCGGCGGGACGCGTAGCGCATGATGATCATTATTAGAAATATAGCCGGCAGGCCCATTACCGCCGAGATGATGAAGAAGACTGGATAGTTGAGCGTGTCCACCACCAGGCCGCCAAACCCGCTCAGGAACTTGCCGGGTAGTGTCATCAGGGAGCTGAACAGTGCGTACTGGGTGGCGGTGTAGGTGGTGCTGGTCAGGCTGGACAGCCAGGCGATGAACACGGAACCGGCGATTCCGCCGGACAGGTTATCGGCACTGATGGTCAGCACCAGTGCCCAGGTAGCGCCACCCTGGCCGGCCATCCAGGCGAACAGAAGGTTGGTGGCGGCGGCAAGGATGGCGCCCGCGAGCAACGGTCGCAGCAGTCCGAAACGAGCCGTCAGCGCGCCGCCCAGAAGGGCGCCGATGATCGTCATGGCAAGGCCATAAGCGCCGCTGATGTTGGCAATGACGGCCTTGCTGTAGCCCAGATCGATGTAGAGCGGGTTCGCCATGCTGGCCATGGCGATATCGGTGATCCGGAAGCTCGCCACCAACCCCAGCATGATCAGCGCAAAACGTCCGTAGCGGCCGAAGAAATCGGTCACTGGACAGACTACTGCGCCAACCAGCCAGGCCCCGGCCTGTCGGGCCCAGCCGGGCAGCTCGGCATGGCGCTCAGCGAAAGCCGCCGCCCGCGGTTCACGGCCTGCACTGATGCGGTCGACACAGGGTAGTGGCTCTGGCCGCAGCATGACCGTGACCATGCCGACCCCAACCAGCGCTGCCATGGTCAGATAGGCCAGTTGCCAGTTCAGGATTTCGGCCAGGTACAACGCGCCGGTGTAGGACGCGAGGATCGCCATTCGATAGCCCATCTGATAGGCGGCGGCCAGTGCGCCCTGGTAACGGTCGATGTCCGATTCGATGCGAAAGGCATCGATGGCGACATCCTGGGTGGCCGAGGAGAAGGCGACCAGCAGCGCGCACAACGCGATCGGCCAGAGGGCGGCCTGCGGGTCAGTGAACGCCATTCCGGTGAGGCCGGCGGCGATGCCGATCTGGCCGAGCAGGATCCACGCGCGCCGGCGCCCGAGCCACCGCGTCAGGCCCGGCAGGGGGAGCCTGTCCACGACCGGCGACCAGATGAATTTGATGGAGTAGGTGATGCCCACCCAACTGAAAAAGCCGATTGCCGTCCGGCTCACGTCGAACTCGCGCAGCCAGGCCGTGAGGGTGGCGAACACCAGCATAAAGGGCAGCC
This sequence comes from Spiribacter sp. 1M189, assembly GCF_040838345.1. NCBI lineage: Bacteria > Pseudomonadati > Pseudomonadota > Gammaproteobacteria > Chromatiales > Ectothiorhodospiraceae > Spiribacter > Spiribacter insolitus. The sequence goes on along the minus strand of NZ_JBAKFF010000001.1, from coordinate 1,509,069 downwards.
CCGCGGAAAACCCCAGGAACAGCATCGCCACGACACTCGGTCGGCGATAGACCGTGAGTGCCTCTTTCCAGCGCCCCAGTTCCGTTGTGCGTTTCTTGATCAGTCCACCCCGTTTGGTCAGAATGCCTGATATTACAGGGGAGAGTCCGGGCGGTGCTGGCGCCGTTCGGATTTTTTTTGTCCGCCGGGAGGGATCGCGGGTATGAGTGAAAATCGCAGTGATGCGCCCTTGCGCGAGGATATCCGCCAGTTGGGCGGGCTCCTCGGCAGCACCATCCATGAGCAGTCCGGCGAGCATGTCTACCAGACGGTGGAGGAAATCCGGGGGCTCGCCAAGGAGGCCCGTGCCGGTGACACCGAGGCCGCCCGGGCGCTCGAGGAGCGACTGGGCGAATTGCCGGACGAGCTGATCGTGCCGGTGGTGCGCGCCTTCTCGCAGTTCCTCAACCTCGCCAACATCGCCGAGCAGCACCATCGGGTGCGCCGCAGCCGGGCCTGGGTCCGGGATACCGAAACGGGGCCGCTGCGGGGGTCGCTTGAGGAGTTCTTCAAGCGCATGAAGCCGACCGGCAACGGAGAGGATCTGCATGCCGTGATCGCCAACCTCGATATCGAGCTGGTGCTCACGGCGCACCCCACCGAAGTGATGCGCCGTTCCCTGCTGCAGAAGTACAACCATATCGCCGAACTTCTGGATCAGGGTGATCGTCTGGACCCCACGCCGGAAGAAATCGAGGAGGTCCACCAGTCGTTGAAGCGGGAGATCACGGCGGCCTGGGAGACCGACGAGATCCGGCGCCGCCGGCCTGCTCCCCAGGATGAGGCTCGCTGGGGGCTTGCGGTCATCGAGCAGACCCTGTGGGACGTCGTCCCGCATTTCCTTCGCCGCCTTGACCGCATCCTGCAGCGGCAGACCGGCAAGCCGCTGGCACTGGACGCGGCGCCCATTCATTTCGGTTCATGGATGGGCGGCGACCGTGATGGCAATCCACGCGTCACGGCGACGGTGACCCGGGAGGTCTGTCTGCTCAATCGCTGGAAAGCGGTGGAGCTCTACGAAAAAGAGCTTGATGAACTCATCGAGGAGCTCTCTCTGCAATGCGCGAGCGATGAGCTGCGAGCCTGGGTGGGCGATGCCTGGGAGCCCTACCGAACCGCGCTCAAGGCAGTCCGCGATCGCCTTCTGGCAACGCGTCACTGGCTGGAATCCCGGCTCGCCGGTCGGCGGCCCGCCGAAGGCCTTATCTACTGGCGGACGGAGGATCTGCGCGAGCCGCTGATGATCTGCTACCGGTCGCTGCACGAAAGCGGCGCCGGAGTGGTGGCTGAGGGACGCCTGAAGGATCTTCTGCGACGGCTCTCGGTATTCGGACTGACGCTTATGCGGGTGGATATCCGCCAGGAGTCCACCCGGCATACCGACGCACTCGATGCCGTGACCCAGGCGCTCGGTATTGGCAGCTATGCCGACTGGGACGAAGCCGAGCGTCAGCGCTTCCTGATCCGCGAGCTGGATAATCGACGTCCGCTCATTCCTCATGATTTCGAGGCCGATGAGGACGTCACGGAGGTGCTGGATACCTGCCGGGTCATCGCAGAGATGGGATCCGACTCCCTGGGCGCCTACGTGATCTCGATGGCCTCCAAACCGTCAGATATCCTCGCGGTGAAGCTGTTGCAGAAGGAGGCTGGCGTGACCTCCTCGCTGCGGGTCGTGCCGCTTTTTGAAACGCTGGCCGATCTGCAGGGTGCCCAGGCGTGTCTTGAGCAGCTGATCGAAATCGACTGGTACCGGGAGCATATCGACGGGATCCAGGAAGTGATGATCGGCTACTCCGACTCCGGCAAGGATGCCAGCCACCTGACGGCCGCCTGGGCGCTTTATCAGACTCAGGAGGAGCTGGTGGAGACCGCGCGCCGGCACGGCATCCGGCTGACGCTGTTCCATGGTCGCGGGGGATCCATCGGGCGCGGCGGCGGCCCGACCCATGCCGCCATTCTCTCCCAGCCGCCCGGCTCGGTGAATGGCCGGCTTCGCGTCACCGAACAGGGCGAGGTGATTCAGGCCAAGTTCGGCCTGCCCGGCATCGCCGAGAGAAATCTCGAGCTCTATATTACGGCGGTTGCCGAGGCGACCCTCGTCCCGCCGAAACCGCCGGAGAATGACTGGCGCGAGATCATGGACCAGCTCGCCGAAAATTCCTGCGACGTCTACCGAAACATGGTCAGGGAGACGCCGGAGTTCATCGAATATTTCCGGCATGCCACGCCGGAGCACGAGATCAGCCATCTGGCCATCGGCAGCCGTCCGGCGCGACGCAAGCCAACCCAGGGTGTCGAGAGCCTGCGTGCCATCCCCTGGATCTTTGCCTGGACGCAGACCCGGCTGTTGCTCCCCGCCTGGCTGGGTGCAGGTAGCGCGCTGGCGAAGGGCCTGGAGTCGGGTCACCGGGATGCACTGCACCATATGTACGAAGCCTGGCCCTTCTTCCGTGCCTTCATCGACATGATGGAGATGGTGCTCGCCAAGAGCGATCCGGCCGTCGCGGCCTGGTATGACGCACGGCTTGTGCCCGAATCGCTGCGCGGACTGGGGGAAGGCCTGCGCGCGCGCCATGAGGAAACGCGCCAGGCCGTGCTCGCCGTCAGCGAGCATGACAATCCGCTCGACGAGGCGCCGGTGGTGCAGCGCTCGGTGGGTGTGCGCAACCCCTATGTCGATCCGCTCAATCTCCTCCAGGTGGAGCTGCTCGACCGCGTCCGGCATGGGCACGAGGAAGATCTGCGCGAAGCGCTGATGATCTGTATTAACGGCATCGCCGCGGGGATGCGCAACACGGGTTAGTCGACATGCAGGCCTACCAGCACGCGCTCATTGATTTTGCCCTGGCTCGCGACGTCCTTCGCTTTGGCTCGTTCACCCTCAAGTCGGGGCGGCAGAGTCCGTATTTCTTCAATACCGGGCTGTTCAGCACCGGCGAAGCCCTGCGGCGGCTCGGGTCGGCCTATGCCCAGCGGGCGGTGGAGGCTGGGCTGGAATTCGACATGCTCTTCGGGCCTGCGTACAAAGGTATCCCGCTCGTCTCCGCCGTTTCCATCGCTCTCGCCGCGGACCATGGCATCGACTGCCCATGGGCCTTCAACCGCAAGGAGGAGAAGGACCATGGCGAGGGTGGTGTCGTGGTCGGGGCGCCGCTGGCGGGGCGGGTGCTCATCGTCGATGACGTGATCTCCGCCGGGACGTCAGTGGCGGAGAGCGTGGACCTCATCGATGCGGCCGGTGCCGAACTGGCGGGGGTTCTGGTGGCGCTGGACCGCCAGGAGCGGGGCCAGCATGAGCACTCCGCCACCCAGGAAGTGGCGGCCAGGCATGGTGTACCGGTTACCGCCATCCTGACCCTGGATACGCTGATGGAATATCTGGAGCGTGCCGGCAATCGACCGCAGGATCTGGCGGCCATGCGGGATTATCGGTCCCGTTATGGCGCCTGATGCCCGCTTGACGGTATCGATACTGCCGATGCGGGTGGATCCGCTCACGAGGCGCCGGACGCTCCGTTGACGTCTTCGCCATGAATCAGCGTGCCGACCCCGCTGTCGGTGAACAGCTCGAGCAGCACCGCATGGGGCACCCGGCCGTCAATGATGGTGGCCGCTCCGACGCCGTTGCGCACGGCCTGCAGGGCGCAGTCCACCTTGGGCAGCATGCCGCCGTGAATGGTGCCATCGTCGATGAGCTGCGCGACCCGCTCGGCATCCAGCCCGGTCAGCAGACCGCCTGAATCATCGAGGATCCCGGCGGTATTGGTCATCAGGATCAGCTTCTCTGCACGAAGTGTCTGCGCCAGGTGACCGGCGACCAGGTCGGCGTTGATGTTGTAGGAAATGCCGGCCTCGTCAACACCGATGGGTGCCACCACCGGGATGAAATCGGCCCCGTCCAGCAGCGACATGAGCGACGGATCGATTCCCGTCACCTCGCCCACATGGCCGATGTCGATGATCTCCGGTGCCTTCTCCGCCGGCCCGGTGCCAGTCAGGGTCAACCGTCGGGCCCGGATCAGGCCGCCATCCTTGCCGCTCAGCCCCACTGCACGCCCGCCATGGGTGTTGATGAGGCTGACGATCTCCTTGTTGACCAGCCCGCCCAGGACCATCTCGACCACGTCCATGGTCTCGGAGTCGGTCACCCGCATACCCTGAACGAACTCGGTCTCCTTGCCGATGCGCTCCAGCACGGTCCCGATCTGGGGGCCTCCGCCATGGACCACCACCGGGTTGATGCCAACCAGCTTCATGAGTACGACATCGCGCGCGAAACCGCGCTTGAGTTCCTCGTCCACCATGGCGTTTCCGCCGTATTTGACGACCACTGTGCGGCCGTGGAACCGCCGGATATAGGGCAGCGCCTCGGTGAGGACATGGGCGACCTGGCTGGGTGGTGTAGCGTCGTTGCTCATCGGCTGATGTTTTTCTTCTGTCCAGACAAAAAGACCGCACCCGAAGGTGCGGTCCAATGGTCGCGCCCCGGGGGGCGGGGCGCAAGCGGTGGGAGGAAGTCTAGCCTTCCGAGCCCGTCGGCCGCGGGTAGTCCGGGATGTCCGGCAGCGGCGTGGCCTCCGTGCTGATCGGCAGCTCGGGGTACACGACCTCCGGCTGGCGACCCGTGAGCGAGCGCAGGAATGCCGTCACATTCACCACATCCTCGTCCGTCAGGAGGCTGTTGAGCTGAGAGTCGTTCATGACGGCCACCGCTTCCTGAAGGCTCCAGACGTTGCCAGAGTGGAAGTAGGGCGCCGTCAGCGCGACGTTCCGCAGCGACGGGGAGCGGAAGACATACTCGTCGGCCGCCGTCTCCGTCACCTGAGCCCGGCCCGTGTCGCCCTCGGGCAGGATGTCCGCTCCGGGCCGGTTGATGACGCCGAAGGGGTAGTAGCCCTGACCGCCGACGTTGACGCCGTTGTGGCAGGCGACGCAGCCCTTGTTCATGAACGCGTCCAGACCGGCGATCTGCTGCTCGGTGAGCGCGTCCTTGTCACCCTTGAGGTACTGATCGAAGGGCGAATCCGGCGTGATCAGCGTGGCCTGATAGACCTCGAGGGCCTTGGCGGTATTGTCGAAGCTGACCGGGTTGGACGAATCGGGGAAGGCCCCCTCGAACGCCTCGACATACTCGCCGATGCTGTTGAGCGTCTCCTCCAGCACGGCCGGCGTGTTGTTCATCTCAACACCCGCCTGGATCGGGCCCTTGGCCTGCTCCGTCATGTCCTCGGCGCGACCATCCCAGAACTGCGCGACGTTGAACACCGCGTTGAAGATGGTGGGCGAGTTGCGTGGACCGCGCTGCCAGTTGTGGCCCACCGAGCTGGGGATGTTGTCATCGCCGCCCATGCCGACGTTGTGGCAGGTATTGCAGCTGATGGTCTGACTGGCTGAGAGGCGCGGATCGAAGAACAGCATCTTGCCAAGCTCGATCTTCTCCGGCGTCATCGGATTGCGGTCCTCAAGATAGGAGGCGGCGCTCTCCGGAATCGGCTTGAACAGCAACTGGGCCCGCTCAAGCAAGGCGTCATCGGCGACGGCGCCGCCGCTGACCAGCCCGAGTGCCACGGCTGCGGTGAGTGAATGGACGGCTTTCATGGTTCACGCTCCTCGAGTGGATGTGTTTGAGTCGAGGATAGAACCGAAGTTTATGCCTGGGTAGCCGAACCGTGAGGATCCTTGATCGGGGTCAAATTGAAATGCCAACAGACTGTCCGGCCTCCCGAATCAGGCCCTCGAAGCGCTCGCGGATGTTCGCCAGCGCCCCCTGATCAACTCCTTCGAAGCGCATCACCAGGCAGGGCTGGGTGTTGGAGGCGCGGACCAGGCCCCAGCCTTCGTCGAAGTCTACCCGGAGGCCGTCAATGGTGGTGATCCGGGCATCATCAAATGCCTCGGCCTGTGCCATCAGTGCATTCATGAGCTGATGAGGCTGCCCCTCTTCCAGATCCAGGCGGATCTCTGGCGTGCTCACCGGTTCGGGCAGCTCGCCGAAGACCTCGCTCGCCCGGCGGCCATCATTGGCCAGGATCTCGAGCAGACGGGCGGCGGCATAAATGGCGTCATCGAAGCCGTACCAGCGGTCGTTGAAGAACAGATGCCCGCTCATCTCGCCGGCCAGCGGGGCCCCGGTTTCCCGGAGCTTTTCCTTGATCAGGGAATGGCCGGTCTTCCACATGACCGGTTCACCGCCGGCCTGTTGGATGACCTCGGCCAGTTTGCCGCTGCACTTGACGTCGAAGATGATGCCTTCCCCGGGATGTCGGCTCAGGACGGCTCGGGCATAAAGCATCATCTGGCGGTCCGCCCAGATCACATGGCCGTTCTCGTCCACCACGCCCAGCCGGTCGCCGTCGCCGTCAAAGGCAAGGCCAAGATCGGCCTTCTGCGCCACGACCGTCCGGATCAGGTCCTGCAGGTTCTCCGGCACCGTCGGATCGGGGTGATGGTTGGGAAAGCGGCCATCCACATCGCAGAAGAGCGGGCTGACATCGGCACCGATGGTCTCGAGGACGCCCGGCGCTACGGCACCCGGTACGCCATTGCCGCAGTCCACGACCACCTTCAGCCGGCGCTGGAGATGGACGTCACCCGCGATCCGATCGCGGTAGGCGTCCAGGACATCCAGCGAATGCTCCGTGCCGGTACCCTCGACGAGATCGTCATCCTCGATCCGGCGGCCCAGCGCCTGAATCCCCTCTCCCCAGAGGGGACGGTCACCGATGATGGTTTTCAGGCCGTTGTATTCGGCGGGGTTATGGCTGCCGGTGACGGCGACGCCAGCCCCGGTTTCCAGATGATGTGTAGAGAAGTACATGACCGGTGTCGGCACCTGTCCGATATCGATCACTTCCCGGCCCGCCGCCATCAGGCCTTCGCGCAGGGCGGCGGCCAGCCGGGGGCTGGACTCGCGGCCATCGTAGCCGACGACGATGCGGGTCTGTCCGGCATCGGCCGCCGCCGAGCCGATGGCCTGACCCAGCGCGCGGACCGTGTCCTTGGTTAGTTGATGATCCACCAGGCCGCGGATGTCGTACGCGCGAAGGATGGAGGGGTCGATCTGCATGGGGCGTCCTGCCTGTTTAATGTCTTCCGGTGTGGCCAAAACCGCCGGCGCCGCGTTCACTCTCGGTGAAGGCCTCAACGGTGGTAAATGCCGGCCGGGCGACCGGCACGAAAACCAGCTGGGCGATACGCTCGCCGGGCTCGATCGTGAAAGACGCCTGACCGCGGTTCCAGCATGAGATGAAGATCTCACCCTGGTAGTCGGAGTCGATCAGCCCCACCAGGTTGCCCAGCACGATGCCATGTTTATGCCCGAGGCCCGAGCGGGGCAGGACCACGGCGGCGTGGTTCGCATCGCCGATATGAACGGCCATGCCCGACGGGATCAGCGCGGTATCGCCGGCGGCGAGCTCGGTGGGCTCGGTCACGCAGGCCCGAAGGTCCACGCCCGCCGAGCCGTCGGTCGCATAGTCGGGCATGGGGAATTCCTTGCCCAGCCTCGGGTCGAGAATGCGCAGTTCAACGCGCTGCATGCCAATGTTCTCCCAGCAGTTCGATCAGGGCAGCGGCGAGCCGCCTCTTGGGCATCGGCCCGAGCGTGGCTCCGCCGCCGGTCCAGAGCACCTCGAGCCGATTCTCGTCCACGTCGAATCCCAGACCGTCACCCACCTGGTTGGCGGCGATCATATCCAGTCCCTTGGCCGCCAGCTTGCCCCGTGCGTGCTCGAGGAGGTCATCCGTTTCCGCGGCGAAACCGAGCGTAAACGGCCCATCGGGCATTGCCGCCACATCGCGGACGATATCCGGATTGGCGGTGAGCGGTAGTGACGAGGGTGCGTCGGTCTTCTTGACCTTGTTGGTGGCGGGTTCGGCGACCCGGTAGTCGGCAACGGCCGCCGCCGCCACGAAAATATCAGCCTCGGCCGCCCGGGTCAGTGTCGCGGCGTGCATTTCCAGTGCCGTCTCAACGTCGATCCGCGTGACGCCGGGCGGTGTTGGCAGGGCACTCGGGCCGGCGATGAGCGTGACCTGCGAACCGGCGGTTGCGGCGGCGGCGGCAATGGCGAAGCCCATGCGGCCGCTACTGCGGTTGGCAATGAATCTGACGGCATCGATGGGTTCACGGGTCGGGCCCGCGGTGATCAGGATCGACTGATTCTGCAGCGCTGATGGCCTCGACAGCGCATCGACGATGTCGCGGGGTTCCATCAAGCGTCCGGGGCCCGACTCGCCTTCCGCCAGTGGGCCCTCCGCCGGGCCAAGCAGGACCATCCCACGGGCCTGAAGCAGATCGGCATTGGCCCGGGTCGCCGGTGCCCGCCACATGACATGATTCATGGCGGGGCAGAGCGTGATCGGCGCCTCGGTCGCCAGGCACAGCGTGGTCAGCAGGTCATCGGCCAGGCCATGAGCGATTCGTGCCATGGCGTCGGCTGTGGCCGGTGCGATCACGATGCGATCGGCCCAGCGGGCGAGCTCGATATGGCCCATGCCCGCCTCGGCGTCAGGGTCGAGCAGGTCGGTATGGACCGGTTGGTGCGAAACGGCCTGGAAAGTCAGCGGTGTCACGAATGCCTCGGCCCCGGCGGTCAGAACGACCCGCACCTCGGCTCCCGCGTCGCGAAGACGTCGGACCAGATCCGGGGCCTTGTAGGCGGCAATGCCACCGGTCACCCCGAGCAGTATTCGTTTACCGGAAAGGCTCATTGAGGAACGTGTTCGCAGGTTGGCCCAAACCCGGGAACTTACACTGTTGCTCATTGCATGAAAACTTCATGGAGTACGACATGGCAATCAGTGACTGGCCGGCCCAGGAACGTCCGCGGGAGAAGCTGCTGGAGCGTGGCGCCGGGTCGCTATCGGATGCCGAGCTGCTGGCGATCTTTCTGCGCACGGGCGTTCGCGGCCGGACGGCGGTGGACCTGGCCCGCCAGCTGCTTGCCGCATTCGGCGGGTTGCGCCCGTTGCTGGAGGCCGATGCCGAGACGTTCTCCGGACATCACGGGCTGGGGCCGGCGAAGTACGTGCAGTTGCAGGCCGTTCTCGAAATGGGGCGGCGGCATCTGCAGGCGCAGCTGGCGCGGGGAGAGCCCATGACCGGGCCCGAGGACACGCGCCGCTACCTGGTGGCCCGGCTCCGACATCTCCCGCATGAGATCTTTGCCTGCCTGTTTCTCGATAACCGGCATCAGGTGATCGGTTTCGAGGAGATGTTTCGGGGGACCATCGACGCGGCGAGCGTTTATCCCCGGGAGGTGGTGAGGCGGGCGCTGGAGCTGAATGCCGCGGCGGTCATCCTCGCCCACAACCATCCCTCGGGCGTCACGGAGCCGAGCCACGCGGACGAGCGGATGACGGCCCGGCTGGCCGATGCACTGGCCACCGTCGACATCCGCGTTCTGGATCATTTTGTGGTGGGTGAGGGGCGCCCGGTCAGTTTTGCCGAGCGCGGCCTCCTCTAGCGGGGTGTCTCAGGCCTCAAGGACGCCGGCGCCAAGACCTTCGCGAAGCTTGCCAAGGGCACTCTTCTCGAGTTGCCGGATGCGCTCCGCCGAGACGCCGTAGTCGGCGGCCAGCGCGTGCAGCGTATCCTTGCTATCGCCAAGCCAGCGCCGCTTGAGGATGTCACGGCTGCGTGGATCCAGCGAATCCAGCGCTTCCCGAAGCGCCTGGTCCTGCCAGTCGGCCCAGTCTTCGCTTTCCACCTCGCGTGCCGGGTCGACGGACTGGTCGGTCAGATAGGCCGCCGGTGCGCGTGTCGAGCCCTCCTCGTCCTCCGTCTCCGGTCCGGGGTCAAACCCCACATCCTGCCCGGAAAGTCTCGACTCCATTTCCAGCACGGTTTCCGGTTTCACGCCGAGGTCCGCCGCCACCGCTTCGACTTCCTGACGGTTGAGCCAGCCGAGTCGCTTCTTGGAGCCGCGCAGATTGAAGAAGAGCTTACGCTGCGCCTTGGTGGTGGCCACCTTGACGATGCGCCAGTTGCGCAGGATGTACTCGTGAATCTCCGCCCGGATCCAGTGCACGGCAAATGACACCAGCCGCACGCCGACGTCAGGATCAAAGCGCTTGACGGCCTTCATCAGGCCGATGTTGCCCTCCTGAATGATGTCGGCCAGCTGCAGGCCATAGCCCGAGTAGCCGCGGGCCACGTGAACGACGAACCGCAGATTCGACAGCACCAGCCAGCGCGCGGCCTCCAGGTCCTCCTGGTCGCGGTAGCGGATCGCCAGTGCCTGCTCCTCATCCACATCCAGCGCCGGAATGGCATTCACGGCCTGGATGTACTGATCCTCGCTGCCAGCACGGAGCGGCAGCCGGTTGTAATCGGTGCTCACCAACGCCGTATTGGCTTCCATTGAGCCCTCCAGAGTATTCATCCGGTTGATTTTATCAATGTTTGTTGGAACGCGAAGACCCCGGATAGTTCCTATTGCGGTTCGATGGCGGCGAGATGGCGACCCACCGCCAGCCAGGCGCCGAGCAGTCCCAGCAGCAGGCCGGCACCCAGCAACGTCAGCACGCCGGACAGTCCCGGACCCGCTGGCTGGAATGCGCTCTGGTAGAGCGTCGCCAGGCGTGCTGCCGGTGCCGAGACCGCCAGCATGCCGCTGACAAGGATAGCGCCCGCCACCATTCCACCGGCAAGGCCATACCAGACCCCGGTGTACAGAAAGGGCCGGCGGACAAAGGTATCCGTGCCGCCGATGAGCTTGGTGATCTCGATCTCGCTGCGGCGATTCTCGATATCCAGGCGGATGGTGTTACCGATCACCAGCATGACTGTCAGACCCAGTAACAGCGCGATGATGGCGACGATCCGGTTGCCGAGATCGAGCAGTGCATCGAGCCGCTGCATCCAGGTCTGGTCGAGTCGGATTTCCTCGACCTGGGGCAATGCCCGCAGCCGGTTCATCAGGCTCTCGGTCTCCGCGGCGTCCAATCGTCCTGCAAGCCGGGCTTCCACCACCGCCGGCAGCGGATTGTCGTCGAGCAGGGCCAGGGTCTCATCCATACCGGCGGTGGCCTGGAATTCGGCAAGTGCCTCTGCCGGCGTGATCAGGGTGACCTCCTGTATGCCGTTCAGCGCTGCGATGCGCCCGGCAGTGGCGGTCTGTCGGTCCGGCGGGGTGTCCAGCGAGAGGAAGACCGATGCGCTGGGCGTGCCGTCCCAGCCGCCCATGGCCGATTCGATGTTGTCCATGATGAGCAGAAAGCCCGCAGGCAGCGCCAGCGCGATGCCGATGGCGGCGGTGGTCATCAGGCTGCTGGCCGGCTTGCGCCGAAGCTGACCGAGCGCGCTGATGGCGGCGCGCGCATGCTGGCCGAGCCACATGCGCAGCATCTCCGTCGGGTTCACGCCGCACGCCCCTCGTGCAGATGGACGCGACGATGCCCGAGGGCCTGGATTAGCGGCAGATCATGGCTGGCGATCACGGTGGTGACGCCCACCTGATTGAACTGCTCGAAAAGATGCATGATCTCCCGCGACAGGGCGGGATCGAGATTACCGGTCGGCTCATCGGCCAGCAGGATCGGCGGGCGGGTCACGACCGCCCGCGCGATGCCGACCCGCTGCTGCTCCCCGCCCGAGAGCGTGATCGGGTAGGCGCGCTCCCGACGCAGCAGACCGACCTTGTCGAGCGCCGCCCGAACGCGCCGCGCTACGTCCTGGTGGGGGCGGCCGGTGATGACCAGGGGTAAGGCGACATTGTCGAAAACGGTACGATCGTGGAGCAGTCGGTGATCCTGGAAGATCATGCCGATGCGACGGCGCAGGAATGGAATGCGGCGTCGACGCAGCGCCGAGAGATTCACGCCATCGATGAGTACGCTGCCGCGACTCGGTCGCTCCAGAAGCGGGATCAGCCGCAGAAAAGTGCTTTTGCCCGCGCCGCTGGCGCCCGTGACAAAGACCAGCTCGCCCTGCTTGATATCGAGGTCAAGGCCACGTAAAGCCTCGTTGCCGCCCGGGTAGCGCTTGCCCACCCCCTCAAAGCGGATCATTGCGTCTCGGACTCCGAGACGGCCTGGTCGAGCAGTGCATCGACGAACGCCTCGGCATCAAACGGGCGCAGGTCGTCGACGCCTTCGCCGACACCAATAAAGCGCACTGGGATACCGAAGCGCTGGGCCATCGCGAAGATCACACCACCCTTGGCCGTGCCGTCCAACTTGGTCAGGGCGATCCCGCTGACGTCCACCGCCTGCCGGAACTGCTCGGCCTGTGCCAGGGCGTTCTGCCCCGTGCCGGCATCAAGAACGAGCAGAACTTCATGCGGCGCCTGGTCGTCCTGCTTGCCCAGCACACGCCGGATCTTGCGGAGCTCTTCCATCAGGTTGCCCTGGGTGTGCAGACGCCCCGCCGTGTCGGCGATGAGGATATCGGCGCCCCGGGCGATGGCCGCCTGGTGGGCATCGTAGACCACCGAGGCGGAATCCGCCCCGGTAGGCTGGCTGATGACAGGGGTATCGGTGCGCTCGCCCCAGGTCTGCAGCTGCTCCACCGCCGCCGCTCGGAAAGTGTCTCCCGCGGCGAGGATGACGCGATGGCCCTGGTGTCGATACTGATCCGCGAGCTTGCCGATGGTCGTGGTTTTACCTGCGCCATTGACGCCGACGGTCAGGATGACCACCGGTTTGTCCTGCTCGGGTATCTCCAGCGGCTGCGCCACTGGCCGAAGAATGTCGAGCATGTCCTCACGGAGGGCCTGATGCAGCGCCTCCGTGTCGGCGAGTTCGTTGCGCTTGAGGCGCGCCGTCAGATCATCAATGATGCGGGTGGTGGCCTCCATGCCCACATCGGCCATCAGTAACAGCGTTTCCAGCTCATCGAGCAGATCACCGTCAATCCGCTTGCGGCCGAGGAAGAGCTGGCCAATGCCGCCGCCCGTGCGCTTCAGGCCCCGACGGAGGCGTTGCAGGAGACCCGGGCGGGATTCCTCGCGAGGTGCTTGTTCGGTGGCCGACTCGGTCTGATCGGCCTTTTTCTTGCGGCGGAAAGGCAGCATGGAACTCTCGGGGTTCGGTCTAAACAAAGGTAGGGGTATCCTACCATTGCCCGAGCGACCCGATGCGTCAGTCAAGAGGCCAGTGAATGACAGCCCGACATGCGATTTTCGCCCTCATTCCCGCTTTGATGGCCGCCCCGGTGGCGGCTCAGTCCGATTCGGAAGTCACCGAATTCACCCTCGATAACGGCATGCAGGTGCTGGTCCGAGAGGATCACCGCGCGCCCGTTGTCGTATCCCAGATCTGGTATCGCGTGGGCTCATCCTACGAAGGCCGTGGCAACACCGGACTGTCCCACTTGTTTGAGCACATGATGTTCAAGGGCACGGAGGAATATGCCGAAGGGGAGTTTTCGGAGATCATCTCCCGCGAGGGTGGCCGGTTGAATGCCTTCACTGGACGCGACTTCAGCGCCTATTTCGAGATCATGGCGGCGGATCGCCTGCCTATCGCGCTGGAGCTGGAGGCCGACCGGATGGCCAACCTCCAGATTGATTCGGAGGCGCTCTCTACCGAGCGCGAGGTTGTGCTGGAGGAGCGCCGGCTGCGGACGGAGGATCGGCCCGAGGGGCGGTTCGGAGAGCGTTACGCCGCGATTGCTAATCCGGGCACGGGGTATGCCCACCCGATCATTGGCTGGGCGGATGATGTCGCCGGGCTGACGGTGGACGACCTGGAAGGCTGGTATCAGCAGTGGTACACCCCGTCCAACGCCACCCTGGTGGTGGCCGGCGATGTCGAGCCGGAAGCCGTTTATGCACTGGCCCGCGAGTACTTCGGCGGGATTCCGGCCCGTGACGTGCCTGTGGTGCATGACCCCGAGAACCTGGATCCGCCGGGTGAGCGCCGGCTCATTTACCGTGATGAGCAGGCCCGCGTGCCGCAGCTCAGGATGGGCTATGAGGTGCCCTCCTTCGCCACCGCCGATGCGGCCCGTGACCCCTACGCGCTGTTGATGCTGGCGACCATTCTGGATGGCGGCGACGGCGCACGTCTTGCCGAGACCCTGGTGCGCGGCAGTGGCGTGGCGGCGGCGGCCGGTGCCGGCTATAACCCCATGGTGCGGCTGGACGGGGAGTTCTCGCTCTTCGGTGTGCCTGCCGATGGCGATGTGGATGCCGTCGAGGAGGCGCTACGCGAGGAGATTGGGCGCCTGCAGCGTCAAACGGTTTCCGAGGAGGAGCTTGAGCGGGCCCGTAGCCAGCTGCTTGCCGATCATCTGTTCGAGCTTGATTCGGTGTTCTACCAGGCAATGCAGCTCGGCATGCTGGAAACCACAGGGGCCGGCTGGGAGACGCTGGGCGCCTTTGAGGAAAACGTCCGGGCACTGACGGCCGAGGACCTGCAGGCCGCGGCCCAGCGCTATCTGCGTCCCGAAATGCTGACGGTGGGGATCATGCAGCCGGTGGATCAGGGGGATGAGGCATGAGACGTCTGATTCCCGCTATCCTTCTGACTTTTTTCAGCGGCGTTGGGGGCGCAATGGAAGCCGACATACAGGAGTGGGAGACCGAGTCGGGCAGTCAGGTGCTTTTCGTCGAGCGCCACGAGCTGCCGATCGTCGATGTCCGGCTGGCCTTTGATGCCGGGAGCGCCCGGGACGATGGCCAGGCGGGCCTCGCCCGCATGACCAGTAACCTCCTCCTCGAGGGAACCACCGAGCGTAACGCCGGCGAGATCGCCCGTGAGTTCGAGCGCTACGGCGCAAGAGTCAGCACCGATAGTGGGCGGGATACGGGGCAGGTGAGCCTGCGTGCCCTCAGCGAGGCGGAGCGGCTCGATCCGGTCATCGACAACATGGCCGACGTGATCGCCAATGCCGACTTCCCCGGTGATGCCGTGGACCGCGTCCGCCAGCAGATGCTGCTCGGACTGCAGCAGGCGCAGTCCTCTGCCTCGTCACTGGCCGAGAAGGCCTTTGCCCGTGCCATTTACGGCGATCATCCTTATGCCGCGCCGCCGGGCGGCACGCTGGAGTCGGTGGAGGCCATCGACCGGCAGGCGGTGGTGGATTTCCACCGGCGCTACTACACCGCCAATAATGCAACCATCGTCATCGTCGGTGACTTGGATCGCGCCCGGGCCGAGGCCATTGCCGAGCGTCTCAGTGCGGCGTTGCCTGACGGCGAATCTCCCGAGCCGCTGCCCGAAGTGAAATTGCCCGAAACGGCGCAGACCGTCCGCCTGCCGTTCGAGGCGGAGCAGACGCATGTCATCATCGGGCAGCCGTCGGTGCGCCAGGGCAGTGATGCCTACTACCCGCTCTATCTTGGCAACCACATACTCGGCGGTGGTGGCCTGACCTCCATCCTCGCCGAGCGCATGCGTGAGGAGCGTGGCCTTTCCTACAGCAGTTCGTCGAGGATCACCTCCGGTGCGCGCCGCGGCCGCTTCCAGATGGCCACACAGGTACGCAACGATGCGCTGGGAGAGGCCCTCGAGGTGATGCGCGGCAGCCTCGGTGAGCTGCGCGACCAGGGGCCTTCGGCGGAACGGCTTGATGCGTCAAAGCGCAACATCACGGGTAGTTTCCCGCTGCAGCTCGACAGCAATCGCGACCTGCTCGGGTACGTCACCAGCATCGGCTTCCATGACCTGCCGCATGATTATCTGCAGCGTTTCGTGGATCGAATCGACGGCCTTGATGGTGATGACGTGCAGTCGGCCCTGCAGACGCATCTCGATCCGGCGCGCAGTGTCACGGTGCTGGTCGGGCCCGAGGCAACGATCAACGGGGTGGAATGAGCGGGCGTGGCCGGGCAGCTCCGGATTATCGGGGGTGAGTGGCGTGGCCGGCGTTTTCCGGTGGCCCAGGCCTCGGGCTTAAGACCCACGGCGGACCGTAATCGGGAAACCCTGTTCAATTGGCTGCAGGGTGATATTAAGGGGGCTCGGGTGCTCGATCTGTTCGCCGGCACCGGAGCGCTTGGGCTGGAGGCGCTCTCCCGCGGGGCCGAGAACGCCGTCTTTGTCGAAAAGCGGCGTCCGGTGGCGCAGTCTCTTCAGGCGCTTATCCGGCGGCTTGAGGCCGGGATCCGCGCCGAGGTCGTGATGGCGGATGCGCGGCGCTACCTTGAGAGGCCCCTCCATCAGTTCGATCTCGTCTTTCTCGATCCGCCTTTCCGGGTCGGGCTGCTGCCCGGGGTGGTGGAACAGCTCCAGAGGGGGGGGTGGCTGGTGCCGGGAGCGAGTGTGTACGTTGAGTCCGGCATTGAGGAGACACCACTGAGTCCACCCGATGACTGGTCATGCCGGCGGGAAAAGACGGCCGGAGGGGTCTGTTATCGCCTCTTTCAGGCAGGAGGCTGACTGGTAATTCCGCAATGGGACTGGCATCTTCCTCGCGCAGGGAATAGCATGCTGCGCTGCAACGGAGGAGGGGGCATGTCCGTCACCGCGGTCTATCCGGGGACATTCGATCCATTAACCAACGGTCATAGCGATCTGGTCGAGCGCGCCTCGAAATTCTTTGATCGTTTGATCGTTGCCGTTGCCGGCTACCCCAGTCCCAGCAAGCATCCGGCCTTCGATCTCGAAGAGCGCGTCAGGCTCGCGCGGCATGTGCTCAAGCCCTACAGCAATGTCGAAGTCACTCCTTTCGAGAGCCTGCTGGTGGATTTTGTGGAATCACAGGGGGCACGCGTCATCCTCCGCGGGCTGCGGGCGGTATCGGATTTCGAGTATGAATTCCAGCTGGCCAGCATGAACCGCCAGCTGGTGCCGAAGGTGGAGACCGTGTTTCTGACCCCCGCCGAGCAATACTCCTATATTTCATCCAGCCTGGTGCGCGAGGTCGCGGCACTCGGCGGCGATGTCAGCCGTTTCGTCCATCCCTGCGTACAGGAAGCCCTCACGCGGCGCTACGGCAGCCGATCGAAATCCGCTGACTAGCGGTTTCCCGCCTCTGGAGTCGCCTCGGGCATGGCCTCCGGTGTTGCCTCGGGCATCGCTTCGGGTGTTGCTTCAGGCGTCGCCTCAGGAGCGGCTTCCGGCATCCCCTCCGGTGTCGCTGAGGAGGAACTCGGCGCAGTGGCCTCGGGCACCGCGCCCGATCCTGAGCCGGGGGTATTGTCACCGGTGGCATCCGAGATAAGCGCATGCATCGCCGCGGCGCCGGTTACCGCCACCAGAAGGGGAGTCGTGTAGGCGATCCCCCGGGAGAGTTGACGGCGGAGTCGCTCGCGCTGGGTTTCTTTGGGCGACATCGATATTCCCTCAGACCTCGTTGCCACGCACCAGGAGGTAAATCGCCAGACATGTCAGTGTGGCCTGGAATTCGAGCCCACCCAGCGGGTGACTCGGCGATGGCAGAAAGTGCCACTGTCCCCAGTGCACCATGAAAATGGCGCCAAGCAGCACCGGCAGTGCGGCCAGTGAACCCAACCGGGTGACCCAGCCTCCGAGCCATGCGCCAAGCAGCAATGCCGCGCCACTGACGATCTCCAGCCCTGCCACGAGGGCTGCGATGGCAATCGGTAGGCCCAGGTTGCCGGCGAATGCGGCCGGCCCGCCCAGCCAGTGATCCATGCCGTGGTAGAGCATGACCAGTGCAAGCGGTGTCCGGAGCAGCCAATGCAGGTGTCCTGCCTGGCGATCCAGCAGGGCGTCTCCGCTCTGGAGCGGTGCGCTCATGAATGCAATCTCCCGTCAGTCGTCCTGACAGCATAACGCCTAAAATTCCGATTGCGTGGAACAGCGGCGTGCCGTATTGTCAACTCCAGGTGCTGACCTGAACGGCCGGTGCCCGGCAGCCCGACGATCGGGCCGTCCGAAGGAGGGCAAGAGCCCTTCGCTTTGTTTGACCTGTCAAGCCGGGAAGGCTGACAGAGCTTGATGAGACTGACTGATGAAATCGATTTACGTGGGCAACCTGCCCTTCTCCGCCTCCGAGGACGAAGTTCGTGACCTGTTCGCCGCTCATGGCGAAGTCAAGGAAGTCCGGATGATCTCCGATCGGGAAACCGGTCGTCCTCGCGGCTTCGGCTTCGTACGCATGGAGCCCGCCGAGGCGGATGCCGCCATCGAGGCCCTCAATGGGACTGAAATGGGCGGACGGACACTGCGCATCAATGAAGCGCAGGATCGCAAGCCCGCCGGTGGAGGTGGCCCGCGCCGCTCCTGGTAACCGCAGGCCTTATCTGCAGGGGCCCGATGCCGTCCGCGGCATCGGGCCCTTCTTTTTTTAGGAACAGACCTGTTCCGGGATGACCCCGGCCGCTCGGCAAGGTCACAATGGGGGTATGGATTCGACCGCTGCCGAACGCCGCCATCGTGCCTTCCTGGCTGCGGCGCAGCTGCGCTACCCCTGGCAGTTCCGTCAGCGTGGCCGTGCCGGGGACAGTGACCCGGTGGCCGTGGATGTGCCGCCTGGCTGGTATGGGCTGCTCGAGCACCTTTTCGAAGCGGTTGAGCAGACGCTGCCGGCCGCCGAACATGGTGGGTTTCGCTGGCGAAGACTGCGTTCCCGACAGGGCACTATCGAGGTGGCCTACGATGGTGTACGGGAATCCGTCTCTCCGCTGGTGGCCACTGCTCGCGAGACAGCGGCGGTCACCTGTGAGCGCTGTGGTCGTCCCGGCGCCCGGCGGGAGGTCGCCGGCAGCTATGCGGTGAGTTGCAGGCGGGATTATCTCGACCGACTGCTTGACCGACATCCCGGCGGCGAAGGTGGGGCGCGTCAGTGGTGGACCAGCCCTCAGCCAGGGCTGGGCGGGCGCAGCCCGGCAACCATGGTGCAGAGCGGCGGGCCCCCGGAGATGCTGGTTGAGCAGGCGTTGCGCCTCGCGATGCCGGCCACGCCCAGGCTCAACGGTGCGCATCGGCAGAGATTGCAGGGTGCCTGGCCGGTGCTCAGAGAGGCTCTCGGTGAGGGTCTGCGCAGTCTGCGGCTTGCCGAATTCGAGCCCGCCCGGAGGCGCGGCGCGACACTCATTGGTCTGATGGCGGGTGAGGCTGATGCGTCTGCCCAGGCCGCCGCCGTCAATCGACTTGCCCGTAATGGCTTCAGTGACCTGCGCCTGCGCCTCGTCGGCCAGCCGGATCTGGTCCGCCCGGCCCGAGCCATCGATCCATGGTCCTGCATGCTGGCCGTTGAAGCATCAGTCACCATCCCGCGCCATCAGCCTACCTTGCCGCCGTTTGCTCGGTAGACATCGAAACGCGTGCTGCGCCCGGTGAGTCGGTAATCGGGCGTAATGCCAGCCAGCGCTGGCGCTCGCCGATGGCGCTTCACCACCACCCGGTTACACGCTGCTGTCCTGGCTGCCTCGAACAGCTCGGCGTCGGACTCAGGCGGTCCCAGCAACGCCTGCAGCAGGGCCAGTTCCTTGCCGGCAGCGGCACGCCGCCGGCCCTTGTACATCGGATCGAGATAGACCGTGTCCGGTTTCTCGTCGGTGCCATGACCGCGCAGCCATTCGACAGCCTCGATGTGGATGGCCGTCATGCGCGACACGATATCCTCAGCGCCTCCGCCTGCGGCCCGCCGCAGTCCGTCGACGAGTAAGGCGTACACCACGGCAGAGCGTTCCAGCAGGATGATTTGGGCCCCCGTCGCGGCAAGGATGAACGCGTCACGGCCCAATCCGGCGGTGGCATCAACGACCCGCGGGCAAGACCCACCGCCAACGCCGCAGGCACGGGCAATCGCCTCACGTTGGTGGCGTTGTCGGGCCATGCGGAATCCCTGCGCACCGCGGAGGAATTCGGCTCGCATGCAGACAGGTGGACGCAGGGCACGGCAGAGCGCCAGGCCATTGCTGTCAGCGGTGAGATAGAGGCCGTCCCGGGGCGGTGTGTCGACGGGCTCGGTCGCCAGCCACTCATCGACGATGCGCAGGCTTGCCGGATCGGCGTCAGCGGTGGCGATCAGCGGAAGGGTCCGGCAAGTTTGTGGCGCTTTGTCGCAGTGCCGTATGATCTTTCTCACCTGTTCGCTCGGAGGCGATACGCATCATGACTGAATCCAAGAATACCGGAGTGCCGGAGGTCGATCCCAACGAGCTCACGCGCTCACTCACCGAAATTGCCGGCCGCAGCCAGCAGTTGGTCAAGGATTTCCTGGCTCGTCAGGAGTCGGGCCAGCAGCTTTCCATGGATGACGCATTGCACATGAGCAAGCTCTTCCAGGATCTGTATGCCCGTCTGATGGCCGATCCGGTCCAGCTGGTGCAGGCGCAGATGTCATTCTGGCAGGACTACATGTCCCTGATGCAGAACCAGACGCTGCGGATGATGGGCGTTGACAGCGAGCCTGTTCGTGAGCCGGCGAAGGGCGACAAGCGCTTCGCTCATGAGGGCTGGGAGGAGAATCCGTTCTTCGATTTCGTCAAGCAGTCCTACTTGCTGACCGCGGATTATCTTCATCACACCGTCAACAACGTCGAGGGGCTCGACGAGAAGACCCAGCGCAAGATCGACTTCTACACACGCCAGTTCATCAGCGCCACATCGCCTTCGAATTTCCTGGCGACCAACCCGGAAGTACTCGAGCGCACGGTCGAGACCCGCGGTCAGAATCTGCTGGACGGGCTGAACAAGCTGCTTGAGGACCTTGAGCGGGGCAACGGCACGCTCAAGATCCGTCAGACCCATCCCGAGGCCTTCGAGGTCGGCAAGGATCTGGCGGTGACGCCGGGCAAGGTGATCTATCAGAACGAGCTGATGCAGCTCATTCAGTATGAGCCGGCCACCGAGCAGGTGGCCCGGCGGCCGCTGCTGTTCGTGCCACCCTGGATCAACAAGTACTACATACTCGATCTCCGGCCCAAGAACTCGCTGGTCAAGTGGCTGGTGGAGCAGGGCTATACGGTGTTCGTCATCTCCTGGTGCAACCCGGATGCCGATCTGGCCGAAAAGCAGTTCGAGGACTACATGAAACTGGGGCCGCTGGCGGCTCTTGATGCCGTCGAGCAGGCCATTGGCGAGCGCGATGTCAATATCATTGGTTACTGCCTCGGCGGCACACTGCTGGCCTCGACCCTC
Source organism: Spiribacter sp. 1M189 (assembly GCF_040838345.1). NCBI lineage: Bacteria > Pseudomonadati > Pseudomonadota > Gammaproteobacteria > Chromatiales > Ectothiorhodospiraceae > Spiribacter > Spiribacter insolitus. The sequence goes on along the minus strand of NZ_JBAKFF010000001.1, from coordinate 1,488,027 downwards.
GCCTGGATGGCCGAGCGCGGCGAAGGTGGCGTGAACAGCGCCACTTTCCTGACCACCCTGCTCGACTTTGACAGCCCGGGCGAGCTCGAGGTCTTCATTGATGAGGAGCAGCTGCAGTCGCTTGAGAAGCAGATGAATGAGCGCGGCTATCTGGCGGGAAATCAAATGGCCTCGACCATGTCCAGCCTGCGCTCGAACGATCTGATCTGGTCGTTCTTCGTCAATAACTATCTCAAGGGCGAGGATCCGTTCCCCTTCGACCTGCTGTTCTGGAATCAGGATTCCACCAACATGCCCGCGCGCATGCATGCGTTCTATCTTCGCAACATGTACCTCGAGAACAAGCTCAAGGAGCCGGGCGGCATCACCCTTGATGGTGTGCCCATCGACCTCGGCAAGGTCGAAGTGCCGTCATACTTCGTCTCCGCCAAGGAAGATCACATCGCGCCGTGGCATGCCTGCTACCGAGGGTCGCGACTGCTGGGCGGACGCACGCGGTTCGTACTCGGTGGCTCGGGCCATATCGCCGGAGTGATCAATCCGCCCGAGAAGCAGAAATACGGCTACTGGCTCAACGGGCGCAACCCCAAGGATCCAGATGCCTGGTTCGATGGCGCGAAGCATCATGAGGGCTCGTGGTGGCTGGACTGGGTGAAGTGGTTGCAGCCCAAGCGTGGTGGGGAAGTGCCGGCGCGCACCCCGGGCGATGGCAAGCTCAAGCCCATCGAGGATGCACCGGGTCATTATGTGCGGGAGCCCAGCAATGGCTGATGACGCGCCACGAGTGGGCATCATCATGGGCAGCCGTTCCGATTGGGAAACCATGGCCCATGCCGATACCCTGCTGAAGGAGTTCGGCGTGGCGCATGAGTGCCGGATCGTGTCGGCTCACCGGACGCCGGCGCGCATGAATGAGTATGCCGCGACGGCGCGGGAGCGCGGGCTGAGAGCCATCATCGCCGGTGCCGGTGGCGCGGCGCACCTCCCCGGCATGGTGGCGGCGCAGACCACTGTTCCCGTCCTTGGTGTGCCGGTCCAGAGCCGTGCACTGAAGGGGCTGGATTCTCTGCTCTCCATCGTGCAGATGCCCGGTGGCGTGCCCGTGGCGACATTCGCAATCGGTGAGGCGGGGGCGCGCAACGCCGCGCTTTTCGCCATCTCCATGCTGTCGAGCGAGGATAAAGGGCTGGCGGAGCGGCTCGAGGCTTATCGCGAGGCACAGGCCCGCAAGGTGATTGAGGACGAGCTGCCTTGAGCCCACCGATTCTCCCCGGTGCCACGATCGGTATCCTGGGTAGCGGTCAGCTCGGCCGGATGCTCGCCCAGGCGGCCCGTCGCATGGGTTATCGGGTCGAAACCCTCTCTCCCGGGACCGATACCCCCACGGGTCAGATCGCTGAGCGGGAGCTCGTCGCCGACTATGACGACCTGGATGCGATCGCCGCGTTCGCCCGCGATGTGGATGTGGTCACCTTCGAGTTCGAGAATGTCGCCTCCGCTGCCACCGAGGTGGCGGCCCGTCATGCGCCGGTGCGTCCGCGTGGCGAGGTGCTGCACATTACCCAGAACCGACTGCGTGAGAAGCGGGCCCTGGCCGCGGCCGGTCTGCCAACGGCGCCGTTCGAGGCGGTGGATGATCGGCAGGGGCTCGCGGTGGCGGTCTCACGGATCGGCACGCCCTGCATCCTCAAAACGGCCGGTTTCGGATATGACGGCAAGGGTCAGGTCCGCCTCGACGCGGATACGGATCTGGAGTGGGCCTGGCGGTCGATTGGCGACGGTCCGGCGGTCCTCGAGGGTTTGGTGGATTTCGAAGCCGAACTCTCGGTAGTCGCCGCCCGCGGGCTGGATGGTGGGCTGGTGGATTTCGGCCTTATCGAAAACCGTCATGCCAATCACATCCTGGACGTGTCGATCGCCGACATGCCGGTGGGTGAGGCGCAGACGGACAGGGCGCGGGAAATTGCCGCAACCATCATGGAGCAGCTCGACGTGGTCGGTGTTCTTTGCGTTGAACTGTTCCTCACGCGTGGTGGCGAGCTCCTGGTCAATGAGCTTGCGCCCCGGCCGCACAACTCCGGGCATCTGACCATTGAGGCCTGCCCGAGCAGTCAGTTCGACCAGCAGCTGCGTGCGGTCTGTGGTCTGCCACTCGGTGAGACGACTCGCAAGGCCCCGGTTGCGATGGCCAATCTCCTCGGCGATCTCTGGGAGGGCGGTGAGCCTGACTGGGCCGCTGCTCTCGCCGATCCGGCTGTCAATCTGCATCTCTATGGCAAGGCAGCCGCACGCCCAGGCCGCAAGATGGGCCATCTGACCGCATTCGGTGACCATCGCGATGATGCGATGCGCCGGGTCGTGGCGGCCCGCTCGGCGTTGAAGGCCGAATAACGCTCTTGTCTCCCTCCTGATAAAGGAAACTTCGACGAACAATGTGGTTTCGCAATCTCTGCGTCTATCAACTGGCCGATGCCTTCAGTCTTGACGCCGCACAGCTCGAGGACCGACTCAGCGCCGGTATCTTTCATCCGGTCGGCGGTCATGATCCCGAATCCCGCGGCTGGGTCCCACCACTGGAGCCCGGCGGCGAGCAGCTCGTGCACGCATCAGGACAGCGGTTGATGATCTGTCTGCAGACCGAGACCCGGGTGTTGCCTCCGGCGGTGGTTCGCGAAAACGTCGACGCGCGCATTGCCGAGCGTGAGGAGTCGATGGGAAGACCGCTTGGACGCCGTGAGAAGGCCCGGTTGAAGGAAGAGGTAACGCTGGATCTGTTGCCGAGAGCCTTCACCCGCAGCAAGCGCGCTTATGCCTACCTGGATCTGCAGGGCCGCTGGCTGATCGTCGACGCTGCGACCTGGCGCGAGGCAGAGTTGCTGACCGACGATCTGCGGGCCCTGCTGGGCAGTCTGCCTATCCGACCCCTGCAGACTGATAGCGCACCCCATCAGGTGATGACCGAATGGCTGGCGCATGACCGCTTTCCGTCAGACCTTGAACCCGGGGAAGAGGCCGTCTTCGAGGATCCGAAGACCGAGGGGGCCGAGATTCGCTGTAAGCGCCAGGATCTGCGCAGCGGCGAGATTCGTGGTCACATCAAGGCCGGCAAGCGCGTACGCCGTCTGGCGTTGACCTGGGACGGCCGTATCAGTGCCGTGCTGGATAGCGACCTGTCGATTAAGCGGCTCAGGTTCACTGACGTAGTCCAAAGCGACGCCGACGACCGGGAGGCAGAGACTCCAGCCGAGCGGTTTGACGCGGATTTCGCCATCATGACCGGCGAGTTGACACGATTCCTTCCCCGGCTGATCGCGTGGTTCGAGTAGGTTAGCCGGCACGTCGCCCGTCATTCGGGCAAAAAAAAGCCGACGCTGTGGCCGGCCAAGAGGAGGAGAGTCTGTATCGGGCACCTGGCCCGACGTTGTCGATAATAGTAAGTAATAACTTTCGGGTGAGGAATAGCCATTGCGGATGACCACCTATGAACACGGGGACTAAATCCGGTTATAACCCAATATTCTATCTATAAATCCAATCTGTCCTTAAAGCTGCTAAAAAATCCGATACGCTGGCCAACTTACAAATTCTTGACCGGAGTGTCGTCATGTCCGTCACGCACCATTCCATTATTGCCGCTGGCTTCGCGGGTATGCTGGCCGCCACCACTGCACACGCCGGGCCCGAGGTCGGACCGCTGGTTGAGCCGGAATGGCTTTCCGAGCATCTCGAGAATCCCGATGTCGCCGTGCTGGATGTGCGTTCGGCGATTGACGGAACGGATGCCGCAGGATTCGAAGCCGGACATATTCCGGGTGCGGCTTACGCCAGTTATACGGGTGCCGGTTGGCGGGTGGCCGAGGGAGCTGTCCCCGGCAAGCTGCCTCCGGTGGATCGGCTCGAGGCATTGATTGGCTCACTCGGCGTGGACAACGACGACACGGTTGTCGTCGTGCCGGCGGGTGTCGGGTCGACGGACTTCGGCAGCGCGGCCCGGGTTTACTGGACCCTGAAATACCTTGGGCATGAGGACGTCGCGATTCTCAACGGCGGTTACCGTGCCTGGGTCGATGCCGGTGGTGAGGTCGCCACTGGCGAGGCATCGGTGACCCCGGCGACCTTCAACGCGGAGTTGCAACCCGAGCTGCTGGCCGATACCGCCGACGTGGCCAATGCCGATTCGAGTGGCAGTCAGCTCGTTGATGCCCGTCCGGCGGCTCAGTATGCCGGTCAGGCGAAGCACCCGGCAGCGCGTGCCGCGGGCACCATCCCCGGCGCGGCCAGCCTGGAAGAGCGGTTACTGGTAGAGCAGGACACGGCAACTTTCATCGACACCGATGAAGTGAATCGCCTGATCGAGGTGGCCGGCATCGAGCAGAACGGCCCCGTGGTGTCTTTCTGCAACACGGGTCACTGGGCAGCCACCGCCTGGTTTGCCCTCTCCGAGGTGGGCGGGCTCGAGGACGTGGCGCTCTACGATGGCTCGATGACCGAGTGGACGCAGGACCCGGCGAGGCCCCTTGTTCAGGGTCAGCAGGCACTCAGTCAGCTATTGCAGTGAGGCCTGACCGTCGATGAGTACCCTCGCCGAGGCCATTAACGGGGAGACTGTAGGCGATAACCCGCGCCGTCCCCGCGTTGACCGATACGTGATCAGCGTGGCCGGTGTCGGGGCACTTATACTCGGTGGCCTGATCTGGCAAGTCGGCACGCCGCGCCTCGTCTGGCTGTATGTTATCGGCGCCGGGCTGGGCGTGGCGCTCTATCACGCGGCGTTCGGCTTTACCGCAGGCTGGCGCAACTTTATCGTCCGCAGGCGCAGCCGGGGCCTGCGGGCGCAGCTGCTTCTGCTGTCCGCTGCGTCGGTGTTATTCATCCCTGTTATCGCGAGTGGTCATGCCAACGGTGCGATTGCGCCAGTGGGCGGCTACATCGTGCTGGGCAGCTTTCTGTTTGGTCTCGGGATGCAACTGGGTGGCGGCTGCGGTTCGGGTACGCTGTTCACCGTGGGTGCCGGCAACCGGCGCATGCTGATCACGTTAATCGCGTTCATTGGCGGCTCGGTGCTGGGAACCCTGCATCTGCCCTGGTGGCTCGACAGCCCTGGGTTGGGCCCGGTGGATCTGGTGGCGTCACTGGACCCGCTGGGCGGGGTGCTGCTTCAGGTGAGCGTACTCCTTGCGCTTGCCTGGGTTCTCTCGGCGGTGGAGCGTGACCGTCATGGCAGCGTCGAAAGCCTATCCCTTCGCCCCGAAAGAAGCTGGCTACAGACGCTGATCACCGGCGGATGGCCACTGCTCTGGGGCGTGATCGCGCTGGCGGGGCTTGGGTTGCTCACGCTGCTGGTCTCCGGCACGCCCTGGGGCATCACCTTCGCCTTCGCCATCTGGGGCGCCAAGGCATTGGCTGCCGCGGGAATCGACATGTCGCAGTTCACCTACTGGAACTGGCCTTATCCGGCGCAGGCACTGGAGCAGAGCATCCTGCTCAACGTGACGTCGGTCATGGCCCTGGGTCTGCTGTTTGGCGCCATGATCGCGGCGGGGCTTGCTGGACGCTTCAACGCCGGCAGCCAGAATCGGCTCGGGCCGCGCAATGTCTCGGCAGCGGTCATTGGCGGGCTGTGCATGGGCTATGGCGCCCGCCTTGCCTTTGGCTGCAATATCGGCGCCTTCTTCAGTGGCATCGCCTCGGGCAGCCTGCATGGCTGGATCTGGTTCGCTTTCGGTTTCCTCGGCTCCATCGTGGGGGTGGCACTGCGCCCACGGTTCGGGATGAGCAACTGACATGGCCCGTCAACGCCCGCCCTACAGTCGTCTGGCGTTGCTCACGACGGTGGCGGCCATTGTGGTGCTGGTGACGCTGGATTACCTGGTCAGCGCCACCACCTGAACGAAGCCGGCTTTCACCGCCCGTCCTTCAATAGACCGCCCAACAGGGCCTCCGTGTTCTTCGCCAGGCTGTCGTAGTGGTACCCGCCTTCCTGAATGACCACAGTGGGAAGACCTAATGCCCCGACCCGCGAGCCCAGCGTACTGATATCCGCAGACTGGACACCGATCTTGGCCTGCGGGTCTTCGTAGTAGATATCGAAGCCGTTGGAGAAGACCAGGGCGTCTGGTGAGAACAACCGGATCGCGGCCAGGGCCTCATCAAGCCGTCCGAAGAAGGCCTCGGCATCGGAGCCGTGGGGCAGTGGCAGATTGATGTTGTAGCCGTAGCCGGCACCCGCGCCACGTTCCTCCTCGAAACCGGTCACCACCGGGTAGAAATTGGTCGGGTCCCCGTGAATGGAGATATAGAGCACGTCATCGCGCTCGTAGAAGATCTCCTGGATGCCCTGTCCGTGATGGACGTCGGTATCCAGCACGACGACCCGGGGGAAGCGTTCACGCAGTGCCTCGGCAGCGATCGCCGCATTATTCAGATAGCAGAATCCACCAGCGGCATCGACGCGGGCGTGATGGCCCGGCGGGCGGCAGAGGGCGAAACTCAGGCTGTCGCCGCCGAGGACATCATCGGCTGCCGATAGCGCCCCCTGTGCCGACCAGTAGGCGGCTTCCCAGGTATGCTCCCCGACCGGGCAGCTGCCGTCCGCCAGATACCGGGCGGCTTCGGCCAGGATCCCGCGTAGCGCGTTGGGCGAGCGCACGAAGATATTCGACAGCACCTCGTCGCCCCAGTCCTCGGGCATGGCCTTCCAGCGGCGATGACAGGATTCCAGGAATCGCAGGTAGCCCAGGTCATGGATGCGGCTGATCGGCTGGATGCCATGGTCATGGACATCCGCCACCTGCACGCCGGCACGCTCCAGTCCAGCACGGATATGCCCGGTGCGCTCAGGAATTTCCTGGGGCGCCCGCATCTGGCCCCGCGTGAAATAGGTGCGGGGGTGATGGAGATCCTGACGGCTGTCGAAATACGCTTTCACGATGGCTGTTTCCTGCAAGGTTGTTGGCTGCTGATGTCGACAGATTACCAGCGCGGTGGCCTTGCGGGATATGCTCGGATGGGAAGGTGGCGCGCCCGGCAGGAGTCGAACCTGCGACCTTCGGCTTCGGAGGCCGACGCTCTATCCAGCTGAGCTACGGGCGCAACTTGATCCTAGTTTACCGCTTGCGTACGAAGTGGCATACCCCCAGTTTGCCGGTCCGGGCAATGCCGCTATACTCCTCCCCAGTTGGAAAAATTGAGGATAGTCAAGTGAGCGCTGAGCAGGACAGTGTCTTCGTTCGTAACTTCGCCCTGGTGATCGCCGGCCTGGTCGGTGTCACCGTACTGCTCATCGTAATCGCGAACTCCCTGTTCGGTGATGAGGATCCGGCGCGTCAGGAACTCGCCGAGGAGCGGGCCGCGGCCAACCTGGAGCGTCCGTTTGCGGTGCGGCTCAGCGGTGAGCCTGCACCTGCCATCGCCTCGGCAGAAGAGCCGGCCGATGCCGGCGGCGTCACCGAGGTGCGCAGCGGCGAACAGGTGACGCAGGCGGTCTGCATTGCCTGTCATCAGGGCAACTTCCTGAATGCCCCGGGCATTGGGGATACCGGAGGCTGGGGTGAGCGCATCGACAAGGGCTGGGAAACGCTGACCATCAATGTCGTCAATGGTTACGGGAACATGCCGGCCCAGGGCGGCGCGGCCAGCGAAGAGGAAATCCGCGCGGCCATCGAGTGGATGATCGAGGATCAGACCGGCCTGGAGATCCCCGAGTCCTGATCGGTCGACAGCCGGCGGGTCGGTGTCAGACCCGTCCCGCCGCGGCGGCCTCGGACTCTCCGCCAAGCAGCATGTGCTCGGCATGCTCGAGCGCTTCGGGGTTGCCGTAGAGAACCAGCACATCGCCATCCCGTAGAACCGTCCCCGGGTCAGGCTGGGGGCCGCGGATACCGCCGCGACGAACCGCGGTGACGGTCACGCCAATATCCTCCAGCCGCACGTCGGCCAGCCGACTGCCAATGGCACTGGCCTTGCCGTTGAGCGTGACGGCATGCAACTGCTCCCGAAAGCGGCCGGCCTTCTCCATGTCCACCCGCTCGGCACCGTGGAAGTAGCCCTTGAGCAGTCGATAGCGATCGCCCCGCACCTCGCGGACCTTTCGGAACACCCTCGCCATGGGGACGCCAAGCAGGGCTAGCACGTGTGATGTGAGCATCAGGCTTGCTTCGAGGACTTCCGGCACTACGGCGGTGGCACCCGCCTCCTCGAAACGCTCTATCCAGCGGTCATCGCGGGTTCGGACCAGGACCGGGATGTCGGGCCGCTCGGCCCGTGTGCGCTCCAGCACCTTGAGCGTGGTGCCGGGGCTGTCGAAGCTCAGGACCACCATGCGCGCCCGGCCGAGACCCGCTGCGTCGAGTATCTCGCGACGTTCGCAATCACCGTAGCTGACGGGTTCACCGGCGCTGCGCGCTTCCTGAACGCGTTCCGGGTCGAGATCGAGCGCGATATAGGGCAGTCCCTCCTGGTCCAGAAAGCGGCCGATATTCTGGCCGGTCCGACCGTACCCGCAGAGGACGACATGGTCAGACAGCAGGTCTGCGACCCGGGTGACATCGGACTCGGCCTTGGCCGGGTCCACCGCGCTGCGGGGAGATCCGAGCACCCGTTCCACCAGTCGGTCGTTGTGACGGATGAGCAGCGGTGCGGCGACCATGCTGACCACGATCGCGGCGAGCACCAGTTGGCTGTTCTGAGGTGTCATGAGATTGTCGCTGATGGCAAGCGCGATCAGCGCGAAACCGAACTCGCCGCCATTGGCGAGAATGATGGCCGTGCGTCCGGCGTCTCTCGGCGCATCCACGCTTCGGGCGACGGCGTAGACCAGCGCGAGCTTGGTCGCCATCATCCCGGCGGCGATCAGCAGCACCCAGTGCAGCCCGGTGAGGAGCACCGGCAGGTCGATGACCATGCCGACGGTAATGAAGAAAAAGCCGAGCAGGACGTCCCGGAATGGTCGAATGTCGGCATCGATCTGATGCCGGTATTCTGTCTCACCCAGCATGATTCCGGCCAGGAACGCGCCCAGCGCCAGTGACAGGCCGGCGAGGTAAGTGGCCCAGGCGGCCGCGATGGCGATGAGCAGGACCGTCAGGGTGAACAGCTCGTTGGAGCGCGCCTGTGCTACCTCGTGGAAGATCGGCCGCAGGGCCTTGCGGCCGATCCAGACCATCGCGGCGAATACGGCGATTCCCTTGAGCAGCGATATTCCCAGTTCTGCGCTCAGCGAGTGATCGCTGTTGCCGGCCAGAATCGGAATGGCAATCAGCAGCGGGACGACGGCCAGGTCTTGGAAGAGCAGCACACCGACGGCCCGACGACCGTGCCGGGTATGAATCTCGAGCTGTTCCGTCAACTGTTTGGTGACAATGGCCGTGGAGGACAGCGCCAGTGCGCCACCCAGCACGACGCCTATTTCCGGCGATCCAGTGAGCCACCAGGCGACCAGACCGAACAGCGCCAGGCAGACCAGCACCTGGCTCGCGCCCAGCACACCCACTGCCCAGCGCATGGCATGGAGCTGGGGGAAGGAGAATTCCAGGCCGATGGTGAACAGCAGGAAGACCACCCCGAATTCTGCGAGCAGGTGGGTGCCTTCCGTCTCCTGGAGCAGGCCCAGCGCCGACGGGCCGATGGCCATTCCGACCACCAGATAGCCGATGATCGGTGGCAGGGACAGGCGCCTGAACAGGGCCACGATCACCACGGAGGCGGCCAGCAGAATGAGAATACTGTGCAATCCGTGCATGTCGTTCGGCGCGCCCCTCCCGCGTCCCGGTCCTAGCCGTAGCGATCCAGTGTGAGCCCTGCCAGGTCAATGGCCGGCTCCCGGCCGCTGATGATATCAGCAACCACCCGACCGGCTCCGGCGGCGAAGGTCCAGCCCAGATGACCCGCACCGGTGTTGAGATAGAGGCCCGGGGTGCCACTCGGGCCAAGTATCGGCGGTCCGTCCATGGTCATCGGCCGAAGACAGGCCCAGCGTTCCGCTTCTGTCGTGTCCACTTCCGCAGCGAGCGCGGGGAAGTTGGCGAGGCCCTGGTGCAGCACGGTTTCGACCCGTTTCGGCCGGACGGTCTTGTCGTAGCCGGCAAACTCCGCTGTTCCAGCGATGCGCAGCTGGTCGCCCAGTCGGGTGATGACGACCTTGCGGCCGTCGTCAATGATGGGCAGGCGCGGTGCGCTCTCCAGGCCGGCCACCGACAGCGTTGCAGAGTAGCCCTTTACCGGCCGGATTGGCAGATGAATGCCCACCTGTCGGGCGAGGCGTGGCGCCTCTGCGCCAGTCGCGAGGACAAAGGCATCGGACTCGATGCGGCCCCTGTCCGTTTCAACGGCATGGACCCGCCCATCGCGGCATTCGAACCGGTGAACGGATTCACCCAGCCGCAGATCCAGCCCCCGCCGTGATGCGAGCTCGCCCAGCCGCTGGCAGAACAGTCGCGCATCGCCGCTGGCGTCGTCGGGGTAGAAAAACCCGCCGCTCAGGCTGCTTTCGATGCCCGCCAGCGCGGGCTCCCGGTCTATGATCTGCTCCGGCGTCAAGGCCTCATGGCGCACGCCGGCGTCCGCCATCAGAGCGCTGTCGGCTCGGGCCGTCTCGAGTTCTTCCAAACTGCGGAAAATCTTCAGTATGCCCTCGTGGCGCTGGGTGTAGTCGATGGCCACCTGCTGCTCCAGCTCACGCATCAGGGCGAGGCTATACACCGCGAGTCGCGCATTGACCGCTGTATTGCGGGCGTGATGGTGCGGACGGCTGTAGCGCAGAAATCCCAGACCCCAACCCGCCAGGTGCGGGATCTCCCGGGGGCGCAGCAGCAGGGGCGAGTCCTCGCGGCCGATCCAGCGCAGGAGCTGGCCGATGGCGCGGGGCGTGTTCCAGGGCTCGGCATGGCTGGCATGCAGCATGGCGCCGTTGGCATGGCTTGCCTCCGATGCCAGCTCCTCTGCCCGATCCACCAGCGTCACCGAGTGACCCTCGTCCAACAGATACCAGGCGGTGGTCACACCGACCAGGCCGCCACCAATCACTGTGATCTGCACGCAGACTCCTCGAAAAGTCGCGGTGAATTTGCGCCTGCTCCTGTTTGGGGCGGCGCCTCCTGAGCGTGACCCAGGTTGGTGCATAAGGCTCGCCCGCTCTCGGTGCGGAACGCACCGCTACCGTGCAAGCGCCTGTTTCGTCCCCAACTTTCCAACATGGCACGGGCTTTGCTCAAGAGATGGAGGAGTTATAAGGCAACGAAAAGGGATACGACGATGAAGCTGCGATCCATTCTCCTGGCCCTGGTCATGCTGGCAGCGCCGGGACTGGCTGTCGCCCATGCCACGGGCGGCAGCGACCATAGTCCCATGCTACTGCATTGGCACGCCGCAGACTCGGGGCTGGTTCTGGGCGTGCCGGCCTCTCTTCTCGGGAGTGCGATGCTGGCGCTTGCGGGCCTGTCACTTGCCGCTGGTGTGGCTTGGTTCGTGGCTCGCCGCTCGCGGCCGGCGCTGTTGACCTTCGGTAGTCTCTCGGCAGCGCTGGCGCTGACCGGTGCCGGGCTGGTCGCCGGTATCGTCTGATGGCCGTCGTTGCGGTGAATAATGCGCCGGCCCGCCTCCAGCGGACGGGCTGGCGGGCGCACCTGCGGCTCGGTTACACCGCGCATGATGATCGCACGGTGGTCAGCGATCGACGGCATGAGGGGCCACTGCGCGTTCAACGGCCATTCCACCCCGAAGGCGCACCCTGTCACAGCTACTTGCTGCACCCGCCCGGCGGTGTTGTTGGCGGCGATGGGCTGGACGTGGATATCGATGTCGGGCGCAAGGCCTGGACGGTGATCACGAGTCCCGGGGCCACCAAGTTCTATCGCAGTCTGGGCGGTGAAGCCCGGGTCGAACAACGGATCCGCGTGGCACCGGGTGGCGTGATCGAGTGGCTCCCGCAGGAACAGATTGCCTTCCCCGGCGCGATCGTCTCGTCAAGGACCTGTTTTGAACTGGCGCCGGATGCCCATCTTCTCGGCTGGGAACTGAACTGCTTCGGCCGGCCGGCCAGTACCCGGCCATTCGATCATGGCCGTTTTCGGCAACGCCTGGAGGTCTGGCGCGGCGATATGCCGGTGCTCCTGGAGCATGCACGCCTCGATGGCGGCGGCAAGGCCATGGCGGCGCCCTGGGGGCTTGGTGGGCATCAGGCAATGGCCACACTGGTGGCGTCACCGGCCGGCGCGGACGATATCAAGGCCCTGCGCGAGGCGTTGGTCGGTCTACCGGGCGAGGTGGCTGTCACCGGCTTCGATGACCTGCTGGTCCTGCGCTGGCGGGGCCCGGGCGCCCTGGAGGGCTATCAGCTCCGGGCCCGGGCCTGGGAACTGCTGCGGCCTCGGTTGCTCGATCGCCCGGCCTGTCCGCCACGTATCTGGAATACCTGAGGAGATCCCATGGAACTGACACCACGCGAGAAGGACAAGCTGATGCTTGCCACCGCTGCGATGGTCGCCGAACGACGCCTGCAGCGCGGAGTGCGGCTCAATTATCCCGAGGCCATGGCGTATATCGCTAATGCCATTGTTGAAGGGGCGCGTGACGGTCGTACCGTCGCCGAGCTGATGAGTGAGGGGACCCGCCTTCTGAACCGCTCTCAGGTCATGGACGGCATTCCCGAGATACTTCGGGAAGTGCAGGTGGAGGCCACCTTCCCCGATGGCACCAAGCTCGTCACCATCCATGACCCCATCGCCGAGGCGGGTCCCGTTCTGCAGGAGGTGAAGTCATGATTCCCGGCGAGATTCTGACCGACCCCGGCGAAATCGAGATCAATCGCGACCGCGAGCGAATCACGCTGCGGGTCGCCAATACCGGCGACCGGCCCGTGCAGGTCGGTTCGCATTATCACTTCCACGAGGTGAACCCCGCGCTGTCCTTCGATCGCGAGGCGGCGGTCGGTTATCGGCTGGATATCGCCGCCGGCACGGCGGTTCGCTTCGAGCCGGGCCAGTCCCGCGACGTGCAGCTGGTCGCCTATGCCGGTGAGCGCCGGGTCTACGGCTTCCGCGGTCAGATCATGGGAGCGCTTTCATGACATCGATTCCACGCGACGCCTACGCCGAGATGTATGGCCCCACCCAGGGTGATCGGGTACGGCTGGGGGACACCGAACTGATCATTGAGGTGGAGCGGGACCACACGCGCTATGGCGATGAGGTGAAATTCGGCGGCGGCAAGGTCATCCGCGATGGCATGGGCCAGAGCCAGGCCGCCGGTCATGCCGCAATGGATCTGGTGATCACCAATGCGGTGATCCTGGATTATCGCGGTGTGATCAAGGCCGATATCGGCATTCGCAACGGCCGGATCGCCGGCATTGGCAAGGCGGGTAATCCGGATACACAGCCGGGTGTGGATATCGTGGTCGGGCCGGGGACCGAGGTGCTCGCGGCCGAGGGCAGCATCGTGACCGCCGGTGGCATCGACGCCCATATCCACTTCATCTGTCCGCAGCAGATCGAAGAGGCACTGATGTCCGGAGTGACCACCATGCTGGGGGGCGGCACCGGTCCCGCCACGGGCACTAACGCCACCACCTGCACACCCGGGGTCTGGAATATCGAGCGAATGCTGGAGGCGGCGGATGCCTTTCCAATGAACCTGGGGTTCATGGGCAAGGGCAATGCGAGTCTGCCGGATTCCCTGCATGAGCAGATCGCGGCCGGCGCCATGGGGCTCAAGCTCCACGAGGATTGGGGAACCACGCCCGCGGCGATCGACAACGCGCTCACGGTGGCCGACGAGCATGATATCCAGGTGGCCATCCATACCGACACGTTGAACGAGTCGGGATTTGTCGAGGATACCATCGCCGCGTTCAAGGGACGGACGATCCACACCTATCACACCGAGGGTGCGGGTGGTGGGCACGCCCCGGACATCATCCGGGCCTGCGGCGAGAGCAATGTCCTGCCGTCATCCACCAACCCCACGCGCCCCTACACCCGCAACACCATCGACGAGCATCTCGACATGCTCATGGTCTGCCATCACCTCGATCCGGCGATTCCCGAGGACGTGGCGTTCGCCGAGTCGCGTATTCGCCGCGAGACGATTGCCGCCGAGGATATTTTCCACGATCGCGGGGCGTTCTCGATGATCGCATCCGATTCCCAGGCGATGGGCCGGGTTGGCGAAGTCATCTCCCGGACCTGGCAGACCGCACACAAGATGAAGGTGCAGTTCGGCCCCCTCGGCGAGGATAACGATCGCAACGACAACGTCCGGGCCCGGCGCTTTGTGGCCAAGTACACGATCAACCCCGCCATCGCCCATGGCATCTCGCACGAGGTGGGCTCCGTCGAGGAGGGCAAGCTGGCCGATCTGGTGCTCTGGAAGCCGGCCTTCTTCGGCGCCAAACCCGGCGTCATCGTCAAGGGCGGACTGATTGCGGCGGCGCCCATGGGCGATCCCAATGCATCGATTCCAACGCCGCAGCCGGTGCACTACCGGGGCATGTTCGGCGCCTATGGCGGTGCAGTGGGTCGGACGTCGGTGACCTTCTGTTCCCGGGCCGCGGTCGAGGCGGGCGTTGCCGAGCGCCTGGGACTGGCCAAGCGGGCCGTCGCGGTCGCCGGCTGCCGGAGCGTGGGCAAGCAGGATATGAAGCTCAATGACTGGCAGCCGGAGGTCAGCGTGGATGCGCAGACCTACGAGGTAAGGGCGGACGGCGAGCTGCTCACCTGTGAGCCGGCTGAGGTCGTTCCCCTGGCACAGCGTTATTTCCTTTTCTAGGGGGTGGACATGCTGCAGCTTGAAACGCGCCTCGATGCGTTGACGGAGGGCACGCCCATCGAGGGGATCCTGGTGCTGACCATCGCCCAGCGTGAACGCGCGCGGTTTCGTGCCACGCTGACCGATGGCCGTGATGCCGGCGTGATGCTGCCCCGCGGCGGTCCCGCCCTTCGCCATGGCGAAGGGCTTGCCGACGCCGAGGGTCGAGTGGTTCGCATCGAGGCCGCACCCGAGCCGGTCAGCACGGTGCGCGATGATGATCCCTGGCAGCTGGTACGGGCGGCCTATCATCTGGGCAATCGGCATATGCCCCTGGAAATCGGGGCGGGCTGGCTGCGCTATCGGCGTGATCATGTGCTGGACGAGATGGTCATGGGTCTGGGTCTGTTCGTGACGCACGAGGATGCGCCCTTTCAGCCGGAATCCGGCGCCTACGGTTCGGGCCATGGGCACGGCCACGGCCACGGCCACAGCCACGAGCATGGCCATGCAGGCGTGACCGCTCATGACTGATGTGTCGGTTATGGCAGAGCTGCGGCTCTGGCAGCTCATCAGCCCGGCGCTGCCGGTGGGCGCCTATGCCTATTCGGCGGGTCTGGAGACCGCGATCGAGTCGGGTTGGGTGAACGACGCCGACAGCCTGCAGCATTGGGTGG
Organism: Spiribacter sp. 1M189; assembly: GCF_040838345.1. Classification (NCBI taxonomy): domain Bacteria; kingdom Pseudomonadati; phylum Pseudomonadota; class Gammaproteobacteria; order Chromatiales; family Ectothiorhodospiraceae; genus Spiribacter; species Spiribacter insolitus. Next base: position 1,472,608 of record NZ_JBAKFF010000001.1, on the reverse strand, counting down.
CCGGACAGCTCGAGGCGGGACTCGCCGGCCTGGACCTGCCGATCCTGCGCCGCCTTCATCGGGCCTGGGCGCGCGACGATCACGGTGCTGTGGCGATCTGGACCGCCCGCCTGCTGGCGTCCCGGGAGAGCGCCGAATTGCGGTCCGAGGATGTCCATATCGGTCGGGCGCTGGCGCGCCTGCTGGACAGCCTTGGCGTCGAAGCGGCAGCGGTGCTCGACCGTGGCAACGCCGTCAGCCTCGCGACCGCCTTCGCCCTGGCTGCGCACGCCTGGGATATCCCGGTCGATGCGGCCTGTCGGGGTTATGCCTGGGCCTGGTGCGAGAACCAGGTGGCCGCGGCGGTCAAGCTGATTCCGTTGGGGCAGAGCGATGGTCAGCGGGCACTCGCCAGCATCTCCGAAGCCATCCCGGCCGCCGTCAATGCAGCCGCTGCCCTGCCCGATGAGGAGATCGGTGCCACCACACCCGGCCTCGCAATGGCCAGCAGCTGGCACGAGACCCAGTACACGCGACTTTTCCGCAGTTGAATCACTGAATACGGAGCTTCAAGCCATGACACAGCACGCATCACCGCTGCGCGTAGGGATCGGTGGGCCAGTCGGTTCGGGCAAGACGGCCTTGACGCTCGCGCTCTGCCAGGCCTTGCGCGACCGCCTGTCCATCGCCGTCGTGACCAATGACATCTACACGCGCGAGGACGCGGAGTTTCTCGCCCGCCATGAAGCCCTCCCCGCCGGGCGAATCGTTGGCGTGGAGACGGGCGGTTGCCCGCACACCGCCATTCGTGAGGATGCCTCCATGAACCTCACCGCTGTCGCAGATCTCCAGCAGCAGTTTCCGGATCTCGACGTGGTATTCATCGAGAGTGGTGGCGACAACCTCTCGGCCACCTTCTCGCCGGAGCTCTCCGATCTGACGATCTATGTCATCGATGTCTCCGCGGGCGACAAGATTCCCCGCAAGGGCGGACCGGGGATCACGCGCTCGGATCTGCTGGTGATCAACAAGACCGACCTGGCGCCCCAGGTGGGGGCGTCCCTTGACGTCATGGACCGGGACAGCCGTCGCATGCGGGGCGAGGCGCCGTTTCTCATGACCAGCATTGTCGGTGGCGAAGGGGTGGAGGCCGTCATCGATTTCATTCTGCGTGAAGGAATGCTGAACGCAGCAGTGGCCTGAGCTGCACCCGATTTGTGCTGGGGTGCGGTGCATTGCACCAGTAAAGGGAAGCGTGGCCGATGCCGTTCTCTTCGCAACCATGCCGATCGCACATGGCACTGGGTTCTCGGGAGTTGGCATGCATGCTGCAAAGCCGCAGTGGGGGCCGGCAAAGCGGCGGCCCGAATCTTCCACTCACAGGGGGTTAATAATGATGAAACTGAGTATGCTACGTCGCCGGGTGGTGACGTCGGCCGCAGCCGGGGCACTGGCGCTGAGCGGTCTGGTCGGTGGTAACGCGATCGCGCAGGACGACCCGATCAAGGTCGGTGTGCTGCACTCGCTCTCCGGCACCATGGCGATCAGCGAGACGGCGCTTAAGGAAACCATCGAAATGCTCGTCGAGGAGCAGAACGAGGAGGGCGGCCTCCTCGGGCGTGAACTCGAGACCGTGGTGGTCGATCCGGCATCGGACTGGCCGCGCTTCGCCGAGCAGGCCCGTCAGCTGCTTGAGGATGATGAAGTCGACGTGGTTTTCGGCACCTGGACGTCGGTATCCCGCAAGTCGGTACTGCCGGTGTTCGAGGAGCTCAACGGGCTGCTCTTCTATCCGGTGCAGTACGAGGGTGAGGAGTCGTCCGAGAATGTGTTCTATCTCGGGGCGGCCCCCAACCAGCAGGCCATCCCCGCGGTGGACTACCTCATGGACGAGGTCGGGGTGGAGCGCTGGGCCCTGCTCGGCACCGATTATGTCTACCCGCGCACCACCAACAAGATCCTCGAGCAGTACCTCATGGATCACGGGGTGGCCGCCGAGGACATCATGATCAACTACACGCCGTTCGGGCACTCCGACTGGCAGAGCATCGTCTCCGAGGTCCGCGAATTCGGCAGCCAGGGCAAGAAGACCGCTGTCGTCTCGACGATCAACGGCGACGCCAACGTGCCGTTCTACACCGAGCTCGGGAATCAGGGTGTGTCGGCGTCGGATATCCCCGTGGTGGCCTTCTCGGTGGGTGAGCAGGAGCTCGCCGGCATCGATGCCGAGCCGCTGGTGGGGCACCTGGCCGCCTGGAACTACTTCATGAGTGCGCCGACCCGCGAGAACCTCGAGTTCATCCAGGCGTGGCACGAGTTCAAGGGTGACACCAGCGCCGTGACCAACGACCCGATGGAAGCCCATTACATCGGCTTCAACATGTGGGTCGAGGCGGTGCGCCGGGCCGGCACCACGGACGTGGACGCGGTCAAGGAGGCGATCATCGGCGTGACGGTGCCGAACCTGACCGGCGGTTTTGCCACGATGATGCCCAACCATCATGTCACCAAGCCGGTCATGATCGGCGAGATCCAGCCCGATGGCCAGTTCGCGGTGGTCTGGGAGACGGCCGGCGAGGTGGCGGGCGATGCCTGGTCCGACTATCTGCCGGAGAGCGCCAACATCATCGCCAGCTGGCGTGAGCCACTGCTTTGCGGCAACTACAACGTCGAGAGCGGTGAGTGCTCCGGTCAGGACTACGGCGACTGAGCCGACCAGTCTGATTCGATGCGAACGCATGCCCCGTCGGCCGGCGGGGCATGCCTTTCAGGATAAGGAATCATGCAACGAAACCCGGGCTACTGGCAGCTTCTTGTCGGCCTGTTTCTGGCGGTCACGGTCTGCGCAACCGCTCAGGCCCAATCTGACGATGCGGCGTTTGCCGAACAGGTCGCCGCGCTGAATGCGCGTAGCTTCGATGACAAGGCGGCCGCCGCGAGGGCGATTGCCGGGAGCGGCCACCCACGGGCGACGACCATTCTCCAGGCGCTGCTCGACAGCAGCCTCTACTTTCGGGTGATCGAGGGTGACGTGGTGCTCGCGGAGGCGACTGATGAGGGGTTCGCGCTCACCGACCCGGTCACCGGAGAGGCGGCCGGCTCCGCCACCCAGTACGAGGTGCGTCGGGTCGTGATCAATAACGCGATTCGCGGTGAAGTCCGGGACCTGCTGGCCCGCAGCGGTCTGACCAGCGATGACCCGTCTGTCCGTCGTGAGGCGGTCCGCCAGCTCCTGGACAACCCTGATCCCGCGATTGCCGAGCAGATTGGCGGGCTGATCGACGAGGAGCCGCGTGCGGACATCCGGCGTGACATGGAGCTCGTGATTGGTTTGTCCCGCCTGCAATCCGGGGCGCCCGCTGATCGGCTGCTGGCGCTGGAGTCACTCCGCGGTTCCCTGGCGGATCGGGTCCGGAACGAGGTCCGTACCCTTGCCAACGATGACCCGGACCCGGCCGTACGCGCCGAGGCGGCACAGATACTGACAAACATCGAGGACCGTCGGGAACTCTGGGGGCTGGCCGAACAGGTCTTCTTCGGCCTGTCGATGGGATCGGTGCTGATGCTGGCGGCCTTCGGGCTGGCCATCACCTTCGGCGTCATGGGCGTGATCAACATGGCTCATGGCGAGCTCATCATGCTGGGCGCCTATACCACCTATGTGGTCCAGCAGCTGATGCCGAATCACATCGAGTACTCGATCCTGGTGGCGATTCCGGCGGCCTTCCTGGTAGCGGGCAGCTTTGGCGTCGCCATCGAGCGGGGCATCATCCGCTTTCTCTACGGCCGTCCCCTGGAGACTCTGCTGGCAACCTTCGGTCTCAGCCTGATCCTCCAGCAGCTGGTGCGCACCGTGTTCTCACCGCTCAACCGGCGCGTGAGCACGCCCGACTGGATGGCCGGCTCCATCGAGGTGAATGCCGCGTTCAGCCTGACCCTGAACCGGCTCTACGTCATCGCCTTCGCGCTGCTCGTATTCCTCGGGCTGATGGCGATCTTCAAGCGCACGACGCTGGGCCTGCGGGTTCGTGCCGTCTCGCAGAACCGGGCCATGGCGAGGGCGGTTGGCGTGAGCTCGGCGCGTATTGATGCGCTGACCTTCGGGCTCGGCGCGGGCGTGGCCGGGCTGGCCGGTGTCGCGCTCTCTCAGCTGACCAATGTCGGGCCCAACCTGGGGCAGGGCTACATCATCGACTCCTTCCTGGTGGTGGTCTTCGGTGGCGTCGGCAACCTCTGGGGCACGCTGGTGGGTGGCCTGTCGCTGGGTGTGCTGAACAAGTTCCTTGAACCCCAGACCGGAGCGGTGCTGGCCAAGGTACTGGTGCTGGTGTTCATCATCCTGTTCATTCAGAAGCGCCCGCAGGGCCTTTTCCCGCAGCGCGGCCGTGCCGCGGCGGAGGGTTGACCCATGGCGGCGAATGAAATCACTGCAACCCGGCTGATCCCACAGGCGCCGCATCGGCGTATCCTGCATGGCGATCTCGGTGGGCGCATCCTGCTGGGCGTCCTCGCGGCGATGATCGTGGTGGTGCCGGTGCTCAACCTCATGGTGCCGGCGGATTCGCCATTTCACGTCTCCACCTATGCGGTCACTTTGATGGGCCGTTACCTGTGCTTTGCCCTGCTGGCGCTGGCACTGGATCTGGTCTGGGGCTACTGCGGCATCCTCAGCCTCGGCCACGGCGCCTTCTTTGCCCTCGGCGGCTATGCCATGGGTATGTATCTCATGCGCCAGATCGGTGACCGAGGGGTCTACGGCGATCCGTTACTACCCGACTTCATGGTCTTTCTGGGCTGGGAACAGCTGCCCTGGTTCTGGTACGGCTTTGACCACTTCTGGTTTGCCGCCCTCATGGTCCTCGCCGTGCCCGGGCTCCTGGGTTTCGTCTTTGGCTGGCTTGCCTTCCGCTCGCGGGTCACGGGTGTCTACCTGTCGATCATCAGTCAGGCGATGACCTATGCGCTCATGCTGGCATTCTTCCGCAACGAGATGGGCTTCGGCGGAAATAACGGGCTCACCGACTTCAAGGACATCCTGGGTTTCAGCATTTCGGCGCCGGGTACGCGCGTGGCACTTTTCATGGCCTCGGGGCTGGCGCTCGCGGCGAGTTATCTGATCTGTCGGATGATCGTGCGCTCCCGGCTGGGCCGGGTGGTGACGGCAGTCCGTGACGCCGAACCGCGAACCCGTTCGCTGGGGTATCGCACCGACCGCTACAAACTCTGGGTCTGGACCGTCTCGGCAATGCTCTCGGGTCTGGCGGGTGCGCTCTACGTGCCCCAGGTCGGCATCATCAATCCCAGCGAGTTCTCGCCGCTCAACTCGATCGAGGCCGTCGTCTGGGTGGCCGTCGGTGGGCGCGGTACGCTCTACGGCGCGGCACTCGGCGGTGCGCTGGTGAATTACGCACAGACGTTGCTCACGGCCATGCTGGCCGAGCTGTGGCTGTTCGTTCTGGGTGGCCTTTTCGTTGCCGTCACCCTGTTCTTCCCCCGTGGGTTGGTTGGCCTGCTGCGCCGCCGGGGTGACGGATCATGAAGTGGCTGGATGCTACCCGCGAGGTCATGCGCCGCGACCAGGTCTTTGATGTGGTGCGGCCGGCACAACCGGTCTCTGCAGGGCTGGATACGCGGCATGGTCCAATCCTCTACCTCGAGGATGTGACGGTGAGCTTCGATGGCTTTCGCGCGCTCAACGAGCTCACTCTGTATATCGACGATGGCGAACTGCGCTGCATCATCGGTCCCAACGGCGCGGGCAAGAGCACGATGATGGATGTGATTACCGGCCGGACGCGCCCGGATCACGGTGCGGCCTGGTTCGGCCAGAGGCTGGATCTGTTGCGTATGGATGAGACTGAAATCGCCGGTGCCGGCATCGGCCGCAAGTTCCAGAAGCCCACCGTGTTTCCGCATCACCGAGTTGTCGAGAACCTGGAGCTCGCCATGGCCGGTCCCCGGGGAGTGTGGTCGGCATTGGGGGCTCGCCTCTCGGGTGAAGCCCGTGACCGGATCGACAGCGTGCTGAAAGAGATCGGGCTCGGAGAGGCCGGCCACGAGTTGGCCGGCAAGCTCTCTCATGGTCAGAAGCAGTGGCTTGAGATCGGCATGCTGCTCATGCAGAACCCGCGTGTCCTGCTGGTCGATGAGCCCGTGGCTGGAATGACGCATCAGGAGATGGACCGGACGGCGGAACTGCTCACACGACTTGCTGGCCGGCATTCGGTGGTCGTGGTCGAGCATGACATGGAGTTTGTCCGCTCGATTGCCCGACAGGTGACAGTGCTCCATCAGGGTGGAGTACTCGCGGAGGGCAGCATGGATGAAGTGCAGTCCGATCCGCGTGTCGTGGAAGTCTATCTCGGAGAATAGTCGGTGCTCTCGATCAGTCAGCTCAATCAATTCTACGGCGAAAGCCATACCCTCTGGGATGTCGATCTGGAGGTGCCTGCTGGCGGTTGCACCTGCCTGATGGGTCGAAACGGCGTTGGCAAGACCACCGTTCTGAAAACCATCATGGGGCTGCTGCCGGCCGCCTCTGGTGAGATCCGCTTTGATGGTCGGCGGATCAACGGCGATGCCACGGAGCGGCGCGCCCGCGGGGGTATCGGCTATGTGCCCCAGGGGCGTGAGATCTTTCCCCTGCTCACTGTTGAGGAAAACCTGCGCATCGCCCGAGCCGCCATCGGGCGGCGTGACATCCCGGAGATCGTCCATGATCTTTTCCCCGTCCTCCACGAGATGCGCCATCGCCGCGGCGGTGATCTCTCGGGTGGGCAGCAGCAACAGCTGGCCATCGGACGGGCGCTCTGTCTCGAGCCCTCGCTGCTGATGCTCGATGAGCCGACCGAGGGCATCCAGCCCAATATTGTTCGGGAGATCGGCGATATCATCCGCCGTCTGAATCGCGAACAGGGGCTGACCGTGCTGCTCGTCGAGCAGAAACTGCCGTTTGCCCGACGTACGGCGGATACGTTCGCCATACTCGATCGGGGCCGCTCGGTAGCCGCGGGGGTCATGGGCGAGCTGGATGATTCGCTCGTGCAGCGATATCTGACGGTCTGAGGCGTTCACGGTAAGCGAGCGCCTCGCCCACATGCGTGGACGTCACCCGATCGTGGCCTTCGAGGTCCGCGATGGTCCGGGCGATGCGCAGGCACCGATGCCACCCTCTGGCGGATAGGCCAAGTTGTCGGGTCGCCGATTTCATCAGGCCCCGGCTTTTCTGGTCGAGCCGACAGCGCTGGCGGGTGAGCGCTGCGTTCAGCGCCGCTGCGGGCATGCCGTCGCGGTCCATCTGTCGGGCACGCGCCGCGCACACCCGCTCACGCACCGTCTCGGTGGTCTCCGGGACGTCGGCGGTATCCAGTTCCTCGGCTGGAAGCGGCGGGACGTCGATCTGCAGATCGATGCGATCCAGCAGGGGACCGCTGATGCGGTTGCGGTACTGCTGGATCTGGCTGGGTGTGCAACGGCATTCGTTGTCCTTGTCGCCCAGGTGGCCACACGGGCAGGGGTTCATGGCCGCCACCAGCTGGAATCGGGCCGGGAAGCGGATCTTCGCGCTGGCCCGAGACACGCTGATGGCGGCCGTCTCGAGAGGCTCGCGCAGCGCCTCCAGTGCCTCGCGCGGGAACTCCGGCAGCTCATCGAGAAACAGGACGCCATGGTGGGCGAGGGAGATCTCCCCGGGTCGAGGTCTGGCGCCGCCACCGGTCAGTGCGCGAGCGGAGGCGCTGTGGTGGGGGTGTCGGAATGGCCGACGGCACCAGTCCGTCGGATCGAACTCGCCCTCCGCCACCGAGTGGACCGCCGCTGACTCCATGGCCTCGGCCGGGGTCATGGCGGGGAGCAATCCGGGCAGCCGGGCCGCCAGGAGGCTTTTGCCGCTGCCTGGAGGCCCGGATAGAAGCAGGCTGTGGCCCCCGGCGGCGGCGATCTCCAGCGCGCGCCGGGCCCGGCGCTGGCCGATCACATCCCCGAGATCGGGCATCGACGGCGCCGCTGAGGATTGCCTGGGGCTGGCCCTGCCAAGGCGCCGCTTACCGGTCAGGTGGCGGCAGACCTCCCGTAGATGGCGCGCACCATGCACGGCTTGGCTCGCCAGTGCCGCCTCGGCCGCATTCGCCTGTGCCACGATCAGTGACTCACCGGCCTCCGCGCAGCGCAGTGCGATCGGCAGAGTGCCGTTGACGGGACGCAGGTCGCCGGAGAGGGCCAGCTCCGCGCAGAAAACGACATCCTCCAGCCCCTGCGCCGGGAGCTGCCGCGATGCCACGAGGATGCCCAGCGCGATGGCCAGGTCGAAACGCGCGCCATCCTTGGGCAGATCGGCGGGCGCGAGATTGACGGTGATGCGCCGCCGCGGGAACTCAAAGCCGCTGGTGGTCAGCGCACCGCGGACGCGATCCCTCGCCTCACGCACGGCGGTATTGGGCAGGCCGACGATGGAGAGGGACGGCAGCCCGCCGCCCAGATGAACCTCAACGCTGACCCGCGGCGCGTCGATACCGACAGCGGCGCGGGCCCGGATCAGTGCCAGTGACATGGCGACGCACCTCCCTGTGCGAAGCTGAAGATCTGATCAGGCAGAGTGCCGGGTCAAATCACTCCCCGGCTTTCTCCGGTGTGGAATCCTCGGGTCCGGGGCTGCCTTCGAGTTGGGCGACGCGGGCCTCGAGGGCCTCGAGGCGTTCCCGGGTGCGCGCCAGCACTTTGGCCTGGGCGTCGAATTCCTCGCGGGTGACGAGCTCCATACGGCTGAACGCGCTCTGTAGCGCTACCCGGGCATTCTTCTCGACCTCCTGCTGAAAGTCTCGCACGCCGCTGGGCAGACTCTCCGAGAAACGTTTGGCCATATCGTCGAGCTGTTTGGGATCGAGCATGGTTTTCACCTCTCTGGCTGTGCTCCCAGTTTAAGCGCTCGACCGGGATTTCCCAATGCGACGGTTGCGCAGAATTGGTGCATCCGACGGGCGGAGCATGCACTAGTAGAGTGCAGGCGGGCGTATGCGCTCAGCCATCGATCGGTGGCCGCCTGAAAATGTTGCGATGCAACGGCTGGCACGATCCCTGCATTCTCCCCTGGCGAGTTTTTACCGTTCACGGGCACAGGGTTGATACCGGGCCCTACTGGGGAGATCAGGCATGAAGCTAATCACCGCCATTATCAAGCCGTTCAAGCTCGATGATGTCCGGGAGTCGCTCTCGGAGATCGGGGTTCAGGGCGTCACCGTTACCGAGGTCAAGGGATTCGGCCGCCAGAAGGGCCATACCGAGCTCTACCGCGGTGCGGAATATGTCGTCGACTTTCTACCCAAGATGAAGGTCGAGGTGGTTCTCGAGGACGGCCTCGTCGAGCGCGCCACCGAGGCCATCAGCAAGGCGGCGAACACCGGCAAGATCGGTGACGGAAAGATTTTCGTCTCGCCTGTCGAGCAGGCCGTCCGCATCCGGACCGGCGAGACCGACAAAGACGCACTCTAATTCCCGTTTCAGGAGTATTGACCGATGAATGAAGTGATTGAACTGGCGTACGCGCTGGATACCTTCTACTTCCTGATCAGCGGTGCGCTGGTCATGTGGATGGCGGCCGGCTTTGCCATGCTCGAGTCGGGTCTCGTGCGGGCCAAGAATACCGCCGAGATCCTCACCAAGAACGTGGCGCTGTATTCCATCGCCTCCATCATGTACCTGCTCTGCGGCTATCAGATCATGTACGGCGGCGGCTCGGGGTTCATCCCGAACTTCGGCATGCTGATCGGGGCCGACAACACGGTCGCGAGTGTGGTTGATGGCGATGCCTACTACTCGGTGATGTCCGACTTCTTCTTCCAGGTCGTGTTCGTGGCAACGGCCATGTCCATTGTCTCGGGTGCCGTCGCGGAACGCATGAAGCTCTGGAGCTTCCTCATCTTCGCCATCGTCATGACCGGCTTCATCTACCCCGTCCAGGGCTTCTGGAAGTGGGGCGGCGGCTTCCTGGACGCCGCGGGCTTCCAGGATTTCGCCGGTTCGGGTGTAGTGCATATGACCGGTGCCGCCGCCGCGCTTGCAGGCGTGATCCTGCTCGGGGCGCGCAAGGGCAAATACGGTGCTAACGGTGAGGTCAAGGCCATCCCGGGCTCCAACATGCCCCTGGCGACGCTGGGTACATTCATCCTGTGGCTGGGCTGGTTCGGCTTCAACGGTGGCTCGCAGCTCGTCATCACGAACGTGCTCGACGCCAACGCGGTGGCTGCAATCTTCGTCAACACCAACACCGCTGCGGCCGGCGGCGTTGTCGCGGCGTTGCTCACGGCCCGTGCGATGTTCGGCAAGGCCGATCTCACCATGGCGCTGAACGGCGGGATCGCAGGCCTTGTGGCGATCACGGCCGAGCCGCTGACCCCGGCGCCATTGCTGGCGACCTTCATCGGCGCCGTGGGTGGTGTACTGGTGGTGTTCTCCATCGTGACCCTCGACAAGCTCAAGATCGACGATCCGGTGGGTGCCATCTCGGCCCACGGTACGGTCGGTATCTGGGGCCTGATCGCCGTGATCTTCAGCAACGACGCCGCGAGCATCGGCGGCCAGTTGCTGGGCATCATCTCCATCTTCCTGTGGGTGTTCATCTCGGCGTTCATCGTCTGGAGCATCCTCAAGGCCACGCTGGGTATCCGCGTGAGCGAGGAAGAGGAGTACGAAGGGCTTGATGTCGGCGAGTGCGGTCTGGAGGCCTATCCAGAGTTCACCCGTACCCAGTAATTCCGATCCGGTTTCGGAGTCCACGACGGGCGCCTTCGGGCGCCCGTTTTTTTGCGTGTGATCCCCGCAGTGCCTGCGGTAGACTGCCGGCAAATGCTCGGTCAAACCGATGGAGGGAGAGCGCATGAAGGTGGGAGTCGCTGGGCTTGGTGTCATGGGTCGGGCCATGGCCCGCAACCTCGCCTCGGCCGGGCTGCTGGCCGGGGTCTGGAACCGAACGCGGTCACGCGGAGAGGCCGTGGCCGAAGAACTGAATGTGTCCCTGGCCGACGATCCGGCGGCGCTTGCTCGTCTATGCGAGGTCGTGATCACCTGCGTGAGTGCGGATGAGGACCTGCTGGAGGTCATCGAGGCGCTGCGTCCGGGGCTGGCTGCCGGCAAGGTGGTCGTCGATACCTCGACGGTCGGCGTGGATACGGCGGAAACCGTGGCGGAACGCCTGCACGAGGAGGGTGTCGCTTTCCTGGATGCGCCGGTGACCGGTGGCCCGGAGGGCGCCGAGGCCGGCACATTGCAGATCATGGTCGGTGGCGACCCCGAGGTGCTTGAGCGGATCCAGCCGGCCATGCTCGCCATTGGCAGCCAGGCCACGCATTTCGGGCCGGCCGGCTATGGTCAGCGGGCCAAGGCGGTCAATCAGGTGATGGTCGCTGGTATCGTCCAGGCGATCAGCGAGGCATTGTCCTTCGCCGATGCCAGCGGGCTCGATACCGAGCGGTTGCTTCCGGTGCTCACTGGTGGCGCAGCGGGCAGTCGGCTGCTTGAGCGTCGCGGGAGTCGCATCCTGGCAGGCGACTTCGAGCCGGGTTTTCGCGTGGTGCTGCACCACAAGGATCTCAATCTATGCCGACGTCTGCTGCAGTCCATGGACGTGAATCTGCCCATGGTGGAAATGACCATCAAGCATTACGAGCGGCTGATCGAGCAGGGCTACGGCGAAGAGGACACGTCGGCTCTGTACCGGCTGAAGCGCCAACTGTTCGAAACCGGTAATCGCAAGAGCCTCTGAGGCTCGTTTCTCAACCGCCGGCCCGGAGCAGGATGGCGTCGATCTGCTGGCCGGCCATGCGCTCCCGCGCGGCATTGACGCGCTGCAGATCCGCGAACGGACCGATGCGCACACGATGCCAGGTTTCTCCGCCGGGAAGCTCGACGACCTGGATACGCGCTTCGATGCCGAGCAGGGCCAGGCTGGCCTTTAGCGATTCGGCATCCGATGCGTTTCGAAAGGAGCCCGCCTGAAGCAGGTAACGGGCACCGCCGGTGGTCTCCAAGGTGTCCGCATCGCCACTGTTTGACTCGGGCGGTTGTGTTGCCGGTTCGCCTCCCGGCTCATTGGCGTCGGGCAGGGCGCCCTCGTTATCCAGGGTCTCGGCATCGCGGCTGGCGACTTCTACCTCCTGCTCGCTTAGCAGACGATAGAACTCGAAGCGTGGTTGATCCCTCTCGCTACTGGCTGTCGGCTCGCCGCTGGCCCCGTCTGCCGTACGACTGCTTGTGGGACGGTCCGGGCGCGTATGCTCCAGATGAACGACCAGGGCCACCATCAGGCCCATGGCGAGTCCTGTGATCCCCCATATGACGGGGCTTCGCTGCCGCCCGCCGGCGCTGGCATTCGGCTTGCGGCTTGCCTGCCCGCTCCCGCGGGCCGGTTTTTTGCTGGTCTTGCCCTTGGTCGCCACGGTTACATCCGGTCCGGCGCCGACACGCCCAGCAGCCCCAGTCCATTGCGGATGACCTGGCGGATCGCCTGAATCAGCGCCAGGCGGGCGTCGCGCAGCGCCGCGTCTTCGACCAGGAAGGTATGGGCGTTGTAGTAGGTATGGAACCCGCCTGCCAGTTCCCTCAGGTACTGGGCGATCTGATGGGGCTCGTGGCTGATGGCCGCGCCCTCGACCACCTCGGTATATCGTCCGAGCGTCTGCAGCAGGAGCTGTTCGTGATCCTCGGAGAGCCGGTCAATGGCGCCGAGCCCCCTGTCGAGGTCATGATCGATGCCGCGGTCGGTCATCTGCCGCAGCACGCTGCAGACCCGCGCATGGGCATACTGGATGTAGTAGACCGGGTTGTCATTGGACTGGGACTTGGCCAGCTCGAGATCGAAGTCCAGATGCTGCTCGGGTCGGCGCATGACGTAGAAAAACCGGGCAGCGTCATTGCCAACCTCCTCGCGGAGTTCGCGCAGTGTGACGAACTCCCCCGACCGGGTGGACATGGGCAGCCGCTCGTGGCCACGGTAGAGGATCGCGAACTGTACAAGCCGGAACTCGAGGCGCGCGGTGTCATGGTCGAATGCCGCCAGACTGGCCCGCACGCGGGCCATGTAGCCGTGGTGATCGGCTCCGAACACATCGATGGCGCGCCCGAAGCCGCGCTCGAACTTATCCAGATGATAAGCGATGTCCGAGGCGAAGTAGGTGGTCTGTCCGTCTGCCCGCCGGACCACACGATCCTTGTCGTCGCCGTAGTCGGTAGAGCGGAACCACTGGGCGCCATCCTGTTCGTAGAGTGTTCCAGCCGCCTGCAGACGTTGCAGGGCGCGCTCCACGGCACCGGTCTCCACCAGATCACGCTCGCTGAACCAGCGGTCGTAGCGAACGCCAAAGGCGGCCAGGTCCTCTTCGATGTCGTGCCGAATGGCCTCGATCGAGGCGTCGACGATCTCCCGGTAGTGTGTCGGGCCCAGAAGGGTTCGTGCCCGGTCGGTCAGGGCATCGATGTAGCGTTCCTTGTCACCGCCGGCATGGGCATCCGCGGGTAGGCCATCGGTCAGCTCCGAGGCGGTGATACGGTAGCGTTCTCCCGCCTCGGCCTCGAGATCACGGGCGATGGCATGGATATAATCGCCGCGATAGCCGTTGGCCGGGAACTCGATCGCCTCGCCGCGATGTTCCAGGTAGCGGATCAGTACACTCACGGCCAGGATGTGGATCTGACGGCCGGCATCATTGACGTAGTACTCGTGATGCACATCATAGCCGGCCGCCTCCAGAACGTTGCCCAGGGCTCCGCCGAATGCGGCGCCGCGGCCATGTCCGACATGAAGCGGGCCGGTGGGGTTGGCTGAGACGTATTCGATGATGACCCGCTCGCCAGCGCCGTGATTGGATCGGCCGAACTCCCCCGCCTCGCGGTGGATGCGCTCGACAACGGCGTTGGCGGCATCCTGGGTCAGGAAGAAATTGATGAAGCCGGGACCGGCGACCTCGGCGCGATCGACATGGGGATGGACGGGCAGCCTCTCCACCAGGGCCGTAGCGAGCTCCCGTGGTGGTTTACCGACCGGTTTGGCAAGACGCATCGCCAGATTGCTGGCGTAATCCCCATGGCCGCTGCCGCGACCCCGCTCGAGCTGGATATCCACCGACTCGGGCAGGCTGAGTGACTCACTGTCGGCCAGGGACTGCAGTGCCTGACGAAGCAGATCGGCCAGTTCTTCTTTCATGGTCGGGTTCGATATCCGGCTGGCAAAGAGCGCCCATTATCCGGCCTCTTTCTCGGGGTTCAAGCGCTATAGCGTCTCGGCCGGGTCGACATCAATCGACCAGCGCACGCGGCGGGCCTCGGGAAGGCTGCCCAGTGCCGGCAGCCACTGCGTCAGGAGATTCTGAAGGGGGGCGCGCAGGTCGGACTGAAGCATGACCTGTGCGCGATAGCGCCCGGCACGACGCTCCATCGGCGCGGGGTAGGGCCCGAGCCGTTCAACCCGCGGATCATGAGGGGCCTCGGCCAATGCGGATTTGAGGAATGCCTGCGGTGCCTCTCGGGAGGTCGCCTCGGCCCTTAACAGGGCCATGGCCCGTGCCGGCGGCAGGCCTGCGGCCTCGCGCTCGGCCAATGCGGCCTCGGCGAACGCCGGGTAGCCGCCGTGGACCAGCATCTGCAGAAGCGGATGCTCGGGGTGATGCGTCTGGATGGCCACTTCGCCGGCCCGTTCGGCTCGGCCTGCCCGGCCAGCGACTTGAACCACGAGTTGCGCGAGGCGCTCCGGCGCGCGGAAGTCCGCGCCAAAGAGCCCCTGGTCGGCATCAATGATGGCGACCAGCGTGACCGCCGGCAGGTGGTGGCCCTTCGCCAGCATTTGGGTTCCCAGAAGCAGCCGGGTCTCACCGCGCCTCGCCGCCTCCATCTGACGCTCGAAACTGCCCCGTCGGCGGGTGCTGTCCCGATCGATGCGCGCGGGCGGCGTGTCGGGAAAGGCGGCCTGCAGCGCGGTTTCAATGCGCTCGGTGCCGAGGCCCAGCGGCCGTAGGTCGACGCTTCCGCAACTCGGGCAATGGTGCGGGACCGGGCGGTCCCGATCGCAGTGGTGACATTGCAGCCGCCGGCGTCCGCGGTGATAGGTGTATCGGGCGTCGCAACGATCACACTCCGCAAGCCATCCGCATTCATGACAGATCAGCGTGGGAGCGAAGCCGCGCCGGTTGAGAAATAAAAGCACCTGGCCGTTGGCCTGCAGATGTCGCTGGATCTGCTCGACAAGCGGCCGTGACAGGCCGTCCTGAGTGGGTTGACCGCGCATGTCCAGCAGCTGGATGACCGGCGGCCGTGCTTCACCGGCTCGCTGCCGCAGTCGGCAGCACGTGTAGCGCCCCCGGCGCACGTTCTCGAGGCTCTCCAGCGAGGGGGTGGCAGAGCCCAGTACAACGGGAATATCCAGCCGGTGGGCCCGCAGCACGGCCAGATCCCGGGCCGAGTAGCGGAAACCCTCCTGTTGCTTGAGCGAGGCGTCATGCTCCTCGTCGATGACGATCAGGCCCGGCCGTGGCAGCGGTACGAAGGCGGCCGACCGTGTACCGATGATGACGTCCGCTTCGCCGGCCCGCGCGGCGAGCCAGGCGTTGAGGCGCTCACCGTCCCCCAGTCCGGAATGCAGTACGGCGATACGGCCCGACAGTCGCTGCTGGAAGCGGCGGACGAGCTGTGGCGTGAGTCCGATCTCGGGCACGATGATCAGTGTCTGAAGACCCTGGGTCAGGGCGCGGGCGATGGCATCCAGATAGACCTCGGTCTTGCCGCTGCCGGTGACGCCGTCGATGAGGACGACCTCGTGACCCGGACCGGGTTGAATCGCTCGAGCCGCCTCGACCTGCTCCTCATTGAGTGTCAGGTTCGATTCTTCGCCGCGGCCGAGGATCAGCCCATAGTCGGGAGCCTGCGTGAGCGAGGCCAGACCGCGCTCGACAAGGCGCTGCAACGCGCCACGGGCGTCGCCGTCAAACCCGGCAAGCCGGGCCGTCGACAGGCTCCCCTCCGCCTGTAGCGCCTCCAGCAGTGCGGCCTGCCGCGGGGCGCGGCGTTCCAGGGCGTGCGGATTGATCTCCCGGCCCTCGGCGGTGATCGCCCAAGCGGACTCAATGGCAGGCTCGGCCGGCTGGCCCTGTCGCAGGCGGACCGGCAAGGCAGCCAGATAGGCGTCACCCGGGGGATGATGATAGTAATGCGCCGCCCATTCGATCAGGCTCGTCATCTCCTCATCGAGCAGCGGCTCGTCGTCGAGCACCGTGATGATTGTTCTCAGACGATCCGACGGGAGGTTGCTGGTGGTCGGCGCAGCGGTCACGACACCGACCAGTTCGCGGCGGCCCAGCGGCACACGAACCCGTGAGCCACGCGGGGGCAGGGGCATACGCAAGGGCACCAGGTAATCGAGTGGTTCGGGAAAGGGCCCGGGCACAGCGACGCGAATGGTCTTGGTCATGCCATGGATTGTTCGTCGCCTGCCGATTCGGCGCAAGCCCGATAATCGAGGCTGCTAGAATCCAGCGTATGTCGAGGCAGAGCAAAGAGACCGCCGCTGAAGTCTGGTCGCTGACACTCGCCACCTACGCTGGTGAGGGGGTGGCGGCGGCCTGCATTGGGCTCCAGGATCGCCACGGGGTTGGCGTCAGTAACCTTCTTGCACTCATGGGGCTGTCTGCCGTGGGCTACCCCGTGAGAGATGCCCACACCATGGACAGGGTCTTGCGAAGGGCCGAGGCCTGGCAGGAGAGGGTCATTGACCCCCTGCGCGGGGTGCGGCGCGAGCTTCCGGATGCCGCGCCGGCGGAGATTGAGAAGGCCGCAAGGGATGTCCGGCGGGCACTTCTCAACCAGGAGATCGAGACCGAGCGCCTGCAGCAGGAACTCGTCGTCACCGACGTTCTGCACAACGTGACCGGGATGGCAGGAGTATCCACCGATGTCGAGCGGGTGCGTTCGGCGGAGAGCGTGGCCAGGCTATACCTGGCCCGCTTTGTCGAGGTCTGGAGTGACGTCGAGGAGGCAGCGCTGCAGTGCCTCCTCGACGCGATGGCGGGCGACCGCGCCGGGCCGTCGCCGCATTAGCCCAGCTGGATGCCGCCGCCCGGCACACCACCGCCGGGAGCGCCGCCACCACCCATGCCACCCATGCCGCCGCCCATCTGGTCCGGCGTCATGATGCGGGAGGCCTGTTCGCGCTGCATCTCCTTGAGCTGCTCCATGGTCTGTTCCAGCGCCGCCTGCGCGGCCGCCGGGAATGCCGCCACGGCCTCCTCCAGACTGCTGGCATCGAGCTCGAAGTTGAGCGGCAGCCCTCCCACGGGTGTCATCACCTGCGTGTTGCCAAGGTAGAGCACCGGACGGCTTTCGTCCGGCCGGCCGTCCCGGGTGACCGGTGTGAGCCGCTGGATGCTGCCGACGCGGCGGTCGGTGAAGTTTTCTTCCTGGTACAGCCCGTCGGCATCCACCGTGAGCTGTTCCATGGTTTCCTGGGTTTCCGCGTCCGTCATGTTCGCTCCCGCTGTTCTTACAGGCCCTTGACGGCCTGAACCATGCCACCGGCGACCTTCTGGCCGTCGCCGAAGACCATCCGCGTGTTCTCACCGAAGAACAGTGCGTTTTCCACCCCTGAGAATCCGGTGCCACGGCCACGCTTGATCACCAGCACGTTCTCGGCTTCATCCACATTGAGGATGGGCATGCCGTAGATCGGGCTGGAGGGATCGTCCCGGGCGGCGGGGTTGACCACGTCGTTGGCGCCGATCACCACGGCGACATCGGTGGTGGCGAATTCTTCGTTGATGTCTTCCATGTCGAAGATCATGTCGTAGGGCACGCCGGCCTCGGCCAGAAGCACATTCATGTGTCCGGGCATGCGTCCCGCCACCGGATGAATGGCGAATTTGACCTCCACACCGCGGTCCTGAAGAAGCTCGACGAGCTCCCAGATCTTGTGCTGCGCCTGCGCCACGGCCATGCCGTAACCGGGCACGATGATGACCCGTTCGGCATAGGCCATCATGATGCCGGCGTCCTCGGCCGAGACGTCCTTCATCTCGCCTTCCGGCCCCTCGCTGGTGGCGCCCTCCTCGGCACCCCAGCCGGCGAACAGGACGTTGGTGATCGGCCGGTTCATGGCCTTGGCCATGAGCTGCGTGAGCAGCGTGCCCGCGGCGCCCACCACCGTACCGGCGATGATCATGGCCGGGTTGCCGATGGCGTAACCCTCGAATGCCACCGCCAGGCCCGTGAGCGCGTTGAACAGCGAGATGATCACCGGCATGTCGGCGCCGCCGATGGGAACGGCCACGAACACGCCGAAGAGCAGGCCGAGGGCGAAGAAGATCGCCACGACCGCCAGGCTGTCGGTGAAGAAGGTCATGATCCCGAAGATGATCGCGAGCGCGAACACCAGGATATTGACCAGCTGCTGCGCCGGCACCAGGCGATTACGCTTCATGCGCCCGTCGAGCTTGGCCCAGGCCACAAGGGAGCCGGAAAAGGCCACGGTGCCAATGAACGCACCGAGGATGGCGAGGATCGCCACGTCGGTGCCAAGGGCGCCCGCCACGCCGGCGCTGCCGGCGCCGTCGGCACGCAGGGCGGCAGTGGCGGCGTTGACGCTGATGCCCGCATCAGCGGCCAGGGCCTGCGCCTGATTCTGCAGATCACCCGGCAGGGTACGGAGTGCGCGCAGCATCTCGACGCCCGCGATAGCTGCGGCGGCGCCACCACCCATGCCGTTGTAGAGCGCGACCATCTGCGGCATTTCGGTCATGCCAACGCGCCGCCCCGACCACCAGGCGAGTGCGCCGGCCACGGCGATGCCGATGACGATGAGCACATAGTTGGTCACGCCATGGACCGCCGGGTGCAGGAAAGTCACCAGGGTGGCGAGGACCATGCCGACGCCTGCCCAGATGATGCCCTTGCGCGCCGTTCTCGGCGAGCTCATGGCCTTCAGGCCGACGATGAAGAGGATGGCCGCGAGGAGGTAACTCAGCTGGACGATGAAATTCATTCCTGCGCCCCCTTCTTCTGCTCATCCTTGCTCTTGAACATCTCCAGCATGCGCTCGGTGACCACGTAGCCACCCACCGCATTGCCGGCGGCAAGCACGACCGCGATGAAGCCGACCACCTGTTCGGCGACGGTCTCGGCATGGCCCAGCACCACCATGGCGCCGACCACGACGATGCCGTGAACAAAGTTGGAGCCGGACATCAGCGGCGTATGCAGGATGACCGGAACCCGACTGATGACCTCGAAGCCGGCGAAACCCGCCAGCATGAAAATGTAGATTGCGACAAAGCCTTCGATCGCCATTACTTGTCTCCTTCCATGCGCTCGCGGGTGGGCGCATGCCGGATTTCGCCCTCGTGGGTGAGACAGCTGTCCGCGACCACCTGGTCTTCCCAGTCCAGCTGGATTTCGCCGTCTTTGATGATCAGCGCCAGCAGGTTGCAGAGGTTGCGTGCATACATCTCGCTGGCGTGGGTGGCCGCCATGCTGGGGATGTTCCTGGGGCCGGCGATCGTGACGCCCTGATGGTTGACTTCCTTACCGGCCTCGGTCAACTCGCAGTTGCCACCAGTCTCCGCGGCCATGTCGACGATCACCGAGCCGGCCTTCATGCGCTCTACCGTGGCCTTGTCGATGATCTTCGGCGCCGGCCGTCCCGGAATCGATGCGGTGGTGACCACAGCATCCGCCTGCGCGATATGCTGAGCGAGGACCTCGGCCTGCTGAGCCTTCTCTTCTTCGGTCAGCTCCCGGGCGTATCCGCCCTCACCCTCGGCGCTGACGCCGGTGTCGATGAACTTGCCGCCCAATGACTCGACCTGCTCCTTGGTCGCTGACCGGACGTCGTAGGCCTCCACGATGGCGCCCAGGCGCTTGGCGGTGGCGATGGCCTGCAGACCGGCCACGCCGGCGCCGATAATGACCACGCGGGCGGGCCGGACCGTGCCGGCTGCGGTGGTGAGCATCGGGAAGAGCTTGGGCGAGAGGTGCGCCGCCATGAGCGAGCACTTGTACCCGGCGATGTTGGCCTGGGAGGACAGTGCGTCAATGGACTGTGCCCGGGTGATTCGCGGCACCAGCTCCAGCGCGAAACTCGTTACCTTGCGCTTGTTGAGGTTACGAATCCGGCTGTCGCCTTCGTGCGGGCTCATGAAACCCAGTAGCAGCGATCCTTCCGGCAGCTTTCCGGCCTCCTCAACGCTCGGCGGCTGAACGCGCAGCACGATGTCGGCGCCCTTGTAGAGATCCTCGGCGCCGTCGGCCCAGCTGACCCCCTCGTAGAGATCGTCGGTAAATCCGGCGCTCTCGCCGGCGCCCCGCTGTACGCGAACCTCGGCGCCCAGCTTGTCCAGCTGTTTGAGGACGCTGGGGACGATGGCGACCCGGCGCTCTCCGTTGGCCGTTTCCTTGGGTACGGCGATGGTGATGCTCATCGGGTTTTCTCCTGTCCTTAGGCGGTCTATCTCGACCGGCGGACCGGCGATTCTACAACAAAGGGACAGTAAAACACCCTTGCCTGTGTCGGGTCATCCACCCGCGCGCGGTCATTATCCTGTCATGCTTGCACATCAGGCTGAAGCGCTGGATGATCTGGATTGATCGATCTGTGCGCGATCGCGGCGCGTGATACGAGGGCTAACGGCGTGATAACGCTGCAGCATCATATCCTGCGGACCGATATATCGGGGATGCCACTGGAGTGGATCACCTATCAGGATGCGGTCCGGCTCTACCATCTCGATCAGGTGGCCTATACCTGCGGTCGGCGGCTGTACCGGATCCGCGGCGGCTACAGTGCCCGCACCGGGCGCCGCAGCGTGATCGACGTCAACTCCATCATCGCCACCGCCGGCGCCATGCAGGCCTCGCTCAAGGGCAACCCCGGCTACCGGCCGCCGCTGAACAACGCCACGCTGTTTCGGCGTGATGATCATATCTGCCTCTACTGCGGAGAGAGCCGGCGGGTCCGGGAGTTGTCGCGGGATCACATCAAGCCGATCAGTCGCGGCGGTGTCGACACCTGGACCAACGTGGTCACGGCCTGCAAGCGGTGCAACAACCTCAAGGGCAACCGGACGCCGGAGCAGGCCGGGATGCAACTACTGGCAGTGCCCTTTGCGCCAACCCATGCCGAGTACGTTTATCTCCAGGGACGGCGGATACTGGCGGACCAGATGGCCTTCCTGCGCGCGCATTTCCCCCGCCGAAGCCCCCTCAGACAGCGCCTGGAGCGCCTGGCCGCGAGCGGCGCTGACGACCCGACGGTGCAATCGCACTAGATATCCGGGTCCTCGTTCATGTCCTCTAGGAAATCCGAGTAGGGGTCCTCGTCCATCGGCGGGTTGCCGTCATATATGGCGTTGCGGCGGTACTGGCGATAGGCCGATCGCGTGAACACGTACGGATCAATCGCGGCGTCGTCGCGGAACCGCGCCGCACCCTCCAGTTCGGCCCGGCTGTTGACGATATTCAGGGCGGTAAGGGTACCGAACGTCAGTGTGTCGATCGCCACGTAGGTGAGTACGTTGGTGTAGTAGGCCACCGGATAGCTGGTGGCATCCCGCGGACTGGAGGGCCCGAAAAGCGGCAGTACGAGGTAAGGGCCCGAGTCGACGCCCCATGTGCCAAGGGTCTGGCCGAAGTCCTCGGGCCGGCCCTCAATCCCGAGCCAGGATGACGCCGGATCGAAGAAGCCGAGAATGCCAACCGTGCTGTTGACTACAAAGCGCACGGTTTCCTTACCCGCACCGCCCGGCTTGCCCTGCAGCAGGTCGTTGAGAATGTAGCCCGGCGATTCCAGGTTGTGGAAGAAGTTGCTGACGCTGTTTCGGACATCCTGCGACGTCACGCGGGTCCAGCCCCGACTTGCCGGTCCGATGACGTAGTTGTCCAGCTCGTCGTTGAACACATAGACGCCCCGGTTGAAGCCCTCAAGGGGATCATTGGAGGCCTGGTTGCCGCTACTGGCGCAGCCCGCCAGCAAGGCGGCAAGTAGCAGCACGGCGATGGTTCTGGACAGGTTCATGAACGTTGCTCCGCTTGCCGGGCCGCCGTCATGACGGCTACTCCGGTGCTGCCTCGAAGGAATCATAATATAGCCGATCCGGCGGCAGACCGGCGTCGGCGAATGCCGTCCTGGCCGCGTTGATCATCGGTGGTGGTCCGCTCATGTAAATGTCGAAGTCGCCGAGTTCGGGGTAATCCTTGACGACCTGCTGGTGCACGAACCCCGTCGCGCCCTTCCAGCCATCGGACTCGGCCGGCTCTGACAGGACCGGCGTGTAGCTGATCTGCGGATGCTGCGCCGCCCACTCCCTCGGCAGATGGTCGAGGTAGAGATCCGGCCAGGCACGGGCACCCCAGTAGATATGCATTGGGCGTTCCACGCCGGTGTAGAGGGCATGCTCGACGATACCCTTGATCGGACCGAACCCGGTGCCACCCCCCATCAGGATCATGGGGCGGTCGCTGTCCTCGCGGAGGAAGAAATTGCCCAGTGGTCCCTCGAAACGCAGCAGGGCCCCCTCGCGCATCTCGTTGAAGACGTAGCCGGAGAAGACACCACCGGGCAGGTGCCGGATGTGCAGTTCGAGGAGTTCATCGTCGTGGGGTGCGTTCGCCAGGGAAAAACTCCGGCGCTGGCCCCCGCGTAGCAGGAAGTCGATGTACTGGCCGGCCAGGAAGGGCAGGCGTTTGTCGCGGGGTAGTTTGAGGAACAGTCGACGCACGTCCGCGGCGCATTCCTCCATACGCTCCACCCGCGCCGGCAGTCGCCGGGGTCGGATGTCGCCGGCGTCGTGGACTTCATTGACACGGATGACCAGGTCACTGGCGGGACGAGCCTGGCAGAAGAGTGCCTTGCCGTTGCTGTCCTGTTCGCTGTCGATCGCCGCGGGCAGTCCGTCGGGATAGGTGATGCTGCCCTCCACAATATCGCCCATGCACGTGCCGCAGGTGCCGCTGCGGCAGCTGTAGGGCAGCATGAGCCCCGCCCGCAAGGCGGCATCAATCACGCTCTCACCCTCTTCCACGTCGAAGGCATGATCGCTATCGGCGATACGTACGCGGTGCGTCATCGGCTGTCTCCGTCAATGCCCAGATCGGGCCAGAGTTGGTCCACTCGGTCGCTGACCGCCGGGTCCATCTGAATGGCCCGGCCCCACTCGCGCTCGGTTTCGCCCGGCCACTTGCTGGTGGCATCCATGCCCATCTTCGAACCCAGACCCGACACCGGAGAAGCGAAATCCAGGTAGTCGATGGGCGTATTCTCCACTAAGACCGTATCCCGGGCAGGATCCATGCGCGTGGTCATCGCCCAAATGACATCTTCCCAGCACCTCGCGTTCACATCATCGTCGGTGACAATAATGAATTTGGTGTACATGAACTGCCGCAGGAACGACCAGACACCCATCATGACGCGCTTGGCATGCCCGGGATACTGCTTGCGCATGGTGACCACCGCCATACGGTAGCTGCAGCCCTCCGGCGGCAGGTAGAAATCGACGATCTCCGGAAACTGACGCTGGAGGATGGGCACGAATACCTCGTTCAGCGCCACGCCCAGTATCGCCGGCTCGTCCGGCGGCCGGCCCGTATAGGTGCTGTGGTAGATCGGATCGTCGCGATGGGTGATCCGGTCGACGGTGAACACGGGGAAGTCGTCCACCTCGTTGTAATAGCCGGTGTGGTCGCCGAAGGGGCCCTCGGGGGCCATGTCATCAGGTTGGATATGGCCCTCGAGGACGATCTCCGCCGACGCCGGCACCTGCAGGTCGGAGCCCATGCAGTTGACCAGTTCCGTGCGGCTGCCGCGCAGCAGGCCGGCGAAGGCATACTCGGAGAGGCTGTCCGGTACCGGGGTGACGGCGCCGAGGAGGGTGGCCGGGTCGGCGCCCAGCGCGACGGTGATGGGGAACGGCTCGCCGGGGTGGGCCTGCTGCCAGTCGCGGAAGTCCAATGCGCCGCCACGGTGCGAGAGCCAGCGCATGATGACCCGGTTGCGGCCGATGACCTGCTGGCGGTAAATGCCCAGATTCTGGCGTTTCTGTCCGGGCCCGCGGGTGATCACCAGTGCCCAGGTGATGAGAGGGCCCGCATCGCCGGGCCAGCAGGTCTGGATAGGCAGCTGCCCCAGATCGACGTCGTCACCCTCGATGACGTTTTTCTGGCATGGCGCGCTGCGCCGGACCTTGGGCGCCATATCGAGCACCTTGCGGAACACCGGCAGGTTCTGCCAGGCCTCGCGCATGCCCTTGGGGGGTTCCGGCGACTTCAGGAAGGCCAGCAGTTCGCCGATTTCCCGGAGGGCATCGACGCTCTCGGCCCCCATGCCCAGTGCGACCCGTTCCGGCGTTCCGAAGAGGTTGCCGAGCACCGGCATGGAATGGCCGGTGGGGTTCTCGAACAGGATGGCCGGGCCGCCTCGGCGCAGGGTGCGGTCGCAGATCTCGGTCATCTCGAGGTTCGGGTCGACCTCGGCCGAGACCCGTTTCAGTTCGCCGCGGGCCTCGAGCTGGTCAATGAAGTCGCGCAGGTCGCGGTATTGCATGGGGGCTCCTGATGGACGTGCCGGCGGTTCAGACAGCGCGGAACTCGGCAACAACGGGGGCATGGTCGGATGGCCGTTCCCAGCCTCGTGGCACGGCATCCACAACGCTTTGCTCCAGCGCCCGGGTCAACGCCGGGCTGGTCAGGATCAGATCGATGCGCAGGCCGCGGTTGCGTTTGAAGTTGTTCATCCGGTAATCCCACCACGAGAAGGTGCCCTCGGGGTGGTCAAAGCGACGGAAGGTGTCCGTGAATCCGAGCTCGAGGATGGCGGCTAGGGCCTCTCGCTCGGGTGTGGAGCAAAGGATCTGCTCCTCCCACTCGGCCGGGGCATGGACATCGGCATCGGCCGGCGCGATGTTGAAATCGCCGACGACGGCGACGCGTTCATGGCGGTCGAGTTCGTCGCGCAGCCATTCCCGCAGATGGGCGAGCCAGGCCAGCTTGTAGTCGTACTTGTCCGTCCCCACCGCCTTGCCGTTGGGGACATACAGATTGATGAAACGCAGCCCGTCGATGGTGGTCGCGAGGACGCGGCGCTGCGGATCCTCGAAACCCGGTATGTCGAGGGCGATCTCCTGGAGCGGCGCGCGGGCCAGGACGGCCACGCCGTTGTAGGTTTTCTGGCCGGAGAAAGCGACCTCATAGCCGACTTCCCGAATGGCCTCGGCGGGGAATTTCTCGTCGATGAGCTTGGTCTCTTGCAGCCCGAGGACATCCGGCTGTGCAGTCTCAAGCCATTGCAGTACCTGCGGCAGACGCACATTGAGTGAGTTGACGTTCCACGAGGCGAGCTTCACGGGCGCTCTCCGGTTGGCATGACGAACAGTGCGCCGATTGTACTGGGTGATGGCCCGGCGTGCAGGGCCGCTCGAGCGCTCGGTTCGTGCCGCAGGTTCAATCGTCCCGTGTGCGGTATCGCCGCATGAACCGGCGGTCGATCCAGTCCTTGCAATGCCACAGCCACCGACCGCCGAAACCCAGCCAGCCCCGGGAGGCGACCGCGTAGCGATCACCGGTACTGATCAGGGCCAACCAATGACGCTGCGGACGCCAGGCCCGGACTGGCCGACCGGTCAGCGACCGGCGCAGGTTGGCGGCCAGTGGCGGGCCCTGACGCACTGCGACCACACCGGCCTTTTCCCGCGGGTGACGGACCATGCTGGCGATGTCACCCGCGGCGAAAACGTCCGGGTCGGTAACGGTCTGAAGGCTCTCACGGACCTTGATGAAGCCCTGGGAATCGAGCGCCAGCCCCGTCTCGCAAAGCCACTCGGGCCCGCCGGCGCGGGTAACCCAGACCACTTCATCGGCGCGATGATGCCGGCCGTCCTCGGTCTCAAGGCCGGTCGCGTCGACGGCACTGACGGCCGTGCCGCAATGCAGCCCGATGCCGCGTTCCGCCAACACATGCAGGAAGCGTCGCTGCACGCCGGTGGGATGCGTGGGCAGGATCGTCCGCCCGCGGGTGAACAGCGCGAATGCAAGTCGGTCCGGATCCTGGCCGAGCGCGTGGCATTCCCGACGCAGCCGATACTGCATGGCGAGCAGCAGTTCCACGCCTCCGGCGCCACCGCCAACGACGGCGATCCGCAGCCGCCTGCTGCCCTCACGGACCCGCGCCAGCAGGGCCAGCCAGCGGTCGTTGAAGCGATGAATGGGTTTGACAGCCACGGCATGCTCGGCAGCCCCCGTCGCCTCCAGACTCGGGGTCGAACCAATATTGAGGGACAGGCGGTCCCAGGGGAGGACATACCCGCTCTCGCAACGCACGGTCCGGTCCTCAAGCATCAGTCCCGTTGCGGTGTCCTGGATGAAGCGGGCCCCGGCGAATCGGGCCAGCCGGGCCAGATCGATATGCACATCGGCCCAGCGATAGTGGCCCGCCACATACCCCGGCAGCATGCCGGAGTAAGGCGTATGCCGATCGCGCGAAAGCAGGGTGAGCGCCATGTCCGCGACTGGATGTCGGCCAAATCGTCGCAACACCTCGACATGGCTATGGCCGCCACCGATCAGCAACAGTTTCCGGCCCGTGCCCGGCCCGGAGGAGGCTGCCGTGTGGGTCACGCCCTAGTGCCGGGTGCTTTGATCGTGGGTGTCCTCAGGCGGCAAGCCCGCTCGCCCGAAGCAGCGGCTCGATACTCGGCTCGCGGCCCCGGAAGTCGCGAAAGAGCTTGGCGGCATCCTCCGAGCCGCCCCGCTCGAGAATGTGCTCGAGGAAAGCGCGGCCGGTGACGGGATTGAAGATGCCCTCTTCGGTGAAGCGGGCGAAGGCATCCGCCGAGAGCACCTCCGCCCACTTGTAGCTGTAGTAGCCCGCGGCATAGCCGCCGGCGAAGATGTGCGCAAAGCTGTTGGGAAAGCGGTTGAAGGCCGGTGGCCGCACCACGGCGACCTGGTCGCGCACGGCCTCGAGCAGTGCGAGGATCCGTTCACCAACCGCCCGGTCGTGCTCGACATGCAGTCGCAGGTCGAACAGCGAGAATTCGAGCTGACGCACCATCTGCATGGCGGCCTGGAAGTTGCGGGCCTCGGTCATGCGTGCGAAGAGCGCCTCGGGAATGGGCTCGCCGGTCTCGTGGTGGCGAGCGAAGAGATCCAGCGCCTCCCGCTCCCAGCACCAGTTCTCGAGAAACTGGCTCGGCAGTTCCACCGCGTCCCAGGCCACGCCATTTATGCCGGCAACGCTGGCGGCATTCACCTGCGTGAGCATGTGGTGCAGGCCATGGCCGAATTCATGAAATAGCGTCTCGACCTCGCCGTGGGTGATGAGCGCCGGCTGACCGTCAACGGGCGGCGTGAAGTTGCAGGTCAAGAATGCCACCGGCGTCTGCAGTCGCCCGTCGTGGGCCATCCGACCCCGGGCCGTGGCCATCCAGGCACCACCGCGTTTGTGGGCGCGGGCATAGAGATCGGTGTAGAACTGTCCGCGCAGGTCTCCCTCGCCGTCATGGATTTCGTAGAAGCGCACATCCGGGTGCCAGGTCTCGACGTCATCGCGCTCGACGATATGGATACCGAACAGCCGCTCGACCACCGCGAACAGTCCCGCCATCACTCGGTCGGCCTGGAACCAGGGTCGCAGATCCTCGGGTGAGAGCTGATAACGGGCCTCGCGCAGCCGTTCGCTGTAATAGCCCACGTCCCAGGCCTCGAGTACCTCCAGGCCGTCGCGTTCCCGGGCAAAGGCGAGCAGTTCCGTGTATTCCCGCTCCGCCACGGGTTTCGCGCGCCCCGCGAGATCCTCCAGAAAGGCGACGACCTGCGCGGCGGAATCCGCCATCTTCGGCGCCAGCGAGAGCTCCGCGTAATTCGGATACCCCAGGATCTCGGCCTGCTCCTGCCGCAGATCCAGTATCTCCGCCATGATGGGGTGGTTGTCCCAGCGTCCGGCATGGGGTCCGGTATCCGAGGCCCGGGTGGTGAAGGCCTCGTAGACCTCGCGACGCAGTTCATGGCCATGGGCGTGGGCCAGAACGGCCTGCACCACCGGCATGTCGAGGCTGATGCGCCAGCCGTCGACACCAGCCTGCCGGGCGTTCTGCTGCATCACGCCCAGGGCGCTTTCCGGGATGCCGGCCAGTTCCTCGCGATCGGTCGTGTCGCGGTGCCAGGCATCCGTGGCATCCAGCAGGTTTTCCTGGAACTTCGAGGAGAGTTCGGCCAGACGCGCGGCGATCGCCGCGTAGCGACGCTTGGCGCTGTCCTCAAGGGCGACGCCAGCCAGCTCGAAGTCACGCAGGGCATTGTCCACGGTCTGGCGCTGATCCTGCTCCAGGCGCTCGTAGTCGTCGCTCTCGCGCAGCTCGCGAAAGGCGCCGTAAAGTGCCGCGTTCTGACCCATCTCCGTGTGATAGGCGGACAGCAGCGGCAGGCAGGCGTTGTAGGCCTCGCGCAGGGCCTCGCTGTTCATCACGGCGTTAAGGTGCGAGACCGGTGACCAGACCTTCTCGAGCCGGTCTTCAAGCCGTTCGAGTGGCGCGACCAGGCTCTGCCAGGTATGCGGCGCGCTATCGGCGGTGATCTCGTCAATGGCGGCGCGATTGTCCGCAAGCACCTGTTCCACGGCGGGCTGGATGTGCTCGGGGCGAATCTCCGAGAAGCGCGGCAGGCCGGATTCAGCGAGCAATGGATTGGTCATGATGATGCCGTTGTGCTCCGTGCGTCGGTGAGGAAGTTCCCCGTGTTCGATAACCGGCAGGGTAGCCGATGCGGATCAGGATATTCGAGCCGGAACCCGGGGCGGAAGTTCGACGGGGTCGCTTCCGGGCGTTAATAATGTCCATGGCCTCACCGCTGTCTGATCCGAGGGCGGAGTCCTGAGCCAGGGCGGCACGCATTGATTGCGGTCGATAGGCCACGCGTACGTGGCTCTGCCAGAATGGTGGCGGAGACATTCATCGACAGCAGGAGCCGGGAATGAGCGGCGAGCAAAACCAGTATGATCTGATCTGCATTGGCGGCGGCAGCGGCGGGATCGCCACCGCTCGACGCGCGGCCGCGCACGGAGCCCGCTGTGCGGTCGTCGAATCGGCCCGTCTCGGGGGGACCTGCGTGAATGTGGGCTGCGTGCCGAAAAAGGTCATGTGGCAGGCGGCGCATGCCGCCGAGGTCATGGAGCGCGCCGGCGACTACGGCTTCAGTGGCGTCAGTCCCCGTCTCGACTGGTCAGCGCTGGTCGCGGCCCGGGATGCCTACATCGAGCGCCTCAACGGCATTTACGACCGTAACCTGGGCAACTCCGGCGTGGACACCATCCGCGGTCATGCCCGCTTCGTCGACCCGCATACCGTGGAAGTGAACGGCGAGCGCTATCGAGCCGAGCGCTTTGTGATCGCCACCGGTGGCGTACCCGGTCGGCCGGGTATCCCCGGCGGTGACCTCGGTATCGACTCCGACGGGTTCTTCGAGATGGCCGACCGCCCCGAGAAAGTGGCTGTCGTGGGTGCCGGTTATATCGCGGTGGAGCTTGCCGGGGTGCTGCATCAGTTGGGCAGCGACGTCCAGCTGGTGGTGCGGCGGGAACGCCCCCTGCGCGACTTTGACGAGGCCATTCAGAACGCCTACGTCGACGCCATCGGCCAGCATGGACCCACCCTGGTGAATCATTTCACCCCGGTGGGCCTGGAGGCCGCCTGGGGCGGTTATGCATTGCATGCCGAGGATGGCCGCAGTCTGGAAGGACTGGACCAGGTGATCTGGGCGGTGGGTCGCCTCCCCAATACCGACGGACTCGGCCTGGAGGCGGCCGGAGTGCGGCTGAGCGAGCAGGGCACGATACCGGTGGACGACTGGCAGGCCAGCAATCAGCCGCATATCTTTGCGCTCGGTGACGTGACGGATAACCCCTATCCGCTCACGCCCGTGGCGATCGCTGCCGGGCGCCGGCTGGCGGATCGGCTCTGGGGCGGGCAGAGCGATCGCCGGCTCGAGTATCGCGATGTGCCGACGGTGGTTTTCACCCACCCCCCGATCGGGACCGTTGGCCTCACCGAGGCCGACGCGCGCGCTCGCTACGGCGATGCCGTGCGTGTCTATCAGACCGGCTTCGTGCCCATGGACTTCGCGCTCTCGCCGGCCGAGGCGAAGCAGCGCAGCACCATGAAGCTGGTCTGCGTGGGCGAAGAAGAGCGCGTGGTCGGCATCCACCTTTTCGGTGTCGGCAGTGATGAGATGCTGCAGGGCTTTGCGGTGGCGCTTCGCATGGGCGCGACCAAGCAGGATCTCGATGACACCGTGGCCATTCATCCGACCAGCGCCGAAGAGCTGGTCACCATGACGTGATGCGTCACGGAGACAATCGATGATCGAGGCCTATCAGGGGATTTACCCCGGCATCCCGGCGTCGGCGTTCGTCCATGAGAGCGCCGTGGTGATCGGTGATGTCACCCTCGGGGATTCCGTATCGGTCTGGCCAACGGCGGTGTTGCGCGGCGACGTCCACCGCATCGAGATCGGCGCGGGCAGTAACATTCAGGATGGCAGCATTGTGCATGTCGCCCACGAGGGGCCCTACCAGTCCGGCTATCCCGCCATCGTCGGCGAGTCGGTCACGGTGGGCCATCGCGCGGTCATCCATGCCTGTCGGATCGGCAGCCGGGTGCTGGTGGGCATGGGGGCGATGGTGCTGGATGGGGCGGTGGTCGAGGACGAGGTCATCCTCGGCGCTGGCGCCCTTGTGCCGCCGGGCAAGCACCTGGCCGGCGGGCAACTCTACCTGGGAAGTCCGGCGCGGCCAGTCCGGGCACTGACGGAGACGGAACGCCAGCAACTGGCCTACTCGGCAAGTCATTACATGCGGCTGATGGATCGTCACCGCGAGGATCGGGACTGACCCCGTCCGGCACCCCCGTTCTCGAGCATGTGCTGGACCATACTGGGCGTCACCGCGCAGGTGATCAGGGTGACCATGGTCATCGCGCCGTAGAGCGCTGGTGGGACGACATCGTCGCCATAACGGCCGGCCTGGTCGACGATGACCATGGCGATTTCCGCGCGCGGCACCATGCTCATGCCAATGACCAGGGCGCTGCCTTTGGGCGCCGTCCATAAGGCCGGAAGGGCCGTTCCAATGAATTTGCCCGCCACCGCGGCGATCAGCAGAATGCCGCCGGCGCCCAGCGCCCCCGCCAGCGCCGCCGGCTCGAGCTTGATGCCGATACCAATGAAGAAAAACGGCGCCAGGAAGTCGTAGAGCACGATATAGGCGCGATCCTGGCGAACCCGGCGGGGTGCCTTGCTGAAAACCAATCCGGCAAACAGGGCACCCACGGCGAGGGAGAAGCCGAGCATGCCGGCGAGGGCGGCGATCAGGCTGCCGATGGCCACCACAATGAGCATCCGCGCCGGCGAGCGTTCGCGCGTGGCAAGCAAGCGTGCCAGCGGCGGTTCAAGCCAGTGCGCAAAAAGCCAGCAGGCGACGCTGAAGGCGGCGAGGCTGGCCAGGAGGCTGACGGTGGTCATGCCCACGCCCGGCCAGTCAATGGCACCGCCCGCACTCAGCGTCGGGATAAGGCTGATGAGAAGCGCCATCAGCACGACGCCGGAAATGTCATCCAGTTCGGCGACATCCAGCACCAGCGAACCCCGGTCGCTACGCAGGGCCCCAGCCGCCTGCCAGGGTGGTAGCGAAACACCGATGCTGGTGGCCGTCAGCGCGACGCCCGCGACCAAGGCCGGAATCGGCTCGAATCCGGCCCAGCGGGCGGCGGTGTAGCCGGCGACACCTGAGATCATCACGCTCACCGCCCAGATCAGGCTGGCGCCGGGCAGCTTTTCCAGCAGTCGATAAGGATCACTGCCGAGGCCGACCCGGAACAGTAGGGCGACCAGACCGAGTGCCGCCAGTAGTTCGAAGGCGGCCAGCACGGTCGGCTGGAGGATTGGCAGGACGCCGTCGGTGAGACGCAGGCCGAGACCGATGAGGATATAGCCCACTAGCGGCGGCAGCTTGATGCGCTCGCAGAGGTGGCGGAGGACGACCGCGAGCAGGGTGGCGCCACCCACCAGGAGCACCAATAGCGCATCCGGCGTCGCGTTGGCCTCCCAGGCCATGGGGATCAGGGCCGGGTGTCGTGGCGCAGTGTCTCGATCACGGATTCCGTGCTGGGCCTGATACGGCGCCAGAGCTCGAATGCGCCGGCCGCCTGCTCCACCAGCATGCCCAGGCCGTCGCGGACGCGAAAGGCACCATGACGCTCCGCCCAGCGCAGGAACGGTGTCGGCTCGGCGCCGTAGAGCATGTCGTAGGCCGTGGCGCCGTCGCTGACGATGCTCTCGGGCAGGTCGGGCACTTCGCCCTCGAGCCCGCTGGAGGTGGCATTGATCACCACCTCAAAGCGCTCGCCCTCGAGGGCATCCAGACCGCAGCCCTCGATATTGCCGATGTCATCGAACGCCTTGGCCAGCACCCTTGCCCGGTCGGCAGTCCGGTTGGCAATCACCAGGCTGGCCGGCTGCTCGGCAAGCAGCGGGCCGAGGACACCCCGCGCTGCGCCCCCCGCCCCGACGACGAGAAGGCGTTTGCCGGCGAGCCCGACGCCCAGGTTGTTACGCAGGTCGTTGATCAGCCCCTCGCCATCGGTGTTGTCACCGTAGAGGATTTCGCCGCAGACCAGCGTGTTGACTGCGCCAGCCCGCTCGGCCCGCTCGCTGCGCTGATCGGCCAGTGACCAGGCTTCCTCCTTGAACGGTACCGTGACGTTGGCCCCGTGGCCGCCCTCTTCACGAAAGCTTTGCAGGGCGTCGGCAAATCCGTCCAGCGGCGGTTCGCGGCGCTCGTATTCAATCTGTTGGGCGGTCTCCTCGGCGAACATCCGGTGGATGCGAGGCGAGAGGGAGTGCCCGACGGGATGGCCGAAAACGGCATAGAGATCCATGTTCACCTCCGTATGTGGACGGTCTCAGCGGTCGGCGAGCCAGCCGGCCACTTCCCGCGCGAAATAAGTCAGGATGGCGTCGGCGCCGGCCCGCTTGAAACCCAGCAGCGCCTCCATCACGCAGGCCCTGCGCTCCAGCCAGCCCTGCTCGAAGGCGGCGTTCAGCATGGCGTATTCGCCGCTGACCTGATACGCGAATGTCGGCACGTCGAAGTGCTCCCGGACCCGGCGAATGACGTCGAGGTAGGGCATGCCGGGCTTGATCATGACCATGTCGGCGCCCTCCGCGAGGTCCATTCCGACCTCGCGGAGCGCCTCCGCGCCGTTGCCCGGATCCATCTGGTAGGTGCGTTTGTCGCCGCTGCCCAGGTTGCCGGCCGATCCCACGGCATCACGGAACGGGCCATAAAAGGCCGAGGCGTACTTTGCGGCGTAGGCGAGAATGCGGGTCTCGGAATAGCCGTCTGCCTCAAGGGCGGCGCGGATGGCCGCAACGCGTCCATCCATCATGTCGGAGGGCGCCACGATATCGGCTCCCGCCTCGGCGTGCGAGCGGGCCTGGCGGACCAGCGCCTCGAGCGTGATGTCGTTGGCGACATAGCCGGCTTCATCGAGGAGTCCGTCCTGACCATGGCGGGTGAACGGGTCCAGAGCGACATCGGTGATGACGGCCATTTCCGGCACGCGTGACTTGATCGCCCGGACGGCGCGTTGTGCGAGCCCCTGCGGATTCCAGGCCTCGGCGGCATCGTCACTTTTGGCCTCGTCAGGCGTGACCGGGAACAGGGTCATGGCTGGGATGCCGAGCCCGGCCAGCGTCTCGGCTTCCGCCGCCACCCGATCGATGCTCATGCGCTCGACGCCGGGCATGGAGGGGACCGCTTCGGTTCGGTCCGTCCCCTCGATGACGAATACCGGCTGGATCAGATCATCGACGCTCAGTTGGTTCTCTCGCACCAGTCGTCGGGTGGCTTCGTCGCGGCGCAGGCGCCTCGGACGAGTCGCCGGGTAACCGAGTCCGGTGACGGGATCGTGCTTCACGGTGGTCTCCTGCTCCAATCCAGTACAAGGGCCAGTATGCCGCTGAGGAGGCGGCATGCCCAAGAGGGAAGATCAGTTGGCGGGGGTCGGCGGGAGCCGCTCCAGGGCCCAGTCGAGCACCTGGCGTACGCGGGGCGCGGTGAGTCGATAGGCCGTGCGACGGTCAACCCATCGCCATTCGTGATGCTCTGGGGTGCCCAGCTCGGGCGCGATTCCAAGGATGACCTCCCGTGTGGTGGTCTCCGCCAGGTAATACCGCGCGACCTTGCCACGGGCGTAGGGCCCGGTTTCGGTGTAGTCCTCGCCCCAGTTGAACTGCAGATCGGTAATGCCGGTCTCTTCGGTCACCTCGCGACGGGCCGCCTGCAGAGGGGTTTCCCCGTCTTCTGTCCGGCCCTTCGGGAAATCCCAGTACTGATAGGCCCGCAGCAGCAGGAACCGCCATTCCCCGCCCTCGGCGCGCACGATGACGACACCGGCGGAGAGGATGCGCGGCTTTTTCCTACCCATGCCAGGCTGGGCTCAGGTTCTTGACGGCTTCGACCATGGCGGCGACATGATCCGGCGGGATCTGCGGATGGACGCCATGGCCGAGGTTGAAGACGTGACCGCTGCCATGGCCGTATTCCGCTAGTACCCGGCCAACCTCGCGCTCGATCACCTCGGGACCCGCATAAAGGATACTGGGGTCGAGATTGCCCTGCAGAGCGACCCGATCACCCACCCGCCGGCGGGCTTCAGTCATTGACAGGGTCCAGTCCACGCCAAGGGCATCGGCGCCGCATTCGGCGATGCGCTCGAGCCAGATCCCACCGCCCTTGGTGAAGAAAATGACCGGGATCCGGCGTCCGTCGCGCTCCCGGATCAGCCCGTCGGTGATCTGCTGCGCGAACGCCAGGGAAAAACGCGGATAGGCATCGTGGGCCAGCGCGCCGCCCCAGGTGTCAAAAATCATCAGTGCCTGCGCTCCGGCTTCGACCTGGGCGTTGAGATAGGCGGTCACCGCAGCGGCAATTTTACCCAGCAGGCGCTCCAGCACCGCCGGCTGGTCATAGGCGAGGGCCTTGATATGCCGGAAGTCCTTGCTGCTGCCGCCCTCCACCATGTAGGTGGCCAGCGTCCAGGGGCTACCCGAGAAGCCGATCAGCGGCACCCGTCCGTTGAGTTCGCGGCGGATCAGGCTGACCGCATCGGTGACGTAGCGAAGCTCGCTGTCCACATCGGGCACCGGAAGCGCATCCACGGCCGCCGCATCACGGATGGTGGTCTCGAAACGCGGCCCTTCACCCGGCTCGAAGTAGAGCCCGAGGCCCATGGCGTCGGGTACGGTCAGGATGTCGGAGAAGAGGATGGCCGCATCCAGTTCGAAACGCCGGAGTGGCTGCAGGGTGACCTCGCAGGCGAGCGCCGGGTTCTGGCACAGGTTCATGAAGCTGCCGGCCTGAGCCCGGATTTCCCGGTACTCGGGCAGATAGCGTCCCGCCTGGCGCATGATCCAGACTGGCGTGCGGTCCACCGGCTCGCGGGCCAACGCGCGAAGGAATCGGTCGTTCTGCAGTTCGCTCATCCGGCGTCGGTCCTATACGCCCATGTAGGCGAGCATACCCTTGGCGGCCTCGCGGCCTTCCCAGACGGCGGTGACCACCAGGTCGGAGCCGCGCACCATGTCGCCCCCGGCGAAGACGTTGGGGTTGTCGGTCTGGAAGGGGTGCTTGCCGCCCTTCTTGACCTTGACGCGCTCCCGCTCATCGACAGCGATGCCATGCTCGTCGAACCACTCGGGGGGATCCGGACGGAAGCCGAAGGCCATGACAACCCGGTCGGCGGGGATGATCTCCTCGCTGCCGGGGACCGCCTCGGGCCGGCGTCGGCCCCGCTCATCCGGCGCACCCAGGCGGGTTTCTACTACCTTGACGCCTTCCACCCGACCATCGCCGACAATCTCCACCGGCTGGCGGTTGAAGCGGAAATCGACACCTTCTTCGCGGGCGTTGTAAACCTCGCGCCGTGAGCCGGGCATGTTCTGCTCGTCGCGCCGATAGGCACAGGTCACGCTGGCCGCGCCCTGTCTCAGGGCAGTGCGGTTGCAATCCATGGCCGTGTCGCCACCACCCAGCACTACGACGCGCTGGTCGGCCATGTCGACGTAATCGGCTGGATCCCTCTCGAAGCCCATCAGGCGATTGATGTTGGAGACCAGATAGGGGAGGGCCTCGTAGACGCCATCCATGTCCTCGCCGGGGAAGCCGCCGCGCATGGTCGTGTAGGTCCCCATGCCCAGGAAAACGGCATCAAAGTCGCGCTCCAGCTCCTCGTAGGTGATATCGGTGCCGATATTCACGCCAAGTCGGAACTCCACGCCCATGTATTCCATGATCTCGCGGCGCTTGGCGATGATCTCTTTTTCAAGCTTGAATGGCGGGATGCCGAAGGTCAGCAGACCACCGATCTCCGGGTAGCGGTCGAAGACCACTGCCTCGACCCCGTTGCGCACCAGGATATCGGCGGCTCCGAGGCCCGCTGGCCCGGCGCCCACAACCGCGACCCGTCGCCCGGTCGGCACGACGCCGGACATGTCCGGTCGCCAGCCCTGTTTGAAGGCCTCGTCGGTGATGTATTTCTCCACCGAACCGATGGTGACCGCACCGAAACCGTCGTTGAGCGTACAGGCCCCCTCGCACAGCCGATCCTGCGGACAGACGCGACCGCAGACCTCCGGCAGGCTGTTGGTCTTGTGGGAGAGCTCGGCGGCCTCGAAGAGGTTGCCCTCAGCGATCAGCTTGAGCCAGTTGGGGATGTAATTATGGACCGGGCATTTCCACTCGCAGTAGGGATTGCCGCACTCCACGCAGCGGTCCGCCTGGGCCGCTGCATGCTCGCTGCTGAAGTCGCCGTAGATTTCGGTGAACTTCTGGACCCGTGCCCGCGCCGGCTCTTTTTCGGTGTCCTGGCGGGGGACGTCAATGAACTGGAAGTAGTTACCCATAACGTGCTCAAGCTGCCTGGCGCAGCGTGCTCAGTACCTCATTGATATCGGCGGCCCGTGGCTTCACGAGCCAGAAGCAGCCGACGTAATCGCGGAAGTTATCGAGGATCTCCTGACCCCAGCGGGAGCCGGTCTCGTCGACGAACTCGGCAATCGTCTCGCGAAGGAATTCGCGGTGCGCTGTCATCGGCTCGGTCTGGATGCGCCGGATGTCGATGAGCTCGTGGTTGTAGCGATCGACGAACTGGTTCTCCATATCCAGTACGAAGGCGATTCCGCCGGTCATACCGGCACCGAAGTTCAGCCCGGTGGAGCCGAGGACGCAGACGACGCCGTCGGTCATGTACTCGCAACCGTGGTCGCCCACGCCCTCCACGACCGCATGCGCGCCGGAATTGCGCACGGCAAATCGTTCCCCGGCCAGGCCGGCGGCAAACAGTTTGCCGCCGGTAGC
Organism: Spiribacter sp. 1M189; assembly: GCF_040838345.1. Taxonomy (NCBI): domain Bacteria; kingdom Pseudomonadati; phylum Pseudomonadota; class Gammaproteobacteria; order Chromatiales; family Ectothiorhodospiraceae; genus Spiribacter; species Spiribacter insolitus. Next base: position 1,435,206 of record NZ_JBAKFF010000001.1, on the reverse strand, counting down.
GCCATAGAGGCATGTGTTGCCGATGATGGTGGTCTCATGACTCGCGAATTGACTCTCCTGCGGCGGCCGGATCACCAGCTTGCCGCCGGCCATTCCCTTGCCCACGTAGTCGTTGGCATCGCCGTGCAGGAACATCTCCAGGCCGCCGGCGTTCCATACGCCGAAGCTCTGTCCGGCGCTGCCCTTCAGGTGCAGCCGCAGCGGCGAGCCGCTCATGCCCAGGTTGCCGTGGCGCAGGGCGATCTCGCCGGAGAGGCGAGCGCCGATGGAGCGGTCGTCATTGCGGACCGAGTACTCGAAGTCTCCCCCCGTGGCCGCCTCGATGGTGGGGAGGGCATCGGCCACCATGCGCTCAGCCAGCTCGCCCCGATCGAAGGGAACGTTGCTCGGCGTCATGCAGTGTGTGGGCAGTGACGTGTCCAGTCCGCCATCGGAGAGGATCGGACTCAGATCGAGCTTGGCCTGACGGGCGGTTTCGGGTTCACGCTGCTCGAGCAGATCGAGCCGACCGATGAGCTCCTCCAGGGAACGCACGCCCAGCCTCGCCAGCCATTCGCGCGTTTCCATCGCGACGAAGGTGAAGAAGTTCGCCACCCGCTCGGGCGTGCCGATGAAATGCTTCATGCGAAGCACCTTCTCCTGTGTCGCGACACCGGTGGGACAGTTGTTGAGATGGCAGACACGCAGGTACTTGCACCCCATCGCCACCATCGGTGCGGTGCCGAAGCCGAAGCTCTCGGCACCCAGGATGGCCGCCTTGATGACGTCCAGCCCGGTCTTCAGGCCGCCGTCGGTCTGCAGCCGGATCTTGTCGCGCAGATCGTTGGCACGCAGCGTCTGGTGGGTCTCGGTCAGCCCGAGCTCCCAGGGGGTACCGGCATACTTCACCGAAGTCAGCGGGCTGGCACCCGTGCCGCCGTCGTAACCGGAAATGGTGATGAGATCGGCATAGGCCTTGGCCACGCCGGCCGCCACGGTACCGACACCGGGTTCGGCAACCAGCTTCACCGAGACCAGCGCCTCGGGGTTGACCTGCTTGAGGTCGTAGATGAGCTGCGCCAGATCCTCAATGGAGTAGATGTCGTGGTGCGGCGGCGGCGAGATCAACGCGACCCCGGGCTTGGAGTAGCGCAGCCGGGCAATCATCTCATTGACCTTGTGGCCGGGCAGCTGCCCGCCCTCACCGGGCTTGGCCCCCTGAGCGACCTTGATCTGCAGGACCTCGGCGTTGCGCAGGTAATGCGGTGTGACACCGAACCGGCCCGATGCGACCTGCTTGATCTTGGACATGCGCTCGTTGCCGAAGCGATGCGCGTCCTCGCCGCCTTCGCCGGAGTTGGAGCGGCCGCCGAGGCGGTTCATGGCGATGGACAGCGCCTCGTGCGCCTCCGGCGAGAGCGCGCCCAGTGACATGCCGGCGGAGTCGAAGCGCTTGAGGATGTTCTCCAGCGGCTCGACCTCGTCCAGCGGAATGGCTTCGGTCTCACGGACGCACAGCAGATCGCGAAGCGCTGCCACCGGCCGGGTGTTGACTGTTTCGGCGTAGACCTTGTAGCGCTCGTAATCGCCGCTATAGGCCGCCTCCTGGAGCGCCGCCACCACGTCGGGGTTGTAGGCGTGGTACTCACCCCCATGGACATACTTGAGCAGGCCGCCCTGGGTCAGCGCCTGACTGCGGCGCCAGGCATTCTCGTGCAGGGTGCGCTGGTCTTCCTCGAGGTCGGCGAAGTCTGCGCCCTGGATGCGGGATGTCGTGCCGTTGAAGCACAGATCCACCACATCATCACTCATGCCGACGATCTCGAACAGCTGGGCCCCGCGATAGCTGGTGATCGTGGAAATGCCCATCTTGGAGAGGATCTTGTAGAGCCCCTTGTTCAGGCCCTTGCGGTAGTTCCGCAGCAGATCCGCCAGCTCGGCGCCCTTGATCTCACCGGTGCGCAGCTGGTCCTGGACGACGTCGTAGGCCAGATAGGGATAGACCGCGGTGGCGCCATAACCGATCAGAACGGCGCATTCGTGGCTGTTGCGGGCCGTGCCCGTTTCGATCACCAGGTTGGTGTCGCAGCGCAGACCCGTGCGGACCAGGTGGTGGTGCACCGCGCCGGTGGCCAGTAGGGCATGCACCGGGATCCGCTCGCGGCTGAGCGCTCGATCGGAGAGCACCAGCAGGCTGGCGCCGTTGCGCACGGCATTGGCGGCCTCCTCGCGGATGGCCTCGACAGCAGCGCGCAGATCGCCGTCGGCCGGGTAGCTCAGGTCGATGCGATGGACCCGTTCCGCGTCCTCATGCTCGTCGAGCAGACCAAGGAACTTGCCATCAGAGAGGATGGGGGAGTCCAGCACAAGGCGCCTGGCGTGATCCTCGACCTCCTCGAACAGGTTCTTCTCCGGTCCGAATACGGTCTCCAGCGACATCACGATCTGCTCACGGAGCGGGTCGATGGCCGGGTTCGTGACCTGGGCGAACTGCTGGCGGAAGTTGTCGTAGAGCGGGCGGACCTGCTTCGAGAGCACGGGCATGGGGGTGTCGTCCCCCATGGAGCCCACGGCTTCCTGGCCGCCCTGAGCCAGCGCCCGGGTGACGATGTCGCGCTCTTCGAAAGTCACGCCGAACTGTTTCTGGTAGACGTCCAGCCTGTGCGGATCCATGGGCTCGCGCGCCGCACCCGCCTTCAGGCGTGACGGCACATCCCGGGAGTGCTCGGCCAGCCAGCGCTTGTAGGGGGCCCGATTCTTGAGACGCTCGTCGATGGTCTCCGGCAGCAGGAGCTCGCCGGTCTCGGTGTCGGCGGCCAGCATTTCGCCCGGTCGCAGGCGGCCTTTCTGGACCACGTCGGCGGGGTCGTAGTCCCAGACGCCCACTTCCGAGGCCAGTGTGATATGCCGGTCCTTCGTGATCACCCAGCGCGCCGGCCGCAGGCCGTTGCGATCAAGCGCGCAGGCGGCATGCCGGCCATCGGTGAGCACGATGCCCGCCGGCCCATCCCAGGGCTCGATGTGCTGGGAGTGGAATTCGTAGAACGCCCGCAGGTCCGCATCCATCGTCTCAACGTTCTGCCAGGCCGGCGGGATCAGCAGCCGCAGCGCGCGGAAGATGTCCATGCCGCCGGTGATGAGCACATCCAGCATGTTGTCGAGGCTGGAGGAGTCGGACCCGGTGAGGTTGACCAGCGGCTGGATGGCCTCGATGTCGGGCAGCAGGGGCGTGTTGAAACGGTACGCCCTCGCCAGGGCCCAGTTGCGGTTGCCCTGGATGGTGTTGATCTCGCCGTTGTGGGCGAGATACCGGAACGGCTGTGCCAGCCGCCACTGCGGCAGCGTGTTGGTGGAGAAGCGCTGATGGAAGACCGCCAGCGACGTCTCCAGCGTCGGATCCTGCAGATCCTTGTAGAAGACCGGCAGGTTCTCCGGCATCACCAGCCCCTTGTAGGACAGCACGCGGCCCGACAGGCTGGGGATATAGAAGTCCTCATCATGGCCGTCCAGCGCCTTTTCAGCCCGCCGCCGGGCCATGAAAAGCCGCCGCTCGAACTCCGGCTCGTCCATGCCCGTCGGGGCATTGACGAAGACCTGGGCGATCGCCGGCAACGTCGCCAGCGCCTGCTCGCCGCATGCGCTGGTGTCCACGGGAACCTCCCGCCAGCCGGCCGCCGGCACCTCGTAGTGCGCCAGGGCTTCCTCGAGCACCGACCGGGTGTGGCCGGCGATGTATTCATCCTCGGATAGAAAGACGCAGCCGGCCGCGAAATGCTCTGCGAGCTCGACGCCCTCGGCATCCGCGGCGCGCCGCAGGAAGGCCACCGGCGGCTTGATGAGGAGTCCGCAACCATCTCCGCTCTTGCCATCGGCCGCCACGGCGCCGCGATGGGTTAAACGGGCGAGTGCCGAGATGGCCGTTTCCAGCAGCCAGTGACTCGGTTGGCCATCCATGTGTGCAATGAGGCCGAAGCCGCAGTTGTCACGTTCAAACTCTGGCCGGTAAAGCGTCGGGGCGTTAAAGGGTAGTTGCCTCACGCGAACTGCCTCTCCATTGTTTGCGGGGAGCGGGCCGCGCCGAGTGCTCGCCACCTTGCGGGCGGCGTGCTCTCCTCGGTGCTGCGGGGATCCCGGGGCCGGACCGTCTGGCCTCTGTCCGCTCCCGTTTCACTGGGCAAATGGGCTGACAATATAGCGCGCAGGCCTTTTTCCGGCAACTTCAGGTGAGCCTTTTCGGTGTCGTCAGGCGTTCATGTTCGTCGATGGCGAAACGATCGGTCATGCCGGCGATGTAGTCGGCCACGGCCCGCGCCCGGCCACGCTCACCATCCCGCCGGGCCCGCTCTTCCGCGGCCTGACGGAACTGCGGCGGCAGTAGCCGGACATCGCCCATGAAGATCTCGAAGAGCGACTCGATCACGTGGGCGGCCTTCGTGGTCATGCGGTGTACGCGATAGTGACGGTAGAGGTGCTCGAGCAGATAACCCTTGAGATCCCGATGGCGCTGCTGCATCTGCGGGCTGAATGCGATGAGTGGACGCTCAAGGGTCCGCACCGCCTCGGGCCCGTCCGGATCGGCATCGCCGATCCGGTCGCGGCTCACTGCCAGCAGATCATTGACCTGACCGGCGATCAGCTCGCGGACGATACGGTAGACGAGCCGTCGTCCACTCAGCCCCGGGTGCTTGGCCTGGATATCGGTGTACAGCCAGTCGATCCACTGGACCTCGCGCAAGGCATTGAGCTCAAGGAGGCCGGCCCGCAGCCCATCGTCGACGTCGTGGCTGTTGTAGGCGATTTCATCGGCGATATTCGTGAGCTGGGCCTCCAGCGAGGGCTGGGTCCCTTCGAGAAAACGTTTTCCGATCTCACCCAGGCGTTCCGCCTGCTCCAGCGGGCAGCGCTTGACCAGCCCTTCGCGCGTCTCGAAGGTGAGATTGAGTCCATCGAAGTCCGGGTAACGGCCCTCGAGCACGTCGACGACGCGCAGCGACTGCAGATTGTGCTCGAAGCCGCCATATTCGGACATGCAGGTGTTCAGGGCCTCCTGGCCCGCATGGCCGAAAGGGGTATGGCCTAGGTCGTGGGCGAGGGCGATCGCTTCGGTGAGATCCTCGTTGAGGCCCAGCGCACGGGCGATGGTGCGGGCGATCTGAGCCACCTCGAGGCTATGGGTCAGGCGGGTGCGGAACAGATCGCCTTCGTGATTGACGAACACCTGCGTCTTGTACTCGAGCCGCCGGAACGCAGAACTGTGAATGATCCGGTCGCGGTCTCGCTGAAAGGCGTTACGCAGGTCGGGCCGATCATCGGCGTGCCGTCGACCGCGACTGGCCGAGGGTCGAGAGGCATAGTGCGCCAGGCCCGGCGGATCGACCGGAACCTCAGTCATCCGCCTCGCCCTCCAATGTTGCGGTCAATGCGGCCTCGTCATAGTCCGCTGTCACCACGGCATCACCCAACCCGCGCAGGAGCACCAGTCGCAGTTCGCCATCCCGGTTTTTCTTGTCCCGCGCCATGAACTCACGGAAGCGCTCCGCGCCCAGGTCGGTTGGAGGAGAGGTCGGCAGGCCGACCCGGCCGATCAGATCCACGGCCCGGTCCCGCTCTTCCCGACTGATCCAGCCCTGGCGGGCCGACAGGCAAGCGGCCATGCACATGCCGGCGGCAATGGCTTCGCCATGGAGCCAGTCGCCATAGCCCCGGGCGGCCTCGATGGCATGGCCGAAGGTATGACCGAGGTTGAGCAGGGCGCGCTGACCCGCCTCGCGCTCGTCCGCGGCGACGATGGCCGCCTTGTTCCGGCAGCAGCGCTCGACGATGAAGGCGAGGGCGTCCGGTTCACGGGCCAGGGCCGCATCGACATGCCCGTCCAGCCAGTCGAGGAATTCGCGGTCACCGAGCAGGGCATATTTGACGACTTCCGCCATGCCTGCACGCAGCTCGCGGTCCGGTAGTGTCCCGAGTACCTCAAGATCGGCGATGACCGCCCGGGGTTGATGGAACGCGCCGATCATGTTCTTGCCCCGCGGATGGTTGACGCCGGTCTTGCCGCCCACCGACGAGTCGACCATCGCCAGCAGCGTGGTGGGAATCTGCACGAAATTCACACCGCGCTGGTAGGTGGCCGCCACGAAGCCGGCCAGATCCCCGATCACGCCACCACCCAGGGCGACCACCTGACAGTCACGGCCGAAGCCATTGACCAGCATTTCGTCGAAGACCGGCAGCATCGATTCCAGGCATTTTTCCTGCTCGCCATCCGGCAGCGACACGGCCGTGATGCGGCGCTCTCCCAGCGCCGTCTTGAGGGCGGCGAGGTAGAGGGGGGCGACGGTTTCGTTGCTGATGATCATGACCTGCCGGGCCGGTACGCTCTCGCGTATCAGCGCGGCATCCTGCAGCAGCCCTCGGCCGATATGGATGGGGTAGCTGCGATTGCCGAGGGCCACCTCGACCAGACGCCGATCATGTTTCATGGGATGACCCCCGGATTGAGAATTTGGTGCGCCACGCGCTCTGCAATGCGATCGGGCATGCCATCTTCCGTATCGATGGCGATATCGGCAAGGGATTCGTAGATCGGGGCCCGGGTCTCGAGAATGGATCGTAGTCGGCCTTCCGGGTCCTCGCCCTGCAGGAGTGGCCGCTGGCTGTTTCGGGTGCGGGCCAGCTGGGTTGCGACGTCGGCACGCAGGTAGACGACCAGTCCGCGCTGTCCCAGGTGCTGACGATTCGCTTCGTCGAGCACGGCACCGCCTCCGGTGGCCAGGACGAGGTCATGGCGTAGGGTGAGTTCATCCAGCAGCTCCGCCTCCCGGCGGCGGAAACCGGCTTCTCCCTCGATGTCGAAGATCCGCGGAATGTCGACGCCAGTCCGGGTCTCGATGGCGGTGTCGAGGTCGACGAAGGCAAGGCCAAGCCGCTCGGCAAGGCGTCGGCCGATGGTGCTCTTGCCGGCCCCCATCGGACCGATGAGAAAGACGCGGTCAATGGTTGTCATCCGCCGGATTCTACCGTGTTTGTTATTGCCGTCGGGGCCTCGAGAATGCGGGGTGTGACGAAGATCAGCAACTCGCTGCGGTCATCGACCCGCATGCGGCGCTCGAAAAGCCCGCCCACCACCGGCAGATCGGAGAGCAAGGGAACCCGACGCACGCCATTGCGTCGGGTCTGCTCGAAGACCCCGCCCAGCACAACGGTCTCGCCGTCGGCGACCAGAACATGAGTGCGCACGGACTGAGTGTTGATGGCGGGGCCCTCAGGCGTTTCCTCGCCGCGGCTGTCCTGATTGACCGCCAGAGCGAGTTGAATCTGGTCATCCGGCGTGATCTGCGGCGTGACCGTCAGGCCAAGCACCGCATCGCGAAAGGCGATGCTGGTGGCGCCACTGGAGGTCGCCTGCTCGAAAGGAATCTGCACACCCTGCTTGATTTCGGCCTGCTGGTTGCTGGCGGTGACGACCCGCGGGCTGGAGATGATCTCGCCGCGGTTCTCACTCTCCATGGCCGAGAGTTCTAGCTGCAGCAGATAGCTGCCGACCTTGCCGATGGCGAGGCCCGCCGAGCCCGCCGCGTTGCCCACCGGCAGATCGACCATCAGGCCTTCCTCGTCGAGGGTGCCGCCGCTGATGATCACACTGTCACCGGCCTGATTGCGCCGTGAGGCACGGAATTGAACACCGATCTCATCGCTGAAGTCCTCGCTGGCAATGACGAGTCGAGCCTCGATCAGCACCTGGCGTACCGGCACATCCAGCCGCTCCACCAGCGCGCGGGCGCGTTCCAGATCGCTTTGGGTGCCGCCCACGATCAGTGTATTGGTACGACTGTCCACGCGGACCCGGGGCGCCTGGATCAGGTCGGCCAGGTCCGCTGCCGTGGCGTATTTCACCGGCAGGAAGACCGTGGGCAGCAAGCCGGGCTCATCGGTGTCGGCCGGAAGTGGCCGGTCCGACTGGCCGTCGTTCTGCAGGACGGAAGGGTTTTCTCCGGTCACGGCCCGGACCTGGTTCATGACCTCGGGCAGCGTCATGTCGCGGATATCCAGACGCACGGGTGCCGGCGGATCCGCTGCCGCGTGGGCTGCCATGGCGCCCAGCATCAGAATCAGGGCAGCGATGCGGTGGCGCAACCGGTTGGTGACCGCCGGCATGATCATCCTCCTGAGTTATCGAGTGCAATCCGCTGCCGGACGACCGACTTGCCCTGGTCTTCATCGCCGCTGGGGTGGTGCACGATGATGGCGGCCGGCGTCACCCGCTCGAGCCTTCCGCCGCCAGGGAGGATGGCGCCGGTCAGACGGGAGTGGATGGTGCCGTCGGCGTCGCGGAGCAGCGCCCAGACCCGGTCGCCGACCTCGATTCGGCCGAGGTAGCTCAATCCGTAAGCCGCGCTGCCCGGCGTGACGGCTCCGGATCGGAACGGATTGCGGTCGAGGGCCGCGAGCTGATCGTTGGCGGTGACTGGATCGGATGCCACCCAGCCCATCGGATGGGTTCCGGTCGCCGGGGAGTCGGCGTCACCGGTCTGCCAGTAACCGGTGATGGTCAACGTGAGTGTCAGTGGCAGACCCTCGGCGTCGGAGTTTTGGCGCGCCAGGGTCAAGCGGTTCATCGTAACGGCCCGAGTCTCATGGCCAAGCCTTGTCAGCAAGCTGACCAGCCCGTTCCAGTCCCCTTCGAGGCGCACCGTCAGCGTGCGCTGCCGATAATCCGCTGTGGTGATCGGGCTCGCCGGCTCCACGCCGATCAGTCGCGTGCCGCTGGCCGTGGCAACGCCGGCAATATGGTCCAGCAGCCCGGAGAGATCGGCTTCAGGGGGCAGTCGCATCGGGTGCGCATGGATTTGCCGGTTGAGACGCTCTACCTGATCACGCCATTCATCGTGTCGCGCCGCCGCGGCGCGATGGGCCGCGAGGCGGGATGCAAGCCGTTCCGCCTCATTCTCTGCCCCCTGTCGTTCGCTCATTGCGGGTTGAAGGATCGCGAACCATCCGGCGATCAGGCCCACCAGCAGCATGAGGGTGATACCTCGCCATGCCCCACCGTTCACTGCATCGCCCCCTGTGCGCGGCGTTCCTCCGCGGTTCGCTCAACCGCATTGCGAACGACGATGCGGAAACGGTCGCCGTGCCCGCCCTGCGCAGCGCGGGTGCCGAGGCGCTCGAATCGCAGGTCCGGAAACCGCGGTGACGCCCGAAGTGCCGTGACCAGCGCTGAGACCGAGGCGGCCTGGGGGGCAACACCCTCGATCACCATGCGCTCCGCACCACGCTCAATGCGCACGAGACGCACGTCTGTGGGCAGTGCCTTGGTCAGACCCGCAAGTTCATCAAGGGCTCGGGTCCGGCCTTCCAGGAGCGCTTCCATGGCCGTCATGCGCTGGCTCAGAACCTTGTGGGTCCGCTCCAGCTGCTCAGTGGCAGCCCGCCGGTCTGCCAGCGCTTTGATCTGATGGCGCACCTGCCTGTTGGCGTCCAGCAGTTCCTGGCGCATTTCCTGCGCGATCACGGCGGCGGTCAGCATGATGCCCAGGCCGATCAAGGTAGCGGTCGGCATCGCCAACCCCATCCGGCGTCGTTCGCGCCGGTCGCGCTCGGTACGCCAGGGCAGCAGGTTAACGCCAATGGGCATTGCGATCTCCGGCATGCAGCGCAAGGCCGATGGCGGTCAGCAGACGGGGCAGCCGGGCGGTGAGCCTGTCATTGCCGAGCGTTCCATCGACACCGACTGCCGGACGCGGGTCAACGCAGTAGGCCGGGATGTCGAACTGCTCGCTGAGGGTCTCGGCAAGTTGCTGGTCCGAGCCGCCTCCGGCGAGGGCGATGGCAGCCGGCATCCGCGATTCCTGGCTGCCGTGATGCACCGCGAAGGCGCGCTCGATGACCTGCAGGCGTTCACCGGTGCCGGCGTCGGCTTTGATGCCATGGTCCTGCTGATAGAGGATCCGCCGGCCCTCGAACACCGTCAGGCGAAGACGGCTGCCGAGGTCGAGCAACGCCGTCGGGTGGCTGGCGTCCGGCGGGCGGAGTCGGGCATCTGCCAGGGCTGCCCTGGTCAGGGCATGGGTATCGATATCAATCAGCCGGCAACGCAGTCCACTGGCCTCAAGCAATTGCCGGCGGGTCTGCAGCTCGTCGCGGCGTGTCGCGACCACGAGTACCGATTGTTTATCCCCGCTCTCGCCGTCGTCTAATGTTCGAAAATCGTGGGCGACTCCATCGCAGGGCTGTCTGAGGGAGTCCTCGATATCGAGGCAGACGCGGGCGCGCAACGCATTCTCATCAAGGCCGTGGGGAAGCTCAATCACCCGGGTGATGGCCGCCTCGGCCGGAACGGCGGTGGCGGCGATGCGTCCATGCGGGGCACTGGCAGCGACCGCCCTGCGGATCAGCTCGCTCGAGGCCTCAGCGCCGGCCGGGCGGGTCTCGATGGCAAACCCGCTGAGATTGGGTGTCATTTCCCGGAAATGCACGGCGGCCACCTTGATGGCGGTGGTTCCGATGTCGACGCCCAGTATCGTCCGGTCTCGTCTTATCGGACCGAACATGGCGTCAGAAGTCCGAATTTCGTCGCATGCGGAACTCCCGTCGCCCGGTGCTATACTCGGTAAGGACAGCGTCCCTGCACTTATGGGGTTTCATGTCACGCATCATCAGGCGCTCCCTGCAGACATTAGCCGGCCTCGCGGCGCTTGGCCTCCTTGCCGTCGGCGGACTGGTCGTCTCCTACATCGTGCTCGCCCCCGGTCTGCCGAGCGTCGAGGCCGTTCGCAACGTCGAGCTGCAGGTCCCGCTTCGGGTCTACACGACCGATGGCGAGTTGATCGATGAATTCGGCGAGATGCGGCGTACTCCGGTGACCCTCTCGGCGGTGCCCGCCAGTCTGCAGCAGGCCTTTATCGCCGCTGAGGATCAGCGCTTCCGTCAGCATCCGGGAGTAGATTATCAAGGCCTTGCGAGGGCGGTCTGGTACCTGGTTCGCACTGGCGAAAAGGGGCCGGGTGGCAGCACCATCACCATGCAGCTGGCACGGAACCTCTTTCTCAGTTCCGAGCGGACCTATCTGCGTAAACTCCGGGAAATCCTCCTCGCCCTGCGTATCGAGCGCCAGTTCGAGAAGGACAAGATTCTCGAGCTCTATCTCAACAAGATTTATCTCGGCCAGCGTGCCTACGGCGTAGCGGCCGCGGCTGAGGTCTACTACGGCCGGCCCCTGCAGGAACTCACCCTGGCCCAGCAGGCGATGATTGCCGGTCTACCCAAGGCACCCTCCGCCTGGAACCCGCTGGCCGACCCCGAGCGCGCACTGCAGCGGCGAGCCTATGTACTCGGACGCATGCTCGATAGCGGCTTCATCGATAAGGCCAGTTATGAACAGGCCATGGCCGCTCCGATTACCGCGGAGCGTCATCGTCGGCGTCGCAGTGTGAACGCCCCCTTCATCGCCGAGATGGCACGGTCCTGGGCGGTGGCGCGGTATGGTGCCGAGGCCGCCTACACGAGCGGCTACGAGATCTACACGACCATTTCGGCGGAACGACAGCATCAGGCGCGTGACGCGTTGCGGCTAGGGTTGCATGGTTACGATGAACGGCACGGATACCGCGGTCCGCTGACGCAACTCGACCCCGCCCTGCTCGAGGGTGAACGCGCGGTGCTGGCGGAACGCCTGTCCGACTTCAACACGCCCGGCGATCTGGAGGTCGCCGTCGTGACGGCGCTTGACGAGCGCTCCGCGACGCTGGTCACCGCTGATGGTTCAACGCTGGAGCTGGGCTGGCAGGGCATCGAATGGGCCCGTCCCCAGCTGGGTCGTAACGCCATGGGGCCGCAGCCCGAGCAGGCGGCCGATATTCTGGTGGCCGGCGATGTGGTCTACCTCCGGCGCAGTGACGGGGAGTGGCGGCTGGCACAGCTGCCCGAGCCCCAGGCCGGCCTGGTGGCTTTGAGTCCGGATGATGGCCGCATCGAGGCGCTGGTGGGGGGGTATGACTTCTCGCTGAGCAAGTTCAACCGGGTTACGCAGGCAGCCCGGCAGCCCGGATCGGCGTTCAAGCCGCTGATCTACTCCGCGGCGCTGGCCAATGGCTTTACGCCTGCAACCCTCGTCAACGACGCCCCGGTGGTGTTCGAGGATGCCTCGCTTGAGGATGTCTGGCGGCCGGAGAACTACAGCGGACGGATCTTCGGGCCGACCCGGCTGCGCGAGGCCCTGACCTACTCCCGCAATCTGGTGTCCATCCGGCTGCTACGCCAGGTGGGCGTGCGAACCGCTATTGATCACATCGAGCAGTTCGGGATTCCCGCCGACCGTCTGGCACCTAATCTGTCCCTGGCGCTCGGCGCCGCGGAGGTGACGCCGCTGGAGCTCGCTCAGGCCTATGCCGTGTTTGCCAACGGGGGATACCGGGTCAACCCTTACTACATCGAGCGCGCCGTGGACGGCGATGGGATCGTGGTTTACGAAAGCTGGCCGGCGCGTGCCGTGACCGCCGAGGCCATTGAGCCGCCCGAACCGGGCCCGGAGGGGCCCCGACGCCCCGCGGCCCGGCCCGCCGAGCGGGCGATCAGTGCCGAGAACGCCTGGCTGATGCGCTCCATGCTGCAGAACGTGGTTCAGGAGGGGACAGCCCGTGCCGCGCGCGCCTTGGGCCGGAGCGATCTGGGCGGCAAGACCGGCACCACCAACGAGCAGCGGGATGCCTGGTTCTCGGGTTTCAACGGCGATCTGGTGGTGACCGCCTGGGTGGGCTTCGACGAGTTACAGACGTTGGGCCGTTATGAAACGGGCGGCCGGGCCGCTTTGCCGATCTGGACGGATTTCATGGGCGCGGCGCTGGAGAGTCGGCCCGAGTCGGAATGGCCGCGACCGGACGGGCTGGTGACGGTGCGAATTGACCCGGAGAGTGGAGAGCTTGCCGGCGCGGATACGCCGGGTGCCATTTTTGAGACCTTCCGGGAAGCCAATCTGCCCAGTAGCAATGCCTCGGCGGACAGCAGTCGGGTGGACGGAGGCGGCGCCTCGAGCGAGCAACCGATTTTCTGAACGGGGGACATTTTCCAATGGCAAGGGGAAAGGCAAGCCGTGACGCACGGATGCGCGAGCGATTGGTCCAGGAGGCGGCGCGCATCATGGCGGTGGAGGGCATCCGGGATTTCTCCCAGGCCAAGCGCAAGGCGGCACTCCAGCTCAATGCGCCCCGGACGACGAATCTGCCCCAGAACCGCGAGATCCAGGCCGCGCTACAGGACTATCAGCGCCTCTTCGGTGGCGATCGTCAGCAGTCGGCGCTCCAGTCGCTGCGTCGAGCGGCCCTGGAGGCCATGGAGTTCTTCGCGGCATTCCGACCCCGTCTCGTCGGGCAGGTACTGGATGGTACGGCGGGTCTGGATAGTGCGGTCGAGCTCCACTGCTTCGCGGAGACACCGGAGGATGTCGTGTTTTTCCTGATGGATCACGATATCCCCTTCGATACCGAGGAAAAGCGCCTTCGGTTTGATGATGAATACGAGTTCGTGCCGGTGCACCACTTCATGGCCGGGGATACGCCGGTAAAACTGGCGGTGTTTACTGGCCGGGACCGGCACCATCCACCCCGCAGTCCGGTGGACGGACGTCCCATGCAACGGGCGGGAAGGGCAGAGGTGGAGGCGCTGGTCGCCGAGGGCGCCAGCGCCTGAACCGGCTTATCAGCGGCGGCGGTGGAGTGGCACGTAGTCGCGCCGTGCGGCGCCGGTATAAAGCTGGCGTGGGCGGCCGATGCGCTGCTCCGGATCGGAGAGCATCTCCATCCACTGCGCGATCCAGCCCGGCGTGCGGCCGATGGCGAACAGTACCGTGAAGAACTCGGTCGGAATGCCGAGCGCCCGATAGATGATGCCCGAGTAGAAGTCGACGTTGGGGTAGAGCTTTCGCTCCACGAAATAATCATCGGCCAGGGCGATCTCTTCGAGCTTCATGGCCAGTTCGAGTTGCGGATCATTGGCAACGCCTAACTCGTCCAGCACCTCATGACAGGTCTTGCGGATGATGGTGGCACGGGGATCGTAGTTCTTGTAAACGCGGTGCCCGAAGCCCATGAGGCGGAATGGATCGTTCTTATCCTTGGCCTTCTCAATGAATTTCGGTACCTGCTCGACCGTACCGATCTCGCTGAGCATCCGCAGAACCGCCTCGTTGGCGCCGCCGTGTGCAGGGCCCCAGAGTGCGGCACAGCCGGATGCAATGGCCGCAAACGGGTTCGTCCCGGTGCTGCCTGCCAGACGGACCGTGGAGGTGCTGGCGTTCTGCTCATGATCAGCGTGCAGGATCAGCAGCTGATCCAGGGCGCGTTCGGCCACCGGATTGATCTCGAAATCCTCGCTGGGCCGGGCGAACAGCATGTTCAGCAGATTACCGGTGTAGGAGAGGCGGTTGAGCGGGTGCACGAACGGCTCACCCACCATGTGCTTGAATGCTGCCGCGGCAATGGTCGGCATCTTGGCGATGATCCGGTGCGCGCAGAGCAGGCGATTCTCAGGATCATTGATATCGATGGTGTCGTGATAGAACGCCGACAGCGAGCCGACAACACCGGTGAGCATAGCCATCGGGTGGGCGTCGTAGTGAAAGCCGTTGAAGAAGATCCGCAGGCTTTCGTTCACCATCGTGTGCCGCGTGATGGCCTCCTCGAAAGCCTCGAGTTCGGCCTTGTTCGGCAGATCACCATGGATCAGCAGGCGCGAGACCTCGAGGAACGAGCTCTGCTCGGCGAGCTGTTCGATGGGATAACCACGGTAGAGCAGAACGCCCTGATCGCCGTCGATGAAAGTGATGTCACTCTGGCAGCTGCCCGTGGAGCTATAACCGGGGTCGTATGTGAAGTAGCCCAGATCGCCCTGCAGTGAGCGAATGTCGATCAGGTCGGGCCCATGTGTGCCCTCGCGGACCGGCATTTCAGACTGCTTTCCGGTCGCGTTATCGGTGATGGTGACGGTTTTGTCGGCCATGAAACGACTCCTGGTGGCGCCAGGTGCTGGCATTGTCAGGTCAAGGCACTCCGATCAGCGGAATGCCCGACGTGGGCGTTTCAGTCCTTGGCACCCTTTGCCATCGCCCCGTAACGGCGACGGAACTGATCCACGCGGCCGCCGCTGGAGAGGACGCGCTGCTTACCGGTATAGAAGGGATGACTGGCGCTGGAGATCTCCACCTTCACGAGCGGGTACTCGTTGCCGTCCTCCCACTGGATCGTGTCATCGGTCTGCACCGTCGAGCGGGTCAGGAACGAGAAATCCGAGGAAATATCCTGGAAAACGACCTGGCGATAATTGGGATGAATGTCTTTCTTCATGGCGTATCTCGAAACGCTAGATTCGGAACCGCGATATCTTAGGCGCTTGCGGCCATGGGTACAAGAGACGATGTTGCGCTGCATTCAAGGCATGAGCTCCTGGCGGCCTGTGACAGGCGCGGGCCGGCCCGGTAACATTCGCCGCATTCAAAGGTTCGGGCCCAGGGGAAGGTTTCATGCTCTACATCGCGCTGAAGCATCTGCACACGACGGTGGCGACACTGACCGTCTTGCTTTTCATCCTTCGGGGCGGTTGGTTGGTGGCCGGCTCCAGCATGCTGAAGCGTCGTTGGGTTAGGATCCTTCCGCATATCATCAACACCCTGCTGCTGCTGACCGGTTTCGCCGTGGCCTGGATCGGCTGGCGCTATCCGGTTGATTTGCATGGCTGGATTACCGCCAAGATCATCGCCCTGGTCATCTACATCATGCTTGGTTTCATGGTGTTCAAGCGCGGCCGTCCCGCGCCGGTACGTTTCGGCGCCTTCTTTGGCGCACTCGCGGTGTACGGTTACATCGTCCTGGTGGCGCTCAACAAGACGCCGCTGCCCTTCTGATTGGCATGCGCTCCGGCGCGGTCAGTCGTCGTCGCGCCCGACTTCGAGTGCCGGTCCTTCCTCGGTCACGCTGAGGCGGCATTCAATCGGCCGGCAGCAGACCACGCAGTCCTCGATATAGGCCTGATCGCCGGCGGAGCAGTCGACGACGGTGGTGAACGCCTCGCCACAGTACGGGCATTCGATGGTAAGCGTCTCGATCATCCGGAGCGTACCTCCGCAGTGCCGGGGGCCACGTAGAGGAATCGGCTCAGTAAATCATCGAGGAATCGCTGGCCGTGTGGAGTCGCCTGCAGCCAGGCCGGGTCATCCACCAGCAGCGCCTGCTCCCGTGCCTCGCTCAGAGCAGGCTCAAAGGCGTCCCGCGTCAGTCCGGTGCGGGCAAGGGCTTCGTTCATTGGCACGCCGGCGGTCAATCGAAGGGCATTCATCAGATATTCCAATGGTCGCTCGGCCATCGTCACCGGGCGCGTCTCTGCCGTTGCGGGCGGCGTCCCGGCATGTGTCTGGTATTGACGGGGCATACGCAGTTTGCTGTATCGCTGGATCCGGCCATCGGCCTGACTGACCTTGCCATGGGCGCCGGCGCCGATGGCTAGATAGTCGCCAAACCGCCAGTAATTGAGGTTGTGGCGGCATTCTTCGCCGGGGACCGCCCAGGCGGATACCTCATAGCGCTGCAGCTGTCTTTCCGCGATCCGTTCCGCGCAGGCCGCCTCGATGTCGGCCAGCCGGTCTTCGTCTGGAAGCGTTGGCGGCCGGGCATGGAAGGCCGTGCCGGGCTCCAGCGTGAGCTGATAATGCGAAAGATGGCGGATGCCCAGTGCCAACGCCTGCTCGACATCGGCAAGCGCCTCGCCGCCGGACTGCGCCGGGAGGCCATGCATCAGATCCAGATTGATGCGCTCGAAACCGGCGCGTTGAGCCGCCTCGACGGCGCGGCTCGCCTCGCCACCGCCGTGAATGCGGCCGAGCCGCCGGAGATGTGCGTCGTCGAAGCTTTGAACACCAATGGAGAGGCGGTTGATGCCGGCGTCGAGAAATCCCTTGAACCGGCCGGCCTCGAGTGTGCCCGGATTCGCCTCGAGGGTGATCTCGGCATTCGCCGCGATGGGCAGCCGCTCGCCGAGTCCCCGCAGCAGCCGGGTGATCGCCTCTGCGCTGAACAGGCTGGGCGTGCCCCCGCCGATGAAAATCGTCTCCACCGTGCGCCCGTTCGCCCGCGCCGCCTCCCCTTCGGCGTCGCGCAACAGGGCGCCAATATAGTCCGATTCGGGCAGATCGCCGCGCAGGGCATGGGAGTTGAAGTCGCAGTAGGGGCATTTCTGGACACACCACGGCAGATGCACGTAGAGGCCCAGTGGCGGTGGGGTCAGGACACCGCTCATTCCGTCTCCAGGCGGCGTCGCATCGAGGCCAGTGCCTGACCGCGGTGGCTCAGCATATTCTTGGTCTCGCCCGGGAGTTGCGCCGCCGTGCAGCCCGCTTCGGGCAGAAAGAAATGCGGGTCGTAACCGAACCCCTGGTCTCCCGTCGGTTCGTCGACCAGGTGGCCGTGCCATACGCCCTCGGCGATGATCGGCGCCGGATCCCCGGCATGCCGCATGAACACCAGCACGCAGCGATAGGCGGCGGCGCGGTCCGCGTCGCCCAGATCGATCAGTTCATCCCGCAGCCTGGCGTTGTTGGCGGCGTCGTCCGCATCCTCGCCAGCCCAGCGCGCGGATCGCACACCGGGTGCCCCGTCGAGCGCCGGGATCTCGAGGCCGGAGTCATCGGCAATGGCCGGCAGGCCGGTGTGTGCTGCGGCATTCCGTGCCTTGATGATGGCGTTTTCGACGAACGTGCTGCCGGTTTCCTCGGCCTCGGGCACATAGTAAAAGGACTGCGGAAGTACCTCGTCGACCAGCCCGGTCAATAGCGATTCGAGCTCCGCCAGTTTGCCGCGATTGCCACTGGCGACGACCAGACGCGGGATCAGTGCCATCTCAGCCCTCCAGGGCGGTGCGCTGTTCGGCAATGAGTCGCTCGATGCCGTCGCTGGCGAGATCGAGCATGCTGTCCAGTTCCGCGCGCCGGAAGGCATGGCCTTCGGCGGTGCCCTGGACCTCGATGAAATGACCGGCGTCATTCATGACCACGTTCATGTCGGTTTCTGCCTCGGAATCCTCGGCATAGTCAAGGTCGAGTACCGGCGTACCCTGGTGAATGCCCACCGAAATCGCGGCGACCTGGCCGTGTAGCGGGTTGCGGCGGACTTTGCCCGACTTCATCAGCGTGCCCACCGCGTCGGCCAGGGCGACATAGCCACCGGTGATCGATGCGGTGCGCGTGCCACCGTCGGCCTGCAGGACATCGCAGTCGATGACCACCCGGCGCTCGCCCAGGGCCTCCAGGTCAACCACCGCCCGCAGTGCTCGACCGATCAGCCGCTGGATTTCCACCGTTCGCCCCTGCTGGCGTCCGCGGGCTGCCTCACGGTCGGTCCGGCTGCCGGTGGCACGTGGCAGCATGCCGTATTCCGCCGTGACCCAGCCGCGGTTGCTGTTGCGCAGCCACGGCGGCACGCGCTCCTCCACCGAGGCCGTACAAAGCACCCGCGTGTCGCCGAACTCCACCAGAACCGAGCCCTCGGCATGTCGCGTAAAGCCGCGGGTAAGACGGATGGAGCGAAGTTGATCGGCGGCTCGGCCACTGGGGCGCATTGCGTTCTCCTGCAGTATTCACGAAAGTACGGAAAAAGACCGCACAGGGTAGCATCAACCGAATGAATACGGGCATGAAAGGCACGCTCTACATCGTCTCGGCGGCCTCCGGGGCGGGCAAGACGTCACTACTGCGCGCGCTCATGGAGCAAGATCCGAAGCTGGTGATCTCGGTCTCTCACACGACGCGGGCGCCGCGCCCCGGCGAGCAGGCGGGCCGGGACTATCATTTTGTGGATGACAGCGAATTCCTGCGTTTGATCGAGGCAGACGCTTTCCTGGAACACGCTCAGGTGTTCGACCGCCGCTACGGCACGACCTATGCCGCCGTGGAGGCGGATCTTGCCGCCGGCCGCGACGTGCTCGTGGAGATCGATTGGCAGGGTGCCCGGCAGATCCGCGAGCGCATGGCGCAAACGGTGTCGATCTTTATCCTGCCGCCCTCGCGCGATGCCCTCGAGCAACGTCTGCGTGGCCGTGGGCAGGACAGCGACGAGGTGATCGCCTCGCGCATGGCCGCCGCGGTAAGCGAGATGAGCCATTGCGGAGAATATGACTACCTGGTCTGGAATGATGACTTTGCTACGGCACTCGCCGATCTCGATGCCATTGTCCGTGCCCGTCGCCTGGGGCTCGCCCATCAGATTGATGTCAACGCCGATGCCCTGGCGGCATTGACCGACGGCGCAGTCGGCAGTCCATGATATGGATGGAGGCCCTGGCCGACGGACCGCCTGCCGGCGCTAGCCCAATAAAGCTTGGTTGGTTGTCGGCTTTCACGCTACACTGCACTGCAGTAAAGAGTTCAGCGAAATCTGGAGGTTGCCGGCATGGCGCGAGTGACGGTCGAGGATTGCCTCGATACGATCGACAATCGATTTGAACTGGTGCTGGCCGCGACGCGTCGTGCCCGTCAGGTGGCCCATGGCAGCCAGCCATTTGTTGCCTGGGAGAATGACAAGCCCACGGTCGTCGCGCTGCGCGAGATTGCCGACGGCTATGTCACGTCGGAGATCCTCAATGTCGAAGCGGAAGCCGCCGAGGCGCTGGGTGCGCTCGACGACGCCGCCGAGGCCGCCGCAGGCGAGGCCGCCGACGCGGCTGCGATGCCCACCGAAGCGGGCGTCGATGCACCCGGGGTGACCCCCGACGAGGAGAAGCCGGCCGACTGACCCGGCATCCATGGCAAGCAGCGAGGCGGCGGTGAAACGGGAGGCAGTGGGTTCTGATTCCGCAACCCGCGCGGCCGACCTTTGTTCGCTGCTTGAGGATTACCTCGAGCCACGCCAGGTCCAGCAGGTCTATCGGGCCTACCAGTTCGGCGCAGCCGCCCACGACGGCCAGCGCCGCCTCTCCGGAGAACCCTACATCACGCATCCGCTTGCCGTGGCCAGGACGCTCGGCGAGATGGGGCTGGATGCCGAGAGCCTCTGCGCGGCCATCCTTCATGACGTGATCGAGGATACGCCCACCGCCAAGGCGGAAATCGCCGAGGCCTTTGGTGCCGAAGTGGCGCAGCTGGTCGATGGCGTCTCCAAGCTCACGCAGATCAATTTCCGCAGCAAGGCCGAGGCGCAGGCGGAAAATTTCCGCAAGATGGTCATGGCGATGTCCCAAGACATCCGGGTCATCCTGATCAAGCTCGCCGACCGCCTGCACAACATGCGCACCATCTTCGTGATGCCGCCGAGCAAGCGCGCACGCATCGCCCGCGAAACCCTGGAAATCTATGCACCGATTGCCCAGCGGCTTGGCATCAACAGCGTCCGGGTGGAGCTCGAGGATCTTGGTTTCGCAGCGCTCTATCCCATGCGTTACCGCGTGCTCAAGGAGCGTGTGCGCCAGCAGCGCGGCTCCCGGCGTGAACTGCTCGATAGCGTCCGCGACGAGCTCTGCGACAGTCTGGCTGAGGGCGGTATCGAGGCCCGCGTCATTGCCCGGCAGAAGCATCTCTGGAGCATCTACCAGAAGATGCGCAACAAGCAGGCGGGTTTCGATGACATCTTCGATGTCTACGGCTTTCGCGTGGTCGTCGCCGATGTGGACACCTGCTATCGGGTGCTCGGCCATTGTCATGGGCTCTATAAACCGCTGCCCGGTCGTATCAAGGACTACATCGCCATCCCCAAGGTCAACGGTTACCAGAGTCTCCACACGACACTGCTCGGACCCCGGCGCATCCAGTTGGAAGTGCAGATTCGCACCGCCGAGATGGACCGTGTGGCCGAGGCCGGGATCGCCGCCCATTGGCTTTACAAGGATGCCGGAGGGCCCACCAGCGTCGCCCAGAGCCGGGCCCGGGAATGGGTGCATGGCCTGATGGAGATGCAGGAGAATGCCGGCAATTCGATCGAGTTCATCGAGAACGTCAAGATCGATCTGCTGCCCGATGAGGTCTATGTCTTCACGCCGGGTGGCGACATCATGGAGCTGCCCAAGGGTGCCACGGTGGTCGATTTCGCCTACGCCGTGCACTCGGAGATCGGCGACGCCTGTATTGCCGCGAATATCGACAATCGGCTGGCACCGCTGCGGACACCGCTGGAGACGGGCCAGACGGTAGAAATCATCACCGCCCCCATCGCCCGGCCTAATCCCGCCTGGCTCGATTTCGTGGTGACTGCGAAGGCCCGTGCGGCGATTCGCCATAGCCTCAAGCGCCTGCAGGGCGTCGAGGCCGTGGACCTTGGTCGGCGACTGGTGGAACAGGCGCTCAATGCCATGGGGCTCACGCTCGCCAGCCTGGATGGTGACAAGGTGGGGGAAGCGCTGGAATCTCTCGGCGTGAAAGGCCTCGATGCGGTCTTCGAGGAAGTGGGGCTGGGGCGTCGCATGCCCTGGCTGGTGGCCCGGTACCTGGCCGGTGCCGAAGAGCAGCCGGACGAGTCACGCCATGCCACGGCGAGCGGAGCGCTGACCATTCGCGGCAACGAGGGCGCCGTGGTCACGTTTGCCCGGTGCTGCCGGCCGATTCCCGGTGATCCCATCGTCGGCTTTGCCAGTGCCGGCCGGGGTGTGGTCATCCATCACCAGACCTGTAACAACATCCGTGAATACCGTAATCACCCCGAGAAATGGGTCGATGTGCAGTGGGATGCGGTGGCCGAGGGCGATTACCCAGTGGCGATTGATCTGGAGGTCATGAACCGGCGAGGGGTCCTGGCCAGTGTGGCGGCGGTGATCTCCGATCTCGACTCGAACATCGATGCCGTTGAAATCGAGGAAAAGGAAGGCATGATTGCCACCATGAAGCTGGTGCTGGGTGTACGCGGTCGTGTCCACCTGGCGCGAATCATGCGCCGCCTGCGCGGGCTCTCCGCCGTGCTGCGTATCACCCGCCGGCGGGGCTGAACGCCCGGCCGCACCTCGCAAGGAGCCACCATGACCCGCCGAATCGTTCAGACTGATCAGGCCCCCGCCGCCATTGGCCCCTACTCCCAGGCGGTCCAGGTGGGGGAGCTGGTGTTCATTTCGGGGCAGATCCCGCTGGACCCGGTAACCATGGATATGGCGGGCGCGGATATCGACACCCAGACGCGGCGGGTATTCGATAACTTGCACAATGTCTGCATGGCGGCCGGTGGCGATCTGTCATCGATCTGCAAGCTGTCGATTTTCCTGACCGATCTCGGGCATTTCGCCACCGTGAACGGCATCATGGCAGAGTATTTCAGCGAGCCCTATCCCGCCCGGGCGGCGATCGGCGTCTCCGAGTTGCCGAAAGGCGCCCTCGTCGAGGTCGAGGCCATTCTGAGTCTGGCCGACGCCGGCTAGTCCGTGGCCGAGGCCGCCGCCGCAGGGGGTATGCCCGTCACCCGGCTCGCGGGGGTCGGGCCCCGGCTCGCCGAGAAGCTTGCCCGGCTGGGGCTGGTCCGACTTGAGGATCTGCCTTTCCATCTGCCGTTACGCTACGAGGACCGCACGCGGGTCCTTAATATCGGCGAGCTGAGGCCCGGTACCTCCGCGCTGGTTGAGGGCGAGGTCACCGCCAGCGAAGTCGTTGCCGGTCGCAGGCGGCGGCTGGTCTGTCGCCTGAGCGATGGGACCGGTAGCCTGGAGCTGGTCTTCTTTCACTTCTACGGCAACCAGCAGCGTCAGCTGGCGCGGGGTGTCCGGCTGCGTGTCTTCGGCGAGGCCCGGCACGGCCCCGTCACGCTGCAGATCGTCCACCCCGACTGGGTGCGTGTCGACGCCGATGCGCCGATGTCGGACGGCGAGTTCAAGCCGGTCTATCCAGCGACGGACGGGCTGACCCAGCATGCCCTGCGTCGCGTCATCGCCGCCGCACTGGCCCATCCCGGCGCGGTGACCGAATGGCTACCCGAGACATTGCGCGCCGCAATGGGTTTGCCTGACCTGGTCGACGCCCTTGCCACAGTGCATGCGCCGCCGCCGCAGGCCGATACCCAGGCGCTGCTCGATGGCCAGCATCCGGCCGTGCGCCGACTGGCTTTTGAGGAGCTGTTGGCCCACCGACTGAGTCTTTTGCGGTTGCGTGCGGTACAGCGGCAGTCGGCGCCGGCACCTATCATCAAGGCGGACACTGCCCTGGCACGGCGGTTTCTGGAGCAATTGGGCTTTGCGCTCACTGCGGCGCAGTCCCGCGTGCACGACGAGGTGGTGGCCGATCTATCAATGGCCGCACCGATGCTCCGCCTGGTGCAGGGTGATGTGGGGTCGGGCAAGACCGTCGTTGCCGCACTGGCCGGGCTGCATGCGGTTTCCGCCGACTGGCAGGTGGCCATCATGGCACCCACCGAATTGCTCGCCGAGCAGCATGAACGCAGCTTCCGGAACTGGCTCGAGCCATTGGGGATCCGCGTCGGCTGGCTGAGCGGACGCAGTACCGCAGCGCGACGGCGCGAGACGCTGGCGGGCCTGGCCTCCGGCGATATCCAGGTGGTGATCGGAACGCATGCGCTGTTCCAGGACGATGTGGTGTTCCGGGCCCTGGGGCTGGTGGTGATCGACGAGCAGCATCGTTTTGGGGTGCATCAGCGCCTTGCCCTTCGCGATAAGGGCAATGGTGAGAGCCAGCCGCATCAGCTGGTGATGACCGCGACACCCATTCCGCGCACACTCGCCATGACGGCCTACGCGGACCTCGATACCTCGGTGATCGATGAATTACCCCCCGGGCGAACGCCGGTGAAGACCGTGGCGCTGCCGGATACCCGCCGTGAGGAGGTCATTGATCGCATCCGCGCTGCCTGCGCCGAGGGCCGTCAGGCCTACTGGGTCTGCACCCTGGTGGAGGATTCGGATGTGCTGGAGGCCGAGGCCGCTGAGGGAACCGCGGCGCGTCTGCAGGAGCAGCTCCCCGATATCAGGGTGGGCCTCGTGCATGGCCGCATGGCGGCGGCGGATAAAGAGGCGATCATGCGCCACTTCGAGTCCGGTGATGTCGACCTGCTGGTCGCCACCACGGTGATCGAGGTCGGCGTCAACGTCCCCAATGCCTCGTTGATGATCATCGAGAATGCCGAGCGCCTGGGCCTCGCGCAGCTCCACCAGCTCCGTGGCCGGGTTGGGCGGGGGGAGACCCGGAGCAGCTGCGTGCTTCTGTATCATGGCCCGCTCGGTGAGACCGCTCGGGCTCGACTGGGCATCCTGCGCGAGAGCAATGACGGCTTTCGCATCGCCCGGCGCGACCTTGAGATACGCGGTCCGGGCGAGGTGCTTGGCACGCGGCAGACGGGTGCGCTTTCCTATCGGATCGCGGATCTGCTGCGTGATGGTGATTTGCTGGATTCGGTGCAATCCGCCGCACCGGGGCTGTTGCGTGATGATCCCGAGGCGGTGAGCGAACTGATCCGCCGCTGGGTAGGGGAGGGCGAGCGATACGCCCAGGTATGAGGACGAAGAACGCATGAGTGAGCCCGGGCTCCGTGACTGGCGCCCGCGGGGCGTGCCGAGTGCACGTCCGGGGAATGGACCGCTGCGTGACTGGCTGGACGAGCCCGGGTCGCTCACCCGTCGCCTCCGAGCGCTGGCCGGTGAAGCCTTTCGGGTCCGCGTGATGGAAGAGCGCTGGGGGCGTGCCTGGCCGGATGAGCGCCGGCGTCTGGGCCGTCCCGTCAACGAGTGGTTCTGGCTGCGAGAGGTGCTGCTCTGCCAGGCGGATCGGCCGCTGGTCTACGCGCGCAGCGTCATTCCGGGCACCAGCCTGCGCGGCCCGCTCCGCCGGCTGCGTTCGCTGGGCCGCCAGCCCCTGGGCGCTTTGCTGTTTGGCCGCTATCCCGTGGTCCGGGGCGCCATCGAAGTGGCGCCGCTGGACGCTCGCTCACGCCTGGGCGCCCGCGCCGCAGCCCGCGGCGATGACCCCCGCTGGGCCCGTCGTTCGGTCTTCCGGATCGCCGGCCGGCCGCTGCTGGTGACCGAAGTGTTTCTGCAACCCCTGCTCGAGGAGCTCTCCCATGCCAGCGACTGATCTGCGCCAGCGGCTTCTGCTCTATGCAAGGCTCGCCCGGCTGGATCGGCCCATCGGCAATTTCCTGTTGCTCTGGCCGATGCTCTGGGCACTGTGGCTGGCCGCCGAGGGCTGGCCGAGGCCGGGCGTGCTGGTGGTTTTCGTGCTGGGGGTGCTGGTGATGCGCGCCGCCGGCTGTGTCATCAACGACTATGCCGACCGCGATTTCGACCGTCACGTCAAACGGACCCGCGAGCGTCCGCTGACCACTGGGGCCGTGACGGAGCGAGAAGCGCTGACGCTATTCGTGGTGCTCTGCCTGCTGGCGTTCGGGCTGGTGCTGCTCATGAATCGTCTGACCATCCTGCTGTCTCTGGCCGGGGTCGCACTGGCCGCCAGTTATCCCTTCATGAAGCGCCATACGCATCTTCCACAGGTTCATCTGGGCGCTGCTTTCGGCTGGGCCGCGCCCATGGCCTTTGCCGCTCAGGCCGGTGAGGTTCCGGTGATGGCCTGGCTGGTGTTCGCGGCGGCGGTTGTCTGGGCGACGATTTATGACACCGAGTACGCCATGGTCGACCGGGATGATGACCTGAAGATCGGCATCAAATCCACCGCCATTCTCTTCGGCCGTCAGGACCGGCTGATGATCGGCGTGCTGCAGGTGCTGATGACCCTGCTGCTGGCGCTGATTGGCTGGCGTGCCGGGTTCGGGGTGGTTTACTTCGCTGGCCTCACCCTGGCCACGGGGCTATTCGCCTATCAGCAATGGTTGATTCGTGATCGCAGTCGAGAGGGCAGTTTTCGGGCCTTCCTCAACAACAACGTCTACGGCGGAATCATCTTCGTCGGGATCGTGTTGTCCTATCTGATCGCCGGCTAGATTGCCCGGGCGAGGACGATGACCTCGATGCGTTCGGTCCCGCCGGCCCGTAGGCAGTTCGCCAACTCCGCGAGGCTGGCCCCGGTGGTCAGCACATCGTCCACGAGGACCACGGATCGCGGGGGCGGGCATTGCAGGCGAAAGGCCCCCTCGAGATTGCGCTGTCGGGCGGCCGCATCGAGGCCGCGTTGCGGTGGCGTATGTCGCCGGCGATGGACCAGTCGCATGATGACCGGCGGACCCAACCAGCCGGCAATCAGTGCCGACTGATTGAATCCTCTTTGGCGATAGCGTTTCGGGTGGAGCGGCATGGGCAGGAGCGGTCCGTGACAGGGCTTTTTCCGCTCGCGCATGGCATTGGCCGCGAGGCTCGTGAGCAGACGCCCGGCGGAGAAGTCTTCGCGCAGCTTGAAGGCGCGAATCAGCCGGTCCACCCCGTGGGTATAGGTCCATAGCGCATGGGTGCGGTCGAAGGGCGGCGGGTTACTCAGGCAGCCGGCGCACTGGCTTGCCCCACTTGCCAGCGGCAGGGCGCAGCGCCGGCAGGCGGCGGTGATCCAGGGCAGATCCTCGCGGCAGCCCGCACACAGGGGGTGTTGAAGGCTGCGCGCGGCGCAGAACCGGCAGCGGCCGTCCAGCAGATTGTGTAGCCAGTGTTCTAGCGGCGTCGTTGAGCGCCAGGTCGAGTGGTGAGGTCGGGCGTGTCGAATGCGATGCACGGCCGCAGACTGCCGCCACGGTCGGGAGGGCGCCAGCACCGGGCGCCGGCCTGCCGACCGGCGGCGGAATATGGCAGCATGAATGGATGAAAGACGCTCAGGACGATCCACTTCGACTTGACCCACGAGTCCTTCGCCGCCGCCTGGAGCGCGCCGCGCCACGATTCGACGGGACGGCCGTTCTGCATCGCGAGGTCGGTCGACGACTCGTGGAGCGGCTCGACTACATTCGTCTCCAGCCGCAGGCCATCCTCGATCTAGGCTGTGCCACCGGCGTCAACACCGAGGCACTCCGTAGGCGCTATCCCAAGGCCCGTTTCGTGGCGATGGATCTGGCCCTGCCCATGGTCGAGCAGGCTCGTCGCCGGGGCGGGCGCTGGCGCCGTCCACCCGGTGTCTGTGGCGGGCTCGAGCAGTTGCCGTTCCGCAATGACAGTTTCGATCTGGTCTTCTCCAGCCTGGCATTCCATCGCGTTCCCGACCTGAGCGCGACGGCCCGGGAGCTGCAGCGCATCCTGCGACCGGACGGTGTGCTGATGTTCGCCACCTTCGGCCCGGATACGCTCGACGAGCTCCGGCGCGCCTGGCAGGCGGTGGATGTGGATCCCCATGTGCACGGTTTCGTCGACATGCATGACATCGGCGATGCGCTGGTCAATGCCCGCCTCGCGGATCCGGTGATGGATATGGAGCATTTCACCCTCACTTACGATGCCGTGGCGGATCTGGTGGGCGACCTGGACGCATTGGGCCTGCGCAATGCGCTCGTCGGCCGGTATCGCGGGCTCACTACCCCCCGCCGCTGGCGGGCCATGGAGGCGGCCTATAACGGCCTGCGGGATGCCGACGGCCGTCTGCCGGCCACCTGGGAGGTGGCCTATGGCCATGCCTGGGGCACCGACGCGCAGACCCAGATGATGGCCGAAAGCGGGGAGGTGCGAGTGCCGCTCGATACCCTTTCAGTGCCACGCCGGACGCGCTGAAAACCGCGATGAGCAGGAATTCTGCTTTTCTCCAGGCGCGGAGTTATCTAAACTTGATGGTCGTCAATTCGATGCGCGACCGCGAGCGTTGACATGAGCACCCGGAGCACAAGCGAGGGATCCAGCGGACGTCAGTTTGTTCTGGCGCCCAACATTGCCCCGGATTGGGGTCAGACGATGCGGATTTTCGCGGGCCTGAGCGCGGTGTGCCTGGGCATCGCCCTGGTCTGCACGTGGATGGGCTTCTGGCCGGTTCTGCCTTTCGCCGGCCTGGAGCTGACCGCGCTGGGGATTGCGCTGTACACGTCGGCCCGTCGGTCGCTGGATCGCGAGATCATTCACGTGGACGGCAATGCGGTCCGCGTGGAAAAGGGCCGCGGTCGCGTCGAGCAGGCCTGGGACCTGAACCGGGCCTGGACCGAAGTGGTCCTGCGGCGGCTGCCGCGGCGCTGGGGAGAGACGCAGCTTCTCCTGCGCTCGCGGGGCCAGGAACTGATCATTGGCGATTTCCTGGAGGCCGAAGAGCGGCGCAGCCTGGCCCGGGAACTCGGCCGTTGTATCGGGCCGATGGCGCGCTGTGGTGATGACGGCATCGTTTCGGCCACCGCGGCCGACGAAGCGCAGGCAGCGCCTTCCGTCGGCCCCTCGCACAGTCTGGGAGACAGAACGGGATGACAAACATGACCGCCATGAGGGGATTCGGGCGCTTCGGCTTGCTGGCAGCCCTTATGCTGCTGGCGACACCGGCATTCGCGGACTTCAGCCTGATCAACATGACCCGCGGTGTCACCGAATCGAGCCAGGAGATCTATAACCTGCACATGACCATTTTCACCATCACCGTGGTGATTGGTGTTGGCGTGTTTGGTGCGATGTTCTACTCGATCTTCCGTCACCGGAAGTCGCGGGGTGTCAAGCCGGCGAAGTTCCATCACAGCACCGCCGTCGAGATCGTCTGGACGGTGATTCCGCTCGTCATCCTGGTGGGGATGGCGGTGCCGGCGACCGGCGTCCTGATCGATCTCGACGACACCAGCGAGTCGGAGATGGCGGTCAAGATCACCGGTTACCAGTGGTTCTGGGGCTATGAGTACATGGGTGAGGATGTGCAGTTCCTCAGCCGTCTGGCCACCGACAGTGATCGGGCGCGGCGGCTCGACTCCGGCATCAACCCCGCCTCGGTTCCCAACTATCTGCAGAACGTCGACCGGCGGCTGGTGTTGCCGGTGGATACGCGCATCAAGTTCCAGATTACGGCGGCGGACGTGATCCACTCCTGGTGGATGCCCGACCTTGGCTGGAAGAAGGACGCGATTCCGGGCTTCGTCAACGAGACCTGGACCGTGATCGAGGAGCCGGGTGTGTACCGCGGCCGCTGCGCCGAGCTCTGCGGTCGGGATCATGGCTTTATGCCGATCGTCGTCGAGGCGCTCGAGAAGGACGAATTCGAAGCCTGGCTTGCCGAGCAGCAGGCCGGTGGCGAGGCTGGCACGACGGCTGAGGGTACGGATGCAGCCGAGGCCGGTGAAGAGCTGGCCGCGCGGTAAGCGGGAATCATTCAGGGGAGACGGTTGAGATGACGGCAACAACCCAGGATCACGCACATCACGCCGAGGAGCCCACCGGGTTCAAGCGCTGGCTGGTGACGACCAATCACAAGGACATCGGATCAATGTATCTGCTGTTCTCGCTGGCCATGTTCCTGGTCGGCGGCGCCATGGCGCTGGTCATTCGAGCTGAGCTCTTCCAGCCCGGGCTCCAGGTGGTGGATCCCTACTTCTTCAACCAGATGACCACCATGCATGCGCTGGTGATGATTTTCGGCGCGGTCATGCCGGCCTTCACCGGCCTGGCCAACTGGATGATCCCGCTCATGGTCGGGGCGCCGGACATGGCCCTGCCGCGCATGAACAACTGGAGCTTCTGGCTGCTGCCGTTCGGCTTCGCCATCCTGCTGTCGACGCTGTTCATGCCGGGTGGTGGTCCGGCGGGTGGCTGGACGATGTACCCGCCGCTCATGCTCCAGACCGGCACCGCATTCCCGTTCGTGATCTTCGCGATCCATGTGCTGGGCATCAGCTCGATCATGGGATCGATCAACGTCATCGCCACGATCCTGAACATGCGTGCACCCGGCATGACGCTGATGAAGATGCCGCTGTTCGTCTGGACCTGGCTGATCACGGCCTACCTCATGATCGCCGTCATGCCGGTGCTGGCGGGTGCCATCACAATGCTGCTCACGGATCAGTACTTCGGCACCTCGTTCTTCAGCGCGGCCGGCGGCGGTGACCCCGTGCTGTATCAGCATATTTTCTGGTTCTTCGGGCATCCCGAGGTCTACATTCTCATCCTGCCGGCGTTCGGCATCATCTCGACGATCATTCCGACGTTCGCCCGCAAGCCGCTTTTCGGCTACAGCTCGATGGTCTACGCCACGGCGTCCATCGCGTTCCTGTCGTTCATCGTCTGGGCCCACCACATGTTCACCGTGGGCATGCCGCTGGCCGGACAGCTGTTCTTCATGTACGCCACCATGCTGATTGCCGTGCCGACCGGTGTGAAGGTGTTCAACTGGGTGGCGACCATGTGGCGCGGGGCGATGACCTTCGAGACCCCCATGCTGTTCGCCCTGGCGTTCGTGTTCCTGTTCACCATCGGTGGTTTCTCGGGGCTGATGCTGGCCATCGCGCCGGCTGACTTCCAGTACCACGACACGTATTTCGTGGTCGCGCATTTCCACTATGTGCTGGTGACCGGTGCCGTATTCGCCATTCTTGCCGCCGCCTACTACTGGCTGCCCAAGTGGACCGGGCATATGTACAGCGAGCGGCTTGGGCAGTGGCATTTCTGGCTGTCGGTGATCTTCGTGAACGTGCTGTTCTTCCCGCAGCACTTCCTGGGTCTGGCGGGCATGCCGCGGCGCATCCCGGACTACTCGGTGCAGTTCGCCGACTGGAATATGGTCTCCAGCATTGGCGGCTTTGGCTTTGGGTTTGCCCAGCTGATCTTCGTCTGGCTGCTCTACAAGTGCATCCGCGGCGGCCAGGAAGCCGAGGCACGTGCCTGGGAGGGCGCCGAGGGGCTTGAGTGGGAGGTGCCGTCGCCGGCGCCGCATCACACCTTTGACACCCCGCCGGTCATCCGCTGATCCATGATCAATCGTGAAGTGGGGCGGCGCACACGCAGGAACATCCGCTGGACGGTGTTCCTGCTCGTGCTGCTCGTTCTGGGCATTTACCTGGGTGTTTTCCTCGACCGCCTCTAGCGGTCGGGGCTAGGGAGAGAGAGGACAGCGCATGGCGCAGGCAGAAGGCGGCTACTACGTACCGCACCAAAGCAGTTGGCCGATTATCGGTAGCGTGGGCGTAACGACCCTGGTGGTGGGGATCGCGCTCTACCTCGAGGGAATCGGTGCCGGTCCGTGGGTGCTCGGCGCCGGGCTGCTGATCACACTCTGGATGGTGGTGGGCTGGTTTGGCGATGTCGTGCGGGAGGGCCTCAAGGGGCTCTACAGCGACCAGGTCGACCGGTCGCTGCGCTGGGGAATGATCTTTTTCATCTTCTCCGAGGTCATGCTGTTCGCGGCCTTCTTTGGCGCGCTGTTCTACGCTCGGGTGCTCTCCGTGCCGTGGCTCTCCGGCGAGGATCCGGCCACCAGTCGTCTGATCTGGGACTCGGTGGCACTCACCTGGCCCACGGCCGGGCCGGCCAATGCGGCCATGGAATGGCGGCCGATGGGTCCCTGGCCGCTGCCGACCATCAACACGCTGATCCTGCTGACCTCGGGTGTCACGCTGACCACGGCGCATCACGCGCTGAAGGATGGCAACCGCCAGAAGCTGGTGGCCTATATGTGGGCCACCATCGCCCTCGGTGTGCTGTTCATCGGTCTGCAGGCCTACGAGTATTACGAGGCCTATGCCCACCTGAATCTCCGCCTTGAGACCGGTATCTACGGCTCGACGTTCTTCATGCTCACCGGATTCCATGGCATGCATGTGCTGATCGGCACGCTCATGCTGGGTGTCATCGCCGTGCGATGCATGAAGGGCCATTTCCGGCCGGAGGCGCATTTCGGGTTCGAAGCGACCGCCTGGTACTGGCACTTCGTGGATGTGGTTTGGCTGGGGCTCTACATCTTCGTCTACATCCTCTGATCGATCCTCGCCCAGCCATGGCGCCCCGGTTTCAGGGTGTCAGGTTGGGCGTAATGACGCCGGTGGCGTAGCCGATGAGGATCAACAGGAAGAGGATGACAGAGAGCGTGATGCGCAGCGTCAGCGCATTCAAGGTGCGCCTGGACTGACCGCGGTCCCGGATCAGGTAGAAAAGACCCGAACCGAGGCTCGCAATGATGACGAAGAGTGTGATCAGGATGGCGATACGAATTGCGAGGTCCATGGGGCAGTCCTTTTCGGCGTCGGGCGAGTATAAAGCAAGATCGGGGTGCTGACCGAGTTGGCCTCCGCTTCCAGAGGCATGCGTTTTGCCGGCTACGTTTTCGCACCGAGGCTGCTGCCGACCGTCGCCTATCTGGTGCTGCTGGTGCTGCTCCTCACGCTCGGGAACTGGCAGCTTGACCGGGCCGATCAGAAGCGGACCGCGCTGGCCGAACGGGCGGCGGCAACGCGGGCGCCGGTGGTGGATCTGAATGAGGTGGCCGCGACGCTGGGCACCCATGAATATCGCCGGGTAGCGGCCAGTGGGACGTTCGATGAGGCCCACCAGTTCCTGCTCGACAACCGTATTCAGGACGGGCAGGTCGGTTATCGGGTGTTGACGCCACTGCGGCTGGATGACCGTGATGCCGCGGTCCTCGTCGACCGGGGCTTCGTCCCCATCGTCGGTGATCGACAGACGCTGCCGGATCTCCCGCCCGTCGAGCCGCAGGAGCGGGTGACCGGGCGGGTTGGTCGAGGTCCCTCGGTGGGCCTGCGACTGGGAGATCCTTCGGATCAGCCGACGCAGTGGCCAAGACGCATTCAGTACATGGACTTCGACTACATGCAGTCAACGCTCGACTACCCCCTCAGCGACTATCTGCTGGTGGCGGGGCCACTGACCAATGAAGTGGTGGCGCAGCGGACCGGACGCGACGCCTGGCGCTTTGGTCCGGAACGGCACGAGGGGTACGCGGTGCAGTGGTTTTCACTGGCCGGGGCGCTCACCCTGATCTGGCTGATCGTGAACACGCGACGCGAAAAACGAGGAGGCGCCGCCTGATGGGATGGGTCAAAGGCCGCTGGCAGCTCATTGTACTGCTCGCGATTTTCATTCTGCCGACAGTGGCTGCCATGGTGATGGTGTTCAGCGACTGGCGGCCGGGGACATTCACGAACAATGGCGACCTGGTCCAGCCGCCGGTGCAGCTCGAACCCGGGCAGTGGCAGGCCGTGGAAGGGGCGGCGCCGACGCTGGCGGGCGACTGGCTGGTGGTCATGCCGCAGATGCAGGCCTGTGGAGAGGCCTGTCTGCAACGTCTCGACAAATTGAACCGTGTGCGCGTCGCCCTCGATCGCGATATCGAGCGTGTCCGCCTGATCGTTCTGCAGCCGCAGGACCAGCTCGAACCGGTGGTGGAACCGGCCGCCGGGATCCTTAACCTCGCGGCGCCCGCGGCAATCGTGGAGCGGCTCGCCGTGCACGACGGTGAACCGATCGCCGCCCAGGTTGTCGATTATCGCGGTTATCAGGTGATGCGCTATCCGGTGCCCCTGGATGCCTCGGGACTCCTGGACGATCTCGAAAAACTCCTGCGCCTGGCCAAGGAAGAGGCGGAGCGCCGTGCCCTTGAGGAGGCCACAGCCCAATGAAAGCCCATCCCTGGTTTTTCCGCCTGAGCCTTCTGACGACGGCCGTCACGCTCTGCGTGGTGGTGCTGGGCGCCTGGGTACGACTGACGGATGCGGGCCTCGGATGCCCGGATTGGCCCGGTTGCTACGGGCAATGGGATGTCCCCAATACGCCGGATGCCATCGCGGCGGCCAACGAGGCCTTCCCGGATACGCCGGTGCATATCGGCAAGGGATGGCGCGAGATGGTGCATCGCTACCTCGCGGGCATTCTGGGGCTGATGATTCTCGCCCTCGGCATTTTCGGCTGGCGTCAGCGCCATCGGCCAGGGCAGCCCTGGCGGGTTCCGCTGTTTCTGGTCGCGCTGGTGACCTTTCAGGCGATCCTTGGCGCATGGACCGTCACCTGGCAGCTCAAGCCGGCGGTGGTCACGGCCCATCTGCTGGGCGGCCTGACGACGCTCTCACTGCTCTGGTGGGTCACCCTGCGCTGCAATTATCTGGGGGGAACCGGCCGACTAGCCGGCAATGCGGGACTTGGCGGGCTCATCGGGGTCGCCGTTCTGGTCACGGTCGGACAGATCACGCTTGGCGGCTGGACCAGTACGAACTATGCGGCACTGGCCTGTAACGAGTTTCCGGCCTGCAGCCTGGGCGAATACTGGCCCGAACGCGCCGATTTCTCGGAGGGTTTCGTGCTCTGGCGAGGCCTCGGGGTGAACTATGAATTCGGGGTGCTCGACCACCCCGCGCGCATGGCGATCCACCTCGTCCACCGCGTCGGCGCGATCCTGGTGACGTTGGTGCTCGGTTTCCTCGCCTGGCGGCTTTGGCGTGCCGGCGGTATCGGTCATGCACTGGGCATCGCCGTGGGGCTGGCGCTGACGCTGCAGCTGGCGATCGGCATTGGCAACGTGGTCTACAGCTTGCCTCTGGCGCTGGCGGTCGCGCACAATGCCGGGGCTGCAGTACTACTCCTCGTACTGGTAACCGTCATTCACGTGAATCGACCGCTGGCAGAAACATGAGCCGCACGCTGGAAGCGAGCACAACCCGGGCCGCCGATGACGCGCCACCGCTGCAGCATCTGCTGCACCACTGGCGTGATTACTATGAGCTGACCAAACCGGGCGTCGTGGCACTGATGGTGTTCACCGCCGTGGTGGGTAACCTGCTGGCGAGCCCCGGCAGCCTGCCCTGGAACGCGCTTATTGTTGGTAATATCGGCATTGCGCTGGCGGCAGGTTCCGCGGCCGCCATCAATCATCTGGTCGATCGCCGCGTGGATGCCCGAATGAAGCGCACCCAGGGGCGGCCATTGCCGACCGGCCACCTGCGCACCGCCCATGCCAGCGTCTTCGCCGGCACCCTCGGCATCAGCGGGCTTGCGTTGCTCTACTTTGCCGTCAACCCGCTGACCGCGTGGCTGACCGCCGGCTCGCTCATGGGTTACGCCTTTGTCTATACGCTCTTTCTCAAGCGTGCAACCCCGCAGAACATCGTCATCGGCGGGGCCGCCGGCGCTGCGCCGCCGGTGCTTGGCTGGGTGGCGGTGACGGGTAGCATCGACCCGCACGCGTTGCTCCTGTTCCTCATCATCTTTACGTGGACACCGCCGCACTTCTGGGCGCTGGCGATCCACCGACGCGAGGAATATGCCAGCGTCGATATTCCGATGCTTCCGGTGACCCACGGTGATCGCTACACCCGCTGGCAGATCCTGTTCTACACGGTATTGCTGGTGGGCGTGACGATGCTGCCCTTTGCGACCGGAATGAGCGGGCCCATCTATCTGATCGGGGCGCTGGCGCTGGGCGCGCGTTATCTGTGGTTCGGTTATGCCCTGCTGGCCCGACCCGAGGATCGTTCCCTGCCGATGCGCTCGTTCGGCTACAGCATCGTCTATCTGATGGCCCTGTTCGCGGTTCTGCTTGTGGATGCCTATCTGCCGGTGGTGTTGGCACCGTTCATCGGTTGATCAGAAAAGCAGCAGATCCACCGGTGATGAATTCAGCAGGCGGGTGGTCACGCTGTAGCGCAGGAACCCTTCAACGCCCGTCGCCCGCCTCGGGTTGAGAGCGATCAGGTCGGCGCCTTCCCGCGAAGCCAACTCGATGAGGGCAGTGGCCGTCGGCCGGCTGTCCGCCTCAACCCGCTGCGAGACCACATCCAGCCCCGCGCGGTCGACGAATCGCTCAAGCCGCTGTAAAGCCACGGCCTGCTCGTTGGACAACAGCGCGTCACGGACTCTGTCACTCATCTGATTCTGCGCCACCGGTGACTGCTCCTCGGTGCCGACCAGATGCAGAATCGTTGTGGACACGCCAGCCGTGACCGGATGGGTGGGCAGCTTTCTGGCGGCCTCCAGGGATGCATCCGAGAGATCCGTCGCGAACAGCAGCCTGCGATAACGCGCCACCGGTGCCGCCCGTACGACAAGGATCGGCACATCGGTGTGGGCCAGGATCCGTTCCGAGGTGCCGCCGAGGAACAGATCGCGGATCTGGCGCTTGCGATGGCTACCGAGCACGATGAGCGTCGTCCCGTGATCCACGGCGGCCTGTATCGCCGCGTCGACGCCGCTGCCGGTCGTCACCTCGGCCGAACAGGCCACCTGATCGGCCTTCTCGATCGTGGCCGCCAGGCGCTGTAACATTGAGTCTGCTTCGTTGCGCTGGGCCTCGATCATCGCAGCGGGTTGGTCGGCATCAATGGCGTAGACCAGCTTGAGCGAGAACCCGGTCTCCCGGGCGATGAGCAGCGCCATCCGCTGGGCACGCTCGGCGCGATCGCTCAGATCGGTGGCAAGGACGATTTGGCTCACGAGGATGGCCTTCCAGAGCGGTCGGGGGGCGTCGATTCAGCCAAGAGGCGCGGGCTCATGGATTTGATGCTGAATTCCGCTTTTGCAGAGGTTGCTGCTCTGCTCATGCTCGCGGCCGTTGTGGGCTTTGCCGGTATCCTTCTACGCCAGCCGCTGATCGTGAGTTTCATCGCGGTGGGCATCATGGCGGGCCCCTCCATGCTGGATGTCGTCCATGCCGAGGCCCAGATCGAGCTGCTCTCGGCACTCGGCATCGCCGTGCTGTTATTCCTTGTTGGCATCAAGCTCGACATCAAGCTCATTCGCTCCCTGGGCGCGGTCGCCCTTGTCACCGGCCTCGGCCAGGTGGCCTTCACCGCCGGCATCGGTTTTCTGATCGGCCTGGCCCTGGGGATGGATGCGGTCACCGCCCTGTATGTGGCCGTAGCGCTTACCTTCTCCAGCACGATCATCATCGTCAAGCTGCTTTCGGACAAGCGCGAGATCGATTCGCTGCACGGCCAGATCGCGCTGGGCTTTCTGATCGTCCAGGATCTGGTGGTGGTTCTGGCCATGATCGTCCTGTCCACGGTGGGCATTGGCGGCCGATCGGACGGCGGTGGCGCCGGAGAGATCGCCATGGTGCTGCTGGCCGGAATCGCCCTGGTCGGTCTGGTGATTCTGTTCGTGCGCTATGTGGCCAACCCGCTCAGTGCCCGCCTGGCCCGTGCGCCGGAGCTGCTGGTGGTCTTCGCCATTGCCCAAGCAACGGTATTCGCAACGGTGGCGGATGCCATCGGTCTCGGTAAGGAGCTCGGTGGGCTGCTGGCGGGGATTTCACTGGCCTCAACGCCCTATCGCGAGACCATCTCGGCGCGGCTGGCGCCGCTGCGGGATTTCCTGCTGTTGTTCTTCTTTATTTCCCTCGGGTCCACACTCGATCTGGGGTTGCTGGGGGACAGTCTTGGCGAGGCGCTGATCTTCTCCGCCTTCGTGCTGATCGGCAATCCGCTGATCGTCCTGGCCATCATGGGGGCCATGGGTTACCGGCGGCGAACCGGCTTTCTGGCCGGGCTGACGGTCGCCCAGATCTCGGAATTCTCGCTGATCTTCATCAGCATGGGGCTCGCCCTGGGCCATGTTGGAGAGGAAGCGCTGGGCCTGGTGACGCTGGTCGGGTTGGTCACCATCGCTGTATCGGTTTATATGATCACCTACTCGCACTGGCTCTATGACCATTTCGGACGGCATCTGTGGATGTTCGAGCGCGCCGAGACGCCGCGTGAGCCCGGCGGACAGGCCGACGAGCATGTGGGCGGCGTCGATATCCTCATTTTCGGGATGGGACGTTTCGGGACGGCCATGGGGCTTCGGCTGCAGCAACGGGGGTTTGCCGTTCTGGGGGTGGACTTCAACCCCAGTGCAATCCGACGCGCGAAGCAGCTCGGCCTGCCTGCCGAATACGGGGATGCGACCGACCCCGAGTTCATCAGCTCACTGCCCCTCGAAAACGCCCGCTGGGTGGTCAGCACCGTACCCCGGCATCCCACGGGGCTGAGCCATGAGGACAGCCGTCACACCCTGATGCAGATCATCCGGGCGGAGCCGTTCGGCGGGAAGATCGCCGTGGCCTCACACAACGACCTGGAGACCGAGGAGCTGCAGCGCCGTGGCGCTGATACGGTGCTGGAGCCGTTCCAGGATGCGGCGGACCGGGCGGTGGACCTCATCTGCGGTGCGCGCGAGGCCCAGCGCACACCCATTCCGCATATCGCCCCGGAGGAGCGCGCCGAGGGCCGCTATTAAGCGGCCTTCAGCCCTCGCCAGCCGCGCGGTCGAGGCCGACGTTGTTTTTCTCGAGTACGCGGTCGGCGCGGTAGCTGGAGCGCACCAGTGGACCCGAGACCACTTCCAGAAAGCCCTTGCCGAGACCGATCTCGCGGTAGCGGTTGAACTGCTCGGGCGTGACATAGCGGTCCACCGGCAGGTGGTTGACCGTGGGCCGCAGGTACTGGCCGAAAGTGACGATGTCGACACCAATGGCGCGCAGGTCGTCCATGGTCTCTATGATTTCCTCGTCCGTCTCGCCCAGCCCCAGCATGAGGCTGGTCTTGGTGAGGACATCCGGCCGCCGCTGCTTGGCGTGCGCGAGCACATCCAGCGTCTGCTGATAGCCGGCACGGGGGTCGCGGACCGGATGGGTCAGCCGTTTGACCGTCTCGACGTTCTGGGCGAAGACTTCGAGGCCGGTGTCGACCACCGTGTTGATCGCCTCATGCCGACCGTTGAAGTCCGGTGTCAGTGCCTCCACCGCCGTCTGGGGATTGCGACGCTTGATCTCGCGGATGCAGGCGGCGTAATGGCTCGCCCCTCCGTCGTCGAGGTCATCGCGGTCCACCGAGGTGAGCACGACGTATTTCAGGCCCATGAGCTCCACCGTCTCCGCGGCGCCGGCTGGTTCATTCTCGTCCAGCCAGCCGCGCGGATTGCCGGTGTCGACGGCGCAGAACCGGCAGGCGCGGGTGCAGACATCACCCATGAGCATGATGGTGGCTGTGCCGGCACTCCAGCACTCGCCCATGTTCGGGCACATGGATTCCTCGCAGACCGTGGCGAGCTTGTGCTCGCGCACGGTCTGGCGGACCTTCTGGTAGGTCTCACCGGTCGGGATCTTGACCCGCAGCCAGTCGGGCTTGTCACCGCGGCCAACGGGGGCGGTGTCGCGCCGGGTCTTGATGCCGTTCTTGATGGCCCGCACGCCATTGGGTTTGCTGACCTTCTGGCCACTGACCACGACAGGGATCCCCTTCAATTCGGACATCTCGGGCTCCTTGCTGACTCAGTCCTTGCCGTAAGGGTTGTTCATGACCGAGAACCAGTTCGCATGCGCCTCGTCGGCCTGCTTGCGATAGCCCTCGACCTCCTCCCGGCTTACCTCTTCACGCAGGCGGGCATCGCTCACTGGTCGCGGATCGTGCCCCGGCCGGGTTTCCGATGGTTGTTCGTCGCGGGGGGTGTCCTCCGCCTGGCGCTCATCATTCATGACGGCGTCTCCCGATGCTGTTCACGTATACTGGCGTCCAGTATACGCGCCGTAACAGGACCGTCTCCATGGCCTCCGTTTCACAGGTTGATGAC
This sequence comes from Spiribacter sp. 1M189, assembly GCF_040838345.1. Taxonomy (NCBI): domain Bacteria; kingdom Pseudomonadati; phylum Pseudomonadota; class Gammaproteobacteria; order Chromatiales; family Ectothiorhodospiraceae; genus Spiribacter; species Spiribacter insolitus. The sequence continues at coordinate 1,395,900 of NZ_JBAKFF010000001.1, read as the reverse complement.
CATCGCGATCTGGACCTGCGCGGGCTCAACTGTCCGCTTCCCATCCTGCGCACGAAGCAGGCGCTGCGTGAGATGGCCCCGGGCGAGCGCCTTCGCGTCCGTGCCACCGATCCGCACTCGGTGATCGACTTCCGCGGCTTCTGTGACACCAGCACCACCACGTTGTTGCAGCACGAGGAAAGCGAAGGCGTCTTTACATTCTGGCTCGAGAAAGGCCGCTGAGCCGCGCGACCAGCGATTCCACCACCACCGAGAGCCGGCGGCGGAATGAGGGTGTCGGGTGCCAGGTCAGGCCGATCAGCTCCATGCGCTCACGGCGCTCAAGCAATAAGTCATCGCTGGTGCCGAGGTCATCCACCAGCCCTAGCTCCAGGGCGCGTTCTCCCAGCCAGTGTTCGCCGGTGGCCACGTCGTCGAGCTTGAGACGCGGGCGGTAGCGGCCGATGTGGTGCTTGAACAGGTCGTGCACCTCCTGGAGTGATTCGCGGAATTTCGCCCGACCCTCGTCGGTGTTCTCGCCGAACACCGTGAGATCCCGCTTGTGTTCGCCGGCGGTATGCAGCTCGAACTCGATATCGTGGCGCTTGAGCAGGCCATGGAAATTGGGCAGCTGGCCGACCACCCCGATGGAGCCAATCACGGCGAATGGGGCCGCGACGATGCGGTCGGCCACGCAGGCCATCAGATATCCGCCGCTGGCGGCGACGCGATCCACGGCGATGGTCAGCCGGATGTTCGCCTCGCGCAGACGCGCGAGCTGACTGGCCGCCAATCCGTATCCCGGCACCATGCCGCCCGGGCTTTCCAGTCGCAGCAGCACTTCGTCGTCACGCTTGGCGGTGGCGATGATGGCGCTCACCTCCTCGCGCAGTGCATCCACGGCCGTGGCCCGGATATCGCCATCGAAATCGAGCACAAAAAGCCGCGGCAGACGTCCCTCACCCCCCTGGCCGCGCCTTTTCCCGCGACGCCGCTCGCGCAGGCGCTGCAACAGCCGGGGGCGGGCGGTCTGGATGCCCTGCTCGATGCGGCGGCTCATCGCCTCATAGCGCCGGTTAAGCGGCTCCACCTCGAGCTGTTCGCGCTGCCGGCCACGGCGCTTGCCGGCCATGCCACCGAGCATGCCCAGAATGACCGCGAAGGCGACCAGCAGGGTAAGCACGCGGGCGAGGAACAGGGCATAATCCTGAATGAACTCCATTGCATTCTCCTTGATCGAATGCGGATCACTGCAAACCGCAGAGTTTACGCGAGCCAATGCCCGAGGTAAGCCTTTGGAGGTGTCCCGGATGACCCACCAGGCCAGCGACCCGCCGTTCGAGTACCGGGGTGCATCCGTGCTCGGTCTGCGCCAGATTGATCGGATGAACGGAGTCGCCAAGGGCACGGCTTTCCGCGCCTTCAAGCGCGTCCGCCATGAACTGCGAGAGGATCGGGACTTCTTTGTGGTGGATATTGGCGAGCCCGGTGATACGGCATCGGCGCAACTCCTGCGCGCCATGCAGGAAGCCGCTGCGCTCTATCCGGCCAGTCGGGTGGCGGTGCTGATCACCGCCGAGGCCTATGCCCGCATGCAGGGCGTTGCTAGGCTTGAGTCTCAATGAACACCCTGGTGGAGTGGTTGCGGCCGTGGGAGCCCTCGGCGCCGGTTTTCATCGCCTGCGCGCTGGCGGTGGTGATCTATGCGGCGGGGATGATGCGCGGTGCCCGGCCGGGCTTCTGGCCGGCGCTGTCCTATTTTGCGGGCGTGGGGCTGATCTATGCGGTCACCCAGACCCATTACGATTACTACTCGCAGTTCCTGTTCGCCGCCCACCGCCTGCAGCATCTCATACTGCATCACCTGGGGCCCTTCCTGATCGCGCTGTCCATGCCGACTGCCGTGCTGGCGGCGGGCCTTCCGGCCGCCGTGCGGCGGCTGCCTGATGGTCGGCTGCGGCCGCTGTTTCGAGCGCTGCGGGTGGTCTACCGGATCCTGCAGCAGCCGTTCATTGCAGGTTTTCTTTTCGTGGGGTTGATCTATTTCTGGCTCACACCGGAGATCCACTTCGACGCCATGCTCAGCATCGACCTCTACTGGTTCATGAACTGGACAATGGTGGTGGACGGCCTGCTTTTCTGGTGGCTGATCTTCGAGCGTGGCGATCGTGGCATCACGCCCCGGCTCAGCCCCGGGCGTCGTATTCTGGTGCTGGCGTTGATCATGCCGCCACAGATCGCGCTGGGCGCCTATATCACCTTCAGTGGTCAGAACCTGTTCGAGATCTACGATGTCTGCGGGCGAGCGTTCCCCATCGACCCGATGCTTGATCAGCAGATTGGTGGGCTGATTACCTGGATTCCGGCGGCCATGATGAGTGTCGCCGCCGCGATCATTGTGCTGGCATTCCGTCTGGAGAGGGATGATGAAAAGGCTTGACCGGCGGCTCCTGCCGCGGCTGCTCGTACTGGCCCTGGGTCTTCTGCTGGTGGCCTGTGGTGGGCGTGACTACCAGACCAAGGGGATCGAGGGGCTGCTGCCGGATCTGGCCTTCCAGCTGACCGGCGAGGACGGTGAGACGCTGACCGAGGCCGATCTCGCGGGTGCGCCGACGGTGATGTTCTTCGGTTTCACCCACTGTCCCGATGTCTGCCCGACCGCCATGGCCCGCATTGCTGCGGCGACGGAGGCAGCGGGTGAGGGGCTCGACAGCGATCTGCGGGTGCTGTTCGTCTCAGTGGATCCCGGCCGGGACGATCCCGGGAAGCTGGCCCGCTATACGGATTTCTTCAGCGAGCGGGTCACTGGTGCCACGGCGGATGTCGAGACGCTGCGCGAACTCACCAAGCGCTATCGGGCCACCTTTGGCTATGACGAGCCCAATGAGTTCGGCGATTACAACGTCTCGCACTCGAGTGCCATGTACGTGTTCGACGCCGAGGGTGACGCCCGGGCGTTGTTCCGCCCGAGCGACAGTGTCGCCGCCATGGCCGCGGACCTGCGGCGGATCGCCGGGAGCTAGTCCTCGAACAGGTCCTTGTCAGTGACGGCGCCATAGGAGGCCGAGCTCACCAGTTTCGCGAACTTGCCAAGGACACCGCGACGGTAATTGGGCGGGCGCGGCTGCCACCGCTGCCGACGCTCGGCCAGTGCCTCGTCGCTCAGCTTGACCTCAAGCAGGTTATGGTCGGCATCGATCACCACGGTGTCGCCTTCCTCGACCAGCGCGATATTGCCGCCGACCGCGGCTTCCGGCGCGACGTGACCGACCACCATGCCGTAGGTGCCGCCAGAGAACCGGCCGTCGGTGATCAGGCCGACCGCGTCGCCCAGGCCGCGACCGATAATCGCCGAGGTCGGCGCCAGCATCTCACGCATGCCGGGGCCGCCCTTTGGCCCTTCGTATCGGATGATGAGGACATCACCGGCCTGGATGCTGTCGCTGAGGATCGCCTCCATGGCGATCTCCTCGGAGTCGAACACCCGGGCCGGCCCCTCGATGCGGCGCTTCTTGATGCCGCTCACCTTGGCGACCGCGCCTTCCTCGGCCAGATTGCCACGCAGGATGGCCAGGTGTCCCTCGGCATACACCGGGTTGTCGAAGTCGCGGATGATGTCCTGATCCGCGGGCGGAGTCGCCGGCACGTCGGCCAGCAGTTCCTCAATGGTCTGACCGGTAATGGTCATGCACTCGCCGTGCAGCAGTCCTTTCGCCAGCAGCATCTTCATGACCTGGGGCGTTCCGCCCACCTCATGGAACTCGCTGGTCACGTATCGACCCGATGGCTTGAGGTCGCAGAGTACGGGCACGCGCTGACGGATCCGCTCGATGTCATCGATGGAGAAATCAACCTCGCAGGCACTGGCGATGGCCATGAAGTGCAGCACTGCGTTGGTTGAACCGCCGACCGCCATGAGGACGCTGGCGGCATTCTCGAACGCCTTGCGGGTCATAATGTCGCGCGGCAGGCGCTGATGCCGGATTGCGTCCACGAGGACCTCGGCGGCGCGGGCGGCAACGGTGTGCGCCTCTTCGTCGACGGCCGAGACGGTGCTCGAGCCCATGATGCTCATGCCCATGGCCTCGAAGGCGCTGGACATGGTGTTGGCGGTGTACATGCCACCACAGGAGCCGGCGCCGGGGCAGGCATTTTTCTCCACGCCTTTAAGGTCTTCATCGGAGAGGTTGCCGGCGGCGGCCTGGCCGACGGCCTCAAAGGCGCTGACGATGGTCAGGTCCTCGCCCTTGTAATGGCCCGGCTTGATGGTGCCGCCATAGACGAAGATCGACGGGATGTTGAGTCGGGCGATACCGATCATCGCCCCTGGCATGTTCTTGTCGCAGCCGCCGGTGGCGAGCACACCGTCGAGGCTCTGGCCGTTGCAGACGGTTTCGATGGAGTCGGCGATGACCTCGCGGGAGACGAGGGAGTATTTCATCCCCTCGGTGCCCATGGAGATCCCATCAGAGATGGTGATCGTACCGAAGCTCACCGGCATGGCGCCCGCCTCGCGCAGGGCCTCGCTGGCGCGTTCGGCCTGGGCACCGATGCCCATGTTGCAGGGGGTGATGGTGCTGTGCGCATTGCCGACACCGACGATGGGCTTGTCGAAATCCTCGTCGCGGAAGCCGGCCGCCCGCATCATCGCGCGGTTGGGTGTGCGGGCGAGTCCCTGTGTCACGACGCGGCTGCGGCGGTTGTCGGCCATGTTCAATCCTCGAGTCGTCAGTTAAATGGACTTGGGGAGCAAAATACGAAACTCCTGCCCGGCTGGCAATCGTCAACGGCCGACAACATGGCATACTCTGCCCCCGGGAGCGGGCGACATAACGGGCAGTTGCGGTGACAACGCCAAGTGAGCGCTACCAGGCCGACCTGGATAGCGGGGACTTTCTCGATGATGCCGAACAACGGATTGCGGTGGAGGCGCTTGACGACCTCTACCAGACGCTGCTCGAGACGCCGGAGACGCCCGGTGGTCTGCGTGGCTGGTGGGCTCGGCGTCGCGGCGGCGCCGACATCGGCCCGACGGGTCTCTATTTCTGGGGTGGGGTAGGGCGCGGCAAGACCTACCTTATGGACATGTTCTTCGAGTGTCTGCCGCCAACGGTAGGCAAGCGACGGGCGCATTTCCACCGGTTTATGCAGTCCGCCCACGAGCGCCTGCGCGTGCTGCGTGATCAGCCCGATCCGCTTCGGCGCCTGGCCGCCGAGTGGGCCGCCGATACCCACGTCATCTGTTTCGACGAATTCTTCGTCAGCGATATCGCCGATGCCATGATCCTCTCGGGATTGCTGCATGGGCTGATCGATGAGGGGGTGGCACTGGTCGCCACCTCCAATGTGCCGCCCGAGGGGCTCTACGAGGGCGGGTTGCAGCGGGAGCGCTTTCTGCCCGCCATCGACCTGCTCCAGCGGCATACCCGGGTTATGAACGTGGACGGCGGGACGGATTACCGGTTGCGGCTGCTCAGCCGGGCGCCCATCTATCATGTGCCGCCGGATGCCCGTGCCGAAGCGGCCCTGGCGGCTGCCTTCGAGCAGCTGTCCCCGGAACGGGACCATGCTGAACCGGTGCTCCGGGTCAATCACCGCGAGATCCCGGCCCGCGGCGTCGGCGACGGTGTACTGTGGTGTGGCTTCGATGCCCTCTGCGAAGGCCCGCGGAGCCAGGATGACTATATCGAGATCGCCCGGCAGTTCCACACGGTGCTCATCTCCGGCGTTCCCATCCTGGATCGTGAGCGCGAGGATGCCGCCCGCCGGTTCATTGCCCTGGTGGATGAGTTCTACGACCGGGGCGTCAAGCTCCTCATCTCGGCGATGGCCGATATCGATTGGTTGTATCGGGGCATGCGGCTGCGTTTTGAATTCCGTCGCACGGTCTCGCGCTTGCAGGAGATGCAGTCCCACGAGTATCTCGCCATGCCCCATCGGCCCTGAGTTTGTCCCCACAACCTGTGGATAAGTTTGTGGAGGAGCTGGGGGATCGGGGGCGCGGAAGCGATGATGGTGCGGTTGTGTCCGGATCGGTGAATCCTTGATCAGGACTTAATTGCTATAACAATCAGTAACTTACGATTTGTGCCGTGCAATCAGTCAGTTACAGGCTCTATCGCAGGCGCTTTGGCGGATGCCATGTGCATAACCGAATCTGTCAAGCCTTATCGCATCAACCCGGCGACATGCCCTGCCACGCCGCGTGACAGGGCCTCGAGGTCATAGCCTCCCTCGAGCACCGAGCAGATGTGGCCGCCGCAACAGTAATTGGCGACGGCGACCAGCTCGTCGGTAATCCAGCTGAAGTCATCGGCTGTCAGCTCAAGGCCGGCGAGGGGATCCTCGGCCGCCGCGTCAAAACCCGCCGAGAGGATCAGCAGTTCCGGGTCGAAATCGATGAGCGCCGAGATGGCTTCGCCATGGAATTGCTGCCGATAGGCGGCCGAGCCGGTGCCCTCCGGCAAGGGGAGATTGAGGATGTTGCCGGGGATGTTGTCCTTGCGGGTTCCGGTGCCCGGAAACAGCGGATGCTGATGCAGAGAGAGATAGAAGAGCCCTTCGCGCCCGCTGAAAATGCTCTGCGTCCCGTTGCCGTGGTGGACGTCGAAATCGACGACCGCGACGCGTTGTACCCCGTGAACGGCCTGGGCGTGCAGTGCCGCGATCGCGGCATTGCTGAACAGGCAGAATCCCATCGACTCGTCGGGCTCGGCATGATGGCCGGGGGGCCTTGTGGCGCAGAACACGCGCCGGGCCTCGCCGGCCTGGATGGCATCCACGCCCTGCAGTGCGGCGCCGACGGCCCGGAGTGCCGCCTCGCCCGAGCCCGGAGAGACCACCGTGTCCGCATTGAAGTGCCTGCGGCCGCTGGTCGGGATGGCGTCGAATACGGCATCGATATAGTCCGTGTCATGCGCCCGCTCCAGCGCCTCCCGGGGCGCCGCCTGCGCCTCGTGACGGACCAGTGCGGCAAACTCCGGCGCCTCCAGCGCCGTCAGGATGGCCTCGAGGCGCTCGATGCGCTCGGGATGGTCGCTACCGGTGTCGTGTGCCAGACAGTCGCGGTGGGTGATCAGCCAGGTCGACACGATGCCTACTCCCCGGTGAAGAAGGTCTGGCGGAAGGCGACCTTGAACGGTCCACCGCCCTGGTGGGGGTTGACTTCGATTTCAAAGGTCAGCGCTTCGCCATCTTCCACCGGGAAGGTGCCAACATAAGATGTCCAGCCGTCGTCCCGCACGCGTCGCGCACCGATCTCGGCCAGATCGTCATTCTTGTCACGGGCAACGATATCCACCCGGGCTCCCACGGGCTGGCCCTCGCGCAGCACCGTCACCATGATCATGCCGCGGGTGCGGCTGCGCATGATCTGATATTCATCGGCCACTGTGGCATTGAGCATGCCGGTGGGCATGGCGCTGTAGTGGATTTCATAGTCGCCGAAACGGTCCGCCTGCTGGGCGCTGGCGAGCAGGGGCAGCACCATCAGCAGTCCGGCGATCCATCCAGCGATCCGGCGTGGGCAGTGCGGCATGATGCTCTCCTTCAGGCTCGACAGATGCGGTAAAGCGCCACTTCTCCGAAGAGGTTGGGTATCAGGCTTGCCAGCAGTGGCCGCTTGAAGTCATGAGATAACACGCGGCGCTCCAGAATGTGAATACCCAGCTCGTCGCAGAGCGCCTCAAAATCGTGAATCGTGCAGAAATGGATATTCGGCGTCTCGTACCATGCGTACGATAAGGCCTCGCTCATGGGCATGCGCCCGCGGATCGCCAGGTGGTAGCGCAGGCGGTAGTAGGCGAAATTGGGGAAGGTCACGATTCCGGTATGGCCAACCCGCAGCATCTCCCGCAGTAGCTGGTCCGGGCGCTGCACCGCCTGCAGCGTCTGGGTGAGGATGACCTGGTCGAAGGCATCGTCGTCGAAGTCGGAGAGCCCCTCGTCGAGATCGCTCTCAATGACGTTGATGCCGTTGGCAATGCTCTGCGTGATCCCGGCCGGATCGATCTCCAGCCCGTAGCCGGTCGCCTGACGGCTGTCGAACAGATAGCGCAGTAGCCGGCCATCACCGCAACCGAGATCGAGCACACGGTCGCCCGCGCCGACCCAGTCGGCGACGATCTCGAGGTCGGCGCGAAGCGGGCTCATACACCGACCTCCGCGGCGACCCGCTGCATGTAGGTGGTGAACACCTCGCGATAGCGGGGGACCGGCATCAGAAAGGCATCGTGGCCGTGACTGGCTCGTATCTCGGCGTAGCTGACCCGTTTGTTGGTGTCGAGGAGCGCCCGCACGATCTCGCGGCTGGCCGCCGGCGGGAAACGCCAGTCACTGGTGAACGAGGCGACGAAGCAGGGGGCGGTGACGCCACGCAGGGCCTCCGCCAGATCGCCCTCGCAGGCCGCCGCCGGGTCGAAGTAGTCCAGCGCGCGGGTCATGAGCAGGTAGGTGTTGGCATCGAAGCGATCCACGAATGACTGCCCCTGATAGCGCAGGTAGCTCTCCACCTCGAATTCCACGTCGTAATTGAAGCCGTAGTCGTTGGGTTTGCCGCGCCGGTCCCTGCCGAATTTCTCACCCATGGCCGCCTCCGACAGATAGGTGATGTGGCCGAGCATGCGCGCGAGCATCAGGCCGGTGCGCGGTCGATCCCCGGTGGTTGCGTAGTGACCCTCCTGGAAATCCGGATCGGAGCGGATCGCCTGTCGGGCGACCTCGTTGAACGCGATGTTCTGCGCCGAGAGTCGTGGGGCGGCGGCGATGACGATGGCGTGAGCCAGACGCTCGGGCAGATCGATGGCCCACTGTAGCGCCTGCATCCCGCCCAGGCTGCCACCGGCCACGGCGGCCCAGCGGGTAATGCCCAGATGATCGGCCAGCCGAGCCTGGCTGCGGACCCAGTCGCGGACGGTCACCAGGGGAAAGTCGGCGCCGTAGGGCTCGCCGGTTTCCGGATTATGGGTCGTCGGGCCGGTGGAGCCGTGACAGCCGCCAAGGTTGTTGCTGCAGACGACGAAAAAGCGGTTGGTGTCGAGGGGTTTGCCGGGACCGATGCAGGCCTCCCACCAGCCGGGCTTGCGTTCATCCGGCGCGTTGTAGCCGGCGGCGTGATGATTGCCGGACAGGGCGTGACAGACCAGCACGGCGTTGCTGGCATCGGCGTTGAGTTCGCCGTAGGTCTCGTAGGCGAGGGTATAGCCCGGCAGTACCCGCCCCGAATCGAGGGCGAGGGATTCATCGAAATGGACCGTCCGAGGGGTGACCAGACCCACCGAATCGTCAGCGAATGATCCGGCCATGGTTACATCATCAATGCCGGTGCGATGCGGTCGAGCGGTGGCATGATCAGCATCTTCAGGATCTGGATGGCGATGATGGCCGCCAGCGGGGAGAGATCGACGCCCCCGATTGGCGGGATGATCGCCCGGAATGGCCGGATCACGGGCTCGGTCAGCCCCAGCAGGACTGTGGTGGCCGGGTTGTAGTCGCTCGGATTGACCCAGGAGAGGATCGCCCGCACGACGATCGCAATCAGGTAGACGTTGAGCAGCAGGCTGATGAGCTCGGCCGGCGTGCGCAGCAACAGGTAATCGATACGTGGCGTGACGCCGGCGATCATCATCAGGAGTGCCAGCGCCAACGCCTGGAGCACCACCATCAGAACGATGGCCGGAAAGTCGATGCCGCCCCAGCCGGGAATGACGCGGCGCAGGGGCTGTAGCAGCGGTTGGGTGACCCGGACCAGAAACTGCGAGAGCGGGTTGTAGAAATCCGCCCTCGACCACTGCAGCAGAAACCGCAACATAACCGCCATGATGTAGAGGCTGAACAGCGTATCCACCAGAAAAGCCAGTGGACTGCTGAGATAACCCGGCCCCATGCTTACTGATCTCCCAGTTCGTCGCCGATTTCGTGGGCACGACGCGCCGCGGCCTGGAGGGCGCGACGATACAGCCCGGCCAGATCGCCGTCCTCGAGGACCTGCGTTGCCGCCGCCGTCGTGCCGCCGGGGGAGGTGACCCGCTGGCGCAGGGAGGCGGCATCCTCACTACTCTCGAGGGCCATCCGGGCCGCTCCGAGGGCGGTCTCAAGGGTCAGCAGCCGAGCCGTCTCGCTGCTCAGGCCCATCGACTCGCCGGCCGCCTGCATGGCCTCCATGGTCAGGAAGAAATAGGCCGGACCGCTGCCGGAAACGGCGGTGACGGCATCCATCTGCTGCTCATCGGGCAGCCAGACCACCATGCCCACCGCCCGCAGGATGCTCTCGGCAAGGTCATGCTGCCCGGCGGTGACCGCCTCGTTGGCGTAAAGGGCGGTGGCACCGGTCTGGACCAGGGCGGGGGTGTTGGGCATGGCCCGGACCACCGGCGCATCCCCGCCCAGCCATGAGGCGATATCGACGCAGCGCACCCCCGCCGCGACAGAGATGACGAGGCTCTCCTGCTCGCGGATCTGCCCGGCCAGATCGCGGATTACATCCGCGATCAGCGGTGGTTTGACTGCCAGGATCACCGCATCGGCGCCGCGAATCGCGGTGGCGTTCTCCTCGAAGGCCTGAATGCCGAAGTCCTCGATCAGCGCCTCGCGGCGCCGGGCATCCGGTTCGGCGATGCGCAGACCCGCATGGGGGTGGCCATCGGCAATCAGTCCGCCGATCAGGCTGCGGGCCATATTGCCGCCACCGATAAAGGCAATGATCTTCTCGCTCACGGCGTTTTCTCCGGTCGGGGTCCGAAAACGGCGGTGCCCAGGCGAACCATCGTCGCCCCCTCGGCCACCGCCGCCTCCAGATCATTGGACATGCCCATGGACAGCGTATCGAGCGCCAGTCCGTCGGCAACGAGTCGTGCCTGCAGCTCGCGTAACTGCCGGAACGCAGCCCGCTGGGATTCAAAATCGGGGACCGCCTCCGGCAGCGTCATCAAGCCGCGCAACTGCAGGTTGGGCAGGCTGGCGATCTCATTGGCCAGATCCGGCGCCTGTTCGGGCGCAACCCCCGACTTGCTGGCCTCGCCGCTGACATTGACCTGCAGACAGCATTGCAGCGGCGCGGCGTCCGCCGGACGCTGCTCAGACAGCCGCCGGGCGATCTTCAGCCGATCGATGGTATGCACCCAGTCAAAGCCTTCCGCCACTGCCCGGGTCTTGTTCGACTGCAGGGCGCCGATGAAATGCCATTCGACCGACTCCCCCGCGAGGGCTTCGCGTTTCTCCGCACCCTCCTGCAGATAATTCTCGCCAAATGCATGCTGTCCCTCGGCGATTGCCGCCCGGATCGCCTCGATGGGCTGGCGTTTGCTCACCGCCAGCAGCTTCACACTGCCCGCCTCACGCCCATAGGCAACCTCGGCATCACGAATCCGCTGGCGCACTGCGGCGAGGCGCTGAGCGATTTCGGCTTTCGGCTCGGTGATCATCCTCGGAATGATACGGCGGGAGGTGTGATGGCGTCGAATTTGATGCGGTGGGGATCGACTCCCTACCTGTCCCCCGGGCTCACGCGAGACGCGGGGCCTGGAACGTGGTGGATATCACACAGACGGGCGTCTCAAGATCGCCCGGTGGACAGGTAGGGAGCCGATAAGCCCAGGATCTGGTGGTGTGTCATGGCTTGTCGGTCCCGTCGCCTTGTCCCGGGCGACCTCGGGGCGCGTTTCGGTGTGTTATCCACCGCGTGAAGCGCCGCGCGCACCGCGCGAGCCCGGGACAAGGCGACGGGACCGACAGGGCACCGCACGGCGATCCCTGCATCAACCGCGTTCCTGAACCCCCGGTAGTTCCACCAGCTCCACCGCGCCGACGCTGGCGCGGAGCCCCTGGCGGCATTGATGGAGTTCGCCCCACGGGCCAAAGGCGATCAGTCGCAGCGACTGGCGTTCGGCATCGGGGGTATCGCTGAGGTAGCGGCCGAGCAGATCCATGACACTGCCCTCGTAAACACCGGGTCGGTCATCATCGAGCGCGACGCGGGCGGGCACACCGGCCTGTTCCAGGCTGCCGATGCCGGCGATTGCGCTGTCGGCGAGCGCGGGGATGAAAAAGCGCGAGGGTATCAGTCGGGCCGGCAGGCCGTAATGCCCGCCCAGCAACAGCAGGCGAACCTGATCTGAATAGCGCTCGGCAAGTGCCATGGCGGGGCCGATGCCGAGATCCTCGCCGAGCACCAGCAGGCGCTCGGCGGATGCGGGCACGATGGGTTCGCCCTGTAGAGCGGAGACCACGACGGGGGTACCTGGCCCGATGTTTGCGGGCAAGCAGCCCTGGGGCAGGATGCCGGCGACCCAGCCTTCGCTCTCGTCGGCATCACGGACTGGCAGACAGCAGCGTCGGCCCGCCAGCTCCAGCCACAGCCACTGGCCCGGCGCGGGTGCGGCGGCATTCCAGCCAATCCGCAGGAGCCACCAGTCGTCCATGACCGGTGTCGCGTCGATCAGGCGGTCGGGTTTCATGGGCCGTCGGGTTGATGGACCAGCCGTCCGGCCACGAGGGTATGCGTGGCGCGGGCGCTGAACTCCCAGCCGAGGAATGGGGAGTTAAGGCCGCGGCTGCGCAGGCGCTCCTCGCTGCAGAACCACGGGTCAACCGGGTCCACAACGACCAGATCGGCGGCGGCGCCCTCATCAAGGCGGCCACCCTCCAGTCCCAGCAGTCGGGCCGGCTCCAGGGTCACTGTCGCCAGTGCCCGATGCAGTGGGAGCACCTCCTCTTCGACCAGTCGCAGCACCAGCGCCAGCAGTGTGTCGAGGCCGCTGGCGCCGGGTGCGGTGCTGGCGAACGGCCCATCCTTGGCATCCTGGTCATGGGGCTGATGGTCGGAGCAGATGATGCGGATCACTCGGTCGGCCACGGCCTGCCGCAGGGCCTCTCGATCGATAATGTCTCTCAGCGGCGGCTCCAGATGGAATCGCGTGTCGTATTCCATCGCATCCTGATCGGTCAGAAACAGGTGATGGATAGCCACATCCGCCGTCAGCTTGCGATTCTCGCCAAGCGCGGTGGTGAGCAGCCGCGCGCCATCAGCACTGGAGAGCCGTCCGAAGTGGACTCGGGCCTGGGTGGCACCGGCAACCGCGAGTTGTCGGCCGAGCCCGGCGGTTTCGGCCGCGGCGGGAATCCCGGGCAGGCCCAGCCGGGTGGCCGTCGGACCCTCGTTCAGGCAGCCCTGGGCCAGGCTCGAGTCCACCGGTGTGAGCAGACAGGGCAGGGAGAAAGTGCTGGCGTATTCCAGCGCCCGCCGCAGTACCAGCGAATCCCGGATCGGCCGGTTGCCGTCGGACAGCGCGGGGCATCCGGCGGCGGCCAGGCCCGCCATGCCGGAGAGCTGCTCGCCGGCCAGTTTCTGCGTCAGCGCACCCAGCGGCACCACCCGGGCGGCGCCGGCGGCATCGGCCCGATGCGTCACCAGCTCCACAACGGAGGGTGTATCCATGACCGGCGCGGTGTCCGGTGGCATGACCAGGGTGGTGATGCCGGCTGCCGCCGCCGCTCGGCTCTCGCTGGTGATGTCGGCCTTGCGGGTGGCGCCCGGTTCGCGCAGGCGTGCGCTGAGGTCGATCAGCCCGGGGATGACCCATTGGCCGCTGGCGTCGATGCGCTGATCCGGCGTGAAGTCCTCGATCTGTCCCCCGAGCCGGACGATGCGTCCATCGGCGACGGCGACGTCCCCGGTTTCATCAAAGCCGCTGGCGGGATCGATCAGGCGACCGTTGACGATGAGGATCCGACTCATGAGACCTCCCGTGCCGTGTCCGCCTGGACACCGAGCACCATGGTCATGACCGCCATGCGCACGGCGATGCCGTTGGTCACCTGATCGAGGATGACCGAGCGCGGGCCGTCGGCCAGGGCAGAATCGATCTCCACGCCGCGGTTAATGGGTCCGGGATGCATTACGATGGCCTCGAGATGTGCGCTGGCCAGGCGGGATTCGGTCAGCCCGTAGTGCCGGAAGTACTCCGATTCGCCCGGCAGGAGCGCCCCCTGCATGCGCTCATGCTGCAGGCGCAGGGCGATGACCACGTCCACATCGCGCAGCCCGGCGCTGAGGTCGTTATAGACCTGCACACCCAGGGTGTCCACGTCCGAGGGCAGCAGCGTGTTGGGTGCGATGACGCGTACTTCGCCGGCGCCCAGTCCATTGAAGGCATGGATCTGGGAGCGCGCCACCCGCGAATGGCGGATGTCACCGACGATGGCGATGCGCAGTTGCTCGAACGGGCCCTTATGGCGACGGATGGTGAAGGCATCGAGCATGGCCTGGGTGGGATGGGCATGCCAGCCGTCGCCGGCGTTCAGTACCGCCACGCCCGGGTCGACGTGGCGGGCGAAGTACTCCGCCGCTCCGCTCTGGTTGTGGCGGATCACGAACATGTCGGCCTGCATTGCCTGCAGGTTGCGGAGCATGTCCAGCAGGCTTTCGCCTTTTGTTGTCGTCGTGTCCACCGCGACGTTGAGCACGTCGGCGGACAGGCGTTTGGCCGCCAGTTCAAAGGTGGTCCGTGTGCGTGTGCTCGACTCGAAGAACAGATTGATCACGGTCCGGCCGCGCAGTAGCGGGACCTTCTTGACCGATTTGCCGATCACACCGGCAAACGACTCGGCGGTATCCAGGATGCGCGTGAGCAGCCGCGGATCGAGACCCTCGGTGGTGAGAAAATGCCGCAGCCGCCCCTGGTCATCCAGCTGGACGCTCATGAATGGGCCTCCTCAATGACCAGATGCAGGGGGTCGGGGCCGCGCAGCTTGACCCGCTGCCGCGGTGGCAGATCGATGTAGTGGGCGGCGATATCGGCCTGGATGGGCAGTTCGCGTCCCGGTCGATCCAGCAGGACGGCGAGACGCACGGCGGCGGGGCGCCCGTAGTCGAAGATTTCGTTAAGCGCCGCCCGAATGGTCCGGCCGGTGTAGAGGATGTCGTCCACCAGGACGATGACACGGTCCTCGATATCGATGGGCATTCGGGTAGGCCGGACCTCGGCCTGCAGGCCGCCACGGGCCAGGTCATCGCGGTAGAACGCGATGTCCACCGCGCCGGGCTCGCCGGGTAGTTCGAGGCGCGCCTGCAGGTGCTGTGCCAGCCACGCGCCGCCCTGGTGGATCCCCACCAGCGCGCAGCGCTCCCGGCCCTCGGCCGACAGCAGGGTGGCCACCTGCTCGGTGAGCTTGGCCAGCAGCGGTTCGATATCAGGCAATTCTCTCGTCACGGGGGCTGCTCGCTTATCCAGGTTTCGAGAATGATACGCGCCGCCTCGGCATCGATCACGTCCGCCCTCGCGCCGCGCTCATGCAGGGCGGCCTCGGCGGCATGGCTCGAGAGCTGCTCGTCGATGCGATGGACGCTGACCCCGGTGCGCCGGGCCAGCTCTCCCGCGAAGCGTTCGGCAAGACGCGTGCTGTCCGAGGCGCTGCCGTCGGCATGGCGAGGGATACCGACGATCAGCGCCGCCGGGCGCCAATCGTCAACAACGGCTTGCACCGCCGACCAGTCCGGGCGGCCGGCGCGGCATGGCAGAACAGCCAGCGCACGGGCCTGGCCGGTGATCGACTGCCCGATGGCCACCCCCAATCGTTTCTCTCCGGCATCGAAGCCGAGGTAGGTGGCGTCTTTGCTCATGGCGTGGTTTCCCCAAATGACCAGGTGCGCGTGATGACGAGCTCATCGCGACCCTGCAGCACGGCTGGCGGTATCGCCGGGAACGGCGCAGCGGCCTCGACGAGGCGCCGCGCGGCTTGTTGCAGGATAGGCTGCCCTCCGTCCCCAAGCATCCTCGTGGCGAGAATCTCGCCGTCGGCATTGAGCGTCACCGCCATGACAACACGACCCCTGATATCCGCTTCGATCAGGGCCGGTGGATAGGCCTGATTGCCCACGGCCTCGGCCTGCAGGATCCACTCGCGAAGATACCGTGCGGCTGGCTCGTCACGCGTCGTCCCGTCGATATGCCGCTGGTGCTCGCGGGGTGGTTCGTCAATCGTCTGCCAGGCGTCGGGCGCTGTGCCGGTGACCAGGCGCATGGGTTGACTGCGTTGCGGGGTCGAGCGCTGCAGCTCGAGGGTGAGCGGCATCTCGGCGCTCATCCGGGGTTTCGATAGGCTGCCCGGCCCCAACGGCCCGAACAACACCAGAATATGCACCACCACCGACAGTAGGATCGCCATGAGCAGACGATCGCGGGCGAGGGTGGCATCGTCCATGCTGGATCAGGGGCGTCCCATGAGCCGGTGTTCGATCACCGTGAAAAGCTCCGCGGCGATGTTCGTCCCCTGCTGGGCGTCGATTTCGCGCACACAGGTCGGGCTGGTGACATTGACCTCGGTGAGGTAGCCGCCAATCACGTCGAGACCGGCGAAGAGGATGCCGTGCTCCGCGAGCAGGGGGCGAACCTGCTCGACGATCCAGTGCTCACGCTCGGTGAGGGGGCGGGCGACACCACGTCCACCGGCCGCGAGGTTGCCACGGCTCTCCCCGGCGGCGGGCAGCCGGGCCAGGGCGAAGTCCACGGGCTGACCATCGATCACCAGGATGCGCCGGTCGCCGTCGCTGATCTCGGGCAGATAGCGCTGCGCCATCACGTAACGCGTGCCGCGCTCGGAGAGCTGCTCGATGATCACGCTGGTATTGGGATCACCGGCGTGCACCACGAATATGGCCTCGCCCCCCATGCCGTGCAGCGGTTTGAGCACCGCGCGTTCCTGGGCATTGATGAAGGCCTTCAATGGCTCGGCCTTCATTTCCACAACAGTGGGCGTGCAGCACTGCGGGAAGTGCGCGATGGACAGCTTCTCCTGCACATCGCGCAGGCCCCGTGGTCGGTTGACCACCAGCACGCCGGCGCGCTCGGCGACCTCGAGGATATGGGTGGCGTAGACATAGGCGCTGTCCACCGGCGGGTCCTTGCGCATGAGAATGGCATCGAGGTTCTCGAGCGGCTCCTCGTCGCGTTCGCCGAGGCTGAACCAGTCATGGTTGTCGTCGCGAACCTCGAGCAACGCGCCATCGCCATAGGCCGTGCCATCCCGCAGCGAGAGATCGGCCAGCGTCAGATAGCGGATCTCCCAGCCGCGTCGCTGGGCTTCCAGCAACATCGCCAGCGTGGTGTCCTTGTACGGGGTAATGCCCTCGATGGGGTCCATGACGACCCCGAGGCGATAGGCCATGGGAGGCTCCTCGTTGCAACGTGCCGACGGCGGGTAGTCTATCAGCCCGCGTTCGAGTTCAACGCCCGGAGTTCGCTATAGATCGGTCGGCCGCCCATCGCCTGTGCCGTGAACGTGGCGGTGAGGCAGGCCACGATGATGGGCAGCGCCAGGGCGACATCCCCCGTGAGCTCGATGACCAGCACGATACCCGTCAGCGGCGCCCGCACGGTGGCGGCGAAAAGCGCCCCCATTGCGGCCACGGCGAAGAAGGTTGGTGCGAGGTCGAGGGCGGGCGCGACAATGCCGATCAAGCCCGCGAAAGCCGCCCCGATCAGTGTGCCCAGCGCGAGCATGGGCGCGAAGATGCCGCCGGGTAGCCCGAGGCTGTAGCTGGTGACCGTAGTGATCAGGCGCAGCGTCAGCAGTCCGACCAGGATCAGCAGGGCCGTTTGATCCCGGAGCAGCGTCGCGACCAGCGTGTCCCCCTCGCCAACCACCGAGGGCAGATACGACAGCAGCAGACCAAGAGCCAGGCCGACTCCGCCGACCAGCAGGTAATGCCGGCTCGTGGGCAGGGCACGAACGGAACGCACACCGGCGAGGAGCAGACGATTGAACAACACGCCGATCATGCCCACCACCACGCCGAGGATCAGGAACAGCGGTAGGGCCTCCACGGGCACCGGACCGGCGTCCGCGAGGGGAATCGGCAACTGGGGCCCCTGCCCCATCAGTGCGCCGCTGACGATGACCGCCAGACAACTGGCCAGGGTAACGGCCTGCAGCGTGGTGAAGCGGTAGTCGAACTCCTCGCGTAATTCTTCGGTGACAAAGATGATGGCCGCGAGCGGGGCGTTGAACGCGGCGGCCAGGCCGGCCCCGGCCCCGGCGGCGATCAGGGCACGCGCCTCGGCGCGGTCGCGCCCCAGCCAGTCGCTGATCATCTGGCCGAAGGCGGCGCCCGCGTGAATGGTCGGGCCTTCGCGGCCCAGGGCCAGGCCCGAGCCGACGGCCAGCAGTCCACCCGTGAATTTGACCGGCAACACCCGGTGCCAGCGCAGGCGGCGGTGTGTTCCGAGGATGGCCTCGACTTCCTGAATACCGCTACCGGCGGTCTCGGGGGCGAAACGCAGGACCAGCCATAGTGCGCCCATCAGCATGAGCGCACAGAGCAGCATGAGTGACAGCCATGACGGGACGGGGAGGGTGTCAAGCCAATGTTCGAGGGCCGGCCGCTCGCTGACCGCGAGATCGAGCATGGCGTGAAACGCCGCACCGATCAGGCCAGCCAGTGCGCCGACCAGGGCGGCGGCCAGATAGAATCGCCAGGATCGGGGGTTCATTCATCCAGCGGCCGGGATTTGCCTCTAAAGATCCAGTATACCCCGACGGTGTAGAGAACGACGATCGGCAGGACGATCATGCCGGCCCCATAGAACAGGAACTCGAGGGATTTGGGCGGTGCCGCGGCCTGGTCGAAGCGCAGATCGCCCGGCAGTACCCAGGGCCAGAAACTGAGCAGGAACGCGATGAACGCCGCGAAGAAGATCAGCGCCGCCATCGGGTAGGCGAGCCGGTCCAGCCGTTGACGCCAGCTCCAGAGTAACCCTCCCACGCCCGCAATGAGTAATAACGTCGGGACGATGAGCAGCATCGGCGCCTGAAACCAGCGATCGGTGATGTTCAGCCGCGCCAGCAGGGTCCAGACAAAGCTGATCGCGATGAAGACGATGCTGACCGCGAGCAGGCGCAACAGCCAGTGGTAGCTCCACTCCCGCAGGTCGTCGCGGGTTTTCATGACGAGCCAGCTGGCACCCAGCAGCGCGTAGCCGGCCACCAGTCCCAACCCACAGAAAACCGCGAAGGGCGATAGCCAGTCCCAGGGGCCACCGACGTACTGCCCGCTTTCGACGTCGATGCCCTTGACCAGCGCGCCAACGGCGGCGCCCTGCACGAATGCCGCGGCGAAGGATCCACCACTGAAGCCGAGGTTCCAGAACCAGCGCCGCCTGACGCTGCTGCGGCCGCGGAATTCCATGGAGACGCCGCGCAGGATCAACGCGCCGAGGAGAAAGGCGACAGGCAGGTAGAAGGCGGACAGGAAGATGGCATAGACCGCCGGGAAGGCACCGAACAGCACGGTGCCGATCACCACCAGCCAGGTCTCATTGCCGTCCCAGACCGGTGCGATGGTGCGCAGCATCCGGTCGCGCAGACCGGCGTCACCGCTGATGCCGAAAAGCATTCCGACGCCCAGATCGAAACCATCCAGCAGCACATACATCAGGATCGAAAAGGCCAGGGCGGCCGCCCAGAAATGCACCAGATCAAATTGCCAGATGGTTTCCAAACCCGGGTTCCTCTTTTCTCAGGTCAGTCGCAAGGGCGTTATTGCCCGAGCGGGAGGACCCGCCGATGGACCTTCACAGCGGTGGATTCGTCGGCCTCGGTCTCGTTACCGGGCCCCCGCTGGATGGTCCGGTGAATGTAGTAGGTGCCCGCCGGGAAGATGATCGAGTACAAGCCGATGTAGATGAGTAGCGAAGTCAGTGCCGTGGCCGTCCCCAGCGACGGCGTCACCGCATCGGCGGTTCGCAGCGCTCCGAACACCACCCACGGCTGGCGCCCTACCTCGGCGGTGAACCAGCCGGCGACCACGGCGATGAACCCGCTCGGGAAGCTCAGCGCGGTGGCCCAGAGGAACCATTTTGGTGGCAGCTTACCGGCATCCATTCGCCGGCGCCTGACGAGAACGGACCCGGTCCAGGAGATGAACAGCATGACCAGCCCCATGCCCACCATGGCCCGGAACCCGTAAAACGGAATCAGGAACGGCGGCCGCTCATCCGCGGCCACGGTCCGGATGCCCGGTTCTCTGGAATCGAAGGTCAGGCTGTCAAAGAAGCTGCCGAGTACCGGGACGCCAATCTCGAAGCTGTTGCGCTCGGCGGCCTCATCAGGCCAGGCCAGCAGCAGCAGTCGGGCGGGCTGCTCGGTCTCCCAGCGGCCTTCGATGGCCGTGAACTTGCTGGGCTGATGTTTCTCGACGTATTCGCCGTTGAGGTGGCCGATCACCAGTTGGAAGGGAATCAGCAGCGCCGCCAGTCCCAGCCCCATGCGCAGCATGACCCGGCTGTCCTCCGCGTAGAGGCGACGGAGTGCGTACCAGGCACCCACCGCCGCGACACAGAAGGCCGTGGTGAGATAGGCCGCGAGCAGCATGTGCGGGAAGCGGACCCAGAGGACCTCGTTGGTGAGAATGGCGCTCCAGCTGGTGGGGACGAACTGCTGGCCCTCCAGCGCATAGCCGACCGGCACCTGCATCCAGCTGTTATTGGCGAGGATCCAGAAGGTCGACAGCGACGTGCCGAAAGCCACCATGAGGCAGGAGACGAAGTAGAACCAAGGCGGTACCCGATGGCGTCCGAACAGCATGACGCCGAAGAAGGTCGCTTCCAGCAGGAAGGCCGTGAAGGATTCGTAGGCGAGCAGGGGGCCCTGAATGGGGCCGGTGCGGGCAGCCAGTTCGCTCCAGTTGGTGCCGAACTGGAATGCCATGACGATGCCCGAGACGACGCCCATGACAAAGGCGACCACGAAAATCTTGAGCCAGAAATCGAAAAGCCGCCGGTATACCGGTCGGCCCGTTGCCATCGAGAGGCCTTCGAGCGTGGTCAACCACGCCGCCAGCCCGATCGTGAACGACGGGAAGATGACGTGGAACGTGATCGTAAAGGCAAACTGAATCCGGGAAAGAATAACAGGATCAAGTTCCAGCATGGCTCAAGCCTCCAGCATTCTTCCCGGATTCAGTGCGACCGGGCTATGAGTTTTCGAGCATCTCGTAGGCGGTCGGGTTATCAGCGCAGAGCCCCAGCTCGCACTCGAGCAGCGTGGAGCCGGCATTGGCGATGACCAGCAGGCTGAAAGCACCGAATGCAAACAGGGCGAGGCCGGTCGGCCGCACCGTGTTGCGGGCCCGATCCGTGCCATCGGCCTTGTAGCCGTTGTCAAAGATCATCATCAGCGCCGAGCCGATGATAATAACCCCGAACAAAAGCGCTGCCCAGGTGTAGAAGTGCAGCCCCATGAACGTGTCACCGTAGCCCGATCCGTACGGCGAGGTCGGTGCGATGTGCAAAAAGATCTGCCTTACCGAGACCATGAACCCGGTCGCCGCACCCAGAATGACAAGGGCGAAGTGCCGGGCGCGCTGCCCCTGGAAGAGATTCAGTGCCAGACCAAAGCCAGCGAGCGCGAAGCCGGCACGCTGCAGCAGGCAGAGCGGGCAGGGCAGGTCGTCCTTGACGAGCTGGTCGGCAAACGCAAAGGTCAGCACGGTCGTTATGGCCAGCAGACCAAGGGCGTTGAGCGTTTTCGCGAGTGAATCCGTCATCTCCGCCCCCTAGAAGTTGAGATTGAGTTTGTCGGTGGCGTGCACGTTCAGCAGCCAGAGGGTCCAGAGAACGCCTCCGCCCCAGACGACATAGCCCGCACCGGGTTTTTCGAAAAAGGCCAGCCCGAGCGCGATCGCGACGAGCAGGAAGGGTAACACCATCATGAGTCCATTCTCCCGCAAAAGTTCCGATTCGAACCGCCCGATGTTGTACCGACTTAAGGGGGGTAAATCCAGTAAAGTAATGAATAATTAACCGACGAATTCTTTCATTTCTCAGCGGAAAAATGACGAAGTGCGGACAGGCCGAGTAACGGCCCGGGTAGTAGCCAGATAACCACCCAGGGGCCCTGGATCGCCCAGAAATGACTGGTCAGCCAGATGGCCGGGATGCTCAGGCCAAAGCCGATGGCGTTCATGATGGCCAGCGAGGCGCCCACCCGATGGGAGGGGGCGCTCGCCGAGGCCAGCGCCGAGAATTGTGGCGAGTCGGCGATCACCGTCAGCCCCCAGATGAACAGCAGGGCGATCAGGATAAGCGACGGTGTGCCGATGGCGGCCAGCAGGGGATAGCCAAGGCACAGGCCGCCGGAGACGCTGAGTGCCCGGGACGCTACCCAGGCACTGCCAAGGCGGCGACTGAGATGCCCGCCGATGACGCAGCCCACCAGCCCGATGCCGATGATCAGCCAGGAAAGGAGGGGGATGACACTAGTGGTCGCCCCCATCCGGTCGATCTCGCGGGCCACCAGCAACGGCACCAGCATCCAGACCGCGTAGAGCTCCCACATATGCCCGAAATAACCGCCGGCCGCCGCCCGGAAAGCGGGCATGCGCAGGGCCTCGAGACCGCCGCGCAGAGCGATGGGACCGGCGGTGGATGGCAGATGGGGCCCGTCACCCAGGCGCAATACCAACGCCCCGCCAACCAGTGCCAGCGCCGATGCCCCCAGCAGTGCCCCTTCCCAAGGCAGCCCCAGCGTAAGCCCGCGCATGAGATGCGGCGTGGCGGTGCCCAGCGTCAGCATGCCGACCAGCCAGGCGAGTGCGGCGCCGGCGTGCGACGGCGTCCAGGCGATGACCATCTTCATGCCCAGCGGATAGATGCCGGCAAGGCAGAGTCCGGTAAGAAAGCGCAGCATAACAGCCAGCGTCGGACTGGTGGCGGCGAGGATGAATCCCGCGTTCATGAGCGCACCGACGAGACTCGCCGTCGCAAAGATCCGACTCGCGGAAAACCGGTCGGCAAGCCCCGTGGTGGCCAGCACCAGCGTACCCAGAATGAATCCCGCCTGGATGCTCAGCGTAAGCCGGCCCAGATCCGCCTCAGCCAGTCCCAGCTCGCCGGCAAGCGAGAACCAGACACCGTTGATGCTGAACCAAAGCGAGGTGCCGAACAGCTGGGCAATGACGATGACGGTGAGTGGCTGACGGGCAAGCCGGGGCATCATGGCTCCTTGAGGCCGGTTCAGCCCAGGTCCCCGATCACCGTCTGAATGACCGCAAGCGCCGCCACCGGAGCGGTGTCGCTGCGCAGGATGCGTGGGCCGAGGCGGATGCGCTGCCAGCCGAGATCGGCGACGCGCTGGATCTCGGCGGGCGCCAGCCCGCCCTCCGGACCGATCAACGTGGCGATCTGCGGGGTGGGGTCAAGCTCATGCGCCGCACGATCGCCCTCGGTATCAAAGATCACGCCGGCGAGGCCCTCGACCGCCGTCAGCGCATCTTCCAATGCACAGGGCATGTCCACCGGGGGAATCCGGTTGCGGCCGCACTGCTCACAGGCGGCCACCGCCACGGCCTGCCAGTGGCGCTGCTTCTTCGCCCAGCGATCGGCGTCGAGCCGTACCACGCAGCGCTCGGTGATGACCGGGATGAGGCGGGCGACGCCCAGCTCGGTGGCCTTCTGCACCGAGTAGTCCATGCGTTCGCCCTTGCTGATCCCCTGCAGGATGGTCACGGCCACCGGGGACTCGGCCTCGCGGGGTGAGAACGATTCGATAAAGGCCCGGGCCCGGCGCTTCTCGAGCGTCTCGAGCCGGGCCGCGTATTCGCCGCCGGTACCGTCAAAAAGCACAAGCCCGTCGCTGCGGCGCAGACGACGGGCCTGGATATGTCGAACCACCGCATCGGGCAGGTCCATGACCTCCCCGACCGGTGGTATGCCTGTTACATGCAGGCGCGTGGCGTGATCAGTAGCGATAGTGCTCAGGCTTGTACGGGCCTTCCACCGGAACGCCGATGTACTTCGCCTGCTCCTCACGCAGAGTGGTCAGGTGGGCGCCGATCTTCTCCAGATGCAACCGTGCCACCTCTTCGTCCAGATGCTTCGGCAGGACGTAGACCTCGTTGCCGTAGCTGCCATCATTGTTGAACAACGCCATCTGCGCGAGCACCTGGTTGGTGAAGCTCGCCGACATCACGAAGCTGGGATGGCCGGTCGCGCAGCCGAGATTCATCAGCCGGCCCTGTGCCAGGAGGATGATCTTTTTGCCGTCGGGGAAAGTGATGTGATCCACCTGCGGCTTGATGTTCTCCCACTCGTACTGACGCAGCCCGGCGACATCGATCTCGTTGTCGAAATGGCCGATGTTGCAGACGATGGCCTCGTTCTTCATGGCCGCCATGTGGTCATGGTTGATGACGTTGTAGTTGCCGGTGGCACTGCAGAAGATGTCGGCCTTGTCCGCCGCCTCCTCCATGGTGACCACGCGGTACCCCTCCATCGCCGCCTGCAGGGCGCAGATGGGGTCGACCTCGGTGACCCAGACGCTGGCACCCAGGGCCTTCAGGCTCTGGGCACAGCCCTTGCCCACATCGCCATAGCCGACGACCACGGCGATCTTGCCGGCGATCATGACGTCGGTGGCGCGCTTCAGGCCGTCCACCAGCGATTCGCGGCAGCCGTAGAGGTTGTCGAATTTGGTTTTGGTCACCGAGTCATTGACGTTCATCGCCGGGAAGGGCAGCTCTCCGGTCTGCTGCATTTCGTACAGACGCTTTGCACCGGTGGTGGTCTCCTCGGTCACGCCCTTGATGGCGGCCTGGGTGCGGGCGTAGAAACCGGGGTTGTCCTTGAGCCGTCGCTGGATGGCCGCGAACAGCGCCCGCTCCTCATCACTGCCAGGATTATCCAGAATGGAGGGATCCTGCTCGGCCTTCGCGCCCAGCGTCACGGCCAGAGTGGCATCGCCACCATCGTCGAGGATCATGTTGGGTTCGCCGTTGGGCCACTCGAGGATACGATGAGTGAATTCCCAGTACTCCTCCAGCGACTCGCCCTTGAAAGCGAAAACCGGGGTGCCGGCCTCGGCGATGGCCGCCGCCGCATGGTCCTGGGTGGAGTAAATGTTGCAGCTTGCCCAGCGGCATTCCGCGCCCAGGGCCTCCAGCGTCTGGATGAGTACCGCGGTCTGGATGGTCATGTGGATCGACCCGGCGACGCGAGCGCCCTTCAGCGGCTGCTCGTCGGCATACTTCTCGCGCAGGGCCATCAGGCCGGGCATTTCCGTCTCGGCGATCTCGATCTCGCGCCGGCCCCAGGGGGCAAGGCTTGCATCGGCAATGATCGAGCCGGAGAGCTTGGTTTCAACGACAGCGTTCATGGTTCAACTCCATGTGTTCCGTCGAGCGCCGTTGTCGGTTGGGTCCGTGAGCCGAGCCTCCCCCGCCTCTCGGCGAAGTGCAGCGCTCCTCGACACGCGGACCGGTATGGCGGCGGTTACAGGCCCGCGGCGCTGCGCAGGGCCTCCGCCCGGTCGGTCCGCTCCCAGGGGAAGCCGTCCTCCTCGCGGCCGAAGTGGCCGAAGCTGGCCGTCGGCCGATAGATGGGGCGGACCAGATCCAGCATCTTCAGGATGCCGTAGGGACGTAGATCGAAGTGCTCGCGGACCAGTTCCACCAGGCGGGCTTCGGAGACCCGGCCGGTGCCAAAGGTGTCGACGAAGATCGACATCGGCTCGGCCACGCCGATGGCGTAGGCGAGCTGGATCTCGCACTTCTCGGCAAGGCCGGCGGCGACAATGTTCTTGGCCACATAACGACAGGCATAGGCCGCCGAGCGGTCCACCTTGGACGGGTCCTTGCCCGAGAAGGCGCCGCCACCATGGCGCGACATGCCGCCATAGGTGTCGACGATGATCTTGCGGCCGGTCAGGCCGCAGTCACCCACCGGCCCGCCAATGACGAACTTGCCCGTGGGGTTGATGAAGAAACGCGTCCGGTCGCTGATCCAGTGCTCGGGGATCACCGGCCGGATCACCTCCTCCATGATCGCTTCCTTGATGTCGTCCTGGGATACCGTGTCGTCATGCTGGCTGGACAGCACGATCGTATCCACGGCCACCGGCTCGCCGTCCTCGTAGACGAAGCTCACCTGCGACTTGGCATCGGGCCGCAGCCACGGCAGTACGCCGCGACGGCGGATGTCGCTATGGCGCTTGACCAGCCGGTGTGCGTAGGTGATGGGGGCTGGCATAAGCACATCCGTCTCACGGCAGGCATAACCGAACATCATGCCCTGGTCGCCCGCGCCCTGTTCTTCCGGATCCTCCCGGTCAACTCCCTGGTTGATGTCCGGGCTCTGCTTGCCGATGGCGTTCAGCACCGCGCAGGTGGCGCCATCAAAACCCACCTCGGCACTGTCATAGCCGATCTCCAGAATGGTCCGGCGGACCAGGTCCTCGAGATCGATCCAGGCCGAGGTCGTAATCTCGCCGGCGACGATGACCATACCCGTCTTGACCAAGGTCTCACAGGCCACCCGGGCCGACTGGTCATCAGCGAGGATGGCATCGAGCACCGCATCGGAGATCTGGTCCGCGACCTTGTCCGGATGACCCTCGGAGACCGATTCGGAGGTGAACAGATACTGGTTGCCCATTGCTGGCAGTGCACTCCTTGTCGCCGGCACAAAAACTCGCACGATTGTACAGTCGGTTGCCTGCATGCGGGAAGTTCTGGAGAATTGCCGCCCACATAACCGCTTGCATCTGCCCCGGAGAAACCGCCCCATGCCCAGTCGCCGTCAACTCGCCAACGCGATCCGCGCCCTCGCCATGGACGCCGTCCAGCAGGCCCAATCCGGCCATCCCGGCGCGCCCATGGGCATGGCCGATATCGCCGAAGTCCTCTGGAACGACTTCCTTCGACACAACCCCGCCAACCCTCACTGGCCCAACCGTGACCGCTTTGTTCTCTCGAACGGCCATGGCTCCATGCTCATCTACTCGCTGTTGCACCTGAGCGGCTATGACCTGACACTGGATACGCTGCGCAACTTCCGTCAGCTCGAATCGGGCACGCCGGGTCATCCGGAGGTCGGTGACACACCCGGCGTCGAGACCACCACGGGGCCGTTGGGTCAGGGGCTGGCCAACGCGGTGGGCATGGCGCTCGCCGAGCGCATCCTTGCCGGCCAGTTCAACCGCCCCGGCCATATGCTGGTGGACCACCACACCTACTGTTTCCTCGGCGATGGCTGCTTGATGGAGGGCATCTCCCACGAGGCCTGCTCGCTGGCGGGCACCCTGGGTCTCGGCAAGCTCATCGGCATCTACGATGACAACGGCATCTCCATCGACGGCAAGGTGCGGGGCTGGTTCACCGATGACACCCCGGCCCGGTTCCGTGCCTACGGCTGGCATTTGGTGGAGGAGGTCGACGGCCACGATGCCGATGCCGTGCGCGCCGCCATCGAGCAGACCCGGGCCGTGACTGATCGGCCCTCGCTGATCTGCGCGAAAACCACCATCGGATTCGGAGCGCCCAATGTCTGTGGCACGCATGGCGTGCACGGGGCGCCGCTGGGCGAGGACGAGATTCAGGCAAGCCGGGAGTTCCTGGGCTGGGAGCATGGCCCCTTCGAGATTCCCGACGACATCTACGAGGGCTGGGATGCCCGCGCCCGCGGTTCCGCTGCCGAGGTCGAGTGGCGTGAGACGCTGGCGGCCTATCGAGAGGCGCATCCGGAGTTGGCCGCCGATTTCGAGCGGCGCATGACCGGCGACCTGCCGGCGCACTTCGCCGAGCATGCCCGGGCGTTCATCGAAAAGGCCCAGGCGACGGGTAAGGACGATGCAAGCCGCAAGCACTCGCAGGCGGTGCTGAACGGTTTCGGTCCGTACCTGCCGGAGCTGGTCGGCGGATCGGCTGATCTGACCGGTTCCAACAACACCTGGTGGTCCGACTGCACCCCGGTGAGCGCGGAGGATGCCGACGGCAACTATCTCTTCTACGGCGTTCGCGAATTCGGCATGACGGCCATCATGAACGGCCTTGCCCTGCATGGCGGGATCATCCCCTACGGCGGGACCTTCCTGGTGTTCTCGGACTATGCGCGCAATGCCGTGCGCATGGCGGCGCTCATGGGTGTGCGCAGCATTATCGTCTATACCCATGACTCCATTGGCCTGGGCGAGGACGGACCCACGCATCAGCCCATCGAGCAGCTGCCGAGCCTGCGCCTGATCCCCAATCTGGATGTCTGGCGGCCGTGCGATCTCACCGAAACGGCGGTGGCCTGGCAGGCCTCGCTGGAGCGGACCGACGGCCCCAGCGCACTGGCGCTGTCGCGGCAGAAGC
Source organism: Spiribacter sp. 1M189 (assembly GCF_040838345.1). NCBI lineage: Bacteria > Pseudomonadati > Pseudomonadota > Gammaproteobacteria > Chromatiales > Ectothiorhodospiraceae > Spiribacter > Spiribacter insolitus. Next base: position 1,367,801 of record NZ_JBAKFF010000001.1, on the reverse strand, counting down.
TGCCGCATCAGCCGCGTCAGAACGACGAAATCGAGGCCATTCGCCGCGGTGGCTATGTCCTGCGTGAGCCCGGCGCCGTTCCGGAGGCGATCGTCATGGCCAGCGGCTCGGAGGTGGGCATGGCGGTGGCGGCCGCGGAGGCGCTCGAGGCGCGCGGACACGCTGTCCGCGTTGTCTCGGTTCCCTGCCTGGAGCGGTTCCTGGCGCAGCCGAAGGACTACCGCGAGGCCGTGCTGCCCAGCGCTATTCAGGCGCGGGTGGCCGTGGAGGCGGCCACCCCCGACAGCTGGCGGGCCCTGGTGGCCAGTGAATCGGGACTGGTCGGGCTGCGTCACTTCGGCGCCTCGGCACCCGGCGGCACGGTCTATGAGCATATGGGGCTGACCACCGAGGCAGTGGTGGCGGCCCTCGAGCAACAGCTGGCGAACTGAAACCGCCGGCGTTCATCACGACACGATCAGCGAAGATCAGAGCAATAATCAGGAGTCGACAACATGGCGATCAAGGTTGGAATCAACGGCTATGGCCGCATTGGCCGAAACGTGCTGCGCGCGATTTACGAGGCGGGCCGTAGCGACGAGATCCGGGTAGTGGCAGTCAACGACCTCGGCGATGCCGAGACCAACGCCCATCTGACCCGCGTTGATACCGCGCACGGCCGCTTCCCCGGAACGGTCGAGGTGCGCGACGGCAACCTGGTGGTCAACGGCGACGAGATCAAGGTGCTCGCCGAGCGGGATCCGGCCAAGCTCCCCTGGGGAGAACTTGGGGTCGATGTGGTCATGGAGTGCACCGGGCTTTTCGCCAGCAAGGAGAAGGCCTCGGCCCATCTCCAGGGTGGCGCGAAGAAGGTGCTCATCTCCGCGCCGGCCGGCAAGGACGTCGACGCCTCGGTGGTCTACGGCGTCAACCATGACGTGCTGCGTGCCGATGACGCCATCGTCTCCAACGCCTCCTGCACCACGAACTGCCTGGCACCGATGGTCAAGCCGCTCAACGACGCCATTGGCCTCGAGCAGGGTCTGATGACCACGATCCATGCCTACACCAACGACCAGGTGCTCACCGACGTCTACCACAAGGATCTGCGCCGCGCCCGCAGCGCCACCATGTCGCAGATCCCGACCAAGACCGGTGCGGCCGCCATGGTCGGCCTGGTGCTCCCGGAGCTTGATGGACGCCTGGATGGCTACGCCATGCGCATTCCCACCATCAACGTCTCCAGTGTCGATCTGTCCTTCATCGCCTCGCGCGATACCTCGGTGGATGAGGTCAACGAGGTGGTCAAGGCCGCCGCGGAGGGGCCGCTCAAGGGGGTGCTGGGCTATAGCGACGGCCCCTACGTCTCGGTGGACTTCAACCACGACCCGCATTCCTCCACCTTTGACGCGACCCTGACCAAGGTCAGCGGCCGGCTGGTGAAGGCCTGCGCCTGGTACGACAATGAGTGGGGCTTCTCCAACCGCATGCTGGATACGGCCCTGGCCATGATGAAGGCCAAGTAATGGCGGTACGGACACTGGATGACGTGGTCCTTGCGGGCCAGCGTGTATTGGTGCGTGAAGACCTCAACGTGCCGCTCAAGGATGGCGAGGTTGGAGACGAAGCACGGCTGAGGGCGGCACTGCCCACCCTCCAGCGCCTGCTGGAGGCAGGCGCCCGGGTCATGGTGATGAGCCATCTCGGCCGCCCGAAGGCGGGTGCCTTTGACCCCGATGCCTCCCTTGCGCCCGTGGCGGCGCGGCTCGGTGAACTCCTGGGCCGCGACGTACCGGTGGTGCGTGATTGGCTGGACGGTGATCCGGCGCCGGCCGACGGCGAGCTCGTGCTCTGCGAGAACGTGCGCTTCAATGCCGGCGAGACGGATAATGACGAGGACCTCTCCCGCCGTATGGCCGCGCTCTGCGACCTGTTCGTCATGGATGCCTTCGGCACGGCGCATCGGGCCCAGGCCTCCACCCATGGGGTCGCGCGCTTCGCACCGGACGCCGTGGCCGGACCATTGCTCGCCGCCGAGCTGGAAGCCCTGGGCAAGGCGCTGGAGTCACCGGCCCGGCCGCTGGTGGCCATCATCGGCGGCTCCAAGGTCTCCACCAAGCTGACCGTGCTCGAGCAGCTTACCGACCGAGTGGATCAGTTGATCGTCGGTGGCGGCATTGCCAATACCTTCATCGCTGCAGCGGGTTATCCGGTGGGCAGATCGCTGATCGAAGCCGACCTGGTGGATACCGCCCGGGCGCTCATGGATAAGGCCCGTGCGGCGGGTGGCGAGATTCCGATCCCGGAGGATCTGGTGGTCGCGGACGAGCTCAGCGAAACCGCCGAGGCGCGGGTGCGTGACGTCGATGCGGTTGGTGACGACGAGATGATTCTCGACGTCGGCCCGAAAACGGCGGCGGCCTATGCTGAGCGCCTGCGTCAGGCCGGCACCATCGTCTGGAACGGCCCGGTGGGTGTGTTCGAGATCGACGCCTTCGGCGGCGGCACGCGGGCGCTTGCCGAAGCGATTGCCGAGTCTCCCGCCTTCTCCATTGCCGGTGGGGGCGACACCCTCGCCGCGGTGGCCAAGTATGGCGTGAGCGATCGTATTTCCTACATCTCCACGGGGGGTGGTGCCTTCCTCGAGTTTCTCGAGGGGCGCGAGCTGCCGGCCGTGGCGGTGCTGGATCGTTAAGGAGGATCGGTAATGAGCCGTCAGACAAAGATTGTGGCTACCCTTGGTCCCGCCACGACCAGTCCCGAATCGCTGCGCGACATCGTTGATGCCGGTGTCGACGTGGTGCGCATGAACCTCTCCCACGGAGATCACGACGAGCACCGCGGGCGAGCCCAGGCGCTGCATCAGGCGGCCCAGGACGCCGGTCGGGTGGTGGGTATGCTCTGCGACCTCCAGGGCCCGAAGATCCGTGTCGAGCGCTTTGCCAACGGGCCGGCGGAACTGGAAGAGGGCGCGGCCTTTTTCCTCGACCCCGCCCTGGGTAGCGATGCCGGCAGTGCCGAGGGTGTCGGTGTCGCCTACGCCGGGCTGCCTGACGACGTCGCTCCGGGCGACATCCTGCTCCTGGCCGATGGGCTGATCCGCCTGCGGGTGGAACGCATCGAGGGGACGCGCATCCACACGACCGTGGTGGTGGGCGGCATGCTGTCGGATCGCAAGGGCATCAACCGGCTGGGTGGTGGACTTTCGGTGCGGGCGCTCACCGACAAGGACCGGGTGGATATCAAGCTCGCCGCGGAACTCGAGGCCGACTACGTGGCGGTGTCCTTCCCCCGCGATGGCGCGGACATCGACGAGGCCCGCTCGCTACTGCGCGATGCCGGCGGGCATGGCGGCATCGTCGCCAAGATCGAGCGCCATGAGGCGGTTGATGCGCTGGCCGAGATCATGGAAGCCGCCGACGCGGTGATGATCGCCCGCGGCGACCTGGCCGTCGAAATTGGCGATGCCGAGCTGCCCGGCGTGCAGAAGCGGATCATGCGCATGGCCCGCGAGCGTGACTGTGTAGTGATTACGGCCACGCAGATGATGCAGTCCATGGTCGATAACCCCATGCCCACCCGCGCCGAGGTGCTGGACGTGGCCAATGCCGTGCTGGATGGCACGGATGCGGTCATGCTCTCGGAAGAAACCGCCATGGGCCAGTATCCGGCGGAGACGGTGGCGGCCATGGCGCGGGTCTGCGTGGGGGCCGAGACCTACGCCGACGAAACCCGGCCCATGGCCGGTCTGGCGCCCGGGGTGCATTTCGATCGGATCGACGAGGCCATCGCCAAGACCGCCATGACCACCGCCAACAGCCTCGGGGCCAAGGCGATCGCGGCGATGACCGAGTCCGGCGCCACTGCGATGTGGATGTCGCGCATCGGCACGGATATTCCCATCTACGCGCTCTCCGAGCAGCCGCGCACGCGGCGCCGGGTGACGCTGTACCGCGGCGTGAACCCGATCAGCTTCGACCCCACCCAGCGTGAGCACGACGCGGTGAACCGCGAGGCGGTCGCCGAGCTGCAAAGCCGGGATGTGGTCAGCGGCGATGATCTGGTGGTCATCACCAAGGGCGACCTCGCTGGCGTCCGGGGGGGTACCAACGCCCTCAAGGTGGTCCGGGTCAACGAGATCCTCTAACCACGCAGCCGCTGTTCCGCCTCTCGGTATTTGCCCGCCGTCTGCTCGATGATGTCATCGGGTAGGCGGGGGGCGGGCGGTGTCTTGTCCCAATTCAGAGTTTCGAGATAATCGCGGATGAACTGCTTGTCGAAACTCGGCGGTGAATGACCCGGCCGATAGGCGTCGGCCGGCCAGAAGCGGCTCGAGTCGGGCGTCAGGGCTTCGTCGATCCACACCAGGTCGCCCGCGGCATCCAGGCCGAATTCGAACTTGGTATCGGCGATGATGATGCCGCGATCCCGCGCATGGCGAGCGGCCTCGGTGTAGAGGGTCAGGGTGATATCGCGCAGCTGTTCCGCCATGTCGCGGCCCAGCTCGCTGACCACGGCCTCGAAGGCGACGTTCTCGTCGTGGCCACCGACTTCCGCCTTGGTGGACGGCGTGAAAAGGGCCTCCGGCAGGCGATCCGCCTGGCACAGCCCCGCGGGCAGCGCAATGCCGCAAAGACGGCCGCTTGCCTGATAGTCCTTCCAGCCCGAACCGATCAGGTAGCCCCGGGCGATGGCCTCGAAGGGCAGTGGGGCCAGGCGGCGCACCACCACGGCTCGGCCGGTCACCTGTTCGCGCTCCTCCGGGTCGCTCAGCACCGCCTCTAGCGGCACATCGAGGCACTGGTTGGCAATCACTCCGCCCAGACGGTCGAACCAGAAGTCCGACAGCCGGGTCAGCACGGCGCCCTTGCCGGGGATCGGGTCGGGCAGGATGACATCGAAGGCGGATAGTCGGTCGGTGGTCACCACCAACAGGGTCTCATCATCCACGGCATAGACATCCCGGACCTTGCCGCGCTGGAGCAGGGGCAGGCTGGTGATCTCGCTTTCGTAAAGGCGCTCGGGGGGCAAGATGGACTCCTGGCGGCCGCTGATGCAAAACCCCATGATATCAGGCCGGGCGTCGCGTCAACCCGGCTTCTTGATCTGCTCGAAGGCCGCCAGGGCGGCCTGCCGGCTCGCCTTGAGATCGACCATGGGGTGCGGGTAGTCCACACCCAGGGTCAGGCCGGCGTCGGCGAGGACTCCGTCCGGCGCCTGCCAGGGTGCATGGCGGTGTTTTGCCGACAGCCGGGCCAGGGCTGGGATCCAATGGGCAACGTAATCGCCGCTGGCATCGAAGCGCTCGCCCTGGCGCACAGGGTTGAAGACCCGGAAATAGGGTGCGGCGTCGGCGCCGCTGCCCGCCACCCACTGCCAGCCAAGGCTGTTGCTGGCCAGATCGGCATCCACCAGGGTATCCCAGAACCAGCCCTCGCCGGCCTGCCAGGGCAGTCGCAGGTTCTTGACCAGAAACGAGCCCACCACCATGCGCACGCGGTTGTGCATCCAGCCGGTGGTATAGAGCTCGCGCATGCCGGCATCGACCAGAGGAATGCCGGTCTCGCCGCGCTGCCAGGCGCTCAGTAACCGCTCACCCGGGTCCGCCTGCCATGGGAAATCGGCGAATCGGGGATTGAGTGGTGCATCCGGAAAGTCAGGGTGGTGATAGAGCACATGGTGGGCAAATTCCCGCCAGCCGATCTCGGCGAGGAACGACTCCGCCCCAGTCACCAGCCAGCCTTCGGCGCCGTGGCGGGCGAGCTTGGCCTGCACCGCCTGCCAGATCTGTCGCGGGCCGATCTCGCCGAAATGCAGATGCGGTGACAGGCGCGAGGTGCCGGCGATGGCGGGTAGGTCACGACCCTCGTCGTAGGCGGCCAATGCCGCCTCCAGAAATGCCTCGAGTCGCTGGGTAGCGCCGCCCTCGCCGGGCTGCCAGCGCGCCCGCAGACCGCCGGCCCAGTCGACCTGCGGCAGCAGTTGCAGCGCGGTCAGCGGTCCGTTGCCAGGGTCCAGCGGCATAACGGCGCCATCGAGCCGTTCGACACCGGCAGGCGCCTGCAGACGCTCGGGTACCGGCAATGGCGACGCGGGCTCGGCGCGGCGGCGGCAGGCGCGCCAGAATGGCGTGAATGCCTTGTAGTCGCCGCCGGTGCCGGTCTGTACCGTCCAGGGCTCATGCAGCAGGGCGGCATTGTGACTGTGCACTTCGAGCCCGCGGGCCTTGAGCTGCTGTTTAATGCCCTTGTCACGGCGAATGAGTGCGGGCTCATAGAGCCGGTTCCAATGCACCGCCTCGGCACCCGTCGCCGCAATGAGCGACTCCAGTGCCGCCAGGCTGTCGCCGTGGCGGATCACCAGTGGCAGACCGCGGGCTGCCAGGTCACCGGCGAGCGCTTCCAGGCTGTGATGTAGCCACCAGTTGCTGGCCTCTCCGGGTGCCCAGGCACCGGCCTCGTCGGGGGCATGGAGGTAGACGGGGATCACCGGTCGGCCGCCCTGCGCGGCGGCGGTGAGGGCCGGGTTGTCGGCGAGGCGCAGGTCGCGCCGTATCCAGTAAAGGGCCGGGGCCATGTCGGGCGCTCCTGGTAGCAGTCGCGGAGTCGTTGGCGGATCATGATGGTCAGACCGTAAGATTGTACTCACAGGTAACTCAACGGCACAGGATGGCCCATGGCGGCAGAGACAACAGACGGCGGACGGGTGGTGCTGATCACGGGGGCGAGTGCCGGCATTGGCCGTGCGCTCGCCATCAAGCTGGCCCGCGACGGCTGGCGGGTGGCGGTATCGGCGCGGCGCGAGGCGGCGTTACATGCCATTGGTGAGGAATACACGGACCTGGCCGACCGGCTCCATCCCTATCCCCTCGATGTGACCGACCCCGAGGCCTGCCAGCAGGTCTTCAGTGCGGTGGAGGCGGAGATTGGCGAGATCGACACCGTCATCCTCAACGCCGGCGACTACGATCCCATGACGCTGGACGAGTTCGATCCCGCGCTGTTCCGGCGTCTGGCCGAGGTCAACTATCTGGGGGCCGTCAATGGTGTCGGTGCCGCGCTGGGACCCATGCGGGCCCGCGGCCGTGGTCAGATCCTTGTCACCGCCAGTCTGTCGGCTTACCGCGGCCTGCCGCAGGCCGCACCCTACGGTGCCAGCAAGGCGGCCGTGCTCAACATGGCCGAGTCCCTGCGGCCGGCCCTGGCGGGCAGTGGCGTGAGCCTGCGGGTGATCAATCCCGGGTTCGTGAAGACGCGCCTCACCGAGAAAAACCGCTTTCACATGCCTCAGCTCATCACCCCGGAGCAGGCCGCCGACTACATCCATCGCGAGATCGATGACGCCGGCTTCGAGATCATCTTCCCCAAGCGCTTCGCCTGGACACTGAAGCTCCTTCGGCTGCTTCCCTATCGGCTCTACTTCGCGCTGACCCGCCGGATGGTGCAGGCGTGACGGCCCTGCAGCGCTACGGCGAATTCTTCGCCGAGATGCAGGCCGACGACCTCGACCGCCTGGATGCGGTGTTCGTCGAGAACGCGCGCTTCCGGGATCCGTTCAACGAGGTCAGCGGTATCGGCGGTATTCGTGCCGTGTTCGAGCATATGTACGCGAACTGCGCCGAGGCCCGCTTCGAGGTGCTGGAATCAGTCGGCGATGGGCAGGTGGGGTACCTGCGCTGGCGTTTCCATTTCCGCCTCAAGCGCGACAAGGCGGCGCGACGGCCGTTGGAAGGCGTATCCCGGGTGGTTTTTGCCGAGGACGGCCGGGTGCGCGAGCATGTCGACTACTGGGACGCCGCCGGGGAGTTATATGAACAGTTCCCGCTAATTGGCGGGCTGATGCGCTGGTTGCGATCCCGCCTTGCCGTAGACTCCGGTGGTTAGTGAGCCGTCCCCTCGCCCGGCGCTCCCTCCACGTCGTGCACCCGGGCCCGGGTCGCCTGCTGGGCGCGACGGTCGTGGGGAAAGCGCCACATCAGCGCGGTCGCGGCGAGCTTGAAGGCGATCGGCACGGCGCCGTAGAAGAGTGCCAGCGCCAGCGTGCCATCGCGGTCATCGACCTGTGTGGCATCGAATCCGAACCACTGAAGCAGCGGAAAGGCGATGCCCACCGCCAGTGCCAGTGCCAGCTTGGTGGCCATGTTCCAGATGCCGAAATAAAGCCCGGTGCGACGGCCCCCACCGCCCGCAGTGTCCAGATCGACCAGGTCGGCCTGAATCGCCGCGGGCAGCGCCATATCGACCGCCACGCCGACGCCCGAGAGCACACAGATCAGCAGGAATGCCCAGGTGTCCCCCGGCCCCAGGAACGGCACCCAGGCGAACACCAGTGAGGTCCAGAGCATCGACATGGCCCACGCCCGATGCTTGCCAATGCGCCGCGACAGCCATAGCCAGCCGGGCAGGGCAAGGATGCCCACCACGAAGTAGACCAGCAGCAGCGGGCCGGTCCAGCCCTCGGCACGCAGGACATGGGCAACAAACAGGGTGAACAGCGAGGCCGGCAGTCCGTTGGCGAGTCCGTTCATCACATAGGCGGCCAGCAGCCTCATAAACGGCCGGTTGCGCTTCAACAGCCGCCAGCCCTCGCGCCAGCCCACCGCGTGGGAGGGCAGGCGGTATTCCGGCACCCGCCAGAGCGTCAGCACCACCACCGGCGGCAGCACCAGCACCAGCAGCCAGGCGAGTCCCGACAGGGTGGCGGCATCCGCGCGGCCCGCGCCGACCACGGTGGGCCAGGCAATGGCAAGGAGGGTGCCGGCGAGCATGAACCCCTCCCGGCTCGCGGTCAGGCTGGCGCGGCGGTCGTAGTCCTCGGAGAGCTCCGCGCCCCAGGCTGTGTAGGGCAGTGACATCAGGGTCCAGCCCAGGTACGCGGCCAGCCCCCAGCCCAGCAGATAGCCGATGCCAACCGCCTCGGGCGGCCGGAAAAGCGCCCAGGCACTGATCAGCAGCAGTGGCATGCCGGCGGCGATCAGTGGCCGGCGGCGGCCCCATCGCGTATGCAGGCGATCGCCCAGGCTGCCGATCAGCGGGTCGGTCACCACATCCCAGAGCCTCGCCACCAGCAGTGCCGTTCCCACCGCCGCGAGGCCGAGCGTCTCGCCATAGAACCCGGGCAGAAAGATGTACATGGGTACGCCCATGACGGCCAGCGGCATGGCCGGCAGACCATAGAGGAGGATCGTTCCGCGCCCGAGGCTCACGGCCGGCGTAGCAGGACGCGTTTGACGTCGATGCTGCCGGTGCGGAAACCGGCGTAACAGTAGGCGAGGTAGTAGCGCCACATGTTGATGAAGTGCTCGTCGAAGCCCAACCGCTGGATCTCCGGCAGCGCCCGGACAAACCGGGCATCCCACTGCAGCAGCGTGGTGGCGTAGTGCTGACCGAGACCGGTGGACTCCATGACAGTGAGCCCGGCGTGCTCGCTCTCATCAGCGAGCCGCTGTGGCGTGGGCAGCATTCCGCCCGGGAAGATATAGCGCTGGATGAAATCGGGTCGCCGGCGGTATTCCTCGAACCGCTCCTCGGCGATGGTGATGCCGTGCAGGCCGATATGCCCGCCGGGTCGCACCCGGTCGTGCAGCATGCGGAAGTAGGCCGGCCAGTAGTCTTCGCCCACGGCCTCGAGCATCTCGATGGAGACGGCATGGTCGAACCGACCGCGGGTGTCGCGGTAGTCCTCCAGCCGCAGCTCCACCTGCTCCGCGTATCCGGCCTCGGCGATGCGCCGTCGTGCCCAGGCGAGCTGCTCGGTGGACAGGGTCAGCCCGGTGACCCGCATGCCCCGCCGGGCAGCCGCCATGGCAAACCCGCCCCAGCCACAACCGATCTCCAGGATGTGATCGCCCGGCCGGGCGCCGAGGGTGTCGAGCAGCTGGTCGTACTTGTTCTGCTGGGCCTCGGCGAGGGGCTGGTCGGGATGCTCGAAGATGGCCGCCGAGTAGGTCATCGTGTCGTCCAGCCAGTGCCGGTAGAACTCGTTACCCAGATCATAATGTGCGGCGATGTTGCGGCGGCTGCCGCGCTGGGTATTACGGCGACCGCGATGATGAAGCGCGAGTCGCAGCCGATGCAGCCATGAGGGCTCCATTCGGCGCTGGAAGGCGTCCTCATTGCGCAGCATCAGCTCCAGCAGATGGGCGGTGTCCGGGCTTGACCAATCGCCGGCCATGTAGCTCTCGGCGAAGCCCACCGAGCCCCGGGTGGCGATGCGCGCAACCATCCGGCCCGGGCGGTGCAGTCGCATCACGCCGGTTGGCCCCGCCTCGGCGCCCTGGATCAGAAACGGTTCGCCGCCGGGCATCTGACCTTCCATGCGCCCGCGCTTGAGGCGGCTGAACCAGCCGAGCAGGATGCGTCCGGCGAGCGGCAGCGGAGAGGGCAGGTCGATGACCGCCTGCTGGGTGCTTGTCATTGGCTGATCTCCGAATCCGGCGGCGCCGGTCGGCGATGGAATCGACCGCCCCGGAGCCAGATTTTGAGCGCCTGCCAGTGTATGGCGGCGATCACCTTCAGCGTTAACAAAGGTACCGTGAGCGCCACGCGGAGCAAGCCCCGATCGCCGCCCAGGCAACGTTCACCGGACTGCACGGCGATCAGGGCCGGCTGGTCTGGATCCTCGGCATTATGCCAGTTGACCGTCGCGCCGTAATGCTCGCCCGGCGTCTGGAGGCGAAAGCGGTAATGACCCTCTTTGGGGAGGAACGGCGAGACATGGAACACCTTGCCGGCCTGGTCGCGCAGACGCTCCGGCAGCGCCGTGCCGTTGTCATGCAGCAGATAGCCGTGCCAGTCGCCGAAGGTGTTGCGCACCTCGCAGAGCACCGCCCGCAGGCTGCCGTCCGCGTGTCGGCAGAACCACAGCGTCAGTGGGTTGAAGACGTAGCCCAGCACCCGCGGGTAACAAAGGATCTGCACACGGCCACCGTCCAGATCAATCCCGGCGGCCGCCAGCTGGTCATCAATCCAGGGGCGCAGTGGCGAGCCATCCTTGGGGCCATGGTCGCGGTCACGGAATCCGATCAGGTTGAAGCGGTTGTGCGAAAAGAGCCGATATCGCCGGTCGGCCTCGTCGAGCCGGTCAATGTCCAGCAGCAGGCTGAAGACGCGATAGGCAAACCGATAGCGCGGTGCCACGCGACGCTCATGGATCAGCCGACCGGTGTAGATGACGAGGTCGTCGTCCTGCATCAGGGCGTGGCCCCGGCCCCCAGCGGTGCGGGCGTGTTCAGCGGGACCTGCGAGTCGATCGGCCTGGCGTCGCCGGCCCAGGGCGGCGGTGCACCGAGCCGCTCGGCGACGCGGACGGCGCTGCTGAAGGCGTCTTCGTGGAAGCCGTAGCCGTGATAGCTGCCGCAGTACCAGACCCGGTCGACGCCCTGAATCTCCGGTAGCGCCGTCTGGGCGGCCACCGCCGCCTGATCGAAGACCGGATGGTCGTAGTGCTGGCGACGGATAACGGTCTCCGGAGCCGGGTCCTGCAAGGGGTTGAGCGTGACCATCACGTCGGTGTCGGTGGCAAGCGATTGCAGTCGATTCATCCAGTAAGTCACCGAAACGGGCTGTCTCCCGTCGACGCTTTGTGCGGTGAGATGGTTCCATGATGACCAGACCGCCCGGCGTTTTGGCATGAGGGCCGGGTCGGTATGCAGCCAGGCATCGTTGGCCTGATAGCCGAAGGCGCCCAGCAGGCGCGCTTCGGCTTCGCTCGGCTGATCGAGCATGGCCAGGGTCTGATCACCATGCGCCGCCATGACCACGGCGTCGTATTCGCCCAGCTCGCCGGCATCCCCGGCCAGGCGTACGCCCGATGCCAGGCGCGTGACCGAGCGCACCGGGGTGGCCGTGTGGACATGCTGGATGGCGGGACGCATGCGCCGGATGTACTCGCGGCTGCCGCCGGCGACCGTGCGCCACTGCGGACGGTCGCGGAGCTGGATGAGCCCGTGGTTGTAGAAGAACCGCAGAAACGAGCGGGCCGGGAATCGCAGCATTACGTCCTGCGGGCAGGACCATATCGCCGCGCTCATGGGCAGCAGATAGTAGCGCCGGAACGCCTCCCCCATGCCCAGCTCATCGAGCAGTTCGCCCAGGCTCAGATCGTGACCGCGACCGCTGGCCAGGCGCTCGTTGGCTTCGCGATTGAAGCGCAGGATATCCCGTACCATGCCCCAGAAACGCGGCCGTAGCAGGTTGCGTCGCTGGGCGAACAGCGTCCCGAGGCCGCTGCCCGCGTATTCCAGGTCGATGTCCGTGGCGGCGAAGGCAAAGGACATGTTCGACTCGTGCGTGGGCACGTCAAGATGCCGGAAGAGCGCCGAGAGCTGGGGGTAGTTGGGTTCGTTGTAGACGATGAAGCCGGTGTCCACCGGGATCTCGCCCTCGGGCAGGTCGCAGGCGACCGTATTGCTGTGCCCGCCCAGGCGGTCATTGGCCTCAAACAGCGTGACCTCGTGACGCTGCGCGAGCAGCCAGGCCGTGCCAATGCCGGCTACACCGGCGCCGACGACGGCGATCTTGCGGGATTCCATGCGATGACCCATGCGTTCGACTGAGCTGTGCATTGTACAGGCTTGGTGGCCCGGCAGCGGCGCGTTATCTTGATATTCAACAAGCCTGTTCCAATCCTTTCAGCGGAGTGCCCCGTGAGCGCAGAGCGCGATTTTGTTCCCCTGGACCTTGCCATCCTGACCGTATCGGATACGCGCGGGCCGGCCGATGACCGCTCCGGCGACACCCTGGCAGACCTTGCCACCGCGGCCGGGCATCGCATCGCGGCGCGGGACATCGTCATCGATGACCGCTACCAGATTCGTCGCATGGTCTCCGCCTGGATTGCCGATGCATCGGTGCAGGTCATTATGACCACCGGCGGGACGGGGTTTACGGCGCGGGATGTCACCCCGGAGGCGGTCCGGGTGCTGTTCGATCGCGAGATACCGGGCTTCGGCGAGCTCTTCCGGCAGATTTCCCGGGAGAGCATCGGCACATCCATGCTGCAGTCCCGCGTCGTGGCGGGCATTGCCAATGGCACCCTGATCGCCGCGCTGCCCGGGTCCACCGGGGCCTGTCGCGACGGCTGGAACGGCATCCTCGCCGACCAGCTGAATGTCCGTCACCGGCCCTGTAACCTGGCCGAACTGGCGCTCGGGGCCTGATGCCGGTCCCCAGCCGGCGACGTCCCCGCGGGGAGATGCGCCAGCGTATCCTGCGCCTGGCCGCCGAGTGGCTGCAGCAGCGGGGTTATCACGGGTTCAGCTTTGGCCAGATCGCCAATGCGCTGGAAATCCAGAGCAGTGCGGTGCACTACCACTTCCCTTCCAAATCCGATCTGGTGAGCGCCGTGTTCGCGCGCTACCGCGTCGAGTTTGCCTGGTGGCGGGAGCAGATGGGCCACAGTCGCTATGGGCCACTGGAGCAGGTCGGCCGGTTCCTCGACCTCGAGGCGCGGAACATCGAAGGCGAACGGGTCTGCCCGCTGGGGGTGGCCGGTGTGGAATACGCCAGTCTGCCGGCCGAGGCCTGTGCCGAGGCGGAAGGTCTGCGGGATGATCTGGCCGACTGGCTGACGGCCACGCTTGATGCCGGGCGGCTTGAGGGCAGGCTGGACTTCCCAGGCGATGCCGGCGATCAGGCGAGGGTGATCATGGCGGCGGCCCAGGGCGCGCTGCAGCTTGTCCGCCTGCATGGCCGCGAGGACTTCGCGGCGGTACGCCGGGCCATTCTCACCGGGCTCACCCCGCGCGGCGTCTGAGCCAGTGGTCTGCTAGAATTCTGGCCATGCAGAATCTTGTCATTGCCCCTTCCATTCTCGCCGCCGATTTCGCCTGCCTGGGCGAGGAGGTTGATCGTGTCCTGGCGGCGGGTGCCGACTGGGTGCACTTCGATGTCATGGACAACCACTATGTGCCCAACCTCAGTTTCGGGCCGGTGGTCTGCCAGGCCCTGCGCCGGCACGGTGTCAGCGCGCCGATTGATGTCCACCTGATGGTGCGGCCGGTCGACCAGATCATTCCGGATTTCGCCGCCGCCGGGGCGAGTCTGATCAGTTTTCATCCCGAGGCGAGTGACCACGTCGATCGCAGCCTGCAGCTGATCCGCGATCAGGGCTGCCAGACAGGGCTTGTGTTCAACCCGGCGACGCCGCTGGACTGCCTGCGCTATGTCATGGACAAGGTCGACCTCATCCTGCTGATGTCGGTCAACCCCGGCTTCGGCGGCCAGCAGTTCCTGCCCGGCACCCTCGATAAGCTGCGCGAGGCCCGCGCGCTGATCGACGCCCAGCCGCGCCCGGTTCGTCTGGAGGTGGATGGCGGCGTCGGCCCGGACAACATCGATGCGGTGGTGGCGGCCGGCGCGGATACGGTGGTCGCCGGCTCGGCGATCTTCGGCAGGCCCGACTATGCCGCGGTGATCGCCGAGATGCGTGAGCGGGCGGCCCGGGCCGAATCGTGAACCTGTTCTTCCCCGACGCTGTCCTGTTCGATCTTGACGGCACGCTGGTGGACAGCGCGCCCGACCTGACCACGGCGGTCAATCGATGTCTCGCCGATCTCGGCCGCCCGGCAATCGACGAGGACCGGGTCCGCAACTGGATCGGTAACGGGGCCCGGTGGCTGGTCGCCCGTGCGCTCGCCGGCCGGCGCGGGATCGCCGCCGAACCTCCACAGACCGAGGCCGCCCTGGCGCGTTTTTTCGTCCACTATCGCGATTGCCTGCACGAGCGCAGCGTCCTCTATGCCGGCGTTGCGGACGGCCTTGCTCGGCTGGCCGTACTGGATCTCCCGCTCGCGGTGGTGACCAACAAACCCGGCGCCTTCACGCAGCCGCTGCTCGAGGCGCTGGGCATCGCCGGGCGCTTCGCCACCCTGGTCAGTGGCGATACGCTCGGGGTCAAGAAACCCGATCCGGCACCGCTGGTCCACGCCGCGGAGGCCCTGCGGGTCGATATCCAGCGGTGTCTGTATGTGGGGGACTCCGCCGCCGACCGTGATGCGGCCCATGCCGCCGGTGCCCTGCTGGTGCGGGTGCCCTACGGGTATCCGGGCGACGATGCAGTTTTCGCGGAGCATCCGGCAGACTTGACTCTGACCGTTCCGGCCCTGGCCGACCGCCTGGCAGCGCTGTCACAGTCCAACCGGATGGCGCCATGAACCAAGACACCATCACCCAGTATGCCCGTGAGGGTTTCAACCGGATCCCCCTCGTCCGCGAGCTGCTCGCTGATCTGGATACGCCGCTCTCTACCTACCTGAAGCTGGCGGCCGCGGCCGGCAGCTATCTGTTCGAGTCTGTGCAGGGCGGCGAGAAGTGGGGCCGTTATTCCATCATCGGATTGCCCTGCCGGCGTCAGTACCGCATCCACGGTCATCGGATCGAGACATGGCTGGATGGCGAACAGATGGCGGAAGCGGTGGTCGATGATCCGCTGGCCTGGGTCGAGGCGCGTCATGAGGCGGTGAGCGCGGCGCCACCCGAGGATATGCCCGGCCTGCCGCGCTTCCTGGGCGGTCTGGTGGGCTATTTCGGTTACGACACGATCCGCTATATCGAGCCACGCCTCGCCGACTGCCCCAACCCCGACACGCTGGGCGTTCCGGATATCCTGCTGATGGAGTCGGAAGAGGTCCTGGTGTTCGACAATCTGGCGGGCCGGCTGTATCTGGTGGTCAATGTCGATCCGTCCGAAGCAGGGGTGCTGGCGCGTGGCGAGGCGCGCCTTGCGGCACTGGCCGAGCGGCTGCGGGGCGAGGCGCTGGCCTACGCCAGGCCTACGCCGCCACGAGTCGTGGCTGAGGAGGATTTCGACTCGTCCATTGAACGCGATGAATACGAGGCCATGGTCGAGCGGATCCGGCAGTACATCGTCGATGGCGACTGTATGCAGGTGGTGCCGTCGCGACGCATGAGCGCGGACTACCATGGCCGGCCACTGGATCTGTATCGCGCGCTTCGCTGCACCAATCCGTCGCCGTACCTGTTCTTCCTGGATTTCGGTGATTTTCAGGTGGTGGGCTCCTCGCCGGAGATCCTGGCGCGGCTTGAGGATGGTGAGGCCACGGTCCGACCCATCGCGGGGACGCGGCGCCGTGGCAAGAGTGCCGAGGAGGATCGCGCCCTGGAGGCCGATCTGCTTGCCGACCCCAAGGAGCGTGCCGAGCACCTGATGCTCATCGACCTGGGGCGCAATGACATCGGCCGGGTCAGTGAGCTGGGTTCCGTGCGGGTCACCGATCGCATGACCATCGAGCGCTACAGCCACGTGATGCACATCGTCTCCAACGTGACCGGCCGGTTGCGCGCCGGGCTCGGGCCCATGGATCTGCTGCGCGCCACGCATCCCGCCGGCACGTTGAGCGGGGCACCGAAAATCCGTGCCATGGAGATCATTGACGAGGTCGAACCCGTCAAACGCGGCGTCTATGGCGGCGCGGTGGGTTATCTCTCCTGGTCGGGCAATATGGACACCGCCATCGCCATCCGAACGGCGGTCATCAAGGACGGCCGGGTGCATGTCCAGGCCGGTGGGGGTGTCGTGCACGACTCCGATCCCGCCGCGGAATGGGAGGAGACCGTGAACAAGGGCCGCGCGCTGTTCCGTGCGGTGGCCATGGCCGAAGCCGGCCTCGACCAGAGTTGATCAGGGGGGTGCCATGCTGCTGATGATCGATAACTACGACTCGTTCACCTACAACCTGGTGCAGTATCTGGGCGAGCTGGGCGCCGACGTGGCGGTTTATCGCAACGATGCGATCACTGTCGATGAGATTGAGCGCCTGCGGCCGGAGCGCATCGTGCTCTCCCCGGGGCCCTGCACCCCGAACGAGGCGGGCGTGTCGCTGGAGGTGGTCCGACGCCTTGCCGGTCGTCTGCCGATCCTCGGTGTCTGCCTGGGTCACCAGGCGATTGGCCAGGCGTTCGGCGCCGACGTCATTCATGCCGGTACCGTGATGCATGGCAAGACCTCATGGGTGCATCACCTCGACCGGGGTGTGTTCCAGGGACTGCCCGAGCCGCTCGAGGCGACGCGCTATCACTCGCTGGTGCTGGATGCCGGCACGCTGCCGGAATGCCTGGAGATCACCGCCTGGACCGAGCTGGACGACGGCGGCATGGAGGAGATCATGGGGATCCGCCACCGCGAGCTCGATATCGAGGGGGTGCAGTTCCATCCGGAGTCGATCCTCACCCGCACGGGGCATGATCTGTTGCGCAATTTCCTGGCCCGGCCGGCGGCCGCGGCCTGACAGGGGAGGAGATTCAGAATGGAAATCCAGGCAGCCATACGCCGGGTCATGGACGGGGGCGATCTCGGCGAGGCCGAGATGACCGCGGTCATGAGGCGGATCATGACCGGCGAGGCGACACCGGCGCAGATTGGCGGGTTCCTCATCGGACTTGCCATGAAAGGCGAAACCGTCACCGAAATCGCCGCGGCCGCCGGCGTCATGCGTGAGCTTGCCGTCCATGTCACGGTGGATCATGCGCATCTCGTGGACACCTGCGGCACCGGTGGTGATGCCCGGGGCACCTTTAATATCTCCACGGCGACGGCCTTCGTGGTGGCCGCCGCCGGCGGACGGGTGGCCAAGCATGGCAATCGCTCGGTCTCCAGCTCATCCGGCAGTGCCGATCTGCTGCAGACGGCCGGGGCCAGTCTCGACCTCGACGCCGAGGCGGTGGCCGAGTGCATCGAGGCGGTCGGTGTCGGCTTCATCTTCGCGCCGCAGCACCACCTGGCCATGCGCCATGCCATCGGACCGCGCAAGGAGATGGGGGTGCGGACGGTGTTCAACCTGCTGGGGCCGCTGACCAATCCGGCGGGTGCGCCGAACCAGTTGCTCGGGGTGTATGACGCGCGCTGGGTCCGTCCCATCGCTGATGTCCTGCGGATGCTCGGCAGCGAGCGGGTCATGGTGGTCCACTCCGAGGACGGCCTGGACGAGATCAGCATCGCCGCGCCGACCCGCGTGGCCGAACTGCGTGATGGCGAGGTACGGGAATACCGTGTTCGACCGGAGGACTTCGGCCTGGCGTCGGCGTCTCTGGAGCCGCTGCGCGTGGACTCCGCGGAGCGCAGCCTTGAGATCATCAAGGCCATCTTCGACGGCCTGCCCGGGCCGGCTGCCGACCTGGTGGCGCTCAATGCCGGCGCGGCGATCCATGTCGCCGGGCTTGAGGATCACCTTGGGGATGCCGTCAAGCGGGCTGGCGAACTGCTGGCCAGCGGCGCTGTCCGTGAACGCTTTGATCAATTCGTCGCCACGAGTCGTGGTCTGGGAGACTCGGCATGAGCGGTGGTCACGATACGCCGGATATCCTTCGTCGCATTCTGGCCCGAAAGGCCGGGGTCGTGGCCGAGCGCAGCGAACAGGTGACGCTGCAGGCCCTCGCCACCCGTGTCGAGGAAGCTCCGGCGCCGCGCGGCTTTCGGGCGGCCCTGGAGGCACGGATCGCTCGAGGGGAGGCCGGCGTCATCGCCGAGATCAAGAAGGCCTCGCCGAGCAAGGGCGTGCTGCGCGATCCCTTCGACCCGCCGGCCATCGCCCGCAGCTATGAGCGTGGCGGTGCCAGCTGCCTGTCAGTACTCACTGAGGCGGATTTCTTCCTCGGCGCCGACGAGCATCTGCAGCAGGCGCGGGCGGCCTGTGGCTGCCCGGTGGTCCGCAAGGACTTCATCTTCGATCCCTACCAGGTCTACGAGGCCCGGGTGCTGGGCGCCGACTGCATCCTGCTCATCGTGGCGGCGCTCGGTGACACGCAGCTGCGTGAACTCCATGCGCTTGGCGAGTCGCTTGGCATGGACGTACTTGTCGAGGTGCATGACGAGCTCGAACTCGATCGCGCCCTCGCCCTCGAGGCGGACCTGGTCGGGATCAACAACCGCGATCTGCGGACCTTCGAGACCGATATCGAGACCACGGTCCGTCTCGCGGATCGGGTGCCCTCATCGGTGCGGCTTGTCACCGAGAGCGGTATCCATACCGCTGAAGCGGTGGCCACCATGCGCGCCGGTGGCGTACATGCCTTCCTCGTGGGTGAGGCGTTCATGCGCGCCGACTCCCCCGGTGACAAGCTCGCCGAGCTGTTTGGCTGATCAGCGCGCCTCGTGGACGACGATGGTCCGGCCGCGGGCCGAGATCAGCCGGTCGGCCTCCATGTCGCGCAGTACCCGGCCAACCATTTCCCGGGAGCAGCCCACCAGCCGGCCCAGTTCGATGCGGGTGATCCGGAGCTGCATGCCATCGGGGTGCGTGATGGCATCGGGCTGTGTGGCGAGCTCGCGCAGCGTGGCCTCAACACGCCCGCGAACATCTTCGAACGCCAGATCGCGAAATCGCCGGCTGGTGTCACGCAGGCGTCGCGTCATCTGCTCGACCACCGGATGCAGGATGTAGGGGTGGTCCGCCTGCAGCCGCGCGAACCGCTCGTAGCTGACCTCGGCGAGCTCACAGGTGGTTCGGGTTCGAATCCAGGCGCTGCGCGTCGGCGCATCACCGAACAGTCCCATCTCGCCGATGAAATCCCCGGGGTTGAGATAGGCGAGAATCAGCTCGCGGCCGTTCTCGTCCTCCTCCACGACGCTCACGGAGCCGCGGAGAATGAGATAGAGACGATCGCCGTACGTGCCCTGATGGACGACCGTTGAGCGGGCACGGTAGCGGCTGCGCCGGCAGTGACGCAGCAGTTCGATGATGGCCGGGCGCTGAAAGAATCGAACGCTCTCGGGTGACATGTGACCTCCCTGTCGCCTGAAGATGGTTTTTCGGTCGTGCGGAGGCCGGAAGTTATACTGAGGCGTTGAGAAAATGCATGACCCATATGGAGGGGTCTGGAAATGGGGGTGACGCGGTGAAAGCGCATATACGCTGGCTGGATGGGATGGCCTTTGAGGCCGAATCGGGGAGTGGTCACCGACTAACGGTGGATGGGCCACCGGATATCGGCGGACGTGATCTAGGGCCGCGGCCCATGGAATTGTTTCTACAAGGCTTGGGGAGCTGCTCGGCGGTGGATGTCGTGCATATCCTCCAGCGTGGCCGGCATCCTGTCGCCGGCTGCGAGGTCGATGTCGAGGCTGAGCGCGCGGAAACCCCGCCGAAGGTGTTCACCGCGATTCATCTGCATTTCCGGGTCCGGGGAGAGTGGCTGAAGGCCGCCGCCGTCGCGCGCGCCGTGCAGCTCTCCGCCGAGAAATACTGCTCGGCTTCCCTCATGCTCGCCAAGGCCTGCGCGGTGACGCACAGTCACGAGGTGGTGGAGGATTGAACGGTCATGTCTCGCATTTTCCGTTAAGTGCATATAATAATTAACGCTTAAGCATGGCCCGGATAAGGGGGCAGGGGCAGTGAGCAGTCGTCAGGACGCGATTGATAAAAGCCGAAAAACGAAAGGGAAATCGGCCGCGACACCACCGGCGGGACTGGATGTCGGCGGGCGCCTGCGTGAGATCCGCAAAGCCCGCGGGCTCTCCCAGCGTGAGCTGGCGCGGCGCTCCGGCGTCACAAACGGGACGATCTCGCTGATCGAAAAAAACCAATCCAGCCCCTCGGTGGCGTCGCTCAAGCGCGTACTCGATGGCGTGCCCCTGTCGCTGACCGACTTCTTCGATGTCGGGGAGGACCCGGAGCGCAAGGTCTTCTTCCGGTCCGATGAGCTGGTTCCGGTAACCGAGGGGCCGCTTGATTTCCGGCGGGTCGGTCGCCGTAGCGAGTCCACGCTGCAGATGATGGTCGAGCGCTACCTCCCCGGCGCGGATACCGGCCGGGTCATGTATCGCCATGAAGGCGAGGAGGCCGGCGTTGTCATCTCGGGGCATGTCGAGATCACCGTGGGAGAAGAGCGCCGGGTGCTCGGGCCCTGGGAGTCCTATGCCTTCAGCAGTCGAAGCCCGCATCGGTTCCGCAATCTCGAAGATGAAGAGTGTGTGGTGATCAGCGCCTGCACTCCGCCTTCCTTTTAATTTTTTCGCCTCTTCTGTTTGAGATGCTTGACACCCTGAAATCGTGGGTGGTATCTAATATTTTCAACGAATGATGGATTCCCTCCACGGACGGTTGAGGAGCGCCAGGGGCCACTAAGGATGCAAGTGGCGTCGCCCTGCCATAACAACACAGCGTCGGGGAGGAGAGCCGCGTCGGGCGCCAGGATCGAGGGGAGCAGTCCAGCTCCTCCAGCCAGGGCCGGCGGTGAACGCAAATGCCACAGGATATCCGCGAGTGGGCCCTCAAGTTCAGCGAGGCGTCTGATAACAACCCCACCATCGCCGCCATGGCGAAGTATTTCACCTGCCGCTACCTGTTCGATATGGAGCAGGCAGGCGTCATCGTCGAAATGCTCGATGGCAAGGTCTATCGCATGAACATCGACCCGGGGCCACTTGATCCCTGGGATTTTGCGCTCCGGGCCTCGGCGGCCACCTGGCGGGAGTTCGCCCGCCCCATCCCGAAACCGATGTACCACGGCATCTGGTCCTGCAGCTTCCAGCGTGATCTGCGCATTGAGGGCGATCAGCTCAAGCTGATGCAGAACCTGCGCAATTTCACCGTCCAGTTCGAGCTTCTTCGCAAGGTCGGTGTGCCGGTCTGATCCGGCGACAGTCGCCTGCGGCTCAAGCATTACCTTCCAACGGGATAACGGGAGATCCCCATGGCCAAGCATTCTCCGGTTGTCGGACGCTACGTGACCATCGAGGTGGACGGCTCCGAGTACAAGGTCTTCTATCTGCGCAATGGCACTGGCATCCCGCTGGTCTGCCAGCACACGGCCGGTTGCCATAACCATCAGTGGCGGGACCTGCTAGAAGATGCCGAGATAACCCAGAACTACGACGTGATCGCCTATGACCTGGCGCGGCATGGCAAGTCGGATCCGCCGCACAACTGGGAATGGTGGAACGCTGAATACCGGCTCACCGCCGACCACTTCATGAAATTCATCGTCGCATTCTGCGATGCGCTGGAGCTGCGCAACCCGATCTTCATGGGATCGTCGTTCGGCGGCAACGTGGCGCTGCAGCTGGCACTGCACTATCCCGATCGCTTCCGTGCGGTCATTCCCGTGGAGGCCGCGGATCACGCCCCGGGCTTCTACCTGGACTGGTGGCGTCATCCCCATGCCAATGCCGCGCAGGTGTGCGCCAGCGGCACCTGGGATCTCATGGCCCCGCAGAGTCCCGATATGGATCGCTGGCTGACCTGGCACTACTACACCCAGGGCTCGGAGGTGTTCCGCGGCGATCTGCATTTCTATTCGGTAGACCACGACATGCGCGATTCGCTCAAGGATATCGACACGAGTCGTTGCCCGGTGGTGATGATGACCGGGACATATGACTATCTGACACCGCCTGAGGCGAGCGAAAAGACGGCCAGCCAGATTCCCGGCGGTGTGTATATCGAAATGGAGGACATTGGCCACTTCCCCATGTCCGAAAACCACGCGCTGTTCCGGGTTTACCTGAAGGAAGCCCTGAATCAGATCATGGCGCGCACCTGACGCCGGGCGGGAACTCGACATGAAGATCATCCAGTACGACGCCAACGGCAAGCAGATCGAGACCGACAGCAAGTCATTGCTCTCGCCCACTTCCTCCAGCAGCAGTCTTGCGCCGGCGCCACGCCGGGAATCCGTGCGACCCAAGGTGGCATCGAGTGATGGAGTGGAGCTGTATATGTTCCAGACCGGCACGCTGCGCACCAAGCGAAAGCTGATCGCAATGAACCAGGGCGAGGAGGACTTCGAGATCCCCGTGCCCTGGTATCTGCTCAAGCATCCCATGGGTAACGTCGTGATCGATGGTGGCAATGCCATTGAGGTCGCCGTCGACAAGCGCGCCCACTGGGGCGCGGTGGTTGATGCCTACGACCCGATCATGGATCTGAGTGACGACTGCGTTGAGCAGTGTCGTTCGGTCGGGGTTGAGCCCGAGGACGTCCGCTATGTCCTCCAGTCGCATCTGCATCTGGATCACACCGGCGCCATCGGGCGGTTTCCAAGGGCTCAGCATATTGTCCAGCGCGTCGAGTACGACTACGCATTCAACCCGCACTGGTTCTCTGAGCCAGCCTATATCCGGGCGGACTTCGACCGTCCGGGGCTGAAGTGGAAGTTCCTCGGCGGCGAGACCACCGACTTTTTCGATCTGTTTGGCGATGATGTGCTCAAGACGATCTTCACCCCCGGCCACTCGCCGGGTCATCAGTCGTTTCTGGTCACTCTGCCGAACACCGGCCCGATCCTGCTCGCGATCGATGCCGCCTATACCGTGGATCACTGGAACAACAAAGCATTGCCGGGACTCGTCGTGTCCTCGGCCGATGCGGCCGACTCGGTGGCAAAGCTCCACCGGGTTGCCGAGAAGACCGGGGCGATGGTCGTAACCGGCCACGACCCCGTGCAGTGGGAAGACTGGCGAAAAGCGCCGTCTTCTTTCTACACCTGACCCGGCGGGCAACCCCCGGTTTTCAGGTCTCATGAGGAGGAGTCGAGAGATGAAGATCATTCAAGCAGCGTCCGCTGCACTGCTTGCCGGCATGGTGTCGTTTGGCACAGCCCAGGCTGAAGGACTCGACGAGCTGGATCCGTCCGTCGTTGAGCGTCTTTACAACCCGGATATGCTCGATCCATCGCAGCCGATCGGCGCCAGCGCGTATCGGGACTTCGTTGCCGAGAACCCGCCCCCGTGGACCATTGGCTATGCGAGCTCCTATGCGGGTAACACATGGCGGGCGGCTGCCATGCGAGAGCTCCAGGAAGAGATCATTCCGCGCTGGCAGGAGCTGGGGCTGATTGACGAGGTCATCGTCACGCAGTCGAACCTGAACGATTCGACGCAGATCCAGCAGATGCGCCAGCTCGTCGACCAGGGCGTCGACGCCATCTTCGTGTGCTGCTCCAACCCCACCGCGCTCAATCAGTCGGTGAAGTACGCCTATGACAACGGCGTGCCCACCTTCTCCTTTACCGGCTACCTGACTTCGCCCTACTCGGTGAACTCGTCGGTGAACTATCAGTTGGCCGGCTTCGAGATCGGTCAGTGGATGGCTGATGAGCTCGATGGCGAGGGCCGTGTGCTGGTGGTCGAGGGCATTCCCGGCACCTCCGGTTCCGATAGCCAGGACCGTGGCGTGAAGGCCGGTCTGGCGAAAGCGGATGGTATCGAGGTAGTGGGCAGTATCGCCGGTATGTGGACCGACCAGGTCGCTCAGGCAGAGGTGCAGAAGTGGCTCGCCACGAACCCCGGTGGTGTGGATGGGATCACGGTGCAGTCGGCCGCGGAACTCGGCGTGCTGCGGGCCCTGCAGCAGTCCGGCCGCGAGGATGTGCCGACTTCCATCGGTGGCGAGCTCGGTGCCTTGTGCTACTGGCGCAAGAATCCGGACTACATTTCGACCACCTATCAGGTGTGGCCGCCCCAGGACGAGATCCGGCTCATCTGGCACATCATGATGCGCACGCTCCAGGGCCAGGGGCCGAAGATCCAGTCGGTGCTCGTCGATCCGGTGGAATTCACCTACGAGGATCTCGTCGAGGTCATGGATGAGGACTGCAACGTCCAGAGTGCCGAGTGGCTGGCCGTCGGACCGGACCGGTGGGGGCTTGATCCGGCCTACATCGATCAGTTCTTCCTGCGTCCTGCCGATCCGACGCAGTACGACCCGGCGTCGCATCCGGTCTCGGACTGAACCAAAGGGGTATTGAAGGTCCCGGGGGGTGCTACCCCTCGGGATCTCTGGAAACCGAGATGCAGAGTCCTGCTGACAATCCGAAGCCTGCCGTCAGGCGCGAGACGATCTCACTACAGAACGTGCGCAAGCACTTCGGCCCGACCCGGGCGCTGGATGGAGTGAGTTTCTCGGCGCGTGCCGGTGAGATCCATGCGGTGGTGGGCGGCAATGGCTGCGGCAAGTCGACGCTTGCCAAGGTGGTTTCCGGCATTCTGCCCGTGGATGCCGGATCGGTGTCGGTGCTCGGCGAGACGCCGGCGACCCCCGCGGAGAGCCGCGCGCTCGGGATTTCGACGGTCTACCAGGAGGTGCTGGTCGCCGATGAGAGTTCGGTGGTGGACAACATCTTCATGGGGGCCGACCGGCTCTTCACCAAGAGGCTGAACCTGCGTGACAAGACGCGTCGTGCCGCCGCGCTGATGCGGGATCTGTCCGGCGAGACGGTTGACCCCCATGCGTTGGCCGGAACACTGCCGTTGAGCCTCAAGCAGTGGATCACCATTGCCCGCGGGCTGCTCAGTGAGCCGCGCATCCTGATCCTGGATGAAAGCTCGGCGGCGCTCGACTTCGACAGTACCGAGCGCCTGTTCACCAAGATGCGCGAGCTACGCGATCGCGGCACGACGATCCTCATCGTCACGCACCGCATCGCCGAGCTGGTGCGCATCGCCGACCGGGCGACGGTCATGCGTGACGGGCGCGATGTCGGCGTCCTCGAGCGCGAGGCGATCACCGAGAAAAACCTGCTGGCCCTCATGACTGGCGAGGATCAGGGCACCGGCGAATCCCATGACGAGGCGCCGATGCCCGAGGTCGAGGAGCTGGCGCTGCAGGCCCGCGGTCTGCAGCTATGGCCGGGGGCACGCCGCTTCGATCTGGAGGTGCGCCGGGGCGAGGTGATCGGCATCGTCGGACTTGATGGCCAGGGCCAGGATGACTTCGTGCGCGCACTCTCCGGGGTGCAGCCGCCGCTGGCCGGGGAGATTCTCGCCTACGACCGCGAAGGGGTCGCGCAGCCGATCCGGCGCCTGGCCGACGCCGTCGGCAGCCGGGTGGTCTATGTCTCCGGCGATCGCAAGCGCGAAGGGATCTTCGATCGCCTGTCCATCATGGAGAACCTGGTCATGCCGCTCTACCGCGAGAAGCGGCGCGGCGGCGTGCTGGGTTTTGTGGACTGGGCGGGGCTGCGCACCATCTTCGATCGCGAGGCTGACAACCTGCTGATCAAGTTCGGTCAGCACAGCGATCGCATCACCTCGCTGTCCGGCGGCAACCAGCAAAAGGTGCTCATCGGCCGCGGCTTTGCCATGCGCCCGGACCTGATCGTGCTCAACGATCCCGCCCGTGGCATTGATGTCGGGGCCAAGACCGAGCTCTATCGGCAGCTCCGGGCCTTCGCCGAGTCTGGCAAGTCGGTGATCTACCTCTCCTCGGAGATCGAGGAGTTCGTAGGGTTCGCCACCCGCATTATCGTGTTCCGCGACGGCGCGCCGTTCGACGCCTTCGACGGGCGCGGCTTCGAGCCGAAAACCATCCTGGAATCGATGTTCGGTCAGACCGACGGCGGCGGTCTGGCCAGTCGTCATGGACTCTCGCCGCTGCATGCCCGCGTCGAGGCGGAGGCGCCGCGGGAAGCGCCGCGTTCGGCGGCGACCGGCCATGTCGAGTACGACGACGAATCGCTTGCCGTACCGCCGATCCGGGTGGTGGAGACGCCGGACGACATCATTCGTCGCGCCGAGCAGGGCACCGTACGGGTCGTCGATTTCTCGCGACGCCCCATGACACCGGAGGCTGAAGGCTGATGGCCACGGTCACGGAGCGCAACCTGCCCGAGGCAGTGGAGACCAGCGGCGGCGGGCGTTCCAACCCCTTCATGATCGTCCCGATCTCGCTGTTTTTCCTGCTGCTCATCATCGCGGTGCTGCGATCACCGTCGCTGGTCACGCCAAGCGGCATCGGCAGTGCGATCATCGTCGCGACGCCGCTGATTCTTGCGACCTATGCCCTGATGGCCTCGGTGATTACGGGACGGGGCACGGTGGATCTTTCCATCGGCCCGCTGATCGGGTTCATCAACGTCACCGTGATCGTCGCGCATGGCGCCGGTTTTCTGACCAATCCGTTCAGCCTGTTCCTGTTTGCTTTCGCGCTGGGCATGGCCTATCACCTGCTGTTCGCGCTGATCGTGGTGTTCGTGCGGGTCCAGCCGATCATCGTCGCGCTGAGCGGCTACCTTGCGCTCTCCGGCATCAACCTGGTCATCCTGCCGCGTCCGGGCGGTGTCGCCCCGGAGTGGATGTCCACTTGGGGCGCGGGAACCACGATTTTCTCGCCGGTGCTGGTGATTCTCGTGCTGGCTACGCTGGCGTGGCTGGCCTTCACCCGCTCGGCCTTCTACACCCATCTCCGCCTGATGGGCTCAGACGAGCGGGCGGCCTACACCTCGGGTGTCAGCATCGCGCTGGTGCGCATCGGCGGCCACCTGATCTCGGGCCTGTTCGCGGCGCTGGCGGCGATCACCTTCACGGCACTGATTTCCTCCGGCGATCCCACCCAGGGTACGACTTATACGCTGATCGCGGTGACGGCCCTCGTGCTTGGCGGCGCCTCGCTGGCGGGCGGTCGGGCGGGCGTTTTCGGCTCGGCACTGGGCGCCATCAATCTCTATCTGATTACCTATGTGCTGGCCACCTTCAGCTTCGGCATGGTCCAGAGCTTCGTCACCGATCTGGCCTACGGGGCGATCCTGGTGGGCTCGCTGCTGGTCACGCTGCTCCTGCCGGTGCTGCAGCGCTATATCCGGCGCTTCTCGCCGTTGCTCTACTTCGTGGTGCTTGGCGTTGTCGTCTTCGGCGTGATCATGCATGCCACTTTCGATTATGCCGGGGCGCCGGCCGACGCGGTCGTCGCCACCGATGAGTCCGCATCGCAGCCCGCGATGATGCAGCTCGAGCGCCCGCCGGCCGGCGAGGTGCTGACCGGACCGCTGGAGGTGGCGGATGGCGGCGAAGCGGCGGCCACGCTGCGGGAATTCGCGCGTCCGCTCATCCATGGCGTCCTGTTGCTGGCCGCAGTGGCGCTGCTGCTGCGGGTGACGATCACCACTGCCGGACAGCGACGTGACTGGAACGTGGTGGTCCTGGCCATCGCAGCCGCCCTCATGCTGCTGGTCGCCTATGTCATCAGCGATGTGGGCGGCGATTCCGATCCGCCCACCCAAGAACAGGAGACGTCGCGATGACCCCGTCGTCCGAAGCGGCATCGACCGAGCTGAGCCTGGCCGGGCGTATTCTGGGCCTGTGTGTCGGCGGCCTGCTGACGCTGCTGGGTGTGATCTACGGCCTCGTTCAGGGGACCGACATCCAGCTCGTCATCCTCTATGCCATTGCCACCCTGGCGCTCTTCTACTGGGGGTGGCGTTTCATCCTCACCCAGTTCCGCTTCGAGCGCCGCCCCTCGGCGGAGGGGCCAGGGCCCTTCCGGCTCGTGTGGTTGCGCTTTCGCGCGAGCCTGATCGGGCTCGCGATCATTCTGCTTGGCTTCCTCATCCTGGCGGCCGCCATCGAGGGGTTCTGGAACGTCTGGAACATCCTCTCGCTGCTCATCCTGCTGGCGATCATCGTCATTACCCGAACCATCGGCCCGTTCTTCGAGAAGAACCGCTCGGCATTCATCGGTCTGATGGTGCTGCTGGGGCTCTTCCTGGTGGGGGCCATGCAGATCGACGGCTTCGCCTCGCTATGGAACGTCAAGTCGATGCTGTTGTTCGCCTCGTTCCTGGGTATCGCGGCCGTGGGGCAGACCCTCGTGGCGATGCTCGGCGGCCTTGATCTCTCGATTCCTTTCATCATCGGCTCTGCCAATGTCGGCATGCTGTATCTCATCGGTCTGGGTGTGCCGCCGTGGCTGGCCATGTGCCTGGTCCTGCTGACCGGGGCAATCCTGGGTCTGATCAACGGGCTGCTCAGCTACCGGCTGCAGGGACAGGCGCTCATTCTCACGCTCGGGACGGGTTTCGCCATCTCGGGCGCCGTGCAGATCCTTACCTCCATCGGCAGTGCCTACAGCGGCAACGTTATGGGGGTGGTGCCGATGTGGCTGTCGAACCTCGCGGCCATGAACGGCAAGACCTTCGGGATCCCGATTCCGCCGGTCATCGTGATCTGGGCGCTGATCGCCCTGGTGCTCGTGATCGGCATGCGTCACACCGTCTACGGTCGCAATCTCTACGCGCTCGGTGTCAATCGTGTCTCGGCATCCCGGGTGATGATCTCCGAGCTAAAGTACTGGGTGCTGGCCTACACCATCTCGGGTTTCTTCTCCGCGCTGACCGGTGCCCTGCTGCTCGGCTGGTCGGGCGGGGGGTTCATCGGCGTGGGCGATCAGTATCTGTTCCTGACACTGGCGGCCGTGGTGGTCGGTGGTACCTCGCTGCTGGGGGGGCAGGGCGGCTATGGCTTTACCGTCATCGGTGTCTTCGTCCTCCAGGTGCTGGCGTCGTTCCTGATCGGTATCGGCCTCAATTTCGAGTGGCAGCAGTTCATCTTCGGCCTGCTGATTCTCCCGATGGTCGCCCTCTACGCACGCTCCCCCCACATACGAACGCAAATCTAGGGCTGCGCATGAACAACAACTGGAGGCATGAGTGATGATGGTCTTTGAGTCGGCGGATCTGACGGCCGCAAGCTTCTCGGCGGCCCTGTTCGGACTGGTGGCCACCAGCATCCTGCTATTGCTGGGGACGGCCTGGGTCGGCCAGCGCTGGAAGATCACGGTCACGCTCTGCGCCTGCGCTGCCGTCGTGGGCGCCGGAGCAATGTTCGAGGGCCGCGAGGCCTGGACCACGGGGTCGGTGCCCATTCTTTATCACTACGCCGGCTGGATCATTTCCATGCCGCTGCAGGTGCTGGCGCTGTATTTCTTCGCCAATGCCGCCGGCCGCCAGCGCATCGGTCTGTTCTGGCGCCTGGTGGTCGCCGCGGTGCTGATGGTCTTCGTGCGCTACCTGGGCGAGGCCCAGCTGATGCATGCAGCGCTGGCTTTTCTCATCGGGCTCGCCTTCTGGCTCTACATCCTGGGCGAACTCTTTTTCGGGCGCATGGATACCGCCGTGCGCGAATCCGACCACGATGCGATCCGCCGCGGCTACTTCTGGCTGCGACTGATCGTCACGGTGGGCTGGGCGATCTATCCGCTCGGCAATTTCATCATGAGCTTCGGGAGCTTCATCGACGGAGGAGCGATCAGCGTGACCTACAACGTGGCTGACTTCCTCAATCGGATGACTTTCGGAGTGGCAGTCCTGGCAACGGCCATCATGGCAACGCGGCATTCCCAAACGCAGGCCGCAGGCGACAACGAGGAACAGAGATCATGAGTGGTGCGAACATCATTGCCGTCATCATCCTGATCGCGATCATCATCGCGGTCGGTGCCTACCTGCTGCACTGGTTGTACCGGCGCTCCACCAAGGACATCTCCTTCGTGCGCACCGGTCTGGGAGGCGAGAAGGTGATCATGGGGGGCGGCGCCTTCGTGCTGCCGATCGTCCACGACATCACCGAAGTCAACATGAATACCCTGCGCCTGGAGGTCAGCCGGGTGCGGGAGAAATCGCTGATCACGCATGACCGCATGCGTGCCGAGCTGACGGTGGAGTTCTACGTGCGGGTCCGACCCGAGGATGAGTCGGTGGCGACCGCGGCGCGTTCGCTCGGTAACCGCACCCTGCACCCGGAGGAGCTCAAGGAACTCATCCAGGGTCGCTTCGTGGATGCCATGGGCAGCGCGGCCGCCGTCATGACCCTCCAGGACATCCACGAAAAGCGCCACGAGTTCAACAAGCTCGTCGGCCGTGAGGTGGCCGACAGCCTGGAGAAGGACGGCCTCGAGCTCGAGTCGGTATCGCTCACCTCGCTGGATCAGACCGATATCGGCCTGTTCAATCCGTCCAACACATTCGATGCCGATGGTCTGACGGCGCTCACCGAGCAGATCGAGGCGCGTCGCAAGAAGCGTAACGACATCGAACAGGACACCGCGGTGGCCGTGCGCCAGAAAAATCTCGACGCGGAGGTCAAGTCACTCGACATCAAGCGCGACTCCGAGTTTGCGCAGCGCGCCCATGAGGCGGAAATCGCCATTCAGCGAGCGCAGCGCAAGGCGGAAATCGCCCACGAGGATGCGGCCCGCGAGCGCGAGATCGAGGAGATCAAGCTGCGCGAGCGCGAGCAGGTGGAGCGTGCCCGCATCGATACCGAGAAGTCGATCGAGTCGATGCAGATCAAGCGCCGTGAGGCGCTGGATGTCGAGGAGCAGGAGCGCGAGATCACCATTGCCCGCAAGTCCCAGGAGCGCTCCGAGGCGCAGTCCGAGGCCGAGCGCGCCCGGGCGGCCATGACCGAAGCCCGGGAGCGGGTGCTGACCATCCGTGACAAGGAAATCGCCAATCGCGACAAGGAAATCCGGCTCATCGAGACGTCCAAGGATGTCGAAACGGAGGCCATGCGTCTGCGCACGCTGGCCGAGGCGGAGAAGGATGCCGCCAACGACCGCGCCGAGGCGGTCCGCATCGAGGCCGCTGCCGAGGCCGAGCGCTACCGCGTCGAAGCCGAGGGCAATACGCAGCTCAACGAGGCCGAGAACCTGCGCTCGGATGCCAGTCGGCGCAGCGCGCTGCATCGGCGCCTGGTGGACAACCTGCCGTCGATCATTCGCGAGAGCGTCAAGCCCATGGAGCGCATCGACGAGATCAAGATCATGCACGTCGAGGGGCTGCCCGGGTTCTCCGGTGGCGGCAGTGGCCGCTCCGACGGCGAGGGCAGCGGCGAGGGTACCGGCAGTGCCGGCACCGGTACGGATCGCGAGGGCAACCTCGCCGATCAGGTGGTGAATTCCGCGCTCCGCTATCGCTCGCACGCGCCCTTCGTCGATCAGCTGCTGGGCGAAATCGGGTTGTCGGCGGACAACATCCACCGATCGGAGGCGCTGCAGGACCTCTCCAAGGTGGTCTACACCGAGCCGACCTCTGCCAGCGATCGGCCGAAGTCGGCCGGCAAGCCGAAGCGCGACAAGTAGCTGGAGACGGGTGAATGACGAATCCGGTCATTGAGCGCAGCGTACTGGTGTTCTCTACCTGGACCGCGTTGGGCATGCTCAGTCTGGCGCTGTTCCTGCAGGGGCTGGAGGCGAACCAGTATGGCACCGCCCTGGCCGGGATTCTGTTGGTGATCGCGGCTTTCGTGGCGCATATGGTCATCAACGCGCTTTACCGGACGGGCTATACCGCTGGGGAAACGGCACTGGGGCTGGCGGCATTCGGTGTCGTCGCGCTCCTGGTGGTGATCGGATTCGCCACGGGCCGGCTCGACGAGCGGGACTTTCTGGCCTGTCTGAGTCTGGTTGCGGTGCTGGTGGTCGGCTTCCTCAGCTATCTCGTCACCCGGTACGGCTTGCGGGGCGCCTACTCGACGTTCCATCACAAGCCCGAGGGCAGCACTGACGTTGACGCCGGCGGGGACGCGCGATGATCGATTCGATGGTTCTGTGGCTGGGCCTTTTCACCCTGATCTACATGGCGCTCGCCCTGTTCTGGGCGCGTCAGTCGGCGGTGGCCAACCACGATGTCGAGACCTGGTTCTCGGCGGGGCACTCCATCGCGCCGTGGATGGGTGCGCTGGTGGGGGCCGGGGCCAGCGTCTCCGTATGGTTCCTGCTGGGAACGGCAGATGCCGTCGCCAGGTGGGGTTTCTCATCGGTGGCGGCTCTGCAGGCCGGTGTCCTGCTCGCCATTCCGGGCATGCTCTTCTACAAGCGGGCCTGGTTTGTCGCCCAGCGTTTCCGTGTCTCCTCGCAGATCGAGCTGTTGCGGCTTTACTACGGCAGCGAGTTTCTGGCCGTGAGCTGCGCGGTGATCGCATTGCTGTTCGCCGTCGCCTTCGCGGGCATGCAGCTGCGGCTGCTCTCCGATCTGCTCTCGGCCATGACCGCCGGCGCTCTCTCGCCGCTTTTCTGCGGGGCGCTGCTCACCCTGATTCTGTTCGCTTATGTGGTCATCGGCGGGCTTCGCGCTGTGGCCTACCTCGGGATGTTGCAGACAGTCGCACTGGTAAGTGCAACGCTCACGCTGGGGGGTGTCATTCTCGCCAATGTCGGCGATCCGCTGTTGTTGATGGATGCGCTGGCGGCGTCGGCTGGCGAGCGGGGGGCGCAATGGTTCAGCGTGGCCGGCGTGGTGCAGTTCGTGCCCGGCTTCGGCCGTGGTGCGTTCCTGGAGCACCCGGGCAGTGCGGCGATGATTCTCAGCGCCAGCATGGCGGTACTGGGCGTGGCCTGCAGCCCCGTGCTGTTCAAGATCCTGCTCTCGAGCCGCAGCGCCACCGGCGTTGCGGCGGGGCAGACCTGGGTGCTCGCCGGTTTTTTCGGTGCCTTGATCATCACGCTCGGCGGGCTGCTGGGAGCGTTCGGCCTGCTCCGCGGCGAAGAGGCGAGTGCCACCCTGGCCGATCTGTTGTCCGCGACGTCCCCATGGTTCAGCGTCTGGATTGTCTTCGGCCTGGTCGCTGGTATGCAGCTTTTCGCCGGGCTCGCCCTACTGGTTGCCGCCGAGACAGTCGTGCGCCACCTCTACAAGCCTTGGTTCCACAGCGAGCTGTCGCGTCGGGCCACCGTCAACCTCACCCGCATTGTTGTGGTTATCCTCGCCGTGGTCTCGCTGCTGATGGCGTTCCTCACGCCGGTGGCGCTCTCCGCGCTGGGTGCCATGGCGCTACCCCTGTCGGCTCAGTTGATGGGGCCGCTGGTCGGGCTGCTGTGGTTCCGCTGGATCACGCCGCCGGCGGCGGTGGTGGGATTCGGCTTTGGCATCGCCGCGGTATTCCTCACCGATGCCGCCGGCATCTACATCCTGAGTTACCTGGGTCTGGAACTGCCCTGGGGTCGATATCCGTGGACGATTCATGCCGCCGGCTGGGGGCTGTTCTGCAATGTCGTCGCGATCATGGTGATCTCAGCGGTCAGCCGCCATCGTGGCCGCAGGGCGAATGCCGAAGAAATCCGCGCTTTCATCGCCAGACACTTCGCGGCCCGCACGCCGCCTTGGCTGAATTCGCTGGCGTGGTCGATCGTGCTCGCCTGGGCGTTTCTGGCGGTCGGGCCGGGCACGATCTTCGGTAACGTCGCCTTTGTCGATGCAACCGGGGCATGGGTCCTCAGCGTGCCCTCGCTCTGGGCCTGGTCTGTCCTCTTCTGGCTGCTCGGCCTCGTGCTCGTGTGGTTTCTCGGCTATCGCATGGCCATGGCCTCACCGGAGCAGCCCGCTATCGAGCCGAGAGCTGAGATACCGTCGCTGCGGCATGACCGGGTCAGCGCCGAGGCCGAGCGGCTTCGGCGCCTGATCATTGCGGCCGTGGCAGCCATCGGCGTAATCCTTCTGGTGATCTGGAGTTTCGGCGGCTAGTTGGCCATCGAGTCCGAGGAGTATTGATTCATGACGCCTTTCATCTTCAACACATCCGCCAGCATCCAGTTCGGCAACGGCAAGTTTTCGGGGCTCGGGGTGCTGACTTCGGGCCTGGGCGCCGAGCGCGTGCTCCTGGTGACTGATCCCGGCATGATGGCCACAGGCATCGTCGACCGTGGCCGTCAGAGTCTCGAGCATGCTGGCGTTGCGGTCACCCTGTTCTCCGAGGTGTCCGCGGATCCGTCGGAACAGGTCATCCATGCTGCCCTCGCGGCTGCCAGAACGGCCGGCGCCGAGGCCGTCATCGGCGTTGGTGGCGGTTCGTCCCTGGACGTGGCCAAGCTGGCGGCGCTGCTGGCAGCGAGCGACCAGCCGCTCGACGAATGCTATGGCGTTGGCAACGCGCAAGGCCCGCGGCTGCCGCTGGTGCTGGTGCCAACCACCGCGGGGACGGGCTCTGAGGTCACCCCGATTTCCATCGTCACCACCGCGAGCGAGGAGAAGATGGGCGTCGTCTCGCCGGTGCTCTTGCCGGATATCGCCCTTCTGGATCCCGAACTCACGCTCGGGCTGCCGGCAGCGACCACGGCGGCCACTGGTGTCGATGCGATGGTCCATGCCATCGAGGCCTATGCCTCGGCCAGTCCCAACAATAACCCGGTCTCCCGCCATCTGGCGAGGCTGGCGCTGGGCCTGATGGGGCCGGCGCTGGAGCGGGCCGTCCATGACGGCTCGGACATCGAGGCGCGGGCTGACATGCTGCTGGGTTCGATGCTCGCCGGGCAGGCCTTCGCCAACTCCCCGGTGGCTGCCGTCCACGCCTTGGCCTATCCGCTCGGCGGACATTTTCATATCCCCCATGGCCTCTCCAACGCCCTGGTCCTGCCCCATGTGCTGCGCTTCAATATCGAGACGCACGGCGGGATTTACGCCGAGCTGGCACCGATCCTATTCCCCGAACTTGAGTCCCTGGACCGCTTGGAGCGCGCGAGCGCCTTCTGCGAGTCGCTGGCGGCGCTCTCCCGGCGTTGCGGCCTGCAGCAGACCCTCAGAGAGATGGATATCCCCGAGTCGGTGCTGCCGCAGCTGGCCAGCGACGCGATGAACCAGACCCGACTGCTGGTGAACAACCCTCGGGAAGTCACCGAGGCCGATGCGCTGGCGATCTACCAGGCGGCCTATTGATCGGCCGTTTCCTCAACCCGTGATCGGGAGCCATTCCCATGTCGCTTGATCTTGTGCGCCCTGAACTGCTCGAGCCCCGTGCATTTATCGCGGGTGAGTGGGTTGCCGGGCAGAACCAGTCCAACGTGACCAACCCCGCCACCGGCGAGGTGATCGCCCATGCTGCGGACCTGACCGTGGCGGAGATGCGCGAGGCCATTGATGCCGCCCACGAGGCCGGCCCGGCCTGGGCAGCCCGCACGGCCCGCGACCGCGCCGATATCCTCATGCGCTGGCATGACCTGTTGCTGGATAATCAGGAAGACCTGGCCCGAATACTCACCGCGGAGATGGGCAAACCGATTGCCGAAGCGCGTGGCGAGATCGCCTATGGCGCGAGTTTCATTCGCTGGTTCGCCGAGGAAGGGCGACGCGTCTATGGTGACATCATCCCGGGTCATCAGCCCGACAAACGCATCATGGTGCTCAAGCAGCCCATCGGTGTGGTGGGCTCCATCACCCCATGGAATTTCCCCAATGCAATGATCGCCCGCAAGGTCGCGCCGGCGCTGGCAGCGGGATGCACCTTTGTCGGTCGACCCGCTGAGTCGACCCCCCTGTCGGCCACCGCCATGGCCAGGCTGGGCAGTGAGGCAGGGCTGCCCGAAGGCGTCCTGAACGTCGTGACCGGTGCGGATGCGGCCGGGCTGGGGGGCGAGCTTTGTCGTAACCCGAAGGTGCGCAAGCTCACGTTCACGGGCTCTACCGAGGTGGGCCGGATCCTCATGCGGCAATGCGCGCAGAACGTGACCAAGCTCTCGCTGGAGTTGGGTGGCAACGCGCCGTTCATCGTTTTCGACGATGCGGATCTGGAGGCGGCGGTACAAGGGGCGATCATGGCCAAATACCGCAATGGCGGGCAGACCTGTGTCTGCGCGAACCGGATCTACGTCCAGGATGGTGTCCATGATGCCTTCATCGAGCGTCTCGGTGAGGCCGTCGCCGGGATGAAGGTTGGCCCGGGCCTTGATGAGGCCAATCAGATTGGACCACTGATCAATCAGCCGGCCATGGACAAGGTTCAGGCCCACCTCGATGACGCGGTGAGCAGGGGTGCCCGCGTGGTCGTTGGCGGGCGGCGCAGCGAGCGGGGCGGGCTTTATTTCGAACCCACCGTGCTTGCCGATATTCAGCCGGATACGCGGCTGCTGGTTGAGGAGACCTTCGGCCCCATCGCGCCGGTGGTGCGTTTCCATAGCGAGACGGAGGTCATCGCCATGGCCAATGCCACCGAATTCGGTCTCGCCGCCTACTTCTATACCCGCGACCTGGGGCGTAGCTGGCGGGTCGCCGAGGCCTTGGAATATGGCATCGTTGGCCTGAACACCGGTCTCATCTCCACCGCCGAGGCGCCGTTTGGCGGCGTCAAGGCGTCCGGGCTCGGTCGCGAAGGATCGCGCTATGGCATCGATGACTTCCTCGAGATCAAGTATCTCTGTGCGGCCGTTTAGCCGGGATCATGCCGTCATCGCTTGTCTGGCGTGAGAGGTTTGTGTAGCATTCCCGATCTTAATTCGGGAGCGTCGGCTTCGGAGACAGGACACCCATGAAGACTTTCAGCGCCAAGGCGGAAAATGTGCAGCGCGACTGGTACGTCGTCGATGCCGCCGGCAAGACCCTGGGGCGGCTCGCCTCGGAAATCGCTTTCCGCCTACGCGGCAAGCATAAGCCGGCTTTCACGCCGCACGTCGACACCGGCGACTACATCGTCGTGGTCAATGCCGAGCAGGTGGCCGTGACCGGCCGCAAGGCGCAGCAGAAGACCTACCATCGCTTTACCGGCTACGTCGGCAACATGAAGTCGACGAACTTCGAGACGCTGATTCAGGAGCATCCGGAGCGGGCCATCGAGCATGCCGTCAAGGGCATGCTGCCGAAGAACCGGCTGGGCCGCCAGATGATCAAGAAGCTGAAGGTTTACAGCGGTAGCGAACATCAGCACCATGCCCAGCAGCCTCAGGCGCTGGAAATCTGAATCGGAGCGGACTGACCGATGGCAGTTGAACAGTATTACGGAACCGGCCGGCGCAAGACCTCAGCGGCACGCGTCAACATGCGTCCGGGAAGCGGAAACATCATCGTCAACGGTAAGCCGTTGGATGATTACTTCGGCCGCGAGACCGCCCGAATGGTGGTGCGTCAGCCGCTCGAGCTGACCGAAACCACGAACAAGGTGGACATCAAGGTCAGCGTCTTCGGCGGCGGCTCCAGCGGACAGGCGGGCGCCATCCGGCATGGCATCACCCGGGCGCTGATCAATTACGACGAAGAACTGAAGACGAGCCTGCGCAAAGCCGGGTATGTCACGCGCGACGCGCGCATGGTGGAGCGCAAGAAGATCGGTCTGCACAAGGCCCGCCGCGCCACCCAGTTCTCCAAGCGCTAAAAAACGGTTTTTGGGGGATCGTCTAGCGGTAGGACTGCGGACTCTGACTCCGTCAACCCAGGTTCGAATCCTGGTCCCCCAGCCATTCATAAAAAGGTCCCCGCGAGGGGCCTTTTTTATGAATAATTGGTCAGCAGGGTTCGAACCTGGAAGGTTCGACTGCGACCGTGAGGGAGCAGAACGACCGCGCGCAGCGCGTGTCGGCCCGAAGGGCGAGGCCGCAGGCCGAGTAATCCTGGTCCCCCAGCCATTCAAAAAGGACCCCGCCCCTGGCGGGGTTTTTTGTGGATAAATGAGCGTCAGCGTCTGAAGCTGGAAGGTTCGACGATGGAAATTGAACTCTTTGGTGTCCTCCGCGAGGCCGCGGGCGACCGTGTGTTAACGCTTGACCTCGAGCCGCCGCTCGCCATCGGCGAGGTCCTTGAGGCACTGACGACCGCTTATCCGGCGCTGACCTCCCACCTGCCACGGGTCGCCTGCGCGGTGGGCGATGAGATGCGCTCGCGGACGGATCAGATCCACGCAGGCGAGACACTCGTGCTGCTGCCCCCTGTCAGCGGCGGATAGCGGTCGCTTTTCACCCTAACGACTTTCGAAGAGGGTATGCTGTCAGGTTGTCCATGGGCGACCGCCGGAGTGACTGCATTGACCGACCCCCTGCAGGAATGGATCGCGACGCGTGGCGAAGCGGCCATCTGGGCAGATTTCCCGCGCGAGGCCCTGGAAGCGGGTGAGCGGCTGATCCGTGATCAGGCCGTACTCGACTGCAGCCCGGGTGGCCAGGGTTTCTTCGCCCGCGTCCAGGCGGACCGGCGCCATGTCCATTCGGTGGACATCCGTATCCATCCCCTGCCATCACCGAAACCCGTTACCGCCTTCTGCAGCTGTGACGCGGGTGGTGGATGCGAACATGCGGTGGCCGCACTCCTCCATTATCTGGGGCGCAAGGCGCCGGCGGGCATGGTCAGGGCCAACCCAGCCATCTGTCAGTGGTTGGGTGAGGCCGAGGCGATCGCCCTCGGCACCCACGATACCGGTTCAACCCGCCGGCACGAGGAGGTCCTGGTTTATCTGCTCGATGTCGATGCCCAGGGGCAGTTGAGTGTCGCCGTGCGTCGAGCCCGGCGCCGTCGTCGTGGCGGCTA
Organism: Spiribacter sp. 1M189; assembly: GCF_040838345.1. Taxonomy (NCBI): domain Bacteria; kingdom Pseudomonadati; phylum Pseudomonadota; class Gammaproteobacteria; order Chromatiales; family Ectothiorhodospiraceae; genus Spiribacter; species Spiribacter insolitus. The sequence continues at coordinate 1,328,874 of NZ_JBAKFF010000001.1, read as the reverse complement.
CGGGCGGTTGATGCCCTTCCCCGGCGTGCGGCGGTCGCCGGCAGGGCTGCTGGGCGCCGCGGACCGACGGCTGTTGCGGCTGTTGCCGGAGACCGGTCAGGCGGTTGAGCGGGATGATCTTCGCTTCATACTCAGGGCCCTCGCCGAGACTGGCCGTGCCCATTGGCGGACCAGCGATGCGCCGCGCATTCATGAGGCCGGACCGATGCATGGCGAGTTCGCATGGCAGGTCCAGGCCGACGGCAGCCAGCGTCTCGCGGTCAGGGTCGATGACGATCGCGTCGCGCTCACGGGGCACCCCCCGATGTGGGTGGATCCAGTGGAGGGTGGCTTTGGCGTGATCGATACCGGTGTCTCCCACGCGCTCGCGGCCCGGCTCCAGGCCGGGCCGATAGTTGCCCCGGCCGAACTGCCGGCAGTCGTGGAAGCGCTGGCCGATCGGGATTTACCGATTCCCGTGCCGAAGGCGCCGCGACGACGCCGGATCGACGATGTCATGCCGGTACCGGTCCTGCGCCTTACCCGCCTCGGCGACCCCAACCGACCCGGCCGAAGTGAGGGAGGCGAGGCCGTCGCCGAGTTCGGCTTCGAGTACGCGGGTCACTACGTCAGTGCGGAGACCAGTGGCGAGGACCTCTCCGTGTTCGAGGCCGGCGAGCTGCACGACTATCCACGCAGACCGAGAGACGAGTCCCGGGCCCGGCAGCGCCTGACAGATGCCGGCCTGTCTCCGGCCGGGGCAATGGCGGAAGGCCGCCTCGTGCCCGACCACACCCGCGACTGGCGCAAGTTCGTGGCGGAGAATGTCCCGGCGCTGCGGGCTGATGGTTGGCGGATCGTGATCGAGCCCTGTTTCCCCTGGCGCCTGGCGGAGGCCGAGCGCTGGCAGGCCGAGGTGCAGCGGATGCCCGAGCAGCCCGGCTGGTTCAGTTTTGCGCTCAATATCGAGGTGGATGGCGAGCGTCATGCCCTCATGCCGCTGCTGCTGGCGTTGATCCATGACAACCCCGCGGCGATGTCGCCGGCCTACCTCGATGCCATCGACCCGGCCAGCAGTCTGCTGGTGGACCTGGGGGATGGACGCCTTGTGCCCGTCCCGGCCCGCCGGCTGGTGCCGCTGCTCAAGGGCCTCACCGAGCTCTATGACCCCGCCGCCCGCCTGCGCGACGGGCGATTGACGCTGCCGCTGGGGCGCAGCACGGTCCTCGATACCCTGGACGACGTCGAGGGGGCCGCCCTGCACTGGGTCGGCGACGCGGAGCTACGCCGGCTGGGCCGCGCTATCAACCGCATTGACGGTCAGGCCGAGGTGCCCACACCCAATGGGCTGCATGGCGTCCTCCGCCCTTACCAGCGCGAGGGCGTGGCCTGGCTTCAGCGCCTTGCCCGGCTCGAGCTGGGGGGTGTGCTGGCGGATGATATGGGCCTTGGCAAGACGCTGCAGGTCATCTCTCACCTGCTGCTGGAGCAGGAGTCCGGCCGCGCCCGCGCCCCGAGCCTGGTGGTCGTGCCCACCAGTCTGATGTTCAACTGGGCCCGGGAAGCCGAGAAGTTCGCCCCCGGCCTGCGCGTGCTCCGCCTGCACGGCCCGCAGCGGCATGTCGCCTATGCGCAGCTGGCCGAGTATGACTTGGTGCTGACCACCTACAGCCTGCTGGTGCGCGATATCGAGCGGCTCCGGGCGCAGTCCTGGCACCTGCTGGTGCTGGACGAGGCGCAGGCGGTCAAGAATCCCCGGGCCCAGGCGGCCCGCGCGGTGCGCACCCTGGAGGCCCGCCAGCGGCTCAGTCTCACGGGGACGCCGCTGGAGAACCATCTCGGCGAGCTCTGGTCGCAGTTCGACTTCGTCGCCCCGGGGCTGCTCGGCAATGCCTCGGCCTTCAAGCGGGTCTACCGTCGGCCCATCGAGCAGGAGGGCGACGACAGCCGGCTCGAGGCCCTTCGTGAGCGGGTGGCCCCCTTTCTGCTGCGTCGCACGAAGCAGGCCATTGCCTCGGATCTGCCCGCCAAAACCGAGATCCCGCTCTATGCCGAGCTGACCGGTAGCCAGCGCGATCTCTACGAGCAGCTCCGAATCGCTCAGGCGCCGCGTGTCCAGGAAGCGCTGGCCCAGCCGGGTCAGCCGCAGAACCGCGTACGCATCCTCGATGCCCTGCTCAAGCTGCGTGAGGCCTGTTGTGACCCCCGGCTTGTGCAGGATGCGCCGGCCGACATAACCAGTTCGGCCAAGCTGGATCTGCTGCTGGAGCTCATCGATGACCTGCGCCAGGCCGGCCGTCGGGTGCTCGTCTTCTCGCAGTTCACCCGCATGCTCGCGCTCATCGAGACCGCTCTCGAGGCGCGGGGCCTCACCTGGGCGAAGCTCACCGGCGAGACCCGCGACCGCGAGGCCCAGGTGGCCCGGTTCCAGGCCGGCGAGGTGCCGATCTTTCTGATCAGCCTCAAGGCCGGCGGCACGGGCCTCAACCTCACCGCCGCCGATACCGTGATCCACTACGATCCCTGGTGGAACCCGGCGGTGACGCGCCAGGCCACCGACCGCGCCCATCGGATCGGCCAGGATCAGCCCGTGTTCGTCTATCACCTGCTCACCCGCGATACCGTGGAGGACCGCATCATGGCCCTGCAGCGGGACAAGGCCGAGTTGGGCGAGCGGCTTCTGGGTGATGCCGGCAGGGCGGGTGCCGACATGCTGGATACGGACACCGTCAAGCGGCTTTTCCAGCCGCTGGAATCGCCGGACCCGGGTTCTGCCACCGACGCCGAGTCGGCGAATTCGGCCGGTTGAAGGCCTTCAGGAGCGCGAGGTCAGGCGGTCGCTTTTCCTGCGGTGCCTCAGTAACCGCCAGAGCCGACCGTCGATCACCGCCAGACCCAGGAACAGGATGCCCATGCCAAGGAAGGCCGTGGGCTCGAGACGTTCTCCGAGGAACACCGCCCCCAGGCTGATGGCCGACACCGGCACGATGAAGGTCACCAGCGACATGTTAGTGGCGCCGGCCGAGGCCAGGATGCGGAAGTAGAGCAGGTAGGCGAAGGCAGTACAGAGCAGGGAAAGCCCGGCCAGGGCCGCCCACCCCTGCAGGCCCGGGGAAAGCGTCCAGGGTTGATCGACGATCAGGGTCACCGGCGTCAGCCACACCGCGGCGGCCGTGAGCATGTAGGCGGCGTTGACCAGCGGCGGCGTGTCGCCGAAACGCCGGCCGTAGTGGACGGCAAACCCATAGCAGATGGTCGCCCCCAGTACCGAGAGCTGACCCAGGCTGTAGGGATCGAGCTCGCGGAGAAGATCGGGCCCCATCAATACCGCCACGCCCGCAAATCCCAGCAGAACGCCCATCGCGCGGGCGGGGGTGAGCCGCTCGTCGCTACCGATGAGCAGCCCCACCAGGACCGCCCAGATCGGCGTCATGGCATTGATGATGGAGGCAAGTCCGCTGGGAATCTGGGTCTGACCCCAGACGATGAAGGAAAAGGGCATGGCATTGCTGATGGCACCGAGCAGCAGATAACGACGGACGATGGTGCCGGAGAAGGGGAGTGACGCACCGCGGGCGCGGGCGATGAGCAACAGGGCGGCGGCCGCCAGGCTGACCCGTCCAAGGACCACCGTGAACGGCGGCAGTGTCTGCAGCGCCACCTCGAAGAAGAAAAACGATCCGCCCCAGACGGTGGACAGGATGATCAGTAAAAACCAGTCGCGGGCGCTCATGGCGGCGCAGATTACCTTGCGGGTGTTGCCGAGTCGAACGCCCGCAAGGCATGGGAATTGGTATCCTCGTCAGCCATGACGGAATCTGAACTCTCCATTGAGACGCATCTGAACGCGGAAACGGGCCGTATCCGCTGGACGGAACTCGAGCGGCACTTCGCCCGTGGCGTGGTCGTGCGGGTGGATCCGGCGCTGGATCTGGTCGCCGTCGCGGCGGCCTTCGTCCGCGATGATGAGGCGACGGTCATGGACTTGATGACCGCCGGCCAGGTCTGGCGGGCGGTCGCCGACGATGCCCGGGACTGGCATGCGCGTGATCCCGAGCTCTGGGCCGTGGTGGCCGCCCCCTGGGTGCTGGTCCAGGAGGCCTGAGCGGCGCACGGCGCACTCAGTCGGCCAGGTGGTCGCCGAACTCGGCCCGGGTCTTTGCCAGCTTGGGTTCGATCACCATCTGGCAGTAGGGCATCGGCGCGTTCTGCCGATAGTAGTCCTGATGGTAGTCCTCGGCCGCATAAAACGCTGTCAGCGGCACGACTTCGGTGACGATGGGCGCGCGGAAGGCCCCTTCCCGGGTCAGTCGCTGAATATGCGCCTCGGCGATGGCCCGCTGATCATCGTCCTCATAGAGAATGATCGAGCGATACTGCGGCCCCACATCCGCGCCCTGGCGATCCGGCGTCGTCGGGTCGTGGATGGTGAAGAACACCGAGAGCAGCGTATCGAAGTCGATGGTCTGCGGGTCGTAGTCGACGCGCACCACTTCGGCATGGCCGGTCCGGCCGGTGCAGACGCTGCGGTAGTCCGGGTCGGGGGTGTGGCCGCCAGCGTAACCGGAGGTCACGGCGTTAACGCCGGCGAGGCGCTGGAATACCGCCTCCAGACACCAGAAACAGCCGCCGCCCAGGGTTGCCGTTGCCATGGGGTTCTCCTTATGACTGCAGATTGGCGAAGGCCTGACCGTGACCTTCCATATGCGCCTGATGGTCCTGCTTCAGCGCCCATTCCACGGTCGGGAAGGCGAGCTCGTCCCAGGGCAGATCGGAGTAGTGGAAAAGGCCCACCGACTGCGACTCCGGGCCGGCCTCGACGTGCGGGTCGGTGAGGATCGCCCGGTAGATGAGCTGGACCTGATGGATGCGGGCCAGGCTGTAGACCGCGAGCAGGCCGGTGAGCTCGAGGCGGGCCCGGGCTTCCTCCCAGGCCTCGCGGCAGGCACCCGCCTCGGCGGTTTCGTTGAGTTCCATGTAGCCCGCCGGCAGGGTCCAGTAGCCGATACGCGGCGGGATGGCCCGGCGGCAGAGCAGGATGCGTTCGTCCTCGGCCCGCGCGACCACGCCTACGACGATGCGCGGGTTTTCGTAGGCGATGAAGCCGCACTCGGGACAGGTCAGCCGTTCGCGGTCATCCCCCTCTGGCACCTGGTAGAGGCGCGGGCCGACGATTGGCTCCTCGGAGTCGGTCATAATGGAATTACTCCGGCGATTTTCGGTCTTCGAGGATAACAGAGGCCGGACTGGAAGCGATGACACCGGCTCTGTCACGCTAACGCATCACTCATTCAACAGGGGGCCGCATGGCCGATATCGCCTTCGAGTCGCTCAGCCGCTGGTACGGCGAGACGCCGCGGCGCCGGGTGCTGGACAGGGTGTCCGGGCAGATCCGCGCCGGCGAGTTTGTCGTGGTGGTCGGCCGCAGCGGCTCCGGCAAGTCGACCCTGCTCAATCTGCTCGGCGGCCTGGACCGGCCGAGCGCGGGCGTGGTGCGTATCGGTGGTACTGACCTCGCCGGGCTCGCCGATCGCGAGCTGACGGCCCTGCGCCGCCACCGCATGGGGTTCGTCTTCCAGGCCTATAACCTCATTCCCACCCTGTCGGTGGCCGACAACCTGCGCCTGCCCCTGAGCCTGAACCGCATGGCGGATGACGGGCGAGTCGCAGAGTGGCTCGAGCGGGTCGGGCTGGAGGGCCGCGGTGAGGACTGGCCCGACCGGCTCTCCGGCGGCGAGCAGCAGCGCGTCGCCATCGCCCGGGCGCTGATCCATGAGCCCGACTTCATCCTGGCCGACGAGCCCACCGGCAACCTCGACCTTGAGAACGCCGAACGGGTGGTTTCGATGCTGGACTCACTCTGCCGCGCCGAGCAGCGCACGCTGATCATGGTGACCCACGCCCGCGAGGTGGTCGGGCTGGCCGATCAGTTGCTCACTATCCGGGATGGCCGGCTCGTGGAGGCCGCTGCGCCATGACTCGCCTGCTCGGCCGTATCGGCCGCGCTGATCTGCGCCGCCATCCCCTGCAGACCGGGCTCGCCATACTGGGTGTGGCCATCGCCGTGGCGGTGGTGGTGGCGGTGGACCTGGCCAATCATTCGGCGCGCGAGGCAATGCGGGTGTCGCTGGAGTCGGTGACCGGGCGGGCCACGCATCAGGTCGTCGCCGGGCCCGGTGGTGTTGATGAGGCGCTCTACACCCGCCTGCGCACCGAGCTCGGCGTGCGGCAGGCGGCGCCGGTGGTGCAGGGCGGCGTGACGCTGGCGGATGCCGACGAGCGGCCGCTTACACTGCTGGGCCTGGATGCCTTCGCCGAGGGCCCGTTCCAGCGGCCGCTGGGCGGCGGTGATGCCTTGGGGGATGCCTTCAATACACTCCTGCTGCGTGACGATGCCGTGGCCCTCGGCAGTGGCGAGGCGCAGCGGCTGGGCGTCGCCGCCGGCGATACCCTGGCGCTGAGCATCAACGGCCGTCGCAAACCGGTCACCGTGGTGGCGGTGGTGGATGATCCCGATGACCAGAGCCGCGGGCTTTTGCTGGCCGATATTGCCGCGGCCCAGTCGCTACTGGGGCAGACCGGACGGCTCGATCGCATCGACCTGATCATCGATGATGCGCGTGCTGAAGACCTGGCGGCGCGACTTGCTGATGCCGCACGTATCGTCCCTGCGGCAGCCAGTGCGCAGTCCGTCCTGCAGATGAGCCGGGCGTTCCATATCAACCTCACGGCCCTGTCGCTGCTGGCGGTGGTGGTCGGTGCGTTCCTGGTGTTCAACACGCTGGGCTTCCTGGGGGTTCGACGACGCCCCACCATCGGCATCCTCCGGGCAATGGGCGTCCAGCGCCGAGAGATACTCCTGCAGATTCTCGGTGATGCCCTGCTGATCGGCATCGTCGGCACCCTGATCGGGCTTGTTCTGGGGTTTGCCCTTGCCCATGGCCTGGTCGGACTGGTGCTGCAGACCGTGAATGACGTGTACTTCGAGCGCGCCGCCGGCGAGCTGGTCCTCTCCCCCTGGAGCCTCGCGGCGGGCCTGCTGGTCGGCCTCGCCGGCTCGGTGGGGGCCGCCCTGGCGCCGGCGCGCGAGGCGGCGGCCACCCCGCCGCGGGCGGCGCTCTCTCGGGCGGATCTCGAGACACGGGCCCGACAGCTCGCCACCCGCGGCGGCTGGAGCGGGATCGTGGTGGTGGTGCTCGGCGCGGCGATGATCGCGCTGAGCTCGGGATTAGTGCCGGCATTCGTCGGGCTGTTTGCCCTCATTCTCGGCGCCGCGCTGCTGGCGCCCGCGATGATCCTGGCCACCGGGGCCCTGCTGCGGCCGCTGATGCGCGGCCGGCCCGTGGGTGGACTGATCGTCGAGGGAGCGGTGGCGTCGCTGAGCCGCACTGGCGTTGCCGTTGCTGCGCTGTCCGTCGCGGTGGCGGCGGTCATCGGCGTCGCGGTGATGATCGCGAGCTTCCGGGCCAGCGTCATCGACTGGCTGGATGGCTCGCTCGCGGCGGACTTCTATATCTCGGCACCTGGCGATTTGACCGATCCCCAGGCCGATCACCTGGCCGGACTCCCGGCGGTGGATTTCGTCAGTCGCTCGCAGTGGGTGGAACTGGCGACGGCGGACGGTCCGGTGACGATCTGGGCGCTGGGTCTGCCGGCGGGGCAGACGCCGGCGGTGGATATCCGCCGTCCAGCGGACGATACAGCGCTCGAGGGCTACGCCAATGACCGCGCCGTACTGGTCAGCGAGCCGTTCGCGGCCCGCCGCGATCTGGCGCCCGGCGACACCCTCAGCCTGCCGGTGGACGGCGATCGGGTCGACTTCCATGTCGCCGGCATCTATCGCGACTATGCCTCGCCCACCGGGGCGGTATTGATGCGACGCGGACTCTACCTCGACCTCTACGACGATCCGGCACTCGCCGGTATCGGCGTACACGCCGGGGCGGATGCCGGGCGCGATGCGATGGTCCAGCGGCTGGAGAACCGCCTGGCCGGCGTGCCCGGCGCTCGAGTGACCGACAACGCCGCGGTTTTCGAGCAGTCGCTGGTGATCTTTGATCGTACCTTTGCCATCACCGAGGTCTTGCGCTGGCTCGCCGGGCTGGTGGCCTTCGTCGGTGTGGTCTCCGCGCTCATGGCACTGCAGCTCGACCGGCTACGGGAATTCGCGGTATTGCGGGCCATCGGCCTTGGCCGCAGCGGTCTGGCCGGTCTGGTAGGCGGACAGAGTGGCCTGCTTGGGTTGATTGCCGGGCTCTGGGCGGTGCCGCTCGGCATCGCACTCGCCGCGCTGCTGGTCTTTGTCATCAATCGCCGGGCCTATGGCTGGACCATGGGCTTTGAACTCGAGGCGGGTCCGGTGCTCGAGGGCGTGGCACTGGCGGTGATCGCCGCGCTGCTCGCCGCGCTCTATCCGGCCTGGCGGGCGGCCCGCCTGCGCCTCGCCGAAGGACTCAAGGGGGAATGATGCGACGGATGGATCCCGGTCTTCTCGGGCTGCTTGCGCTGCTGGCCGGCGGGCTCATGATCGGTGTGGTGCGCTTTGCCTTTGATCAGGCTGGTCCCGCGCCGGAGGCCCAGAACCTCGCCGAGGTCATGGGGCCGACGGCGGATGCCGATGCCTTCGCCAGGGTCACTGGACCGCGGCCGCTGGAATTCCCGGCCGACCATGGCGCCCATCCTGACCATCGCACCGAGTGGTGGTATTTCACCGGCAACCTCACCGCCGATAACGGCGATGCCTACGGCTTTCAGCTCACCCTGTTCCGCTCGGCGCTGGCCCCGGCCATGGCCGAGCGTGACAGCGACTGGGCCACGCGGCAGGCCTGGATGGGGCATTTCGCCGTCACCGATCTCGCCGCCGGCGAGCACCGGGCCGCGGAGCGCTATCAGCGCGGTGCCCTGGGGCTGGCGGGCGCCCGTGTCCGGCCCGTTCGCGTCTGGCTCGATGACTGGCGGATCGAGAGTGAGGGGCCAACCCGGCTTTTCCCGCTCACCGTGCAGGCCGAGGATCCCGATACCGGCATCGCCGTCGACCTGACGCTGACCGCAGCCAAGCCGCATGTCCTCCAGGGTGATGCCGGCTACAGCCGCAAAGGCGCGGATCCGGCCAATGCCTCACGTTACTACTCCTACACCCGGCTGACCGCCGAGGGTGAGGTCGGCTTTGATGGCCGGCGCGCGGCGGTGACCGGCAGTGCCTGGCTGGATCGGGAGTGGAGCACCAGCGCCCTGGACGCCAATCAGCAGGGCTGGGACTGGTTCGCCCTCCAGCTCGATGACGGCCGCGATCTCATGGTCTACCGCCTGCGCCGAACCAATGGCGGAACCGACCCGAACTCCGCCGGGATCCTGGTCGACGCCGAGGGCGGGAGTCGGGTGCTCGACGGCGAGGATTTCCGGCTGACGCCGCAGCGCTTCTGGGAGAGCCCGCGCACCGGCTCCCGCTACCCGGTGGCATGGCGGCTACAACTGCCAGACGAGGGGCTGGATCTGCAGATCGAGGCCCGTCTTGATGCCCAGGAGATGCCCACCACCGTGCGCTACTGGGAGGGCGCCGTGGCGGTGGCAGGCAGCACGGCCGGCGTCGGCTATCTGGAGATGACCGGCTACTGAGCCGGGCAAGCCGGGCTGGCTCAGGAGTCTGCGGCATCGGCGGAGTCGGCGGTTTCCTCCTCCCAGGCCTCCTCGACATTCACTGAGCCCTCCTCGAGCGCGGCGATCATGGCATCAACATCGCCGCCATGGCTTGCCGCCTGCAGGGCATCGCGGAAGACCAGCAGAATACTCACGCCGCTGGTCTCGATATCGAAGACCCGCCAGCGATCGTCGCGCTGGTAGAGCTGAATGCGCAGCGTCAGGTCATCGACATGCGGGCCGCGCACCTGCGCTGAGACAATGGCCCGATTGTCGCTCTGGGAGACCGTGCGCAGTGTGACCTCACCCTCCTCGGCGAAGTCCGCCGCCTCCTCGGCATAGCGCTGCAGGGCACCGGCATAGAGATTGGCCACCCGGTTGGTGAGGGCGGCTCTCAGGCGCTCGATATCCGCCGGATCGGCCTGGCGTGCCGCCGGCCCCATGGCGAATCGCGCCATCAGATTGGTATCCACCCAAGGCAGCACCTGCTCATTGAAGAGCTCGACACCCGCTGCCCGGTCCGTGGCCAGCGTGTCACGCTCCTCGGCAATGGTCTGCAGCGCCTCGGTGACGACCTCGTGCACCACTTCTTCGGGCGATGCCGGCTCGCCGGCGGCATTGGCACTGGCGGCAACGCTGGCGGGCAGCAGACCGAGCAGCAGCAGGGCGATGGCCAGGGTCAGGGCTTTAGGCGCATTCATCGGCGATCTCCAGCAGGTGATTGAGATACTCGAGCCGCGTCCTGGACAGCCGGATTCTCTCAGCAAGCCCCGGATCCGGGTCCGGCAGGATCTCGAGCAGATCAGCATGAAAGAATACCCCGAAGCTGTCGATATAGTGCAGGTGGTGATTGCGATCGAGTACCAGGTTGTCGACCCCGTAGAGGTCGATGACCCGATCCTCGCGCTCGTACCACTGCTCGGCGGTGGCGATGAAATGCCGCAGGGCGTCGTGCAGGCGCTCGTCGCGGGCGATCATCGGCGCCAGCTCGGACTGATTGATGGGGTTGGCCACATCAAACCAGCGCCGGATGGTAGGGGCCATGGCGATGGCACTGGGCTGGCCATCAATCACGGTGCGCACGTAGACCGTTCGCGGCACGATGTCGCCCAGCGCCGCCTGCAGCCTCTGGTGATCGCGATGCAGGATGGTCACCTCAATGGCCGGAATGGGCAGTCGCGGGATCTTGATGACCCGGTCCAGCGTCTGCCGCTCGCCATCGCGGATCACGCTGCCGCTGCTGCGCCAGACCTCGCAGTGATAGCCGGCATCGGAGATCAGCGTCGCCGGCAGCCGATCGGTGCGCAGACAGGCGATGCGGTTATCAATGCGGTCGTCTTCGCGGGCCATGGCTCAGGTCGCCGCCGCCAGGCGGCGCTGCTGTTGCCAGAGCACCATCACCGAGAGGGCGGCCAGGGTGGCGGCGAGGCTCATGACACTCACCATGGTGAGCAGTGGATGGCCGCCGATCAGCCCCACCAGCCCGGCGCTCAGGGCGCCGAGACCGAACTGGGCGACGCCGAACAGCGCCGAGGCCGCGCCGGCATGATCCGGGTGCCGGTCGAGCAGTCCCGCCACGGTGTTCGCGGCGATGATCCCCACCGTGGCGAGGGCGACGAACAGCACCGGCGTGATCAGCCACTGCGCGGTCACGCCACTGGCGGCCATGCCCAGCATGATGGCGCTCGCCACGGCCATGGTCAGCACGCCGGCGGTGAGCATGCGGCGATGGCCGAAGCGCATGACCAGTTGGCCGTTGGTGAGGTTGCCGATCAGCAGGCCAACGACGTTGAGCGCAAAGAAGTACCCGAACTGCGCCTGCGGCACGTCAAAGACGCGGGTGTAGACGAACGGGCTGCCCGCCACATAGGCGAACAGCGCGCCGAAGGCCATACCGCCGGCGCCCAGGTAGGCGAGGCTCAGCGGATCCCGCAGGATCGGGACATAGCCGAGGAAAAGTCGCGTGAGGCGTCCGGTCGGGCGCCGCTCGCGCGGGTGCGTCTCGGGCAGGCCGATCAGGAGCATCGCCGTGCACAGGAGTGCGAAACCGGTCAGCGCCCAGAAGGTCGCCCGCCAGCCGAGGCCCGCACTCAGCCAGCCCCCCAGAACCGGCGCGATCAACGGCGCCAGGGTCATGACCAGGATCACGAACGACATCACCCGGGCCGCCCGACGACCGGCGTAGATGTCGCGCACCACGGCCCGCGCAATCACCGGGCCGGCGGCCGCACCGAAGCCCTGTACCAGGCGCCCGCCAAGCAGCACCTCGATGGTCGGCGCGAGCGCACAGACCAGCGTCGCCGCCAGATACATGAGAATGCCGGCGAGCAGCGGTCCACGACGTCCATAGCGATCGGCCAGCGGTCCGTACAGGAACTGTCCGCTGGCCAGCCCGACGAAGAACAGCGACAGGCTCAGTTGAGTGAGTGCCGCGCTGACCCGGAGGTCTTCCTCGATCAGCGGCAGGCCGGGCAGGTAGAGATCGATGGACAGCGGCGCAAAGGCGGTGATGACGCCGAGGATGAAGATCATGGCGACGCCGTCGGGACGGGCTGGGTGAAGGGGTGCGAGCAAGGGTGACCTCTCGTTGCTGGGTGCGCCGGTCAGGTGATCGGTGCGACCACGGCATTGTAGCGTAGCGGCATCCGCCCGCGGTTGACCGCGGGGCTCGGCCTGTGCGGTGATTGAGGTTTTTCGACGCGAGGAGTTCCATCGCAGTGGCGAGTGCCCGGCCTCTGCCCGAACCGGCCATTGAGCTGTCCGCCGCCGAACTGGCGGACGCCCTGGCGTGCCGGGCCCCGGCAATGGTGATCACCGGTGCCGGCGTCTCCACGGCATCCGGCATTCCCGATTACCGCGACCATGCCGGGAGCTGGAAGCGCGGCTCACCCATGCAGCTTGCCGAGTTCACCGGCAGTCACTATGGCCGCCAGCGCTACTGGGCCCGCAGCCTGGTGGGCTGGCGCACCGTGGAGCGGGCGCGGCCCAACGACGCCCATGGTGCCCTGGCCCGGCTGGCCCGCCAGGGCATTGTCGGCCCGCTCATTACCCAGAACGTCGACGGTCTGCATCAGGCCGCCGGCAGCCCGGCGGTGCTCGATCTGCATGGCCGGCTCGATCGGGTCGAGTGTCTGGACTGCGGCCGGGTGATTCCACGCGCCCGCCACCAGGATCAGCTCGAGGCGGCCAACCCCGGCTGGGCCGAGGCCGCACAGCAGCGCGAGACGGCACCGGACGGCGATGTCGAACTCGGTGATGTCGACTATGGCCGTTTCGTGGTGCCGGCCTGCGAGGCCTGTGGCGGCCTGCTCAAGCCGGCGGTCACCTTCTTTGGCGAGACGGTCCCGAAAGCCCGGGTCGAGCGCGCCTTCGCGGCACTGGCGGCGGCGCCGGCGCTCTGGGTGGTGGGTTCGTCGCTGATGGTCTGGTCGGGCTACCGGTTTGTCCGTGCCGCGGCCGCCGCTGGTAAGCCCGTCTATCTGCTCAGTCTGGGCATCACCCGGGGAGATGCCGAGGCGAGCGGGCGGCTGACCGCGGACTGCGCGGAGGGACTGATGGCGATCACCGACGCACTCGCCAGGCGCTGACCTGTCGTAGCAGTCCGTCGCGCGCCCAGTCGGCGAGCGTAGTGAGCACATCCCATTCGATCGCTGCGCGGTTTCCGGCGCCGGGCAGCGCGGCGAGCTCAGCGGCGATGCCAAGGGGGTCGAGGCCGTCGGCGACATGCAGCCAGATCAGTGCCGCGGTAGGATTGGGCGCAAGCCACTGCCCGGTTTCGGTGGCGAAAAGCCGCAGCCCGTCATCACCGAACACCTCCTCGACCTGCCAGGGCCGCAGTGGCGGTGGCTTGATGGCCGTGTCGGCAAGCGCCCCGGCGAGGCGCAGATCCGCCGGCCGCGGCGCCGGGAAATACGGCCAATAGCGCGCGGCGTCGGCGTCAGGGAAGATCCGCTCAAAGTCGCCGGCCGCCGCCAGCTCGGCATCTGCCGCGGCGGCGAGCGGGCCCGCTTCGGCGCGCGCATCGGCCCGGGGTCGGTCGGGGGCGTTCAGTCCCAGCAGCGAGACCAGGTCATGGACCATGGCCCGCTTGATGCGACCCTCGGCATCGCCGCCGCCGCCCGCCCCGGCGTAAACGCCCAGCGACGGGTTCAGGTTGCACTCGAGCAGCCAGGGATTCATGTCGGCATCCACCAGACAGTCCAGGCCGAGGAACTCGTAGCAGCCCTGCGGGTCGGCACCGGTGGCGAGCGTGGCACTGCGCAGGGTCTCGCGGGCGGCGATGACGGTGATGGTGATGAGTTCGCGCAGACGGCGGAACAAGGCCTCCGGGTCACGGCCCTCGGCCCGCAGGCGCTCGCGATAGCGGGCCAGCTCGATGAAGACCACCGGTTCGGCCATGCCGGTATTGCCGGCATTGATGTCCGGATTGGTCTGGTGGACGAAGGGGTCGGCGAGGTCATCCAGCGTGTAGGCATGCGAGGCGAGCTTGGCAAAGCCCTCCCGGTAGAGGTAGACCCGCAGGGGCTCGGTGCTGCTGATGAGGACATAAAGCCGCAGGACGTATTTGCGCCCGTCGATCAGATGCGGGTCATCGAGGTAGTGCTGGACCACCCAGTCCTCGCCGGTCGGGGCCTCCGCAGGGTCGCGGAGCACCCGGATGCCCTCGCCGCGGGCACCGTTGGCGGGTTTCTGCAGCCAGAGCCGCCTCGGATGGGCGGCGGCCTTGGCGAGCAGGCGGGCGTGATCATCGGGCATGCAGAAGGTCTGCGGGGTGAATCGGCTGCGCCGGACGATCGGGCTGTCCTCGCCATGAATGGCGGCAAGCCGCCCGGTGAGGCCGGCGAGGGTGTCCGCCAGAGCGGATTTCACGGTCAGGCAATGGTTGCCGGGAATGTGATTGATGCTGCGCCCGCCGATGACCCGGGCGAAGGTCTCCGGGCGGGGCATGCCCACCTGCCAGCGGGTGTGCCAGTCGCCGCCCGCCGCCGGCGCCCACTGGGCCGGATCGAGGGCCTCGACGAAGAATCGGTCCTCGGGCCCGGGTCGATCATGGGTGAGGGTATAGCGGCGCTGGGCCATGGGTGGCGGGGTCTCCGAAACCGGGGTCAAGGCGGCATACTAACCGGGTGATGGAACGTTCCCAATGCCCCGTTGGCATGACGGTGGATGCAACAATCGGAGGTCCGATGGACACAGCGCGCTATGATCCCGGCTTTGCCGATGACTGGCAGGCGCCCCTGCGCCAGGGGCTCGCGGCACTGGCCGCGCGGATCGATGCGGCCAGTGCCGCCCGCGAGGGTTAGCTCGGCCATGCCCGGCGAGCTGCCCAGCAAGACCTGTCCGGTCTGCGGCCGCGAGTTCAACTGGCGGCGCAAGTGGGCGAAGGACTGGGAGAACGTGCGCTACTGCTCGGAGCGCTGTCGCCGCAACCGCCGGCTGGCCGAAACCGAGGGCGCGGCCGAGACACCGCGGGCCGTGCCCAGTGGGCGGAAACGCCGGCGATGAGCCCGCAGCTCGTCTGGTTCAAGCGCGACCTGCGCGTCGCCGATCATGCCCCGCTCGCCCGGGCGGTGGCGGCGGGCCCGGTGCTGCCGGTGTATGTCATCGAGCCCGGCTACTGGGCGGAGCCGGATACGGCATTCCGCCACTGGGCATTCATCCGCGACAGCCTGCGCGAACTCGATGCGGCCCTGCAGGCGCTCGGCCTGCGGCTCTGGGTGTTCGAGGCCGAACTACCCGCGGTCTTCGAGTGGCTGCATGCCGGGATCGGTTTCTCTGCCATCCATGCTCACGAGGAGACCGGCAACGGCTGGACCTACCGCCGTGACCGGGCCGTCGCGGCCTGGTGCCGATGCGCCGGTGTCGCCTTTGAGCAGACGCCGCAGTTCGGCGTGGTGCGTCCCCTCGCCAGTCGCGATGAATGGGCCGGGCACTGGGAGCGGCGCATGAAGGCCTCCCCCGTGGCACGGCCCGCGCAGGCCCAGGCGGTTGAGCCCGGTGCAGCGATCCGCGCCCACGCCCTCGACCCGCAGGCCCTGCCCGCCGAACGCGGGGTCGGGCGCACGCCCTGTCCCGGGCGGCAGACCGGCGGTCGTGCCGCCGGCGAGGATCTGCTGGCGAGCTTTCTCGCCGAGCGCGCCGAGACCTACCGCCAGGGCATGGCGAGCCCGGTCTCGGCGTGGCGGGTGTGCTCGCGACTGTCCCCGCATATCGCCTACGGCACGCTCTCGCTGCGCGAGATCGTGCAGACCCACCGGCGTCGCTGGGCCGAGGTCCGCGCCGCGGCTCCCCGCTCGCGCTGGGCGCAGTCACTGAAGTCGTTCGAGTCGCGCCTGCACTGGCACTGTCACTTCATCCAGAAGCTCGAGGACGAGCCCGCGATCGAGTACCGCAACATGCATCGCGGCTATGACGGGCTGCGGGATGAGACGAACACCGACCCGGCCCGGCTCGCTCCCTGGATCGAGGGGCGCACGGGATTGCCCTTCGTCGATGCCTGCATGCGCCAGCTTCGCGCCGAGGGGTGGATCAACTTTCGCATGCGCGCGATGTTGGTGGCGGTGTCGAGTTATCACCTGTGGCTGCACTGGCGCGAGCCGGCGCGGGCGCTCGCCCGGCTGTTCACCGACTACGAGCCGGGTATCCATTACTGCCAGTTCCAGATGCAGTCCGGCACCACCGGCATCAACACCCTGCGGATCTACAATCCGGTCAAACAGTCCCGCGATCAGGATCCCGCCGGCGACTACATCCGTCACTGGATTCCGGCGCTCGCCGCGGTGCCGGCGGAGTGGATTCACGAGCCCTGGCGCATGCCCGCCGGGCTTCAGCAGCGCTACGGGGTCCGACTCGGCCGCGATTATCCCGAGCCGGTGGTGGATCACGAGCAGGCTGCCCGCGAGGCCCGCGAGCGGATCAAGGCCCATCGCGCCAGTCGCGATCTGCGGCGCGAGTCCGATCGGGTACGCCACAAACACGCCAGCCGCACGCCAAGTCCCGAGCGGCCGCGGCGCAAGCGCCGGCAGACACCGGGTCAGGGTGAGCTGGACCTCTGAAAAAGAAAAACCGCCCGCCGGTCTCTGCCGGCGGACGGTTCGAGTCGGAACTGACGTCGAGTTGGATTAGAACTCGTAGACCAGACCCGCGACGCCGAGCTTATTAGTGTCAGCGTCCACGATATCACCATCGGTGAGCTTGCGATCCAGATCACCGTACTCGGCAAAGATCATCAGGCTGTCGGCGATGTCGTAATTGATGCCCGCCGCTACCTGAGTGCTGCTGTCACCGCCGCTCGGGTCATAGTTCTGGGCGGCACCGTAGAGATCACCGCCGCCGTAGTTGTAGACCATGGCGATGGCGGTGAAGTCCTTGTCGTTACCGGCCTGGTCATTCTCCTGGGCGAACCGGGCGCTGGCCTCCAGACGCTCGGTAAGCTGGCCGGTGATCGCCAGACCGACGACATGATCCTGCGACTTGAACTCGTTGTCACCGGAGTTGACCGAGCCGCGACTGTCGTATGCGGCCGCCACGGCAACCGGCCCAAAGTCGTACTCGGCGGCGCCGATTAGGCTGATCTCCGCGCTCTCGCCCTTGCCACGATTATTGTGACGGCCCTGCAGGCGGAAGGAGAATCCGTCCATATCGGGGCTGTAGTAGGTGACCATGCTGTCTTCGTCGGTCAGGCTGACCTGGTCGAGGGTGGCGTTCTCGAACGGATCCACCGCGTCGGAGATCAGATCCTCGAACACGTTGTCGCTGGCGCCCACCGCAAATTCGCCAAACTCGCCGGTGAAGCCGAGGATGCTGGCGTCGCGCTTGACGTCATCGTTGTTACCCAGCGCGTTGTACTCGAACTCGGTCTCGACGTAGGCCGTGATGCCGTTCCCGAGGTCATGGCTACCGCCCAGGATCACCAGGGAGCCATCGTCGACGAATTTGGTGTCATTGTCGCCGTTGTCGTACTTCTCATAGAGGTAGTTCAGCACCACCTCGCCACCGAGGGTGAGTGTCGTGCCCTCGGCGATTTCGAAATCGGCGGCCTGGGCGCCGGCGGTGGCCATGCCTGCAGCGGCGAGAAAGGCCAGCTTGGATGCGTGCTTCATCACGTGATTCCTCATTTGACAGTGTCGTTGCGTTGGCGCGACACCCGGCCGCGTTGGCCGCGTTCGCGACTGCTCGTGACAATGCCCGGAAGATGTGACGAGTCGATGAGGTTTCGATGACAGTCGTATGACATTTTTCAGTCTTCCGCACGACATCCGTTGCGGAATGGCAACGGGCCGCCGGCCCTGTGTGGCGGAAGCGAGACAGTGGGGGCGTGTCAGGCCCGTGCGGGACGGGCCTGGTGGCGCATCAATCGCGCTCGGCGAGCCGATCGCCGAGTTCGGCGGGGGTTCGTGCCACCGGCAGACAGGCATGTCCGCGACAGACCCAGGCGCCATGGCCATCCGCCGGAGCGGCCGCCGCCGACTCGCCGGCCCCCGGCATGAAGACCAGCCGCTGGGGGTGGTAGCCGGTTTCGGCCACCTCGCGGAGAGTCTCGGCGCCGGCGCCCTCGTCTCGGATGATCACCAGCTCCGGCGGCGCCAGCAGTTCATCGAGGGCGTCGAGCACCGCGCAATGGGCGGCGGGCGCCTTGTCGATGCCGTCGGCGGCGCCGGCCACCGCCCGTTCCGCGACTTGCGTATAGCGCTGGTCCCCGACCCAGTGGCCGAGCCGGTTGAGGGCGAGGGCGGCGACGCCGTTGCCCGCCGGCAGCGCGTCATCAGTCCAGGCCCGGGGGCGCTGGATGAGTCGCTCATGATCGGCGGCGGTGAAATAAAAGCCGCCGGCCTCGGGGTCTTCGAACTGCTCGAGCAGGACGTCCCCCAACGCCATGGCCCAGTCGGCCCGGCCGGCGGACCAGCGCGCCTGCTGCAGCTCGATGAGCGCGGCGAGCATGAAGGCATGATCATCGAGATAGCCCGGGAGATCGGCATGTCCGTCACGCCAGCTCGCCAGCAACCGACCGTCCCGCCAGAGATGCTCGCGCACGAACTGCTCCGCCTGCTCGGCGCTGTCGATGAGTTCGGGTAGATCGAGGAAACGGCCGGCCCGGGCGAGGCCGCGGATCATCAGGGCATTCCAGGCGGTCAGCGCCTTGTCGTCGCGGCCGGGGCGCTCGCGTTGGTCGCGGGCGGCGCGGAGTTTCTGCTGGGCGGATTTCCAGCGCTCGACGAGTGTCTCCCGTGGGGTCTTGAGGGCCTTGGCAAGCTCCGAGAACGCCATGTGCACCTGGGGGTGCCAGCGCCCCTCGAAATTGGGCTTCTCGTCCAGGCCCAGGCGGCGGATGACCAGCTCGGCCTCCTCGGCATCGACGACGGCGCGGATCTCCTCGGGGGTCCACAGGTAGAACGCTCCCTCGCCGGCGCTGGTGTCGGCATCCAGCGAGGTGGCGAAGCCACCCTCTGGCAGTTGCATCTCGCGCAGGGCCCATTCGGCGGTCTCGCGGGCGATACGGCGGAAAAACCGGTCGCCGGTGGCACGGTAGGCGTCGGTGGCGGCGCCGATGAGCAGGGCATTGTCCGAGAGCATCTTCTCAAAGTGTGGGATCATCCACTCGCCATCCACCGAGTAGCGCGCAAAGCCGCCACCCACCTGGTCATAAATCCCGCCGAGCGCCATGCGCCGCAGGGTGTGGCAGGCCATGTGCAGCGCGCCGCGGTCGGCCTCGCCGCGCTGCTGACTGCGGGCGTAATGGCGCAGCAACCGCTCCAGTGCCACCGGCTGAGGGAACTTGGGCGCATCACCGAAGCCGCCGTGGGCCGGATCGAAACGCTCGCCGAGCTGCACGCGGGCGGCCTCCAGCGCATCGCTACCGGGCAGCCCGGCGCCGGCGGTGCCCGCACTCAACCGGTCCATGACCCGCTGCAGATCGGCATTCTGCTCGGTGATCTCGTCGCGATGGTCCTGCCAGACCCGAATGATGCGGTCCATGACATCGCCGAAGCCGGGCATCCCCTCGCGGGGCTCGGCCGGGAAGTAGGTCCCGGCGAAGAAGGGCACCTGTTCGGGGGTGAGGAAGACGGTCAGGGGCCAGCCACCGCCGCGTCCCACCAGCAGTTGATGGGCGGTCTGGTAGATGCGGTCGAGATCCGGGCGTTCCTCGCGGTCTACCTTGATGTTGACGAAATCGCGGTTCATCTGCTCGGCGATGGCGGGATGCTCGAAGCAGTCATGGGCCATGACATGGCACCAGTGACAGGCCGAGTAGCCGATGGACAGCAGAATCGGGCAATCGCGCTCGCGGGCGGCGGCAAGGGCGGCCTCATCCCAGGGCTGCCAGTGCACTGGGTTATCGGCGTGCTGGCGCAGATAGGGGCTGGTGGCGCCGCCGAGGCGATTGGTGTTGGTGGCCGGTGGGGGCATGGTTCGATCCCGCAGATGCCTGTTCAACGCAGGATGCTATCATCCGCTGGTCAGGCGGGTCTTACCGAGGAAGGGGAGTTGGATGCAGGTCGATGCGTCAACCGGGTTGATCGCCGGCGTTTCTTTCATGGAGTCACCCAATCGCAGCCCGCGACCGAAGCGCAGTGAGCCCGAGCTGATCGTGGTGCATGGCATCAGCCTGCCGGCCGGACAGTTCGGCGGTGGCTATATCGGCAAGCTCTTCACCAATCAGCTCGATACCCGCGATGATCCGCGCTTCGCGGCGTTGGCAGGCCTGCAGGTATCCGCGCATCTACTGATTGCCCGGGATGGGCATCTGACCCAATTCGTCTCCTTTGACGAGCGTGCCTGGCATGCCGGCGAGTCGGTGTTCCAGGGCCGCCACGAATGCAACGACTTCTCCATTGGCATCGAGCTGGAGGGGACCGATGCATCCGGCTTTCGGGATATCCAGTACGAGCGGCTGGAGTCGGTCATTCGATTGCTTCGTGAGGTCTATCCCCGGATCGGTTCCGATCGCGTGGTAGGGCACTGCCATATCGCTCCGGGGCGCAAGAGCGACCCCGGCCCGGATTTCGACTGGGGGCGGCTGCAGCGCAACCTCGGCATTACCCGACCCATCACCCAGCGCCGGGTGCTGGCGACGTGAAACTGATCGCGCTCATCGTCGCGCTCCTCATCAACAGCCACCTGTCACCGGGTGGCTGGCGTAGCGCCCGGGGATTCTATCGCTATGCGGCCTGGCTGCAGGCTCGGCTGATGCCGCTGCGTGGCTGGAATCATGCCGGTGGACTGGCGCTGCTCCTCGTGCCGCTGCTCGCCCCGGTGGCACTGCTGCAGTGGTCGCTGGGGGATGCCTTGTTCGGCCTGCCGGGCCTGGTGCTCGGCATCGCTGCGCTGTGCTTTGCCTTTGGTGGAGGCGAGACGCTGGAGACCGAGGTGGCGGCCTTCACGTCCGCCTGGCGCCGTGGCGACGAGGCGGCCGCCGCGGCGGCGCTGAATGATCTATCCGGTGGGCAGGCCGGTGAGATGCCCTTCGAGGACATGCCCGAGGCCGCCGCCGGGCATCTGGTGCTTCGGGCACGGACCCGGCTCTTCGCACCGATCTTCTGGTTCGTGCTCCTCGGTCCGTTGGGAGCATTCGGCTATCGTCTGGCGGTGCTGGCACGAGGATTTGGCGACTGTCATGACAATGCCGGCCCAGGCTATTGCGCTCGCGCCGGTGCGCTGGTGGCGTTGCTCGACTGGCTGCCGGATCGGCTGATGGCCCTGGCGCTTGCCCTTGCCGGGCATTTTGGCGGTGCCTGGGGCGTCTGGGAGCAGACCGCCGGCGAGCAAGCGCCGCGCCGGCTGGCCGAGACCGGGCTGGCCGCGCTCGGTATTCCGCGGGCCGGGGCGCCGAGGGATCTCACCGCCGATGCCGTGGCGGATGGACATGCGCTGTTGCGGCGCACCCTCTATGTGTGGCTGGCGCTGGTCGCCGCCGGCGTGCTCCTCGCCATCGGCTGATCAGACCACCAGCACCGGACAGTGAGCCGCGCCGGCCACGCGATGGGCGACGCTGCCGAGCAGCACGCTCGCCTCGTCCGTGGTGCCCTGGGCACCAATCACGATCAAGTCGCACTCGCGCTGGCGGGCGAACTGCACGATGGTGCTCGCCGGCCGCCCGCCTTTGACGAAGGCTCTCAGGCGCTCCTTGGGTACATCGTGATCGATGATGTACTGCTTGGCTGACATGGCGATGTCGGTGGCGTACTCCTTGAGTGCGTCATCGGGCAGGTCCAGCCGCCCGGGCCGGACCATGGAGAGTGATGCTTCACGCAGGCTGTGGTGTTTGAACACACAGATCACAAGGATCTCGGCGTCGGTGAGCCGCTGCAGCCCGATGGCCTTCTCGAGCGCTTTAATTGCGCCACTGGAGCCATCCACGGGAACCAGGATTCGATTGAATACCGCCATTCGCCGCCCCTAGTTGAACATCAGATCGCGCAGCCCCAGGGCGATCTGCGGGAACATGATCAGCAGGGCCGCCGCTGCCACCAGCATGAGCACGAACGGCGGTGTCCCGCGGATCACCTCCATGTAGGGCCGCTTGAAAATGGCAATGGCCGTGAAGATGTCGCAGCCGAACGGCGGCGTCGCCGAGCCGATGGCCACCTGCAGGGTGATGAGTATCCCCACCAGCACCGGATCAAGGCCCGTGGCTTCCACCGCCGGCATGAAAATGGGCGTGAGCACGAGGATGACAACGATCGGGTCAACGAACATGCAGGCGATGAAGAACGCCACACAGATGGCGATGAGCACGCCCACCGGTCCCGCCTCGTTGATCCCCACCGCACTGAGTACGGCATCCGGGATCTGGGCGAAGGAGATGATCCAGGAGAAGCCGTTGCCGGCCCCGACCAGGATGAATACCACCGCGGTGATCAGCCCCGTTGACTTGGCGATGGACCAGATCTCGCTCGCCTTGAGTGAACGGAACACCACGAACTCGAGGATCAGTGCGTACAGCACGCAGACCGCCGCCGCCTCGGTGGGGCTGAAGACGCCGCCATAGATGCCGCCGACGATGATCAGCGGGAAGCCGAGCGGCCAGAGCGCCTGGCGCACCGCCGAGAGGCGTTCACCCCAGCTCGCCTTCTCTTCGGTGGGGACGTCCATGACCCGCGCATAGATCATGCAGTAGACCGAGAACATGGCGAGGATCATGAGGCCGGGGCCGATGCCGGCGATGAAAAGCTCGCCGATCGATGTCTCCGAGATCACGCCATAGACGATCATGCCGATGCTCGGCGGGATCAGAAAGGCGATGTCGCTGGAGTTGATGATCAGTGCCAGCGTGAAGGGATCCTTATAGCCGGCCTTGAGCATGCGCGGGCGGAGCGGCGAGCCGATGGCGACCACCGTGGCCTGGGTGGAACCCGAGACCGCGCCGAACAGCGTGCAGGAGGCGGCGGTACTCACCGCCAGGCCGCCTTTAATGTGGCCGATGAAGCTCATGACCATGTTGATGAGCCGCTCGGCGGAGTGGCCGCGGGTCATGATGTCCGCGGCGAGGATGAACATGGGTACGGCGATCAGCGAGGCCGGTCGGATGCCCGCCAGCACCTGCTGGATGAGCGTTTCCATCTGGCCGAAGCCGCCGAACATCATCGTAAAACCGATCACGGCGCCGGTGATCAGCGGCACCATCATCGGGAAGCCGAGGAGCAGCAGGATGACCATCGCGCTGAACATGATGATGCTCATCGCCTACACCTCGGTCTCGGTATCGCTGTAGCCATCGACCATGGCGGTGGACAGATAAACGTCCTTCTCGCGCAGGTTCTTGATGGCGGTGAGGAGGTACTGAATGCCGGTGATCCCGAAACCCAGCGGCACCCAGACGTAGATCGTCCAGATCGGGAAGCCCAGGGCCGGCAGGACGCGTCCACTCTCGCGGACATCGATGATGTACCAGACCGAGAAGTAGAGCAGGAAGAACATGGTCGCCGAGGTGAACAGGGCGATCACGATCATCAGGACCTTGCGTCCATACACCGGGAACGCGTCGTAAATCGCCGACATGCGGATGTGGCGGCCGTGCCGGGCGGCATAACCGATGCCCGCGAAGGTGATCATGATGATCAGGATGCGGTTGATCTCGCCGGAGAAGAAGATGCTTTGACCCAGCGCGAAGCGCCCGACCACGTTGGCGATGGTGTTGGTGGCCATGAGCAGGACACCCAGAGCCAGGATGACCGCCTCGAGGCGGGCCAGAAAGGTGTCGAGCAGCCCAAGGGGACCTGGCAGGTCCGAGCGATAGGCTTTCTCGGCGGCTTCGTCTTCTTCAACACTCATCCGGACAGGCCCCCCTGGAAACAGAGAGGGGGCGGGTCCGCGGTGCGGACCGCACCCCCTCCGAACCGACGGTCATCAGGCGGCTGATCAGTTGCTCTGAACCGCCTCGAGATCGGCCTTGAACTGCTCAAGCAGCACTTCACCGTTCTCGCCCGTCATCTCGAGGTAGGCCTCTTCGACCTGTGGCGCACGGGCCTTGAAGGCCTCGATCTGCTCGTCGGTCAGCCGCGTGACCGTCACCTCATCGGAGGCCGCAAGGATCTTGTCGAGGGACTCATCGGCCAGACCCTGGATGTGCTCCATGGTCACGTCATAGGCGTGATCGGAGGCATCGACGATGAGCTGCTGCTCATCACCGGGCAGGCCGTCGAAGAAATCCTTATTGGCCATCGACGCGGTGGTGAACCAGCCATGCCCCGTGAAGATCAGGTTCGGGGAGACCTCGTAGAGGCCGCCAGACTCGATCCAGAAGATGGGGTTCTCCTGACCGTCGATCACGCCGGTCTGCAGACCGCCATAGACCTCACCCCAGGGCAGCGGCGTGGCCGTCGCACCGAAGGCGTTGTAGGTCTCCGAGAGCAGCGGGTTGGTCATGACCCGGATCTTCTTGTTATCGAAGTCCTCGGGGCTGGTCACGATCTCGTCGACGGTGACGACCATCTCACCCTCGGGGTACATGTTCAGCAGCTCGAGGCCGTGCTCGGCATAGAGCTCGGGGAAGATCTCGTGGATCGCCTCGCTCTCGTCGAAGAACTCCAGCACCGTCTGCTCATCGGTGGGCAGCAGGTAGGGGACGAAGAAGATCTGCGCCGCAGGCAGCCAGGCGCCGCTGAAGCCCGGCGACTGGTTGACGAACTCGAGGATGCCGGCCTGGGCCTGCTCCATGATGTCGTCCGACTCGCCCAGCTCGCCGAAGCGGTAGACCTCGACGGTGTTGTCGGAGTTGGACTCGATGTAGTCCTTGAAGGCCATGGCGTAGACGTCCTGGACGTCGCCCTCGAACTCCTCGTGGGCGTATCGCCAGGTGTCGGCGAAGGCGGCCGTGGACAGGCCCATTGCCAGCGCACCGGCCGCGGCACGCGTAAAGATGGCGGATGACTTCATGTATAAGTCTCCTTGTTGCTGTGTCGGGTGACGGCGGAATGCCGGTCACTTGCCGATTGGCAGCCGTCACAGAATTGTGACAGTCGGGTTTTACGCTAGCCCGGCCTGTTGACGGGGGTCAAGTAAACGGGAAAACCCCGGATATGGCCCGAATCCTGCAGGGATTAACGCCTTGTTCAGCGCGTCTGCCGCCGTTTTTCGCGTATGCGGGGCAGATCGGCGCGTCGCGGGTATTGCCGGCCGGCGTAGGCGCGGCTCTGCATGCGCACCGTGGCGGTGGTCACGATGGGCAGTCGTCCGTTGGCGAGCATCAGGCGCTCGCGGGGGCTATACGTTTTGGTCCAGCGGGTTGCCGCGCGGACGGCCTGGAGGATGAACGCATTGGCATAGGGCACCTTGAGCTCGTAACCGAAGCGGGCCTGAACGCGAAGCAGGGTGGCATCCTGGATGTTCAGACCACTGCGACGGCCACGACGCGTCGATGCCCTGTCGAGACGGCGGTAAGGCAGATAGCGACGGCCCTGCCGATCGCGGCGGGCATGGTCGCTGAACGCCTCCTGCGTGGGATTGAGGAGGCGCAGCTCAAGGTTGATCCGGCTGTCCGGGAGGGCCT
Organism: Spiribacter sp. 1M189; assembly: GCF_040838345.1. Lineage (NCBI taxonomy): Bacteria > Pseudomonadati > Pseudomonadota > Gammaproteobacteria > Chromatiales > Ectothiorhodospiraceae > Spiribacter > Spiribacter insolitus. Next base: position 1,303,271 of record NZ_JBAKFF010000001.1, on the reverse strand, counting down.
GCCGGATGAACGTGGTCTCGAAGGCGCTGGTGGTCGGTCTGGGGAGTTCCATGGGCGTGATCGCTCGTGCGAAGGCGTTGCGCATGGCCCCCATGTCGGCGCTGTTGAGGGCGCCGGCCCGTGCGGCCATGAGGGTTGCATGGTCGAGCACCGCCCGCGCCTCGTGAATGAACGCCCACTGTGCGACGGATAGACCGAGTACCAGAACGACTGGCAGCGCGATCAGCGTCTCGAGCATGACACTGCCAATGTTGCCGTGGCGCGCAGGTCGCGCAGGTCGTGCAGGTCGTGTAGATCGCGTGAGTCGGGCAGGCTGCACGTGACAGGGTAATGAGTGAAGGGCTCTCCGGCTGGCTGCACATGCCCGATACACACGCTTTACACACATCGCCACGGCCGCGATGAGGCCACCGGCTACGCAAATGGTCATCCGGCACCGTTCTTGGCATTAGCGTACGGAGTCATCGTGTGGAGTTACCGTGCGGATGGATCGTGTGCGACGCCTCGGCCAGAGCATCGCTCACCTCCATGGTGGCGCCGGCGGCGCGACCCCTTCTGCCGGAATCGCGCCACCGGTGCGAGTTGGGCTCATAGCCAGGCTGATCGGAACGGCTGAGCGAGCGATTTAAGTGCCGTCGTTACTGGCCTGACGGCAATTGGCGGGAGCATATTCTGCAGGGAGATCGCCACCACCGGTTGTCGCGCTGCACGTCCAGCTTAGGTTGTTACCAGATGTGTCAGGTATGAAGACGAGACTGCTATTAGCGGGGATAACATCCTGAATCTCTTTGAAATCGATCATGATTGTTCCCGCGGCAACGTTCGTCGCCGAACCATCCCTCACAGAAATCTTGCTAATGAGGTCTGTTGAGTAGTCACTGCCCAAACCGGCCTCCGTATTCGAAGTAGGCAGCTCTCTGTTCGCATAGAAGTAATCCGCCACGCTGGTTTTGGCGGCGCCGGCGGCCGTTATTGCCTCCGTCACCTTCGCCCGCACCGTGTAATCCGAGTAGGCGGGGACGGCAACGGCGGCGAGGATGCCGATGATGGCGACTACGATCATCAGCTCGATAAGCGTGAAACCCTTCTGTCGATTCCGCATGAATGGACCTCCGTGTTGATGCGCGGGCGGAAGGAGATGGCCCGCGGGTTGTATTGGGCCGGAGGCAGGGGCCCGGAATTGCGGGCTGGGTCACAGTCTGGATCGGTGGCGGTCTGGCGCCGTTGGACGGCGGTCTCGATGGCGGTCTCGATGCCGGCCCCACCGGGGCCGGACGGCGCCATTACATTGCAGTGCGACATTTTTTTGAATCGGCCCGGCGAATCGTGGAGAATGCTGCCAATTTTATTCGAGGAGGCGGAGCGTCCATGAACCTTCACGAGTTCCAGGCGAAGCACATCTTCAGCCAGTACGGCATTCCCATCCCCAAGGGTTTCGTGGCCCGTTCCGCTGCCGAGGCGAAGTCCGCGGCCGAGCAGCTCGGCGGTTCGGTCTGGGTAGTCAAGGCCCAGGTGCACGCCGGCGGCCGGGGCAAGGCCGGTGGCGTGAAGATCGCCAAAAGCCTTGATGAGGTCACGCAGTACACCGAGGAGATGCTCGGCACGCGGCTGGTCACGCACCAGACCGATGAGCACGGCATGCCGATCAACGCGGTGATGATCGAGGAGGGCCTCGACATCGCCCGCGAGATCTATCTCGGCGCCCTGGTCGACCGCGCCAGCAAGCGCGTCGTTTTCATGGGCTCCGCCGCCGGCGGCATGGACATCGAGGAGGTCGCCGCCACTGAGCCCGAGAAGATCATCACCGTGCGCGTCAATCCGGTGGCGGGGCTACAGCCCTACCAGTGCCGCCAGATGGGCTTCGCGCTGGGTCTCACACCGGCGCAGATCAAGCAGCTCACGCAGATCATGAGCGGTCTCTACCGCTGCTTCGAAGACCGCGACCTCAGCCTCATCGAGATCAACCCGCTCATCGTCACCGGCAATGACGAGCTGCTGGCGCTGGACGCCAAGATCAACGTCGATGACAACGCCATCGAGGTCAACCGTCAGGCCGAGATCGCCGACATGCGCGACATCAGCCAGGAGGACGAGACCGAGGTGCAGGCCGCCGAGCACGGCCTCAACTACATCACCCTCGACGGCAATATCGGCTGCATGGTCAACGGCGCCGGTTTGGCCATGGCCACCATGGACGTCATCAAGCTCCATGGCGGCGAGCCGGCCAACTTCCTGGACGTCGGCGGCGGCACCAACAAGGAGCGCGTCACCGAGGCGTTCAAGATCATCTCGGCGAGCCCCGACGTGCAGGGCATCCTGGTCAACATCTTCGGCGGCATCGTCCGCTGCGACATGATCGCCGAGGGCGTCATCGCCGCGGTCAAGGAGGTGGGCGTGAACGTGCCGGTCGTGGTCCGGCTCGAGGGCACCAACGTCGAGCAGGGCAAGAAGCTGCTCGCCGAGAGCGGCCTCGACATCATCCCCGCCGACGATCTCACCGACGGCGCAGAAAAGGTGGTCGGCGCGGTCAGCGCCTGATCCCGCAACCCGGACAGCAGACGAGGAATTCTCATGAGCATTCTGGTGGACAAGCACACCAAGGTCATCGTCCAGGGCTTCACCGGGAAGCAGGGCACCTTCCACGCCGAGCAGTGCATCGCCTACGGCACCAATATCGTCGGCGGCACCACGCCGGGTCGTGGCGGCGAGACGCATCTCGAGCGGCCCGTGTTCAACACCGTGCGTGACGCGGTGGACGACACCGGCGCCGATGCCTCGATGATCTACGTGCCGGCGGCCTTCGCCGCCGACGCCATCCTCGAGGCCGCCGAGGCGGGCATCAAGGTCATCGCCTGCATCACCGAGGGCATCCCGGTCCTCGACATGCTCAAGGTGAAGGCCGCGCTGGACTTCTATGACGCCACGCTGATCGGCCCCAACTGCCCCGGCATCATCACCCCGGACGAGTGCAAGATCGGCATCATGCCAGGCCATATCCACAAAGCCGGCTCCATCGGCATCGTCTCGCGCTCGGGTACCCTGACCTACGAGGCGGTCAAGCAGACCACCGACATCGGCATGGGCCAGAGCACCTGCGTGGGCATCGGTGGCGATCCCATCCAGGGCATGAGCTTCATCGACGTCATCGAGCAGTTCGAGGCCGATCGCCAGACCAAGGGCATTGTCATGGTGGGCGAGATCGGCGGTACCGCCGAGGAAGAGGCCGCGGAGTACATCCAGGCGCATGTGCGTAAGCCAGTGGTGGCCTACATCGCCGGTGTGACGGCGCCTCCCGGCAAGCGCATGGGCCATGCCGGCGCCATCATCAGCGGTGGCAAGGGTACGGCGGCGGATAAGTTCGGGGCGCTGGAGAAGGCCGGTGTGGCCACCGTGCGTTCACCGGCGGAGATCGGCCAGCGCGTCAGCGACGCGTTCACCGGCTGATTGACACCCGCTGCCAACGGGTTGGCAGCCCATGACCGGGGGAGGCATCCTGCTCGGATGAACGAGCGCCTGCGCTTTGCAATGGCCCAGCTCAACCTCCTCGTCGGGGATGTGGCGGGCAACACCGATGCCGTGATCGCGGCGGCCACCGAGGCGCGGGATCGCCTCGGTGCGCAACTGGTCTTCTTCCCGGAGCTCACGCTCACCGGCTATCCGCCGGATGACCTGCTGTTGCGCCCGGATTTCATCGCGGCCGTGGAACGGGGCCTCGACCGGATCGCCGCGCAGACCCGCGGCATCACGGTGATCGTCGGCGCACCGCGGCTTGAGGCCGGGCACCTGCACAACGCCGCCCTGGTCATCCGGGACGGCGCCGTGGTTGCCCACTACGCCAAGCATGAACTGCCCACCTACGGGGTTTTCGACGATCTGCGCTATTTCACCCCGGGTGATGCGCCCTGCGTGGTGGACGTGGCGGGATGCCGGGTGGGCGTGACCATCTGCGAGGATGCCTGGCATGCCGGGCCGGTGGGTCAGGCCGCCGCCGCCGGTGCCGATCTCATCGTCAACCTCAATGCCTCGCCCTTTGATCAGTACAAGGGCAGTGCCCGGGCCTCAGTCCTGCGCGACCGCATTGCCGAGACTGGCCTGCCGATCCTCTACTGCAACATGGCCGGCGGCCAGGACGAGGTGGTCTACGACGGCGGCTCCTGCGCCTTCGACGGCAACGGCGATCTCATGTCGCGGGCGCCGCATTTCGACACCGGGCTCTACCCAGTGGACGTCGAGTGCATCCACGGACGCTGGACGCCGCTGGAGGGCGCCATCGAGCCGTCGCTCTCCGCCGAGGCGGTGGTCTACGAGGCGCTGGTATGGGGTGTTCGGGACTACGTCGAGAAGAATCATTTCCCCGGCGTGGTGATCGGGCTATCCGGCGGGATCGACTCGGCACTGGTCGCCGCCATTGCGGTTGATGCCCTCGGGTCGGATCGCGTGCACTGTGTGATGATGCCCACGCGCTATACCTCGCAGATGAGCCATACCGATGCCGGGATGATCGCCGAGGCGCTCGGCGTGCGCTACGACACGGTGGCCATCGAGTCGGTGTTCAACGAGTTCCAGTCGGCCCTCTCCCCAGTGTTCGGCGACCGGCCGGCGGATGTCACCGAGGAGAACCTGCAGTCGCGGATTCGCGGCACGCTGCTCATGGCGGTGTCCAACAAGCTGGGTGGGCTGGTGCTCGCCACCGGCAACAAGAGCGAAATGGCCGTGGGCTACGCCACGCTCTACGGCGACATGGTCGGCGGCTTCTCGCCATTGAAGGACATCTTCAAGACCGAGGTCTATCGCTTGGCCCACTACCGCAATGGCCTCGGCGAGGTCATTCCCGAGCGGGTGCTCTCCCGGCCGCCCAGCGCCGAGCTCGCCCCGGACCAGAAAGACACCGACAGTCTGCCCGAGTACGCCGAACTGGATGCCATCCTCGCCGCCTATGTCGAGGAGGATGCCAGCATCGAGGAGATCGTCGACCACGGGCATGATCGGGAGACGGTCGAGCAGGTGGTCCGGCTGCTGCATCGCAATGAATACAAGCGTCGTCAGGCGGCACCGGGGGTGAAGGTCACCACCAAGGCATTCGGCCGTGACCGTCGCTACCCGATCACCTCGGGCTTTGGCCGCCAGCCGGGCTGATACACTGTCGCACTCCTGACTATCGGAGAGATTGCATGAAAAAGATCGAGGCCATCATCAAGCCCTTCAAGCTCGATGACGTGCGCGAGGCCATCGCCGAGGTGGGTATCACCGGTATGACCGTCACCGAGGTCAAGGGATTCGGCCGCCAGAAGGGCCACACCGAGCTCTACCGCGGGGCGGAGTACGTGGTGGACTTCCTGCCCAAGATGCGCGTTGAAGTGGTTGTGCCTGACGAGCTTGTCGACCGCGTGGTCGAGGCCGTGGTGGGTGCCGCCAACACCGGCAAGATCGGCGACGGCAAGGTGTTCGTCAGCCCGGTGGAAGAGGCCATCCGCATCCGCACCGGCGATTCCGGCGAGCAGGCGCTTTAAGCGGCCGGGGCGTCGGCCGCCTTCGGCCGGATCTCCAGGCGGTCGCTACAGCACATTGCTCGGCGGCTCCGGCGCCTCGCGCTGCGGCGCCTCGTCAGGGCGTGGAGCCGGTGGCACATCGATTTCCTCGCCCTCGTAGATGCCAGGCATCTGCGGCACGCCCTCGCCGCCCCGGCTGGGGAGCGTCGCCTTTTCTGCGATCACGCCATCAGCGAGCTCATTCAGACCCAGGTTGCGATAGGCATTCGCCAGCAGATCCATGGCTGGCGCCACCGCCGGGGTGTCGGGGAATTCGTTGATGACCGTGATGGCACGCCCAGCGGCGGCCACCCAGGCATCGCGGTCGGCATAGAATTGCGCCACGCTGAGCTGGAAGCGGGCACCCTCGCCGAACAGTGCATTGAGCCGCTCTCGGGCGCGCTCGACGTATTCGCTGTCGGGATAGTCCTCCACCAGCGTGGCGTAGGCATCGAAGGACTGCCGACGCGGGACCGGATCGCGGAGGGTATTATCGATGCCCACCATGCGCTTGATGGTGTCCTGGTTCTTCTCCTCCAGCGCCAGGCCCTGCATGTACCAGGTGTAGGGTACCGCCCGATGGCGCGGGTTGATGCGGCGGAAGCGCTCGGCGGCGGCGACGGTGGAGGCGACATCGCCGGCGCGGTAGTAGACGTAAATGATATCAAGCTGCGCCTGGGTGGCGTAGATGCCGAACGGGTACTGGGCTTGCAACGACTCCAGGTCCCGGGTGGCTGTCTCCCAGTCGCCACGTGCCATGGCCGAGGCGGCGTCTTCATAGAGCTCGGCCACATCGGCGTTGACCAGCTCGTTGGGCGAGTCATTGTTGCTGGCACAGCCACCGAGCAGGCCGATGGCCAGTAGAATGAGGGCAAAGCGCTTCATGAAACCCGTTTCCGACTATGTGGGCAATACACCTAGTCTAGAGAAAAGCACGGGCAGCGCCCAGCGTCATGAGGGATTCGGGATAGAGCAATGAGCAGCGAAATGAACAATGAGCCGGATGACAAGCGGGTGGATGAGACGGCGGTGGTGCCCGAGGCCGCTGCCGGGCGGCGGCTCGATGCGGTCATTGCCGAGCTCTTCCCGGCGTTCTCCCGCTCGCGACTGCAGCGCTGGCTGAAGGACGGCGCGCTGACCGTCGACGGCGGTTCGCCACGGGGTCGCACGCCGGTGCGGGGCGGCGAGCAAGTCGTGATTCGTGCCGAACTGCCGGAAGAGGGGCCGGTGGCCGCCGAGCCCATCGCGCTGGATATCGTCTTTGAGGACGAGGCGCTGCTGGTGGTCAACAAGCCCGCGGGACTGGTCGTGCATCCCGGCGCCGGCAACGCGGACGGGACGCTGCAGAATGCACTGCTGCACCATGACCCGCGCCTGCACGCCGTGCCGCGGGCGGGCATCGTCCACCGGCTGGATCGCGAGACCACCGGGTTGATGGTGGTGGCGAAGACGCTGGAGGCCCATGCCCACCTGGTCGAGCAGCTCCAGGCCCGTACCGTCGGGCGGGAATACCTCGCGGTGGTGGTGGGGACGTTCACCGCCGGTGGTCAGGTGGATGCGCCCATCGGCCGGCATCCGCGGGATCGGCTGCGTATGGCGGTGCGCGAGGACGGCAAGCCGGCGGTCACCCACTACCGGGTGGAGGAGCGCTTTCCCGCCCACACCCTCCTGCGATGCCGGCTGGAGAGCGGCCGGACGCATCAGATCCGGGTGCATATGGCCTACATTCGGCATCCGCTTGTCGGCGACCCCCTGTACGGCGGGCGGCTGGCGGTGCCGTCGGGGGCGGCGTCGGTGGCGGTGGATGGCGATACCCACACGCTCGCCGATGTGCTGCGCGGCTTCCACCGACAGGCCCTGCATGCGGAGACGCTCACGTTGACTCACCCGGTGAGCGGCGAGACGCTGAGCTGGTCGGCCGCGCCGCCGGCGGATTTCGAGCGGTTGCGGACCGCGCTACGAGCCCACCGGAACGCCGTGACGGAGGCGGAGGCCGACGACGGCCGCTGGCGGCCGTGAGCCATTGATGCCCCGCCCGGTGAACGCCATCGAGATCCTCCACCCGGACTGGGACCTTCCCGTCCGCGCGGGCTTTACCACCCGTGCCGGCGGGATGAGTCCATCGCCATACGACTCACTCAATCTGGCGTTGCATGTAGCGGACGACCCGGCGCGGGCGCACGAGAACCGTCGACGCCTCGTGGCGCAGGCCGGGCTGCCCGAGCAACCCCGCTGGGTCGCCCAGGTGCACGGGACCCGAGTGGTTCATGCCGGTGAGGTCGAGTGCGATGTGACCGAGGCCGACGCGGTGTGGACCGATCAGCCGGGGCAGGTCTGCGCGGTGCTGGTGGCCGACTGCCTGCCGATCCTGCTGGCCGATCGCGCCGGTGGCTGCGTGGCCGCGGTGCATGCCGGCTGGCGGGGGCTCGCCGCCGGGATCCTGCAGCAGGCCGTGGCGACGCTGCCAGTGGCGGCCTCGGATCTCGCGGCCTGCATTGGCCCCTGCATCGGGCCCGAGGCCTATGAGGTCGGCCCCGACGTCATCGACTCGATCATGCGCAGCGACATCCAGCCCGTCTGTCACCCGTCGAGCCGTGACAGCACCCGCTTCCAACTGGACCTCGCGGCAACGGCCCGCGACGTTCTCGCGCTCGCGGGTGTCGCCGACATCCGCCGGGTCGGTCACTGCACCCACAGCGATCCCGCCCGCTTTTTCTCGTACCGCCGCGATGGCATCACGGGGCGTATGGCGGGCTACATCACCAACCGCTAGCCATTGCAAATCGGCCAGCGATCCCCATATCTCCCGGTAAGCGTATTCACCGATTACCGAAGGAGTCTGTCCCATGCGAATGGACAAACTGACCACCAAGTTCCAGATGGCGCTGGCCGAGGCCCAGTCGCTGGCCGTGGGCCGCGACAACCAGATGATCGAGCCCGAGCACCTCATGCTCGCCATGCTCGACCAGGAGGGCGGCGGTGTACGCCACCTCCTCCAGCAGGCCGGCGTCAACGTCAATATGCTGCGCTCACAGCTCGGCGAGGCGGTGGACCGTCTACCCACCGTCTCCGGCACCGGCGGCGAGGTGCATGTCAGCAACGACCTCAATCGCCTGCTCAACCTCACCGACAAGCTCTCGCAGAAGCGGGGCGACAGCTACATCTCCAGCGAGCTGTTCCTGCTGGCCGCGGTGGATGATGGCAAGACGCGGGTGGGCGAGGCCCTGAAGCATGCCGACGCCAACAAGGAGGCGCTGGAGAAGGCCATCGAGACCACCCGCGGCGGCGAGAACATCGACGACCCCAATGTCGAGGACCAGCGCCAGGCGCTCGAGAAGTACACCATCGACCTCACCGAGCGGGCCGAGCAGGGCAAGCTTGATCCGGTGATCGGCCGCGACGAGGAGATCCGCCGCACCATCCAGGTGCTCCAGCGCCGCACCAAGAACAATCCGGTGCTGATCGGCGAGCCCGGCGTGGGCAAGACCGCCATCGTCGAGGGCCTGGCGCTGCGCATCGTCAACCAGGAGGTGCCCGAGGCGCTCAAGCAAAAGCGCGTGCTCTCGCTCGACATGGGCGCGATGGTCGCCGGTGCGAAGTACCGCGGCGAGTTCGAGGAGCGCATGAAGGCGGTGCTGAAGGATCTGGCCAAGCAGGAAGGCGAGATCATTCTGTTCATCGACGAAATCCACACCATCGTCGGTGCCGGCAAGGCCGAGGGCTCGATGGACGCGGGCAATATGCTCAAGCCGGCGCTCGCACGCGGCGAGCTGCACTGCATTGGCGCCACCACGCTGGATGAATACCGCACCAACATCGAAAAGGATGCCGCCCTCGAGCGCCGCTTCCAGAAGGTGCTGGTGGACGAGCCGAGCGTGGAAGACACGGTGGCCATCCTGCGCGGGCTCAAGGAGCGCTACGAGGTGCACCACGGCGTGGAGATCACCGACCCGGCGATCGTCAGTGCGGCGACGCTCTCGCAGCGCTACATCACCGATCGCAAGCTGCCGGACAAGGCCATCGATCTGATCGACGAGGCCGCCAGTCGCATCCGCATCGAGATCGACTCCAAGCCCGAGGCCATGGATCGGCTCGAGCGCCGGCTCATCCAGCTCAAGATCGAGCGCGAGGCACTCAACAAGGAATCCGACGAGGCCTCGAAAAAGCGGCTCGCCACGCTGGAGGACGAGATTGGCGAGATCGAGCGCGAATACAACGAGATGGAGTCGGTCTGGAACGCCGAGAAGTCGGCGGTGGAGGGCACGACAGGGCTCAAGGAGGCGCTGGAGCAGGCCCGTCAGGAGCTCGATACCGCGCGCCGTGCCGGCGACCTCACCCGCATGTCGGAGCTGCAGTACGGCCGCATCCCGGAGCTCGAGCAGAAGCTCGAGGCCGCGACGCAGGCCGAACACAGCCAGGAGATGCAGTTGCTGCGCAACTCAGTGACCGACGAAGAGGTGGCCGAGGTGGTCTCGAAGTGGACCGGGATTCCGGTCTCGAAGATGCTCGAGGGCGAGCGCGACAAGCTGCTGCGCATGGAAGAGGCGCTGGGCGATCGCGTCATCGGCCAGGCCGAGGCGGTCCAGGCGGTCTCCGATGCCATCCGCCGCTCCCGTGCGGGGCTCTCCGATCCCAACCGGCCTAACGGCTCGTTCCTGTTTCTGGGCCCGACCGGTGTCGGCAAGACCGAGCTCTGCAAGGCGCTCGCGACCTTCCTCTTCGACACCGAGGAGGCGATGGTGCGCATCGATATGTCGGAGTTCATGGAAAAGCACTCCGTGGCCCGACTGATTGGCGCGCCTCCGGGGTATGTCGGCTATGAGGAGGGCGGCTACCTGACCGAGGCCGTGCGGCGTAAGCCCTACTCGGTGCTGCTGCTCGACGAGGTCGAAAAGGCCCATGCCGATGTCTTCAACATCCTGCTGCAGGTGCTGGATGACGGTCGGCTCACCGACAGCCACGGGCGCACGGTGGACTTCCGTAACACGGTGATCGTCATGACCTCGAACCTCGGCTCGCATCTGATCCAGGAGCATGCCGGCGAGGCGCAGTACGACGAGATGAAGCGCGAGGTGATGGGCGTGGTCTCGCAGCACTTCCGCCCGGAGTTCATCAACCGCGTCGACGATGTGGTGGTGTTCCACCCGCTCGAGCGTGACCAGATCCGGCGGATCACCGAGATCCAGGTGCGCTATCTCTCGGAGCGGCTGCGCGAGCGCGACATGGCGCTGGAGCTCACGGATGCGGCGCTGGATGTCATCGGCGAGGCCGGCTTCGATCCGATTTACGGAGCGCGTCCTCTGAAGCGCGTCCTCCAGCAGCGGGTGGAGAACGTGCTCGCCCAGCGGATCCTCGCCGGTGATTTCACCGCCGGTGACCGCATTCGGGTGGATGCCGTGGGCAGCGGCGAGGCGAGCGAGCTCCGCTTCGAGCGCATCAGCGAACCGGCGGTGGCCTAGCGCCATCGCCGGCGACCGCGGGCCTCCCTGGCTGATCGTGCTGTTCAGGATGCGTTGACTTCCGATGCAATGTTTCTCAAACTATGTGAAACATTGGCGAGGGCAGATCATGAGAGCATCAGTACGTGATTTACGTCTCCGGGCCGGTGAACTACTGGCCGCGGTCGAGCGCGGTGATACGGTCGAAGTGACCTACAGGGGGCGTCCCTGCGCCCGGTTGGTTGGAGTTGCCGAGTCATCCAGTCACTCATCGGAAGTGCGGGAGGGTGGCGACGCCGCTGGCGCCTATGCGGCGCAGGCTAAAGGCGCCGCCGCCCGCGATCCGGCCGTGGATGTCCATGCCAACCCTGCCTTTGGCATGTGGGCCGATCGCACGGAACAGTCCGTGGACGCCCTCATCGATGAGTTGCGTGCGCCCAGGGATTTCGGGGGAGCATCCTGACCGTGCTCGTCGACACGGATGTTGTGGTCTGGAGCCTGCGTGGTCTTCCGAGGGCAGAGCGGCGGCTCCAATCGCTGGATGGATTCGCGCTGTCAGCAATCAGCTATATGGAACTGGTCCAGGGGATGCGGGACGCGCGCGAGCTGGCGGCGCTGCGGCGTGCGCTTCGGTTCTGGTCGGCCGATGTGGTGGCAGTCAGCCCGGAAATCTCCTCACGGGGCATGTTTCTGCTCGAGCAGCATGCCCTGGGAGACGGTCTGCGGCTTGCTGATGCGCTGATCGCGGCAACGGCCATGGTCCAGGGCGATACCCTGCTCACCGCCAACCGCAAGCACTACGCGCCGCTCCGCGGGCTTGATGTCGAGGTGTTCCAGCCCGCGGCCTAACCGTTAACCCAGCGAATAACGGTGTCCAGCGCGCGGGTGGGCAGGCAGCGTTTCAGCGCCTTGAATACATGGGTCGGCACGGTCACGTGATACCGCGGCTTCGGATCCATTGACTCCACCGCCAGGATCAGCTTGCGGGCAACCGCCTCGGGGCCGAGGGTGAAGGGTGGCTCACCATCGCCCTCAAGTCGGTCGATCACCGCCTGATAGGTGTCGCGATGCACGCTGGCGGCAACGCGCTCGCGCCAGTCGGTGTTGGCGTGCTCGAGGTTGGCCGACGCCTGTATGCCGGTCGCGGTAGCGGGCCCGCCGACCCCCACCCAGCGCTTGAACCTCTCCCAGCCATTGGCCCGAAAGCGGCTGGTCACCGGGCCGGTCTGGATGAGGATCGCCTCGATGCCGGTGCCACGTAGCTCCTGACGCAGGGTGTCGGTCAGGCCCTCCAGCGCATATTTGCTGGCGTTATAGGCGCCACGCCAGGGCAGCGCGATAAACCCGAGCACTGAGCTGTGTTGCACGATCCGCCCCCAGCCCTGCGCGCGCATCGCCGGCAGTACCGCGCGGGTCATGGCATGGACGCCGAAGACGTTGGTCTCGAACTGCTCACGCAGCGCCTCGCGGGGCAGATCCTCGAGCGCCCCGGGCTGGCCGAAGCCGGCGTTGTTGAACAGCGCATCGATCCGGCCACGGGTGCGCTCGAGCAGGGTACCCACGGCCCGTTGGATGCTGGCATCGTCGTTGACGTCCATCACCAGCGCATCATTCAGGCCGTCGCGGACCAGTGCCTCGACATCGGCCGGGTTGCGGGCCGTGGCGAACACGCGCCAGCCGCGTTTCTGCAGGGCAAAGGCGCAGTGCCGGCCGATGCCGGTCGAGCAGCCGGTGATGAGCATCACGGGGGGATTGGGTTTTGCCATGATCAGCGGTTTCCGGGGCTCAGGGGTTTATGTCATGGGCGGGAGTGAGCGAAGGGCGAAGGGGCGGAGTGCGGTTCCGGTCGCCAAGGGGTTGCTACCCTCCGGCTGCGCGGACTGAACACGAATGAACCACATGATCGTGTGTAAAAAGCGTGTTCAATAGGCCAGAAACACCTTGTAAGCGGCCCGCTTCCGGCCCCGATAATGATCATCGCCATCGCGTTTCGCTAACCTGCGGTTCCCGTCAGCGCCAGATCATTATTCGTCAGCGCCTCGCCGCCATCCGCCGTCACCCGCACGGTGTTGCTCATGCCGATGCCCCACTCCCCCGGGATGCGCAGCATCAGTGGCAGATGGAAGACCATGTTCTCGGCGAACTCGCGCTCGACGCCGCGGGCGATGTAGCCCGAGGCCTCCACCCACGAGGGCGGGAACTGAATACCGACCGTGTAGCCGTAGACGCCGGAGAAAAACGCCCGCTCGGCCATCGGCGCCAGGGCCCCATCGGCGGCGGCCGCTGCCGCGTCCATGGTGACGCCGGGGCGCATATGCGCCAGCAGCGCCTCGTAGATGTCCCGGATCACGCCCGCCGTGCGGCGCATTTCATCGCTCGGCGTGCCGGCCACGCGAGTGCGCATCATCGGCGCCGTATAGCGGTGCCACGCCGCGCCGAATTCAAGAAACACCGGCTCGCCCTCGGCCACTGTGTGGCGCTGGTGATTGCAGTGGATCACGCTCGAGCGCCAGCCGGCGGTGACAATGGGCTGCAGGCTCATGAACTCGCCTCCGGCGGCGAGCATGGCCGCCGAGCCCGTGGCCGCGAGCTGCTGGTCGGTCACGCCGGGTGCGATCAGGCTCTCGGCCGCGGCAATGCCCGCCTCCGTAATCCGCGCGCTCTCCCGCAGCAGGCCGATCTCGGGCTCGCTTTTGACGATTTTCACCGCATCGACCAGGCCGGAGGCATCGGTGAGCATGACCTCAGGCAGAGCCGCGGCCAGGCCATCGCGAAACCCGCAGCGCAGTGCCGGTCCCCAGTTGTCGGTGCCGATCCGTGACACGCTGCCGCCGACGCCCGCCGAGGCGCCGACATCGCCGGGCCAGATTGGCGCGACATCATGGCCGGCCGGGCCGGATCCGACCAGTCCCAGATCACGAATCATCCCGGCCATCTGATCGACGGCACCGTTGGCCGCCTCCCAGCGATAGCCGAAGACCTCATCCACCCGTGCGGTGGTCACCGCAGGGCCGGTCTCGATGGACGGGACCTGCAGAACGGCACGGCCCTGAGGTCTGTCCTCCGCGGCCTCCGGAGCGGTCAGCAGAAGCGCCGTGTGGACGGAGACCTCAAAGGTGTTGTAGCCGGTGAGATAGCAGATGTCCGCCGCATCGGTGACCAGCAGCGCCGCCAGGCCGGCCTCGGCCATGGCATCGGCAACGCCCTGGCGCCGTCGCGCATACTCGGCATCGTCGAAGGGTAGCTCGAGCCGACCAACCCGTTCGGCCAGCACATCGCGGTAGCGGTTGAAATCCATTGCCCATCCCCCGTTTCTGAGCGGCGCGCAGCCCATTCGACGCGACCGTTGGATACCCCGTCCTTATAGCAGATACGCGGCCAGCGTCATCACGACAAGCCTCATTGGTCTCATGCGAGCAGCACCGCCACCAGCCCCGTGATGAACACGCCATCGAACGTGCCCGCGCCGCCAATGGAGGCCAGCGGGGAGCCCAGCCCGCGCACGTCCTTGAGGCGCAGGACATCGGCGCCGACCAGTACCCCCAGCGTGCCGCAGATATAGGCGAGCGGGGCGCTGTTCTCCGGCGCCAGGGTGACGGCGATCACGGCCGCGGCGATGGGGGCAATGAGAATCGGCATGCCCACGCCCAGGCCGGGAATCGGTCGGCTGAAGGCGTAGCAGATCGCCGACTGAATGGCGATCGCCGCCGCCACGATGCCCATGGACAGGGGGTTGTGGTTGAGCAGGTAGATGGAAAAGCCGATGGGGATGAGGCCGCCGCCCACATTCATCGCGATGACCACCTTGTTGGGATCGAGGCTGCGATGCAGTGCCGCCATCCAGCGCATCCGCTGCTGCCACTGCGGATCAGGCTCCCGTGTGGCATCCACCTTGAACAGCGGCAGGTTGATCGAGCTGCCCAGCAGCGAGGTCACCAGCAGGAGCATGGCCGACCCGTGCGAGAGTCCCAGCTTGTCGAAGGCCACCGTGACCACGCCGATCTGGATGAACACGAACAGCAGGGCGAACAGAAAGATGGCGGCAATGATCTGGAACGGCAAACGACGATCCTCCTGCTCTGGGCCATGGGCCGGCCTCGGGCACCCGACGCCGGCTGAAAGGCGCTATCATAACTTGCAATTGGGGCGATCTGTCCCCAGAACGCTTGCATTGCCGGTAACGGCCTACTGGATGAGGACATAGAGCATGCCGATCTACGAGTATGTGTGCGATGACTGCGGCCACGAGCTCGAGGCGCTGCAGGGCATCAGTGACGAGGTACTGACCGACTGCCCCGCGTGCCATCATGCCGCGCTTCGCCGCAAGATCTCCGCCGCGGCCTTCCGCCTGAAGGGGAGTGGCTGGTACGAGACCGACTTCAAGAAGGACAACCGCCGTAACGTGGCCGGCGACGGCGGCGCGGAGGGGAAGTCCGAAGGCAAGTCGGACAGCAAGTCGGACGGGAGGTCCGGGGGCAAAGACGGCGGCGGATCCGCCAAGTCCGGAGAGACCAAGGCTGGCGACGGCAAGTCCGGCAAGTCCGGCAAGAAGGCCGCCGGCGGGGATTGACCGGGCTTATGTCGACCGCACCGCATAATGCGCGGCGGGCTCGTGGACTGTCCCGGCGAACGGATTGACCGCATCATGGGCATAGATCCCCGGCCCCGGCCCGCTTGCCTGCCAACCCCCCACCGCTTACCATTTCCGCTTTTGCGAAAGGCGGTTACCGATCCATGCGCACCCACTATTGCGGCGATGTCACCGAAGCCCTGCTCGATCAGGAAGTGGAGATCTGCGGCTGGGTGCACCGGCGGCGGGATCATGGGGGTGTCATCTTCATCGACCTGCGCGACCGCGAGGGGCTGCTCCAGGTGGTCTTCGACCCCGATCGTGAGGCCGCCTTCGCCACCGCCGACCGGGTGCGCCCGGAGTGGGTGGTGAAAATCCGCGGCAAGGTGCGCAACCGGCCCGAGGGGACCGTCAACCCCAACCTCAACTCCGGCCAGGTCGAGGTGCTCGGTCACGATATCGAGGTGCTCAATCAGGCGAAGACGCCGCCCTTCCAGCTCGACGAGGACGATGTCGGCGAGGATGTGCGACTGCGCTATCGCTACGTCGACCTGCGCCGCCCGGAGATGCAGCAGCACCTGATCACGCGGGCGAAGGTCACCGGCTTCATGCACCGCTTCCTCGACGCCCATGGCTTTCTCGACGTCGAAACGCCCATGCTCACCCGCGCGACGCCGGAAGGCGCCCGCGACTTCCTCGTGCCAAGCCGTCTGCATGCCGGCAGTTTCTACGCGCTGCCGCAGTCGCCGCAGCTCTTCAAGCAGTTGCTGATGATGTCCGGGCTGGATCGCTACTACCAGATCGTGCGCTGCTTCCGCGACGAGGATCTGCGTGCCGACCGTCAGCCGGAGTTCACCCAGCTCGACGTCGAGACCTCGTTCATGGACGAGGACCAGATCACCACGCTCATGGAGAAAATGGTCCGCGAGCTCATGGACGAAGTGGCCGGCGTGGCCCTGCCGGATCCCTTCCCGCGCATGACCTATGCCGAGGCCGTCGAGCGCTATGGCATCGACCGGCCGGATCTGCGCATCCCCATGGAGCTGGTGACGGTGAGCGACCTGCTGGCCGACGTCGAGTTCAAGGTGTTCGCCGGGCCGGCGGCCGACCCGCGTGGCCGCGTCGCGGCGCTGCGGGTACCGGGGGGCGCGGCGCTCACCCGCAAGCAGATCGATGAGTATACCGATTTCGTCGGCCGCTACGGTGCCAGGGGCCTGGCCTACATCAAGGTCAACGACCCCGCCGAGGGCGTCGATGGGCTGCAGTCGCCGATCCTCAAGTTCCTGCCCGAATCGGCGGTCAACGACATCCTCGCGCGCACCGGGGCCGAGGCCGGGGATCTCATCTTCTTCGGAGCGGACAAGGCCAAGGTGGTCAACGAGTCGCTGGCGGCGCTGCGGGTGCGCGTCGGTCATGACCTCGGGCTGGTCGAGGGCGAGTGGCGGCCACTCTGGGTGGTCGACTTCCCGATGTTCGAATACGACGAGGGCGATGGGCGGTACTATGCGCTGCACCACCCCTTCACCGCGCCCCGGGCCGAGGACGTGGACGAGGTCAACGCGGCCGATCCGGAAGCGCTGATTTCACGGGCCTACGACCTGGTGCTGAACGGCACCGAGCTGGGGGGCGGGTCGATCCGTATCCATCGGCCCGACATGCAGTCCGCCGTCTTCGAGCGCCTTGGCATTGGCGCCGAGGAGGCCCGCGAGAAGTTCGGCTTCCTGCTCGATGCCCTGGAGTACGGCGCCCCGCCGCATGGCGGCATCGCCTTTGGGCTTGATCGCATCGTGATGATGATGGCGGGGGCCAGCTCGATCCGCGACGTCATGGCCTTCCCCAAGACCCAGACCGGCGCCTGCCTGCTCACCGAGGCGCCCGCCGAGGTGGAGGAGTCGGCGTTGCGCGACCTGCACATCCGCGTGCGCAAGCCGCAGAAGGGCTAGTCGCCGAGGGGCGGCGGGTCGCTTAGCTGCAGGCGCGCGCCGGCCCGGATGCCGAGGCGCTCGGCCTCGCCCGCGGCCAATTCCAGGGCGGCGGCGATCTCCGCGTCAATTCCATAGCCACTGCGGTCGGGCTCCATGCGCTCGACGGCGATCACCGTGCCGTCGGTGGCCACGTAGGCCATGTCCAGCGCAATGCGTACGTTGCGCATGTGCCAGCCCACCCGCCGGGGCGTCGGGAATTCAAACCAGATGGGATGATCACGGACCACCCGGGCCGGCAGATGTTGCATGCCTTGGGCGCGCTCATCGGCTTCGTCGGCAACCCGCACCGTCAGCCATCGGGTGGGCGGTGTCTCTGAGGCCGTCAGCCCCCCCGAGCCCGCCGCCGGCGGAATGATCTCCAGCTCCGCGGTGGTCATCGAGAGCCAGGGCTCGGGCAGTGTATCGGTGTCGCTGGCATCAGTGCGCCAGGTGTGGCTGAGCAGTGCGAGCCCCAGGGCGAAGAGGACGATGAGGGCCGGTCGCAGCAGACGGGTAGGGATCGCGGGCAAGTCGGGACCTCCGGGTTCGGGATCTCGGCGATGACATTCTCGCCATACGGTATCACGGACGACGCCGGTGTCCGTTTCGCCCCGCCCTTGACCCGGTGGGGCCAGCGCCTAGAGTGGACCCTGATTCATCAGTCGATCGTCTGCAAGGAGACCCGATGCCCGCCTGGCTGCTGCTCGTCGCTGCCATCACCATGGAGGTGATCGGCACCACTGCGCTCAAGCTCTCCGATGGATTCTCGCGCCTGGTCCCCAGCATGGTGACCGTGACGGGGTATCTCGTGGCATTCATCGCGCTCGGCTTTGTGCTCAAGCGCATGGAAGTCGGAGTGGCTTATGCGGTGTGGGCGGGGCTCGGCACGGCACTCGTCGCGCTCGTGGGTGTCTTTTTCTTTGGTGAGACGATGAATTGGGTCAAGGCCGCCAGCCTGGCGCTGATCGTGATCGGACTTGTGGGGCTTAATCTGGCGGGGTAATGACCTGGCGCAATCCAGCGGTCACGGGATTGCCGTAGCGTTTGGGCTCGGGTAGACGATGTGTTAGTTTGTAATCATTGCAAACTAGCTAAGGGACATGGATAGAAAGGAGGTCGATATGGCCACTCCCGCAATTAATATCGGTATCGAGGAAGGCGCCCGGGCGGAGATCGCCGGTGGTGTCAGTCGTGTGCTGGCGGACAGCTATTCGCTGTACCTGAAGACGCATAATTTCCACTGGAACGTGACCGGGCCGATGTTCAACTCCCTACACACGATGTTCGAGGAGCAGTACACCGAGCTGGCCACCGCGGTGGATGAGATCGCGGAGCGCATCCGTGCGCTGGGCGAGCCCGCCCCGGGCAGCTATAGCGAGTATCAGAAGCTGACCTCCATCCCGGAGGAGACCGGCAACCCGGACGCTCAGGAAATGCTGCGTCAGCTCGTGAGCGATCATGAGACCGTTGCCCGCACCGCACGGGAGACGTTCGCACTGGCCGACGATGCGCATGACGAGCCAACCGCCGATCTGCTCACCCAGCGCATGCAGGTCCACGAGAAGACCGCGTGGATGCTGCGCAGCATGCTGGAGTGATCATACGGCGCGAGTAGCCGTCACGGCCGGGGGTAGATCGCTCTGCCTCCGGTTTTTTTTGGAAGGTGTGCCGTGATCCCGTCGCTGGCATCGTGAACACGAACACTACACATTCTTCAGTCACACGCCTGACACACATCGTCAGAGTGGTTCCGTGGCGCTTCTATATTCCGCCGAACACGAAATCGATGGCGCGCATGATCTGCGGCGTCCTGACGAGAAACGGCGCGTCGCTATCGTCGATATCGATGAACGGCCATGACCCATCTGCCGGGTCGATGCTGACATTGATCCGCTTTTTCTGCTGCGGCATGCGTGGCTTGCCCGTCCCAAGAACCATCGATCCCTCCGAGGGTGGATACCAGTCGTGTGTAATACGCGTGTGCGCCGCGCTCGGTCTTTGCCAGAGGGGCTTCTGCCCCGCGGCAGGGCTAAGCCGACCGACGGCGTTTCACACCGCACCCCTGGGGCAACGCCATCCTTTATGCCTTTCCGGCATTTCGATATCACCGCATATTCCAGACGCATTCCCGCAAACACGTTAGAGTTGCGATTATTCAGTGCCACGACGCTCAAATGCGGACGCGATCAACCAGGAGCGAGATCTGCCCATGAAACTCGAGACCAAGGCCATTCACAGCGGCTATTCGCCGGATCCCACCACCAAGGCGGTGGCGGTGCCGATCTACCAGACCACCTCCTATGCCTTCGATGACACGCAGCACGGGGCGGATCTGTTCGACCTGAAGGTCGAGGGAAATATCTACAGCCGCATCATGAACCCCACCAACGCCGCGCTGGAGCAGCGCGTGGCCGAGATGGAAGGGGGCATTGCGGGGCTCGCCCTGGCCTCGGGCATGGCGGCGATCACCTACGCCATCCAGTGCATCACCCGGGTGGGCGATAACATCGTCACCACCAGCCAGCTCTACGGCGGCACCTACAACCTCTTCGCCCACGCCCTCCCCAACATGGGCATTGAGGTGCGCTTTGGCAGCGGCGACGACCCGGCGGCCATCGAGGCGCTCATTGACGAGAACACCAAGGCCGTCTACGCCGAGACCGTGGGCAACCCCAACGGCAACGTCGTCGACATCGAGGCCTTCGCGGCCATCGCCCACCGCCACGGCGTGCCGCTCATTGTCGATAACACCGTGCCCACGCCGGTGCTCTGGCGGCCCATCGAGCACGGTGCTGACATCGTCATCCACTCGCTGACCAAGGCCATGGGCGGTCATGGCACCACCGTCGGCGGCGTCATCGTCGACTCCGGCAACTTCCCTTGGGCGAAGCATGCCGAGAAGTATCCGATGCTCACCGAGCCCGACCCGTCCTACCACGGCGTGGTCTACACCGACGCGCTGGGGCCGGCGGCCTACATCGGGCGCTGCCGCGTGGCACCGCTGCGCAACATGGGCGCGGCGCTCTCGCCGATGAATGCCTTCCTGCTCATGCAGGGCATTGAGACCGTTCCGCTGCGAATGGCGCGCCACGGCGAAAATGCCCTGGCGGTGGCCGAGCACCTCAAGGCCCATCCCGGCGTGACCTGGGTGAAGTATGCCGGCCTCAGCGACAGCCCCTATTATTCGCTGGTGCAGAAGTACATGGGCGGCAACGCCGGCGGCATCCTCAGCTTCGGCATCAAGGGCGGCGAAGAGGCCGGAGCGAAGTTCATCGACGCGCTCGGGCTCATCACCCGGCTGGTGAATATCGGCGATGCCAAGTCGCTGGCCTGCCATCCGGCCACCACCACCCACCGCCAGCTCAATGACGAGGAGCTCGCCAGCGCCGGCGTGAGCCGTGACATGGTCCGCCTCTCGGTGGGGATCGAGCACATCGACGACATCCTCGCCGATATCGACCAGGCGCTGGCCGCGGCGGGTTGAACGCCGCAGGGGAGGCGAGCGCCCCGAGTATGAACATCGCGCCCACCGACCTCGCACTGTATGCCGGCGCACTGCTGATCCTCTTCCTCACGCCCGGTCCGGTGTGGCTGGCACTGCTCGCCCGGACTCTGGCGGGCGGCTTCGCCGGCGCCTGGCCGCTCGCCCTGGGCGTGCTGGTGGGTGATCTGCTCTGGCCACTGGCGGCGATCTACGGGCTCGCCTGGATCGTCTCGGTGTACGGCGAATTCATGGTGGTGCTGCGCTGGGTGGCGGCGGGTATCTTCCTGGTCATGGGCCTGCAGCTCCTGCGCCATGCCGACCGGGCCATCACCGCGGATGGACGGCTCACCCGACCGGGGCTATGGCCCGGCTTTCTCGCCGGACTGGCTGCGATTCTCGGCAATCCCAAGGCGATCCTCTTCTACCTCGGCGTGCTGCCCGGCTTCTTTGATCTCTCCGCGATCACCAACGTCGATATCTTTGCCATCGTCGCGGTGTCGATGCTGGTGCCCTTCTTCGGCAACCTGATCTTCGCGGCGGGCATCGACCGGCTGCGTCTGCTGCTGAACTCGCCCGAGGCCCTGCGCCGTGCCAATCAGATCGCCGGGGGGCTGCTGATGCTCGTGGGTGCCGTCATCGCCCTTGGCTGAGGCGTCAGTCGACGAGTTGAATGGGCAGGCCGAGCTGGTAGCCGATACCGCGTACCGAGCGGATCAGATTCACGCCATCCGGGAGCAGACCGGCGGCCTTGCCGCGGAGGCGGCTGATGCTGTTCTCCAGTGACCGGCGGGTGGCGCTGCGATCGGGGAATTTCTCCTCGAGCAGATCCATCAGCTCGCCGCTGTCGAGCGTGGCATCCGGGGCGAGCGCGAGGGCGCGGAGGATGAAGGTCTCGGCCGGCGTCAATTCCACGGCCGGCTGATCGGGGGCGCGCAGCATCCCCTGCAGGCAGTCGAGCGAGAGATCATGGGTGTTGCGCTCGCCGAGCACGCGCCGGCTCAGGCTCGCCACCGCCGCCGTCAGCTCCAGCGGGTCGGCGGGCTTGGTGAGATAGATATCGGCCCCCGCCCCGTAGCCCTTGACCCGGTCCTCGGTGCGCGAGCGGGCGGTGAGCATGATGATGCCGATGCCCGGATGGGTCTCGCGCAGTTGCTGGGCGATCTCATAGCCACTCACCCCGGGCAGATTGAGATCGAGGATGAGCATGCGCACGGGATGGAGCCGCAGCACATCCAGCAGTCCGTCGAGGTTGAGCGCCTGGTGGACCTGATAGCCCGCCTCCTCGAAGAGGTAGGCGAGTTCCTCGCGCAGCGTGGCGTCGTCTTCGACAATGGCGAGTTCCCGGCGCATTCAGTCATCCTCCACACGAAATTCGAAATGGATGCGCTCGGCCTCGATCCGCGGGACGAGCGTGCCCTCCAGCAGCTCGGCGATCCGACGCGATAGCGCGAGCCCCAGCCCTGAGCCCCCCAGCCGGCGGGCATGGGCGTGGCGGTAGTAGCGCTCGAAGAGCTGCTCCGGGTCCGGGACCATGTCGGGCTCGATCCGGTTGGAGACCCGAACGCCCCAGGGCGAGGTGAGGATCACGACGTCAATCGGGCTGCCGGGCGGCGAGTACTTCGCGGCGTTGTCGAGCAGGTTGCCGAGCAGGGTCTCCAGCAATTGCGCGTCGGTCAGCACGACCGGCCGTTCGCCTCCGGTGACGCGGACCCGATCGAGCAGGCCGTAGCGCTCGATGAGCTCGTGGATGAGGCGGTGGAGATTGACCGAGCCCCGCTCCGGGGTGATGCCCGTCTCTTCGATGCGGTTATGCAGGTCGCAGCGTTCGATGACGGCATCAATGGTGCGGATGCCGCGGTCGATGTTCACCAGTCGGCGCTGGACCGTAGGGCCGGCCGTGCTTGCCTGGCCCTGCAGGGCGCGGCTCGCGAGCTTGATGGTGGCGAGCGGGTTGCGGATCTCATGGGTGAGCATGTCGAGGAGCAGGCGCTTTTCCTCCCGCGCGGCGGTCTCGGCGGCAAGCTGCGCCTCGCTGCGGGCGAGCTCCTGCTCGGCGGCGGCGAGCTGCTGGTCGCTCGCGCGGTTGCGCAGCAGCACCGTGCCCATGGCGAGCAGCGGGATGGCCAGATCCAGTACCCGGGAGATGACCACCGGCAGGTCTGACTGGCCGCTGTAGCTCACCAGCAGGACGATGGCGATGATCTGGAGCAAATCATAGATGATGAGCGAGCCCACCAGCGCCTGCTTGAAAAGCCGGATCCGGGTCGGCGCGCACAGGCCGGCGACGGTGTGCAGTATCGGCACCGCCAGGATCAGCAGGAGGCTCAGCAGCCGCGCCGCCACCAGCCACTCCAGCAGGTAGAACAGACTCGCCACGCCGGCGACGGCATAGCTGATCCGGCAGCCGAGCCGATACCAGGGCCGGTCGTAATGGGGCTGAATCAGCGCCTGGTAGAGCCAACCCCAGGTGGCCATGCGCAGCATGATCAGCATCATGAATGCCGTCATCGCGAGCTGCCCCGGCAGGGCCGGGAGGAGGGTGGGCAGTACGCCGCTGCCTAGAGCGACCTGGATGAGGATGACGGTGATGAGCACAAACAGCCGATTGCTGACCGGGCCGGGTCGCAGAATGACGGACACGAGGGCCAGACCGGCCAGTGCCGCGATCATGCCCAGATGCAGACCGATGGAGAGGACGGCCGGCGCCGGGCTGAGGCTTGCATCGCCAAGCGAATCCACCCGAATCGCGAGATGCGCGAACCCCGGCGCCTCCAGCCGGAGCAGGAAGGAGTTCTCGCCGGGGGCGAGCGTTAATGGGAAGACATGACCGGCGATCGCCGCACTGGATGCGCCACCCCCGGCAAAGGCGCCGCCGCCACCGACCCGGGTCAGTCGGTGATCGGTCGGTGCCTCGCCGGCGGCGATCGCCGGCCGGAAGAGCTCGATGGACGCCAGGTAATAGGGGCCGATGAAAAGACGGGCATCCTGCGGGCCGGATGTCGGGTTGGTGATCGTCAGCCGCATGCGCTGCGGGGCGTTATCAAGGCGCTGTCCCTGATCGGCGGGGCGCTGGCGGAGGTTGCATTGCTCGAGGGCGCTCGCCGTATCCGGTGTCACGCCGGGTGGGCAGTAACGGAGTTGATGGGGCAGTGGCTCGCCTTGCGCGGCGTTCGCTGTAACGCCGCCCAGCACGAGAGATGCCACCAGCCAGAGCAACGCCACCAGCAGTCCCCGGCACCATCCCGCTCGCCGCATTGTCTCCGCACCCATGCCCGCTCCCGGTTCTTGCCCCTGAACCGTATTGTCACCGCGTCGCCCGGCTTAAGCGAACGCCCACGCGCCACGACGCTTCCGTTATACGGCCTGCGCCGTGCGGAAACTCTCAGTGGCTCTCGGGTTTTGGCTCAGCGCTGCTCGTGCTATGTTATAGAAAATTTCCATAACATGGTGTTTTTCGATGGGTAGCGTCAACTACAGTGTCCCCGATGACGTGAAGGATGCATTCAATAAAACCTTTAAAGGTAGAAACAAGAGCGCTGTGATCTCGGATCTGATGCGTGAGGCCGTGGAGCGCGAGCGGCGCCGCCAGAGGCATTGCGCCGCAGTGGACCGGATCGTTGCGAGACGGGAACATGCGCACAGTGTCAAAGAGGCCGACATCCGAGCGGCCAGAGAAGAGGGACGACCATGACCCCATTGGTCGTCGACGCTAGCGTGGCAGTGAAGTGGTTTTTGCGCGAGAGCGACGATGAAAGGGATTCAGACGAGGCGCTGCGGTGGTTGCGTGCAAGTTGTTCGGGCGAGGTCCAATTTCTGCAACCTCCACACTTCCGCGCGGAGGTCGCCGCCGTCCTGGCCCGCTTGAAACCCGACGAGTCTGCTGCCGATATCGCGGATTTTCTCGATATGGAGTTTTCGGTCTTAGACAATGCGACGGTGTACCAAGAGGCACGGCGGTTATCAGTCCAGCTTGGACATCACCTATTCGACACGATGTACCACGCGGTTGCCCTGAAAAACCCGGGTGCGCGACTCATTACTGCAGATGAGCGGTACTATCGAAAGGCGCGGCATCTTGGCGCGATCCAGACGCTTGAGCCCAGTAGATGACGCATTCCAGGCATCTCTAGAGAGTGACCAGATCCTCTGGTCCCACCCATCCCAGCTCAAGCCCGACGGTGTAGAAACCCGTCACCGAGAATTCGCTGATCTCGCGCGCGGTATGGGCGACGGTAATCTCGCCGCAGAGGGCGCGCGAGGCGGCCTTGGTGACCTCCTGGAGTAGCGCGAAGTCCCGGAACCAGTGCTTTAGCGGTGGTTTGCCGAGTGCTTCGCGCTTTTGGTTCCGGCCTTCGATGCCGGCGGCCACCGCCGCTTCGAGCCGGTCGATGGCCTGCGGATCCCGGGCACGCAGCGACTCGGCAAGCTGCGAATAGCGCAGCTCCAGCACGACATTGTCCCGATCGGCATCCCGGGCGTGATAGGGCGCGATGGCCTCGTCCAGGCAGACCAGCGCCCGCCCGAGGCCGAAATGCTCGGCCACACGCGGGGTGATGGCGGAAATGCCGCGCGGCTCGAGGGGATCACCCTGGATGATGATAAGCCGCGGTTTGCTCACCGGGCGACGCGCCCAGTGTGCCTGCAGTCCTGCCGCGACCTGCTGCGCGACGGCCGCCGGATCCCGCGGGTCATAGCCGCCCATGCCCTCAATGACGACCGGGTGATGGGCGGCGAGGGTGGTGAGTGAATCCGGAGTCAAGGCAATCCAGGCGCTAGGGTGATGCTGGGTCGTGAAGGATACATTCCACACAATGTCTCCGTCATCCAAAAGTCGACTCGTATGCGTCAATTCCGATAATGTATTTTACTGCAATTAGCGCATAAAGTTGATCTATGTGCTGATCCCGATATTATAACATTATCGGGGTTGCCGCATATTGGAGTCGAGGTAAAGACCATGAATGATCTGGCACGCACACCAGGGCAGATCGGCAACCTCGTCCGCCGCATCCGCAAAGGCCAGCGGCTGACGCAGGCACAGCTCGGCGAGAAGGTGGGGCTGCGCCAGGAGACGATCTCACTCATTGAGACCGGCAACCCAGCGGCCCGGCTGGATACGATCCTGGCGGTTCTGGCTGCCCTGGATCTGGAGTTCCGCATTGCGAAGCGCTCCAGGGGCGGTGCCGAAGAGATTGAGGCGATCTTCTGATGCCGCGGCGCCGACAACATGCGCCGCTGCGGGTCCTGCTCAATAACCGTCTCGTCGGGCATCTGACCAGGGCGTCCGGCGGGGCGATTTCATCGACTGCCCCGCTCTATGATGTCCTGTCCGCACAACCGAGCCTGAACAGTCGCCAGATCGCTCGCAGACAGATGAAACTGGCTATGTCGGTGGGTGCCCGACGCCATTCCCGGATTGAGGAGATTGTGGGACGGCATTTCGTCCAGACCGGCCAAGAGGCGGGCCTGCCAAAGACGCTCGTCAACCAGGCGATCGAGGACATGGCCGATCATGCCGCGGACGCGCTTGAGAAGACGGCGCGGGCGCTGCCTGCGGATTTCCCGGCCAGCATCCATGAGTCCGTGAGCGCGGGTGTCTTGAAGCGCGTTCGTCAACTCACGGTCCGGGAGTGACATCCTCTCCGCGGCTAAAGCTGCGGGATTCTCGCGATTCTCTGGCGGGCAAGGCGTAGGCTTTCGATAATTGGTGGGTCGTGCAGGATTCGAACCTGCGACCAGCGGATTAAAAGTCCGATGCTCTACCAACTGAGCTAACGACCCACACTGCGGCGGAATGATACGGCGCCGCGCGCTCAGCGGCAATATCGGATGAGGCCATTCGCTGTCTATGAAACCGATCGATATCGTGATATCAATTAGATCTACCCAGCTATCGATCGGAGGTCATCAATGGCGCAGGTTGTCGTTCGTCATCTGGATGTGAACATCAAGGCAGCGATCAAGCGTCGCGCACTCGAGCATGGCTGGAGCATGGAAGAGGAGATTCGACAGATTCTTCGGATCGCGGTTAGTGAGCAGCGGAGTGCAACGGGAAACCTGGGCTCTCGGATCGCGGCGCGCTTTGCTCAGGATGGGCTATCGGCCCCCATACCGGAGTGGCAGGGTAGTCCTGCAGAACCCATGCTGTTTGACGATGATGACGGCTCAGGGGGCGGCGCGCATCAATGATGCTCCTCGATACCAATGTGCTTTCGGCGCTGATGCAGTCAACGCCGGATGAGCGAGTTGTCCAGTGGCTGGATCAACAGCCGGCTGACGAGATCTGGCTGTCCACGATCACGATCTTCGAGGCGCGATACGGGCTGCAAATCACCGAGGATGGCCGCCGCAGGCAGCGACTTGAGTCACAATTCGAGATGATCCTCGCCGAGGATCTGGGCCATCGGGTCCTTGTTTTCGATCAAAAAGCAGCCGATGCGGCCGCCACGCTCGCTGCGGGTCGGCGCCGTCATGGGCGCCCGGTTGATACAAGAGACACCTTCATCGCAGGCATTGCGATCGCGAACCAGGCAGCGATCGCTACCGGCAATATGCGGCATTTCTCGGATCTGCGCACCCCGGTTGTGAACCCCTGGGCTGCCGCCTGAACCGTCAGATCTGATTCAGGCGCTGCTGGGCGAGATTCGCCGCCGTGGTGTCCGGGAAATCGGCGATGACGCGCTCGAGCGCGGTCCGGGCTTCTTCCATCCGGCCCTGCTCGAAGTACACATAGCCGATCTTGAGCAGCGCATCGGGGCGCTTGTTGCTCTCCGGGTAGTTGTCGATAACCTGCTGGAACTCGGGCAGCGCCGCGTCGAAGTCGCGCACGACGTAGTATGACTCGCCCAGCCAGTAGCGGGCGTTGGCGGCGAGCGCGGAGTCCGGATGATCGGCCACGAACTGCTGGAAGGCCTCGGCGGCCTCCTGGTAGCGCCCGGCGCGGAGGGTCTCGAAGGCACGGTCGTAGTCGCGGCGGATGGCGGCCTCGTCGCTGGCCTCGCCCGTGTTCGGGACGCCGCCTGAGCTGCCGGCCGTGGTATCGCCATCGCCGCCAGTCATCGCGGTGGCGTCCGAGCCGTCGGCGTTGCCCGCCGCGTCTGCGCTGCTGGCGCCCGTAGTACCGCCCATACCGCTCGGCGCAGCGCCACCGCCCGTGTCGCCGTTCTCGAGGGTCTGTAGCCGGCCGTCCACGTCCAGGTAGATCTGACGCTGCTGGTCGCGCAGATCATCGATCTGGCGCTGCAGTTGCTCGATCTCCCCGCGCAGCGTGCTGACCTCCTGTCGCAGGGTCTCGGCCTGGTTCATCAGGCCCATGAGGGCGCTGCCCTCAAGGCGCTGCTCGAGCCGGTCGACACGTCGCTCCAGATTGGTCTGGGCGAGCACCGGTGAGCTGGTGGCGGCCAGCGTGGCGGCCAGCGCCAGAGCGGCGCCGGCCATCAGACGGGGACGGGCGATGCGCGACATGAAGCCTCCCGGGGTGCCTTGTTCAGCGTTCGTAGACGAGCTCGGCGCGGCGGTTCTGCGCCCAGGCCGATTCCGTGCTGCCGCTCACCGCAGGGCTCTCTTCGCCGTAGCTCACGATGTCGACCTGGGTCTCATCGGCCCCCGCGATCAGCAATGCCTGCTGGACCGACTCCGCCCGGCGCTCGCCAAGGGCGAGGTTGTACTCGCGCGAGCCGCGCTCGTCGGTGTGGCCCTCGACCAGGATGGCCCGCTCGGGATTGTCGGCAAGATACTCGCCGTGCGCCTCGATCAGCTCCATGCCCTCGTCGGTGAGCACGGCGCTGTCATATTCGAAGTAGACGACGCGGTCGGATAGCGGGCTTGCCGGGTCTTCCAGCGGCTCACCCTCGAATCCGGCCGTGCCCTGCGCGCCCGAGGCCGAGGCGCCGGCGCCGGCTTCGATTTCGGCCGCGGCGGCCTGATCGATCTCGGCCATTTCGGCGTCGTTGATGTCATCTTCGGTGGTGGCGCAGCCCGCGATGACCACGGTGAAGGCCACGGGCAGCAGCCAGCGGAAGCTTGATTTCATGGAAGCGTCTCCTGTTCCTGATCGGTGCGATGCCATGGATCGTCTGACCCGGGCGTCGATGTCCCTATTAAAAGCGGAAAAAGGGCGGACGAAAAGCGTTTTCCCACTCCCTTATCCTGTCGAGGCCGCTTAGAGCGGCCCCCAGTCCGGCTCGCGCACGGTATTGTCAAATCGTGTGAGCTCGCCCTGGACCCGGCCGAACACCGAGACGGTGGCCAGTTCGGTGCCTTCGCCGGTGGAGCGGGTGTAGGCGATCATGCTGCCACTGCTCGAGAAGCTCGGTGACTCATCGAGCGGCCCTTCGGTCAGGACCCGCATGAACCCCTGCTCGAGATCCTGTACCGCAATGCGGAATCCGTCGCCGTCCTGATTGACGAAGGCGAGGAAGCGGCCGTCATCCGAGACGCTGGGGCTCGCGTTGTAGCGCCCCTCGAAGGTCACGCGCTCGGCATCGCCCCCGCGCACGGGGATGCGGTAGATCTGCGGGCTGCCACCGCGGTTGGACGTGAAATAGATCGACTCGCCGTCGGGTGCCCAGGTGGGTTCGGTATCGATGCCGAAATGGCGCGTGAGCTGACGGGCACTGCCCTCGCCATCGGGGTCGATCAGATAGATATCCGGGTTGCCGCCTCGGGAGAGGGTGATGGCCAGTTGCTCGCCGTCCGGCGACCACGAGGGGGCGCCGTTGATCCCCGGGAAGCTCGCCACCACGCGCCGCTCACCGGTGGCCACATTCTGCACGAAGATCTGCGAACTGCGGCCGGACTCGAAGGAGACATAGGCGAGGCGCTCGCCGTCGGGGGACCAGTCCGGTGACATCAGTGGTTCATCGGAGGTGAGGATGGTCTGCGGTCGGTGGCCATCGGCCTCCGCCACCACCAGGCGGTACTCGCGCTCGTCCACCGGGCCGACTTCCTCGATATAGGCGATGCGGGTGTTGAAACCGCCGGGCCGGCCAATCAGGGCCTCGAAGATCTGATCGCTGATGGTATGGGCGAGGTTGCGCAGCCCCGCCGGCGTGACGCGAAAGCGCTGGCCGGCGATGCGCTCGCCGGCGTAGACATCGAGCAGCTCATAGCGCACGCGGTAGTTGCCGCCCTCAAGCGGGGCGATGCTGCCGACCACCAGCGTGTCCGCCCCCAGGGCGCGCCAGTTGCGAAAGCGCACATCCTCGAAGCGGGCGGGTGTGCCGAGGTGATTCGCCGGGTCCAGTGGATCGAACAGGCCGCTGCGATAGAGATTGGCGCGGATGATCGCGGCAACATCGATGCCCGGGTCGACGCCTTCCTCGGCGAACGGGACCACCGCGATGGGCAGTGCCGCCGCCTCGCCGCCGGTGATCTCGATGCGGACCTGGGCGTTGGCCTGACTGCTCAGTGCGGACAGCGTGGCCAGGGCCGTCAGCGCGGCCAGTGCGCTCAGCAAGCTCAGCAGCAGCGTGCTGGCGAGCTCGGCGCCGGAGCGGCGCGGGCCTGGATGGAAGGGGCGATGCGTCGGTGATCTCATAGCGTTCAATCCGGTTTTGCAGCAACCCGGGTTACTGATTGGTTGACCATTCTGCGCTGGTGTCGTGACCGGCCTGTGTCGTTCAGCCATGCTACCGGACATTGACGTGTCGGTGCGCGGCGCCCAGTCGGTTTTGGTACCCCTCTCCGCGCCGGCTGCACACGATTTCGGTGTATGAACGTGTGTCATTTGAGTGTGCGCCGGGCATGTGTATTGCCCGTGTGTCGTGGGCGTGTTCACGCCAATCGTCGGACAGGATGTCTTCTCCTCCCTGTGACGGCGCAGCGCCTCCCGGCACCGTTACTCATCCGGCGCAAAGATCAGTTCCACGCCCTGACGATAGGGCGCCGCGAGGGCGGGCTCGTCGGGCATGGGCAGGGGGTCGGCGCGGCGGACGGCCGTCTCGGCGGAGCGATCGAAGGCCGCGTTGCCACTGCTGCGCACGACCTGGGCGGAGAGCACCGTCCCGCCGGGGCCCAGACGTACGGCGACCACACAGCTCAGTCCCTCGGGAATACCCGCCGGACGATTCCAGGCCCGCTCGACTTTCTGCCGGATGGCGGCGTCGAAGGTGCCCCGGGCCTCGGCCACACGACGGGCCTGCGCCTCGGCCTCGGCACGCGCCTGCGCCTCGGCCTCGCGACGGGCGCGTTCCTCCGCCTCACGACGGGCCTGTTCCTCCGCTTCCCGCTGCGCCTGCTCTTCGGCCTCGCGCCGGGCCTGCTCTTCGGCCTCACGACGCGCCTCTTCCTCGGCCTCGCGGCGAGCCTGTTCCTCGGCCTCACGCCGGGCCTGCTCCTCGGCTTCCCGCTGCGCCTGTGCCTCCGCTTCGCGACGGGCCTGCTCGGCCGCCTCGGCCTCGCGCCGTGCCTGTTCCGCCGCCTCGCGTTGGCGCTGTGCCTCGGCCTCGGCCTGACGGCGGGCCTCTTCAGCCGCCTGGGCGGCCTCACGCTCGGCGGCCAGGCGTTCCGCCTCGGCCTCGCGCTCGGCCTCGAGCCGCTCGAGTTCTTCCTGGCGTTCGCGCTGCGCGGCCTGCTGCTGATCCTCCAGCGCCTCGATGGCCGCCTCGACTTCGGCCTCGTCCACCGCCACGGCCTGCACGGCCTGCTCCGTGCCGGGGCGGGCCTGGTCGGTGACGCTGCCAAAGGTGAAGCTCAGGGCGAAGAGCCCGAACAGCAGGGCATGGGCCGCCACCGAGAGACCGATATCCCGGCCGGCGCCGCCGCCTCGAAGAAAGCCGCCGGTGTGCGCCGGGCGCGCCTCGTCATCGCTTCCGGATCGGCCCAGTCGCATCATCCACCGCTGGCCGGGGGCTGGGTCATCAGCCCCACCTGGGGTACGCCGGCATCCTGCAGCGCGGTCATGACATCGATCACCCGGGCGTAGGCCACTTCGCCATCGCCGCGCACGAAGACTGGGGTATCGGGCTGGGCGCGCATGACCGCGGTGACGTTCACCACCACCTCCTCGGCGCTGACCGGCTCGTCATCGGCCTGTGCGCCGATGCTCAGGTAAAAGCGTCCGTCCCGGTCCACCTCCACGATCACCGGCTCCTGCTCCTGGGGTGGCATGGGCTCGGCGGTGGACTGCGGCAGGTCGATCTCCACGCCCTGGTAGAGCAGCGGGGCGGTGACCATGAAGATGACCAGCAGCACCAGCATGACGTCGATGTAGGGCACGACGTTGATCTCCGCCATCGGGCGGCGTCGGCTGCGGCGGCGCAGCGGGGCGTTCACGCTCACGGGCGCGTGGCTCCCGGATCGCCGTCGCCCGCACCGGCGGCGTGCGCACCCGTTGCGCCGGCCGCGGCGCTACCGGCGCTGGCCCCGCCGGCGGCGCGGCCATGCAGGTGTCGCTGCAGAATGCTGGTGAACTCCTCGATGAACATCTCGTAGCGGGTGGTCATGCGCTCGGACTGGTTGGAGAAGCGGTTATAGGCGATGACCGCGGGAATGGCGGCGAACAGGCCGAGGGCCGTAGCGATGAGCGCCTCGGCAATGCCCGGTGCCACTGTGGCGAGGGTCGCCTGCTGCATCGCGCCCAGCGCGAGGAAGGAATTCATGATGCCCCAGACCGTGCCGAACAGCCCGATGTACGGACTGGTGGAGCCCACCGTGGCGAGGAAGGGAACGTACTGCTCGAGCTGGTCGATCTCTCGGTTCAGCGCGACGCGCATGGCCCGCTGCGCGCCTTCCATGGTGGGGTCGGGGTCGGCGCTCTGCCTGCGCATGCGATTGAACTCCCGGAACCCCGCGCGGAAGATCCGCTCCATGCCGCCGGACTCGATATCCGGCTGCTCCGAGCGGGTGTAGATCTCGGTGAGGTTGCCGCCGGACCAGAAGTTGTCCTCGAACCGGGTGGCCCCGTCGCGGGCGCGCCTGAGCTGCCGGAGCTTGCGGAAAATCACGGCCCATGAGCCGACCGAGGCCGCCAGCAGGATGAGCATCACGAGCTGGACGACAAGGCTTGCCTCCAGGATCAGATGCGTTACGGAGAGATCAACGGACATCGGCCACCTTCAGGTCAGAAAATACCAGCCATCCCGTGCAGATGGGCCGGATCGGTGAGAGAGAACACTAACGGGCCGGCCTGAGGTGCGCAACCGCTCAGCCGCTGCCGAAGAGCTCGCCGGTGGGGTCCTCGATACGTGGCGGTGGCGCTACGCCAAGGTGGGCATAGGCGCTGCGCGTGGCCATGCGGCCCCGGGGCGTGCGGTGCAGAAAGCCCTGCTGGATGAGATAGGGCTCGATGACATCCTCGATGGTGCCGCGCTCCTCGCCGATGGCCGCCGCGAGGCTCTCCACGCCCACGGGTCCGCCGTCGAATTTCTCGACGATGGCGAGCAGCAGGCGTCGGTCCTGGGTATCAAAGCCGTTGTCATCGACCTTGAGCATGTCCATGGCCGCCGCAGCGACCTCGCGGTTGATATGCCCGTCGGCCCGCACCTCGGCATAGTCGCGCACCCGGCGCAGCAGCCGGTTGGCGATGCGCGGCGTGCCCCGGGCCCGGCGGGCGATCTCGCCGGCGCCCGCCTCGTCGATGGCAAGGGCCAGCAGCCCGGCCGAGCGGTTGACGATGGTGGTGAGCTCCGCCACCGAGTAGTACTCGAGGCGCTGGACGATGCCGAAGCGATCGCGCAGGGGTGAGGTGAGCAGCCCCGCGCGGGTGGTGGCGCCGACCAGGGTGAAGGGCGGCAGGTCGAGCTTGATGGAGCGCGCCGCCGGGCCTTCGCCCACCACGATGTCGATCTGCTGGTCTTCCATCGCCGGGTAGAGCACTTCCTCGACCACCGCGGAGAGGCGGTGGATCTCATCGACGAAGAGCACGTCCCCCGGCTCGAGGTTGGTGAGCAGTGCGGCCAGATCGCCCGGTCGGTCGATGACCGGACCCGAGGTCTGGCGCAGGTTCACGCCGAGCTCCTGGGCGATGATGTGCGCGAGCGTGGTCTTGCCGAGCCCGGGCGGGCCGAACACCAGCACATGATCCAGCGCCTCGGCCCGGCCACGGGCCGCGCCGATGAAGATCTCGAGCTGCTCGCGCACCGCCTGCTGGCCGATGTAGTCGGTGAGCCGTCGCGGGCGGATGGCACGGTCCACGGCCTCGTCATCGGGTGCGGCGGTGCCGGCGATAATGCGGTCGTTGTCGATCATTGCCTCTCGCCTTAATCCGTGCCGCTAGCGTACCGCCTTTTGCAGGGCGGCGCGGATGAGCTGTTCGCTGTGATCACCCTCAAGGCCCTTCAGCAGACGCTGCGCCTCGGCGGGCTTGTAGCCGAGCGCCACCAGCGCGGCGCTCGCCTCGGCCATGGGGTCGTCGGGCACCGCGGCGGCCGCGGCCATGCCGGCGGGGCCGGGTGTCGCTGCGATGCCGCCGCCGAGGCTCTCCAGCCGGTCCTGCATCTCCAGGGTCAGCCGCTCGGCGATCTTCTTGCCGATGCCGGGCAGCCGGGTGAGGGTGGCGGTGTCCTTCTGCTCGACGCAGCGGCGGAATTCCTCGGCACTGATGCCTGAGAGGATGGCGAGCGCCATTTTCGGGCCCACGCCATTGACCCGTATCAGCGCCCTAAAGAGCCCGCGCTCGCCCTCGGTGAGAAAGCCGTAGAGCACCGGGACCTCGTCGCGCAGGCCCTGGTGGACCCGCAGCGTGACCGCCTCGCCGGTGGCGGGGAGCTGATAGACGGTGGACATGGGGGCCTCGAGCTCGTAGCCGACCCCGCCCACGTCCACCAGGACCAGCGGCGGTTGTTTCTCGAGCAGGGTTCCGGCGATACGCCCGATCATGGTGGCGGCCTCTCGTGGTTAGCGCTGCCCGGCGAGGCGGGCGGAGAATCGGTCCTGCTGGACATGGGTGAGGGCGACGGCGAGGGCATCGGCGGCGTCCTCGCGCACGGCCCCCTTCAGCGCCAGGATGGCGCGCACCATGTAGCCGACCTGGTCCTTGTCCGCGCCGCCGCGCCCCACCAGCGCCTGCTTGACGGCCCGGGCGCTGTACTCGTGTACGGCAAGCCCGGCGCTCGCGCAGGCACAGATGGCGGCACCCCGCGCCTGGCCGAGCTTGAGCGCGGACTGCACGTTGCGATTGACGAAGACCTCTTCCACCGCGCTCTCGCCGGGGGCATGTTCGGCGATCACCTCGGCGAGGCCGCGGAAGATGATGTGCAGACGCTCGGCGAAGGCCCCGGTGCCGGCCTGGATGACGCCGCTTGCGATATAGCGCGTCTGGCTGCCCTCGACGGCGATGATGCCAAAGCCGGTGCGCACCGAGCCCGGATCGATGCCCAGCACCCGGCGTTCAGCGCCTGCCCCCGGCATGCCGACTCAGGCGTCCTCGAAGGCGGCGGCCTGGATGTCCGCGTTGGTGTAGACGTGCTGGACGTCGTCCAGATCCTCGAGCCGTTCGATCAGTCGCGCGGCCTTGCCGGCTTCCTCATCATCGAGACCGGTGGTGTTCTCCGGGCGCATGGTCACCTCGGCGTCGGCCGGCTCGAAGCCCGCCGCCACCAGCGTGTCGCGCACCTGGGTGAACTCCTCCGGGGCGGTGAGCACTTCGAACGAACCGTCCTCGTTGCTGATGACATCCTCGGCGCCGGCCTCCAGGGCGGCCTCCATGAGGCTGTCCTCGTCGGTCTCGGGTGGGAAGATCATCACCCCGCGCTGCTGGAACATGAACGCCACGCAGCCGTCCGTGCCGAGGTTGCCGCCGTGCTTGTTGAAGGCGTGGCGGATGTCGCTCACAGTGCGGTTGCGGTTATCGGTCATGCAGTCGGCCATGATGGCGATGCCGCCGGGGCCGTAGCCCTCGAAGCGGGCCTCCTCGTAGGCCACGCTGTCGTCATTGCCGGCGCCGCGGGCGGCGGCCTTCTCGATCTTGTCCTTGGGCATGTTCACCGCGAGCGCGCGGTCGACGGCGAGACGCAGGCGCGGGTTGGCGTCGGGGTCATCCCCGCCCTGACGGGCCGCGACGGTGATCTCGCGGATCATCTTGGTGAAGATCTTGCCACGCTTGGCGTCCTGGGCCTTCTTGCGGTGCTGGATGTTGGCCCACTTGCTATGCCCTGCCATGATCCCCCTCTTAGAAGAAGCAATGATAGTCTTTCCGGAGATGGCAGATTAGCATGCCGGGAAAACACGCACAGACGGGTCAGGCAGGGCACATGGCCGAAATCCCGCTTCCACTCCCCGACGATCCGGTCGCGACCTTCGCGGCACTGCGCGAGCGCATGCCGGCGCCGGTGTGGCTGGACGGGGCGGCCGGCGGGCGCTACAGCATCATGAGTGCCGCCCCCCGGGGCCAGCTCGTGAGCCGCGCCGGGCGTACGCGCTGGATACCGGGCGGTGTCGAGGCAACCGATGCGGTGATGCCGGAGGCGGCAGGCGATCTGGGCACCGGGGATCCGCTCTCTTTGCTTGACGCCCACCTGGGCGACGGCCCGGCGGGCATGGCGCCCTTCGCCGGCGGGGCCATCGGCTATTTCGGCTACGAGCTCGGCCGGCGCCTGCAGGGCCAGACCCCGGCGGATGCCGGCATGCCGGAGATGGCGGTGGGCCTCTACGACTGGGCGCTGGTCATTGACCACCGCGCGG